>JBQTHE010000065.1:0-37194 GCA_052390115.1 Pseudonocardiales bacterium | reverse complement strand
CGTGATCGCGCGGCGGCACTGCACGACTGCGCCGCAGTCGGCTGCCCCAGCACCGCCCTCAGCGCTGCCACCGGCCATGCCGGTGCCGTTCCCTAGCCAACGGCACCGCAGGCGATTACCGGCTTCAACTCAAGCCAGCCACCGTTGCTCAGCCGCGACCGCCGTCAGCGCTGCCACCGGCACCGCCAACGCCATTAGCGGCACTGTTGCCCTGCGTGCCCAACACGTTGATGTTCAGCACGTTGAGGCCAAGGCCGCCCTGGCCGCTGCCACCGGCGCCGCCGGTGCCACCGTCGCCGCCACCACCAGCAGCGAACAGGGACAGGACAGTACGTGCGGGGAGCAGCTCCACGTGCTGGCCGTCGATCTCAGCAAAGCTCAGTCCAGACATTCAAATCCTCCTCACAGGGGACCCCAAGTGGGGCCGGGAACAGAACACCTCATCGACGGCGTCGCCGAATCGGCTTATCCCCACCATGGTCAGCGGAAGGCCCCATGACAACATGCATTCGCTACCTAAACTTTTCGCGCCATCACCTAGCTGGCGCGCTGGTTTCGACTACTCGGCCAATACCGAACAGCTACGGAGACCCCAGCAACCGGCTACGTGTCGGGCACGTCGTGCGGGACTTGCTGAGGTTCCAGTCGATCTCCATCGCCGCTGGTGAGCGCCGCCGCCGGGCACACGCGCAGGTAGCGGGGCGCCCCGCACCACGAAAGCGCCGGATTTGAGTGGGCCCATCGCAGTTGGAGCCGGACGAGGCTGGACTGTTCGCCGAACAAGCCACCGGGCTGCTACCTAGAAATCGCCACGGCCGCTACTTATTTCCTATGCGATCCGACTACCCGGAAAAAGCCACTCACATTAAGGAGGGGTGGCCGCGTGCTGGCCACCCCTCCCTTGCCGACGGCACCGCGCCCGATCACGTGATCGCGCGGCGGCGCTGCTCGACTGCGCCGCAGTCGGCTGCCCCAGCACCGCCCTCAGCGCTGCCACCGGCCATGCCGGTGCCGTTCCCTAGCCAACGGCACCGCAGGCGATTACCGGCTACTCAAACCAGCCGCCGTTGCTCAGCCGCGGCCGCCGTCAGCGCTGCCACCGGCACCGCCGACGCCGTTAGCGGCACTGTTGGTCTGCGTGCCCAACACGTTGATGTTCAAGAGGTTAACGCCAAGACCACCCTGACCGCTGCCGCCGGCGCCACCGGTTCCGCCGTCGCCCCCGCCGCCGCCCTTGCAGCAGCCACCGGCGCTGAACAGGGACAGGACAGTACGTGCGGGGAGCAGCTCCACGTGCTGGCCGTCGATCTCAGCAAAGCTCAGTCCAGACATTCAAATCCTCCTCATAGAGGGCCCCCAGCGGGCCGAGAACAGACACCTCATCGGCGGCATTGCCGAATCGGCTTATCCCCACCATGGTCAGCGGGCGGCCCCATGACAACATGCATTCGCCACCTAAACTTTTGTGCGTCACCACCTACCTGCGACGCCGATCTTGGGCTACTTAGTCAACGGCGAGCAGCTACTGAGACTCCCAGGAATCGAGCACCTAACACCGGACGTCCAACGGGCCGGCCAAGGGCAGGCATCCGACGCGCACTGCCACTGGTGAGCACACCTGCCGGGCACGTGTGCAGGTAGCGGACTGCCGCCCCTGCCACGGCGAGCACCAGGTGCGAGGCGAACCCCCTGCACGGCCGGCGCCGAACAGCACTGGTCCATTCGAGAAGAGCCGGTGCAGTTGCTACCTAGACTCACCTGCGGTCACTACTTAGTTTCCATTCAATCCGGCTACGTAGCGGAACCAATGCTAACGGAAAGGTGACCGTATCCTGGTCGCTCCCGCCACGAACGGTACGCCACGCCATCACCTAGTCGCCCAGTACGTCGTAGGCGTGCCGATCTGCTCTGAATTCGCGACCGGATCAGGGTGTTAATCTTCGATCGGGATGGCAACGAACCCACACGATGGTCACTACCCTTCGAGCGGCCAGGCGGCGATCGGCTCGTGCAACGCGGAACCATCCGATCCCGCGCCGAGGCGGCTGCGAATCAGGTACAACCGGGTAGCCATCCAAGGCACTCCTTGCCAGGATGCGAGCTGTTCGACCAGCGGCCGCAGGTCGGCCGCGGCGCCTGCCCGGGCCAATGTGACGTGCGGACGGTACGGGCGCTGCTCTATCGGTAGGCGGCTGCGGCGGGCGGCGGCCCGCACCGAGTCGGCCAGCCTGCGCAGCCCCTCGCGATCGCCGTGCACCCGGGTCCACAGCACCTGGTGGCCGAACCGGCCGCCACCGCCCAGTGCCAGGGATAGCGGCGGGTGCCGGGCGGCTGCCCGGCTGAGCCTGCGGGTCAGCTCGTCGACGACGTCGTCGCCAACCTCACCGAGGAATGCCAGCGTCACGTGCCACTGCGCTGGGCGGGTCCACCGGAGGTCGGGTGCCAGCTGGCGCAGCGCCACTGTGCTGGCTCTCAGCTCCTCGACGACCTCACCAGGGGGTGTCAGGGCCACGAACAGCCGCACCGGGCCATCCTCCTCAGGCCGCCACCGGCTGGCCAACGTGCTCGTGGGCTATGTATTCGACGTATTCGGCCGGGTGGAACCTGCGGGTGGCCCGGCGGAATCGCCAGGTGAACGTCGGCCACAACGTCGTGTTGTGGCCCTGTGCGTCGAGGTACCAGCTCGCGCAGCCACCCGCGGTCCACACCGTGCCGACCATCCGGCGCTGGACAGCCTCGTTGTACGCCACCTGCGCCTGCGGCCGGACCTCCACCGCGGCGGCCCCGGTGCGCCGGAGGTAGCGCAGCGCCTCGATGGTGTACGCGACCTGGCTTTCAATCATGTAGATCAGCGAGGTGTGCCCGAGCCCGGTGTTGGGTCCGACCAGCATGAACAGGTTGGGGAACCCAGCCACTGTCGTGCCGCGGTGCGCCCGCGCGCCGTCGGACCAGACCTCGGCCAGGGTCTGGCCCTCCCGGCCGTGGATCCGCGCCGCGATTGGGAAGTCGGTGACATGAAATCCAGTGCCGAAGATGACGGTGTCGACCTCTCTGCGAGTCCCGTCCGCGGCCTGCACCCAGTCTGTGCCTATCTGGGTGATCCCTGACGTGATGACGTCCACATTGGACCTTGTCAGCGCGGGGAGGTAGTCGTTGGACAGCAGGATCCGCTTGCATCCGATGGTGTAGTCCGGCGTGAGCCTGGCCCGCAGCGCGGGATCGGCGACCTGCCGGCGCAGGTGTGCGCGGGCGGTCAGCTCAAGGAGTTTGAGCAGGCGTGGGTTGACGGCCAAGCCGAGCACGGACAACTCCCGGCCAAGGTAGACCCCGGCCCGCACCAGCCGCTGCAGGCCGGGCACCGTCCGGTACAACGTCTGTTCGAAGCTGCGGTTGTCGCGATCGCTGCGCGGGATGATCCAGGGTGGCGTCCGCTGGAAGACCGTCAGCGAGGTGACCTCAGGCTGGATCTGCGGGACGAATTGGATTGTTGAGGCGCCGGTGCCGACTACCGCCACCCGCCGATTGCGCAGGTCGTAGTCCAGGTCCCACCGCGCGGAGTGAAACACCTTGCCCTGGAAGTGATCCAACCCGGGAACGTCCGGAATGGACGGATACGAGAACGCGCCGGTCGCCGTGATCAGCACGTCGCAGGTCAGATCGCCTTGGTTGGTGCGTACCTGCCAGCGGTGCCTGGGGTGGTCCCAGACAGCGTCGAGTACCTCGTGGTGGAACCGGATATGGGGGCGCAGGGAGTAGCTGTCGGTGCAGTGCCGCAGGTAATCCCAGATCTCCTGTTGGCCGGAGAAGCTACGGCTCCAGGACGGATTGAGCTCGAAGGAGAAGGAGTACAGCTGCGACGGCACGTCGCAGGCGCAACCCGGATAGCGGTTGTCCCGCCACGTGCCGCCCACGTCAGCGGCCTGTTCCAGCACCGCGAAATCGATCATTCCCTGCTGGCGCAGGCGGATAGCCATGCCTAACCCAGCGAAACCGGTGCCGACGACGATGACGTGGTGGTGGGTCTTGTCGTGCATGCCCACTCCCGATCACCACATGTTACAGACAGTAAACTTACCGTCGAGTAGCTAGAGATGTCCAGCCCGTCACAGAGAGTCGCCGGCGCTGACCGGCACCCCAGTTGGCCCGCCGGTCGGCGCGGCCACCCGGTCGGCGGCATCGACGGACGGAATCCGGGTGACCAGTCAGCGCGGGAGGACTGCCGCCGGACGCCGCAACGGCCCTGCTTCCACCACCGAACGGCAGCCTCCTGGTAGTCCTTTACTCACGCCGCGCGGCCCGGCTGTCGCGACGAACATCCTCCAGATGATGGGAGAACGTGCCCCGTGGCACACGAATCGCTGGTGCAGACCTACGAAACCCCGCTGAGACCCCAGGTCTGTGCCTCCGACTCCGTCGAGGTGCTCTCCGCGCCGGACCATCTGGCTCGCGCCGCCGTCGACACGCTGGGCTGGGACGGCGTGGTGCTGAGCCCGATGGTGCTACTCGGCCGCCGTGTGGTGGTCGTCGCCAACCTCATCGACGAGCTGCACGAGCAGCGGATCAGGTCGGGCTGGAGCCCGGTGACCGACCGGGTGTCGGTGTCCACCTGGAACTGGCCCGAGATGCAGCACCTCGTGCCGCCTCCTGCGGTGTCGCTGAGCGGCGTCATCGCGCCGGCCCGGCATTGGCGGACCGGGCTCACCGGTGCTGCGCCGTTCGCCGGTCTGTGCGCCACCGCCTTGCTGCTGCCGGCACACATCGCTCGCAACGTCGAGTGCCTCACCCACGCCGAGTACTACGGTCCCACCGTGCTGGCCGCCGCAGGACCGGACGACGTCGACCCCGAGGCGGTCGACGTGGTGCACACCGGGTATCCCGGCCCGGTCGCGACCAGCCGCCCAGCCGCGAACAGTCGCTGGGTGCACGAACTGGTCTACGACCGGCTGCTGGCGGCCCGCTAGACCACGTTCCGGACGCAGAGTTCCCTTCGCAGACCGTCATATGGATCCTTTTGCAGGTTCCATCGCACCGGTCGACTGTCAAGAGGAAGCAGGTTTGGCGCCCGTTTGCCCACTGAGCCTCGATGCAGGCCCCACAGAACAGCTCTGCTGTCGAGTTCGGGGGGCCCGGGGCATATGGGGGGCGGGTAGGTGGTCGGCGCGGTCGCGCCAAGGAAACGGGCCCATTAGCAGCGAGGTTGGACAGTTCATGATCGTCGTTTCGGAAGCGATAGCCGCGCATGGAGGCTGTTGCCTAATCGGTGGGCGCGCGGTCAACTCGCCCCCACCGACCTGTATAGGGCCTGGTCACGTCGGGGGCGTCGAGTACACGGCGCAAATCGGCAACAGCCTCCATGATGCGGCTCGTTCTTCCGAGATAGCGATCATAAACTGGCGATCATGAGCGAAATGCGGCGCGGAGACGATTGATGAGTCGTGGCAACCCTGTCGACGTCTGGCGTCCCCAAGGCCGCCACCCGGCCAGCGCGTTCGTAGTCTGACGTGCTGCCGGCCGCACTCAAGGTCCCGGCGGCAGCTCATTGCCGGGTCCTGCGCGGCATCGGGCCCAGCGCTGCCATCGGCACACCACCGGCCCCAGTCACCTCAGCTACCCGGTCCCCGCGCTGGTCAGGCTCCACGGTGGCCAGCGGAAGCCTGATGTCCGGCGACGACACGGGCTCCGGGAGCAACGGCTCGTGCCGCTCGTCCTCGACATCGGTTCGGTCTGTCACGCCATCCCTCCGGCGAGGAGCAGGGATCTGCCCGAGTGAGGGGGCGGTGGGGGATCGCCGGGTGGAACACGGCGAAGCCGGGGGCTGTCGGAGTGCACCCCGGCCCCGCCGTGATCTAGGTCCGGCCGCCCCGCCGGGAAGCGGGGAATCGGCGGGGCGGCCGGGGTCTGCAAAGGCTGGGTAGGCGGGTCGCCAGGCTCCAGTTCGATCCTGGGCAGCACGTCGGTGGCCTCCGGATCAGCCGCATCGGGTGGCTGTGGAATATTCACACCCAGCTCGCTGGCCAGATGGGCCTGCACTTGGTGGGTGGGCTGGCGCAACCAGTAGTGCGCCTTCACAAAGACCAAGCACACCCGACGTTGGCGCCCCAGCCACCCGGGACCCCCGCAGGACCGGCACCGACCCCGCCGATCCACTGGGTGGGCCAGCAATAGGGCATAGAGCGTCGCGCTGGCCAGGCATGGAACTGAGCCGATCCCACCCGCAGTGCCCGGCCTAGCCTGAAGCGCGTCCACCAAGACCCCACGCAACCGCTGACACAACAACGCGTAACTGGTCTGAGATACGCTCGGTCGCCTGCCGGTCATGAATGCTTGGGCGAGGTCAACGCGGCGAGTGATCTGCACGCAGGGGACAGTGCCCGCGTCCCGATCATCACTCCAAGTATTAACCGTATGCCGCATCGGTTTACCCGCGTCCTGCATACTTCGACGGCTCATGCGGCGGGTGAACGTCTACAGTTGGGGGTAGTGGTGATGCATCCAGCGGGCGCATCGCGAGCAGTGCGAGAGGCTGCTGCCGCCGGTCGGGTCGGTGAGGTCATCCGCCTCGTCCGGCGTACTCACGGACTGAACCAACATCAACTGGGCGCAGCCACAGGCCGCAGCCAGTCGACGATCTCGCGGATCGAGCGAGGCGGGTCAGGAACCCGCGACGTGGAGACCCTCCGTCGACTCGGATACGAACTGGGCATCGCCCCCGTCATGCTCG
This sequence comes from Pseudonocardiales bacterium, assembly GCA_052390115.1. GTDB lineage: Bacteria > Actinomycetota > Actinomycetes > Mycobacteriales > Pseudonocardiaceae. Next base: position 30,473 of record JBQTHE010000065.1, on the reverse strand, counting down.
GTCTCGCCGAGCAGCCAAACCCGAATAGATCCAGTGAGCCCCCCGTGAACCGACGAGAGCTTCTCCTCGGCGCCGCTGCCGCAGTGCTGGCCAGCGCCGTAATACCGGAAGCCGTCCTCGCAGGCGATGAGTCGGCGGCCGCCGTGCACGCCATCACGACCGCGCATCGCAGGCTCGACGGAACAGCCCCATCACCCGAGCTCACCGAACCGGTGCTGGCCCACCTGCGCATGGCCACCCGCATGCAGGCCCAGATCTGGGACCCGCTGAGCGCCAAGGCCATGGCCGCCGCGGTCAGCGAGGTTGCGGGGCTGGCGGGGTGGCTGCACTGGGACATGCACGACCTCGGCTCAGCTCGGCGTCACTACCGACTCGCTGTCGAGCACTCCCAACGCGCCGACGACTCCCTGCTCACCACGTACATGCTGGGTAGCCTGGCGGCATTCGTTGTGCATGAAGGCGAGGCCAGCGAGGGCCTCGCTCTGATCCGGCACGCCGCCAAAGCCTCCACCGGGCAGCGCCCCGCCACCGCCGATGCGTGGCTAGCCGCCACGGAGGCCGTCGCACACGCGACTACAGGCGACGACGTCCAGACATGGCAGGCGCTTGATCGCGCCGAGGCGGCGGTCGAGCGGATAGCCATGGAGCAACAGCCGCCGTGGCCCTGGGTTTTCCCGTTTGACGCTCAGAAGATCGCCAATCACCGGCTCACCTGCGCCGTGCGCCTGCGCCGTCCCGATGTCGCGTATGTGGCCGTGGACGACCTCTCGCTGGTGGCTTCTGGACACCGCAAGCAACGGGCGCTGGTGCTGCTGGATCTGGCCTCTGTGCACGTTCAGACTCAGGAAGTGGGCGAGGCCCTGCGGGTGGCTACAGCCGCTGTTGATCTCGCGGCTCAAACGCAATCAGAACGTGTCTTGAGCCGAGCGCGACAATTCCGTCGGACAGTTCCCGCTCAGGCACCCCACAGACTCCTGCGCGACTTCGACGAGCGCTTGCGTGCCGCTAACACCCGAGACGGGGCATTGGCGTGACGTCCATCGGAATTACTGGCCATCGTGGCCTCTCTCCACCTACCGCCCGCCTTGTCAAGCACGCCCTACGAGAGGCGCTGGCCGACTGCGGCGCCAGCGTCACGGGCGTTACCGCACTGGCTGACGGCGCCGATCAACTCTTCGCCCGCGCCGTGATCGACCGGGGCGGACTGATCGAGGTCATCGTGCCAGCCACCCACTACCGCGACGGTCTTCCCGCACAATCCCACGCGGAATACGACGATCTCCTCGGCCACGCCATCACGGTGCATCGGCTCGGGTTCACCGAGTCGACGTCGGAATCGCACATGGCCGCCAGCGAGCTGATGATCTCGATGATCAGCGAACTGTTCGCCGTCTGGGACCAACAGCCCGCCCGCGGCTACGGAGGCACCGCCGACGTCGTAGCCCACGCACATGACCGCGGGCTTCCAGTGCGTATCATCTGGCCTGATGGCGCGACCCGCGACTGACACTCCGGGAGCCGAACCAACGTGTCGGCGCGGCGCTATCCGCGCCACCATTGGGTGCGTTCTTGGGCTGGTGTGCGGTGTCGTCCCCGTCGGGGGGAGGGTTGCAGTCGCAGTTCGCCGATCAGTTCGGGGGTGAGCAGGATGCGGGCGATTTCGCGGCGGGTACTGATGGGAGCGGCCTCCCAGCGGTGGGCGACATCGGTGCCGGGTTCGATCAGGTCGCGCAGTGCGCTGGGGGTACTCAGTTCCTTCTCGCGGGCCTCCAGTTTGGTGATCTCGGTGAGCATGGTGGGTTCGGCCGGGCCAGGGTGGCGACGCTGATGGTTCCGTGCGCCACCGCGTCGGCGAGTTGGTCGTGTCGGGCCCGCACGGCGGCAAGCTGATCCCGGACCGCGGACAGGTCGTGCTCGCCTTGTTCGTCGCCCGCATGGAGGGCGTCGATCACCTCCGGTTGGGCCAGATAATCCAGCATCACGAGCTCGGCTAGCTCGTCCAGATCGGCTTTGGTGATCCGGACGCACCCCTTGGTGCGGCAGATATACAAGGAGCCGGTGTCGCGGTAGGCCACGTTCAGCGTGCCCCCGCAGACCCCGCAGTGGGCGATCAAGGACAGCAGGTGTTTGGCCCGCCCGGGGCGGGTGATCTTGCGCTCGGGGGCGTGGAGCAGGCGTTGCACGGCGTACCAGTCGGCTCGGCTGACCAGCGGTGGCCACTGCCCCTCATGCAGGTTGTCCAGATCAATCACCGGGTGCCCGCCCCGGCGCCCCGGGGTGTGCGAGCGCAACGCTGCATACACCGGCGCCAGCGCCAGTGGGCGCAACGACTGCCCGGTCCAGACCAGCCCGGACCGGGTCCGAATACCCCGCTGCTCGTAGTCGCGGGCGATGGAGCGCAGGCTGTGACCCTGGATCAGCCGCCGATACAACTCCGCCACCACCACCGCTTCGGCCGGTTCGGGCTCCTGGGCCAGGAAGGCCCGGGTCTGCGGGTCGAACACCCGCCGGAACCCGTATGGGACGCGGCCGTGCGGGCGGCCCAGCGCGGCACTGGCCGCGGCCGCCCGCCGCGACCGTGCGGAGATCTTCGAGGACTCGTACTCACTGTCCACGGCGTCTTCGAGCAGCGAGCGGCGGTCCCGACCATTCGCCGGGTCATAGCACCGACCATGCGTGGTGACGAAGATCGACACCGAGCGGTGCTCACACAGCTCCAACAGACGCACCCACTCCCCGACCCGGCGACTGCCCCGACTACTCTCCCAGATCAGCAACACCTGCGCCCCGAACCGGTCGCCCTCCAGATCCTCGATCAACGCATCAAACCCATCCCGGGCCTTGGGGGAGTACCGCGACGCGCTGACCGACTCATCCCGGTACGCCCCCTCGTCCAGCACCCAGCCCTGCTCACCCGCGACCCGCACATGGTCCGCGTGCTGCTCCTCCAACGAACGGGCCCGCCCGGACCGGTCCAGGCTGACCCGCAAGTACTCCCGCGAACGTTTACCCTGCTCACGACCATCTGTGGAAGCCATGAACGTAGAGTAACTCTAGCAAGGTACCGATGAACTCGGACAGCTCTGCTGTCGAGTTCGGGAACAGGAGGGTTGGCGGCTCCTGGGGATTGGCGAGCCGGAACGGGTGCGGTCGGTTAGCGTCTGGGTATGCGAGTGGTGATCGCCGGAGGGCATGGGAAGATCGCGTTGCTGCTGTCCCGGCTGCTGTCCCAGCGTGCGGACACCGCGGTCGGGCTGATCCGCAACCCCGATCACGCCGGCGATGTCGCCGCCGCCGGCGCCGAGGCAGTGGTGTTCGACCTGGAGCGTGGCGGATCTGCGGAGCTCGCCGAGCACCTCGAGGGCGCTGACGCGGTGGTGTTCGCCGCGGGTGCAGGACCAGGCAGCGGAATCCCCCGCAAGGACACGGTAGATCGCGCCGGAGCTGCGCTGCTGGCCGACGCCGCAGAGCGTGCCGGGGTCCGTCGCTACCTGCTGATCAGCTCCATCGGGATAGATGTGGATGATCCCGGGTGGACCCCGCCGGCCGGGACCAGCGAGGTATTCGCCGCCTACCTGCGGGCCAAGGTTGCCTCCGAGCTCGACCTACGGGCTCGGGACCTGGATTGGACAGCGCTCCGGCCCGGCACGCTGACCAGCAACGGACCCACCGGCACCGTGCTGCTTGGCCGGCCGACGGGGCAGCGCGGCGAGATCAGCCGGGCTGACGTCGCCGCCGTAGCGCTCGCGCTGCTCGACGAGGCAGCCAGCGCGGGGCTCACCCTGGAAGTGGTCGGTGGGGACACTCCGATCGCCGACGCCGTGCATGCCGTAGTCCGCTGCTAGAGGCCGCAACCAGTACCACCCGATTGGGTTATCCACTCGCCGCAACATCGTGGCCGCTGACCGAAGTGGACAATGCGATGCGATGGTGTCCGCCGAGGACGCGGGTCCCAAACGGCGGTGTCGACGGACGGTCGTAGCGGAACGGAATTGCGGGGCGGGGCCGTTCCTCTCGAACGGCCCCGCCCCATTAGGGTGCCTGCGCTGCACGCGTCCGGCGCCGGATGGGGGATCTCCCGGGCCTGCGGTGCCCTAGCCTTTCGAACCAGTCGATTTCGAACCAGGCGATTCGAAACTAGGGCGCCGGGCGGGGGGATCCGGCAGTCATCGGACCAACGTCGCGGTGGCGGTCGGTCAGGCAACGACGGTGCCACCGGCGCGGCACTCCACTCGGTGGGGAGCGGGGTGGGTCCAGGCTGTGGAGTTGTGGGAAAAAACATGGTGTGGCCGGTGATCCTTCGACATCGCGGTCGGGGGCACGGACGTTCGTTGGATCACCGGCCACTTGGCGGCTGCTCAAGCCTCGTGGGTGGGGGGAGGACCACGAAGGCGATGAACCGCCAGCTCTATGGAGTTGAGGTAACGTCGAGTGCGCTACAGCACTCCCGCCGGAACGGGAGACCGGGACAGCGAGACCTGAGGCGGCGAAGCCTGCGGCACAGCCTCGGCGGAGACGAGGTGCGCGTGGGCGGCCCGCCACACACTGCACGGCGACGAGCGAGGGCGCCAGCAGCTCGAGCACTCCGGACAGCGCCCTCGAAGATCCGGAGCGTGGCTGGCGAGCAGAGCACGCCACCCGTACGTCAAACGCGGCAGTTCGCTTCGTGCCACCGACAGCAGCGACCCGTTATCGGCGCTGGCCGCCAGCTCATCGAGCATGTCGAGCCGGTCCCAAACCGCCTGCCGGAGGATCTGGCCCAGAACCCGGTCCACCTCGCCACCTTCCCGGCCGCGCATCGGGTTTTTCCGCTCACACGCGGCCCGGTCTCGCAACCTCACACGCACATAGTCCCGGGTACTAAACCCGTTATGACCCTGCGCTGCGCCGATCGGCAGTGCTATGACGGTGAACGGCAAACCCTGATCGGTGGCGCCGATCAGCTTTGCCGAAGTGCTCTTCACCAGCCACTACGAACATGCCTACGCTGCATGCGTCGCCCGTCGGACGGCAAGGGGGCGAGATGAACGTGACCGGCCCGCAGGACCACCCGCTGTCCTCCGAAGTTTGGGAGGAAGCAGACATGAAGCGGGTGCTGGTGGATCGCGACATCAGCTCCCTTTACAGGTTGCTCCGACGGGTAGGTATTTCGCAACGGCAAATCGCTGCGTTGACCGGGCAGTCGCAGTCCGAGGTCTCGGAGATCCTCAAGGGCCGCCAGGTCATGGCCTACGACGTGCTTGCGCGGATTTCGGACGGTCTAGGTATCCCGCGGGGGTACATGGGTCTCGCCTACGACGACGCGACTGCGACGAGCATGGTCGGACCACCAGACGATGCGCTGGTTGAGGAGGATGAGTCGGTGAAGCGCCGGAAGCTCCTGTCGCACGGAGCTGCCGTAATGTTCGGCACCGCTGTGCTCGGGGCCGACAGTGGGAAGTGGCTGCCCAGCCCTTCCCAGACGCCGGCCCCCAGTAACATCGGTATGACCGATGTCAAGCAGGTTGAGGCAGCGACCAGGGCTATGCGCGCCCTGGACTATCAGTTCGGTGGCGGCGCGTGCCGTGACGCGGTCGTCGCCCAACTGTCCTGGGCACAGCGCCTGCTGTCCGCCTCGGGCAAGGACGTGGTCCGGACGCGGCTGTTCCGGGCGCTGGGCGATCTGCAGAACCTGGCCGGGTGGACCACTTTCGACGTGGGGTTGCTGGACTCGTCCCGCAGCCACTTCGCCACCGCCCTGGAATTCGCCAAGCAATCCGGCGACTCCGGCTTGATGTCCAACATCATGTACCGGATCGGCCGGGTTTACCTGCACCACGAAGCACCCAACGACGCGCTCAAGTGGTTTCAGCTGGGCCAGATCGCAGCGCAGGACTCCGGATCGGAGCTGGCTGTCGCGGTGCTGTGCGGTAACGAGGCGTGGGCCTACGCGATGATGGGCGACGATGTGCAGGCCAAGAAGCTGCTCGGCCGATCCCGGGACGAGCTGGCCAGGGCCGATCTCACCGAGGTGCCGGACTGGGCCCGGTTCTACAATCAGACCGACCTGAACGCGATGATCGGGACCGTGCACACCGTGCTCTCGGCAATCGATGTGAAGCATGCGGCCGTCGCGATCCCCGCACTCAACCAGTCCTTGACCCAATATGACGAGTCGATGAGTCGTAGCCGGACGTTCATGCTCACTGCCCTGGCCACCAACCACCTTCGCCAGGGCGACGTCGGCCACGGTGTCCGGATCGGTCGGGATGCCCTGACACTGGCCACCGGGCTCAAGTCAACGCGGGTGACTGACCGGCTGAAACCGTTGGAGGCCGAGGCGGCGCGACGGTCCAGCAATTCGGATGCCCGTCATCTCTCTCACCTGATCAAGCAGTTCCGCGGGGTATGAGGCAGGCTGCCGTGACGGCACTCTCGACCCTCCCTCGTGCTCAGCGACTCGTCAGCGGGCTGCTGGCGATATGCGCCGAACTCGGCCTGGACCCGGCCGGGGCCCGGTTGCTGCGCAACGTCAACAACGCGGTGTTCCGGCTGTCCCGGGATCCGGTGGTGGTCCGGTTGGTCACCTTGCCCTCCTACATCCCGCGCGCCAAGCTGGCCGTTGCCGCCGCGACGGTATTCGCCGAGCACGACGTGCCGGCCATCCGGTTGCTGCCCGGTATCCCGCAGCCGGTGTACGCCGGTGAATACGTCGCCACCGTGTGGCAGTTGGTGCCGCCGATCGGTCCGCCGCCGGGCGGTGCGAACCTGGCCAGCCTGCTGCGGGCGGTGCATGCGGTACCGACGCCCTGCCGGGCGCTGCCGAACTGGGATCCGCTCACCGATTTCGACAATCGGATGCGGCACACCACCTCGATGTCCAGCGCCGACCGCGACTTCCTGCTGCGCCGCAGTGCCGAGCTGGCCGCCGCCGTCGCAGAGCTGCACTTCGCGCTCCCTACGGCCGTGGTGCACGGCGATGCCCATCTGGGCAACGTCATCCCCGGACCGAACGATCCGGTGCTGTGCGACTTCGACTCGTGCGCCATCGGGCCGCCGGAGTGGGATCTGACCCCGGTGGCGGTATCCGACGTCCGGTTCAGCAGGCCCGCCGCCCACCAGCGCGACTTCATCCAGACCTACGGGTTCGACGTGCGGGGCTGGGACGGCTTCGAAGTGCTGCACGGAATCCGCGACCTCAAGTTGATCGCGGGGGTATTCCCCCGGGTTGGCTCCTCGCCGGCCGTGCAGGCAGAGTTCGACCACCGGATGGCCAGCCTGCGGGCTGGGCGACTGTCCGACCGCTGGCAGAGCGTCTGGCGCTGAACCGTTCAACCACCGAACCAGTGCAACTGGGGGATGCGTAGATCTACCAGGGCGTCTACTGTCGAGCCCTGTGTCGTTGGCTCCCTCATCGAGGGCGGGAGCGCTCATTCCGCCCCGAACCGAATGCGGCAGTGCAGCCGGCGGGGGCGCTCCGACAGTCACCATCTCGCACGCTCGGTCGCTGCGCGCGCTGCCGCTGGATCTGCTGCGCACCTCGGCCTGGGTGGACCGCAGGCCCGTTTGGCTGGACCGTGAAGAGGTCCAAGCGCTGCTGGGTGCTCTGCAGGCCGGTTCGGAGGCCGCCTCGGCCCGGCTCGCTGACAACGCCATGGCGCATCTGGTCACCGTGACGGGTGGCTGGTCACCACACGACCCGCAGGATGTGGTGGCGGGGCTGCACCGGATCCTGACCCGGTCACGGTTTCTCAAGGGTTCACGCTCCTGCTTCCCGCTGGACACCGCGATGGCGCAGATCGCGCCGTTCGTCGAAGCTCGGCGACCGGTCACGATCCTGGCCAGCGGTTTCCCGTTCAAACAGCATGACAATGGTCTCAAGGCGGCCGGCCCCTGGCCGGACCTGGCCGAGCTCGGGGCACTGCTGCGGCTCAAGGAGCTGCACGGAGCATTCACCGCGCTGTACCCGCCCGGTGCCCGCGTGGTGGTGCTCAACGACGGCGGCTACTCGCGACCGCGCGCCTCAGCGGAGATTTGGCGCTACCGGCGCCAGCTGCGGCGCTACGCCCAACTGGTCGGGCTGGGCGACTCGGTGCTGTTCTATGATCAGTCCTGCTACGTCGAGCGGCTGCTCGGCCCGCGGGGGTGGACGAAACGTGAGCAGTACCGTCGCACGTTCCGCGAGCTGATCTCGCTGCTGGCCGCCAGCCCGCGCTCGCTGGACAGTGCCGGCCGGGCCGACCAGCGGCTGGCCGAAGCGCTGCCCGCCGGGTTGCTGGCTGGCCTGCCATCGTTTCGCGACATCCTGTCCTCGCTGGTGTACTCGGTGCCGGTGCCGGCTCCGAGGACGACACCAGCGGCCGACCCGCGCCGGTGGGCCTGTGAAGTGCTCGCCTGGCCGGACGGGTACGCCGAGCCGGACCTGTCGCCTGACCTCGCCTCGGCTCGGCGGCATGTGGTCGCGTCGGCGTGGCAGGATTCCATCAACTACCTCGCTGCGTCCCTCGCCGACGCCGCCGCATGGGTCAACCGGCACTATCCGCCACACGTCCGGCTTGCGACCGTGGCTTCCCGGCCGGGCTGCAGTGGTTTCTCTTACCTCGGTGGCTCGACACTGTTGCCATGGCACGGCACGGGATGCCTGGACGGCCGGGGCCTGCTGTGTGCCGAGTTTCTGGTGAGTCTGGATCACCGTGGCTTCCATCCGGTCTATTCCGACCTCCTCGGCGACGAGCAGCCATTTCTGATGATTCCCTTCTCCCGGATCGTGCACGTCGAGGGCCGTCGGCGGGTGGACCCCGACCTGCTGGCGGCAGCCCGGCTGCGTCCCCGGTGATATCGGCCCCGGTGAGGTGGACTCCCGGTGAACAGGGCGCCTGATCCGGTCTGACGGCTAACGCCGGGTGCCCGTCCGGCGATGGTCATCACAACCGGACTACTCCAGGGCGGTGTGTGGTGGCAAGACAGTCGAGCGGGACCCCCAGGCATCAGGCCGTGCCGCTGCGCGCCTGGAACCCCTTCGAGTCGCTGCGTCGCCGGAGCGGGAGGCGTGAAGCCGACTACTTGGACGAACTGGTGAACACCGAACTGGAGTTCGTCCGCCAGCTGCCGGAGGCGCAGCGCGGGAGGCCCGCTGAGGCCTTGGCGCTACTGGCGATACTCGCCCAAGACCACCGGCACTACGGACGCGGCTGGATCAGCCGCCGCGAGTTGCGACACCGCGTCGAGCGCACGCTCACCGATCTCGACGCAATGCGGCAGGTTCCGGTGGAGCAGCCGCTGTGCTGACCTAGCTGGACCGGCCGACCCGCAGCGCCACCACCACGCCGGCCACCAGCAGAACACCGGCCCCGGCTAGCCATGGCCACATGCGGTTGGCATCGGAACCGGTTTGGGCGGCGGTGGTAGTGGGCGGGGCGATACCGGACCGGTCCGTGGCGGGGGGCGACCCAGCCGCGGCGCCGGTGCCTGGGGTGGTGAGGGTGAACCCGATCGCACCGCGCACCGGGTGACCGTCTGCGGAGAGCACCTGGTAGGCGATCGTGTAATGACCGGTCGGTCCCAGCGGGCGGACCGGCGCCGACACCACGGCGCCGGCCTCCGCCGGGGCACCGTCCTGCCACTGGATGCCGTCTGGCCCGGTCACGATCACCGTACTGAACCCAGGCTGCACGGGCAGGTTGAAGGTGAGGCTGACCCGCGCCGGGCCGGCCGCCACCTCGGCACCGTCCGCCGGGTCGCTGCCGATCAGTTCGTTGTGCGCGGCCGCGGCACCGCCGCTACCCAGCAGCGCCAACCCCACCAGCGCCAGCAGGGCAAGTAGGTACCTCGCGTAGATCCACTTTTGGGACATCGGTCATCTCCGTGACGGGGTGGCCGCATAGGGTTCGCTCGGTCGCGCTGCGGATGGGACCCCACGGGTGTGAGACCCGGCAGCCATGCCCGGCCAGGCTAGCCGCGCTGGGGAAGCGCACATCTGTCGGTCCCTGGATCTAGTCTGATCCCGTGAACTCAGCAGTGCTGCTTGACGCGGGCGTGGTCACCCGGTGCCGTCGCCGGGTGCACCTGGACCACGACCCCGCAGCAGTCGACGCCCAACGCGCCTCCCTGGACCCCACCACCGAGCGGCGAATTGCCGATGCCGTCGCGCACCGTCGCCGGGTCGCCGACGGTCTGGCCCAGCAACACACCGCCGGCTGGAGGGAGGTTCCGGCCGACCTGCCCGCCGCGGAGCGCCAGGCCGCCACCATGGCGCTGCTCAACGAAGGCACACCGTTCGTCTGGGGCGCGCTGCTGCCGGCGGACTCGCCGGGTGGGCGCCGCGGCGGCGCCGAGCTGCTGGTCCGGCACCGCGGTGGCTACCTCCCGGTGATCGTCGTTCGGCACAAGGTCACCGACCCCGGTTCCGGGGCCCGGACCAGCCCGCTGGCCCGGCCCATCCTGCTCGCGGCCCGCACCGATCCGCAGCGCAAGGTCCGCCCGCAGTCCCGAGACCAGATGCGGCTGGCGCACACCTTCCGGCTGCTGCAGGCGGCCGGGCTGGCGCCGCGCGGTCGGGCCACCGGAGGTGTCGTCGGGTTGGATGCCGACGTGGTGGTCTGGCATGACCTGGACGCCCCCACCTGGCCCGGCGGGCGTACCGCTTTGGCTGAGTACGACGCCCGGTTCGCCGATCGGCTGGCTGTGGCACGCGCCGCGGCCACCGAAGCGGAGCCGCTGGCTCTGCCGTCACGGGTCACCGAATGCCGCTCATGCCCGTGGTGGCCGACCTGCGGTCCGGCCCTGCGGGCGTCCCGGGATGTCAGCATGGTGTTGCGTGGAGAGGACACGGCGGCACTGCGGGCCGCCGGGGTGTCCACCGTAGACGCTCTCGCTGCGCTAGACCCTGCGGGCGACCCGCCGGCGCCGATAGTCGGGATGCCCCTGCGCGATGCGGTGCTGCTGGCTCGCGCCTGGCAGCGGGATCTCACGCTGGTGCGGCGCAACCAGCGCATCGGCGTGCCGCGCGCCGACGTCGAGGTGGACGTGGACATGGAGAGTTTCGACGAGGCCGGAGCCTACCTGTGGGGATGCCTGCTGTCCGGCTCCGACATCGGGGTGCCCGCCGGCTACCGCGCGTTCGCCACCTGGGAGCCGGTGCCGACGCAGGACGAGGCGCGGTCCTTCGCCACGTTCTGGCGCTGGCTGGCCGACGTCCGCAGCCGGGCCGCCCAGCGTGGCTTGAGCTTCTCCGCCTATTGCTACAACGAGCAGGCCGAGAACCGCTGGATGCTCTCCTCCGCGGAGCGCTTCGCCGGTGCCCTCGGGATACCGCCCGTCACCGAGATACAGGAGTTCATCTCCTCCGGCCAGTGGGTGGACCTGTACGCCGTGGTCAGCACCGAGTTCCTGTGCGCGCACGGCAAGGGGCTGAAGACGATCGCCCCGGCGGCCGGGTTCTCCTGGCACGATCCCGAAGCCAGCGGGGAGAACTCGATGCGCTGGTACTCCGACGCTGTCGGGCTCGACGGCGGTGAGCCGGACCCGGCGCAGCGCGAGCGGCTGCTCACCTACAACGCCGACGACGTGCGCGCCACTCGCGCCCTGCGACTGTGGATGAGTTCCGAGCAGGTCTACAACGTGCCCTACGCCGACGACCTCTGACCCGTTCCGCAGCGGGCTACCCGGGCATCCCGGTTGCGGTGTGCCACCATGAGATGGTCAACACAGCGTGAGGGGAGCACACATGTTCGTCCGTCGGATCGCGGTGATCGGCTCCGGATATGTGGGCCTGACCACCGGGGCATGCCTGGCGTCGTTGGGCCATCGGGTGGTGTGCGCCGACCTGGACGAGGCCAAGGTGGCCCGACTGTCCAGAGGCGAGGTGTCGATCCTGGAACCGGGGCTATCCGAGCTGGTAGCGGAGGGTCTGGCCGCTGGCCGGCTGCGGTTCGTGGTGAGTGCCGCCGCCGCGGTGGGTCAGGGACCCGACGCAGCCGAGGTGGTGTTCCTGTGCGTACAGACTCCGATGGGTTCGGGCGGCGCGGCGGATCTGTCAGCGGTGGAGTCGGTGGCCGCCGAGGTCCGGGAGCTGCTGCAGCCGGGCTGCGTGGTGGTCAACAAGTCGACCGTGCCGGTAGGTACCGCGGCGCGCACCGCGCAGCTGCTGGATCGCCCGGACGTGGCGGTGGTCAGCAACCCGGAGTTCCTGCGGGAGGGCTCGGCGGTGGAGGACTTCCTCAACCCCGATCGCATCGTAGTGGGCTGCGACGCCCAAGACGCCGCCGAACGGGTTGCGGCGCTGTATGCCCGGCTGGGCGCGCCGACGGTGCTCACCGATGCGGCCAGCGCCGAAATGGTCAAGTACGCGGCGAACTGCTTCCTGGCGATGAAGCTGTCCTACGTCAACGCCGTGGCCGAGCTGTGCGAGCGGTTCGGGGCCGACGTGCTGGACGTCACCGAGGGCATCGGCTACGACCGGCGCATCGGGCAGGCCTTCCTGCAGCCGGGCCCGGGCTGGGGCGGGTCCTGCCTGCCCAAGGACACCCATGCGCTGTTGCAGGTCTGCGCCGCGGTGGACTTCGACTTCGGGCTGCTACAGGCCAGTCTGGACACCAACACCCGCCAGCACCACCGGATGGTCGACAAGGTCCGCGACGCCGTCGGCGGGTCGCTGGCCGGGCAGCGGGTGGGCTTGCTAGGGCTGACCTTCAAGGCCGGTACGGACGATCTGCGTGACTCCCCGGCGTTGACGGTGGCCGCGCTGCTGGCCGCCGAGGGCGCCGAGCTGATCGGTTACGACCCCGGGGTACCCGCTGCGGTGCCCGGCATGACCGACGATCTGCAGGTCACCGATGACCCGGTCAAGGTCGCCTCCGGCGCCGCTGCGCTGGTGGTGCTCACCGAATGGCCCGAGTTCCGGGTACTGGACTGGGGTCGGCTGGCCGAGCTGGTCGAGCGTCGCATCGTGGTCGACACCCGCAACCTGCTCGACGCCGACGTGCTGCGCCGGGTCGGCTTCGAAGTCCGCGGCGTCGGCCGGCGTGCGCTAGCGCACCCGTGAGTGCCGTTGAGTGCTATAGGACTGAACGCCACTCACGGCCGCGTAGCGCCACCGCGGCGCCGAGCCACGGCCAGAGCGGTCAGCGATCCGACACCCAGGGCACCACCGACCCAACGACAGGCAGCACTGCTGCCGTCATCACGGCCAGCCCGGTCACGAGTAACAGCAACGGCGTCACCAGCAGGATCGCGCGCCACCACTGACCGTCACGGCCACGTGCGTGGGCCCGATTACACCCGCGGCGAGCTCCGCGGCGGTAGCCGTACCGCTCCCGCCTTCTGCTCCTCCAATTCGGCGACCACATCAAGGATCCGCGCATAGGACCGTCGAAAGTCTGTCTCGGCGTCGCGCAGCATCTCCAGCAACCCGTCGATACGAGCCTGGAGGCGATCCTCCTCAACCGTGGTCACGAGACCATTCTCGCAACAGGCACCGACAATTTCCGGCCCGCGCGGTGCCGTCCGGGAACCGAATCCAGAAAAATCGATGATTGTCCGCGGCGACGGGGCGCACCCACAGTCGCACGGTTGCGGCGAACCACATCCGTTCACCGGTGCGGGACGGTTGCCGCGGCAAGCGAGCGGTTCGGGGCGATCCCCCGGACCTGTGTGGCGGGGTCGCCTCCGCTGGCTACCGAGCCGCCCAGGGCGTTTGGGGGGCTGGACGTCAGCCAGATGATCTGTTCTGCTTAGCCTTACCTAATGATCGCCTTGCCTAACCATCGTCGATCCCAGGGGCGTCGGAGCCATGTACGTCTGCATCTGCCGGGCTGTGACGGAGGCAGAGGTGCGCGGGTGCATCGCCGATGGCGCGTGCACCGTCAAGGACGTCGTGAAGCGCTCCGCGGCCGGTACCGGATGCGGATCCTGCGTCGGGAAGATCATTGCCTTGCTCAGCGCGTCTGCCGACGAGCTGCGCTGCCGGCTGCATCGCAGCGCCTGACTTTCAGGTCCAAATACGGCATAACCCCTGGTCAGGGCAGGCTCACCTTCGGTGACAGCACTGGTTGAAGCGCGTAGCGTCGCGATCATCCAACCACACCGATCCGGAGGGGGTTCGGCAACATGCGAGGCGACGACAAGATCATCGAATTGCTCAACGAGCAGCTCACCAGCGAGCTGACCGCCATCAACCAATACTTCCTGCACGCCAAGATGCAGGCTAACTGGGGCTTCACCAAGCTCGCGGAACACACCCGGGCCGAGTCCATCGACGAGATGAAGCACGCAGAGGAGATCACCGAACGCATCCTGTTCCTCGAAGGTCTACCGAACTACCAGAAGCTGCTCCCGCTGCGGATCGGGCAGACTGTGCGGGAGCAGTTCGAGGCGGATCTGGCCGTCGAGATGGAGGTCGTCGAGCGGCTACGTCCCGGTATCACGCTGTGCCGCGAGAAGGGCGACATCACCACCGCCAACCTCTTCGAGCACATCCTCGCCGATGAAGAGGAGCACATCGACTACCTTGAGACCAACCTGGAGTTGATCGACAAGCTCGGCGAGCAGCTATATCTCAGCCAGCTCGTGGAACGGCCGCCAACCAATGGCTGATCCACTACCGTGGTCAGCGTGGGTGAGCACCGGCTGTTCAGGGTGCAGCAGGCCCGCGCGCTGCTGCCCGAGGTCCGTCGGCGGGTCGATGCACTGATCGAGGTCCGGGCGGACCTCACCGAGCTGTCTGTCGACCTGCGCCGCATCGGCTCATCCTCGCTGGGCGGTATCGCCGAGATGAAGGCGCTGCAGGCTCGGCTGGACGACATGCTCGAGTGGTTCCGAGACCAGGGCATCGAGCTCAAGGGGTTCGCACCATTCCTCATCGACTTTCCCGCCGAGCTGGACGGCGTCTCGGTGCGATTGTGCTGGTTGGAGGGCGAGCAGGCGTTGGACTGGTACCACCGGTCCGACCTCGGCATCGCTGGACGCCGCCGGCTCCCTGACTGACTCCCTCCCGCGCAGTCTGGATGCAGACTGCATTTAAAGTGCCCTGAGTTACCGCAGTCTGCATCCAGACTGCGGGTAAGTCAGGGCAGCGGGTGCAGGGCCAACTGGGCGCTGATCTCGGTGATTACCGGGTGGAGCAGGATGGGGGATGTGCCGCTGAGCAGGTTGCGCTCGGCGATCTGTAGGACGACGACCTTGCCGCCGGCGAGCAGTTCCCCAGTCGACCGTGGGGCGGCCGCAACGGTTTCGGGGTGGACGATGGTGATGTCGGTGAAGGCCGCCGCGAGGTAGGGGCTGGCGAACTGGGTGAACGAGTCGGCGATCATGCGCACGGGCTGGCCGACGGTGCCCGCCACGGGCGCCGAGGTCAGGTTCAGCGGTACCCGGAAGTCGCTGGCGATCGGGCGGGTGCGATCTGGCAGCCCGGTCGGGGCCAGCGAGTACGTGGGGATCGCCCGCTCGCCGCTGCGGCCGAGCAGCGGGCTGATGTCGTCGGTCCACGGGATCCACCCGGCTGCGGCAACCTGCCAGGTTTGGGTGATACCGGGCTGGACGCGGTCGGCCAGCGCGTAGGTCATCGCCAGGCCACCTTCCTGGCTCCAGTGCGTGTCGGCCGGGTAGTAAACCGGGGAACCCTTGCGCCGGGCTATCTCGGTAAGCGCCGGCCGCAGGTCGATCGCGCCGGTTTCGGCGACCACCCGGCGCCAGAACTCGCCCCTGGCCCGTGCCGCGCAGTCCCGTCCCAGATAGTCGGCGGGCAGCTGCTCGGGCACCATCGTCGTCTTGTCTGGGGCCACCACCAGCACGAACTGCCGGCCGGAGGCCTCTACCACGCTGCGCAGCAGGCGTAACGAACCCAGCGTGTCGCCCAGCGAGCGAGACGGCAGGCACGCGCCACTGACATCCGCGCCGAGGTAGAGCCAGCCGTCGCGGCCCTCGATCACGGCGGGGAAGGCTTGCGCGGCGGGCGCGATCGGGGTCACCGTTTTGGGCTCCGAACGCGGTACCGGAAACGGTGCCGGTTCGGCGAACACTCCCCTGCTCACAGCGTCGGTCGCGCGCACCGCACCGTCCCGGAACGGCAGTTGGTCGGCCGCCCAGGCGGGCAGCCCGGCGAGCCACGCCCAACCGTCCCGGGGGTCGCCGAACGCGGCCAGCGGCCGGTTCTCGAACCGGGCAGGCTGGGCACCGAGGCCCAGCGCGATAGCCGGGCCGGCAAAGAACAGACCTGCGCAGATCAGCGCGGTCAGCTGGCGACGGCCATGACGAGGGCGGTGCATCGGGTCCCCCCGACCCAGCCCCCGACGCAGCTCCTCCTCGTGGACGTCGGTGTGCCTGCGATCGGTCACCGACATGGCGTGCACCGTAACGGTGACCCGCTCGCCTATCCTGCACCCCCGACTCGCCGACCGTGGGGAGACCGCGAATGGACGACAGCACCCGGGGACCTGCGGACCGCCGCATCGAGTGGACCGGCGAACGCTGCGTGCCGTGGACCGACGACCTGCAGGTCGTCTACGAGCACTACCATCGGTATGCGATGGCGGTTCCCTTCGCCGCCGGCGCGCGGGTGCTCGACCTCGCCTGCGGGGAGGGCTTCGGGCCCGCGCTGCTCGCCGCCGGGGCCCGCGAGGTGGTGGGCATCGACATCGACCCGCTGACCGTGGAGCACGCCGCTGCCCATTATCAGCGGGACAACCTGCACTTCGCAGCCGGGTCGATGATCGACCCCGAGCTGCTCGCCGGGGCGCCACCGTTCGACGTCATCACCTGCTTCGAGGCCCTCGAACACGTCGAGGAACAGGACACGCTGGTCGCGGTGGTACGCAGGCTGCTCGCGCCGGGCGGGCTGTTCCTGACCAGCACGCCGGACGTGACCGTCTACAGCCACGGGCACGGCAACGACAATCCCTTCCACGTCCGTGAGCTCACCGAGCCAGAGTTCCGCGCGCTGTTGGGTGGCGCCTTCGGTCACGTCGCCATCCTGCGCCAGAACGTCTCCGTCGGATCTCTCATCACCGGTGACGCGCGCCAGGGGCCCGCAGTGGCGCACGCACTGCGGCGGGCACCGGAGGGCGGCTGGCGGGTGACACCGGAGGTGCCGCACACCTACCTGCTCGGCGTCGCCTCCGATGCAGCGCTGCCAGCATTGCCGCAGCTCAGCACCCTGGTCGATCCCGAACTGACCCTGGTGCGCGACGCGCAGCGCGCGCTGGCCCACGAGCGGCACCGGGCCGCCGAGCTCGCCACTGAGCTGGCCGAGGAGCGGCAACGGGCCGCCGCCGAGCGGACCACCGCTTCGCGACGGCTGCAACGGCTGGACGGCGACGCGCACCGGCTGCGTACCGAGCTGGCCACCGCACAGCGCCGGGCGCAGCGGGCGGAGTCGCTGGCGTCCTGGCAACAGGAGATCGGCAGCGCCGCGGAGCGCCGAGCTGCCGAGCTGGAACGGGAGGTGCTGGCGTTGCGGGGCGAGCAGTCGGCCACCGCGAATCGGCTGATCTCCCGCTACCGGGGCGCCGTCGAGCGCCACGCGCCACGCGGCAC
Source organism: Pseudonocardiales bacterium (assembly GCA_052390115.1). Classification (GTDB taxonomy): domain Bacteria; phylum Actinomycetota; class Actinomycetes; order Mycobacteriales; family Pseudonocardiaceae. The sequence continues at coordinate 12,965 of JBQTHE010000065.1, read as the reverse complement.
GCTGCGCCGTGACCTTTACGAGCGCGCGCTGGGGCGTGGGCTGCAACCGGAGCCGGCGCCGCCAGTGCCCGGCCCGGTGGAACTGCGCACCAGCACGTCGCCGCTGGTCAGCGTCATCGTGCCGGTGCACGGCAAGTGGGAGTACACCCGGGCGTGCCTCGCCAGCATCGAGCAACACCGACCGGCGGTGCCGTTCGAGGTGCTAGTCGTCGACGACGCCTCACCGGATCGCACCGCCGAGCTGGTGGCGGCCAGCCCGGGCCTGCGACTGGTGCGCACCGAGCGCAACGTCGGGTTCGTGGGAGCGTGCAACCTCGGCGCGAGCCACGCCCGCGGGGCCTACCTGCTGTTTCTCAACAACGACACCGAGGTGCGGCCCGGCGCGCTGGATGCGCTGGTCAGCGCCGCCGACTCGGACGACCGGATCGGTCTGGTCGGCGCGACGCTGGTGTACCCGGACGGGCGGCTGCAGGAAAGCGGCGGCATCGTCTGGGCTGACGGGTCCGGCTGGAACTACGGGCGAGACCGGGACGCCGGCGCGCCTGAGTTCGGGGTGCGGCGTGACGTCGACTACTGCTCCGGAGCGGCGATCCTGGTGCGCCGGGACCTGTTCGATGCCGTCGGCAGGTTCGACCAGCGGTATGCGCCGGCCTACTACGAGGACACCGACCTGGCCTTCGCCATCCGGGCGACGGGGCACCGCACGATCGTCGAACCGCGCGCGGTGGTGATGCACCACGAGGGTGTCTCACATGGCACCGACGTCGGCACCGGTGTCAAGCGGTACCAGGAGATCAACCGCGCGCTGTTCGTGGAGAAGTGGGCGCCGTCGCTGGCCGACCACCTGCCGGCCGCCAGCGAGCTCAACGTGTGGCTGGCGCGGCAGCGGGGGCCGGCTGGGCACCGGGGTGGCCTGGTGCTCGTCGCCGACCACCAGGTTCCCACCCCCGACCGCGACTCCGGATCGATGCGCATGCACCGGCTGCTGCTTACCCTGGTCGAGCTGGGCCAGCGGGTGGTGTTCTTCCCCGCCAACGGTGCCCTCCAGCAGCCCTACACCGGCGAGCTGCAGCGCCACGGGATCACCGTGATCCCCGACGCCGAGGGGCAGCAGACCTTCCTGCGCGAGGCCGGCGCGGCGCTCACCTTGGCCGTGCTGTCCCGCCCGCAAGTGGCCTGGAAGCTGCTGGAAGAGCTGCGGATGCTCGCACCGCGCTGCCTCGTTGGCTACGACACCGTGGACCTGCACTTCCTGCGCCTGCGGCGGCAGGCCGAGCTGGCTGCGTCGACGGGTGACGAGGAGGGTGCGACGCGGCTGGCGGGTAAGGCGGCCGCGTCGAAGGAACTGGAGCTGGGGCTGGTGCGGGCCGCTGACCTGACCCTGGTGGTCTCCGAGCACGAGCAGCGCCTCCTGCACGACCTGGTTCCGGAGGCCGACGTGCGGGTGCTGTCCAACGTGCACCACCCGGCCGGCGAGGTGCCTGGGCCGCAGGGACGCGCCGGGCTGCTGTTCGTCGGCAGCTTCGACCATCTGCCCAACCGGGATGCGGTGGCCTGGATGGTCCATGACGTGCTGCCGCTGGTGCACCGCCGGCACCCCGGGGCGGTGCTGCACGTGGTGGGCAGTAACCCGTCGCCCGACGTGCTGGAGCTGGCCGCTGACACCGTCGAGGTGCACGGCTGGGTTCCTGATCTGGCCCCGCTGCACCAGCGGTGCCGGCTGTCGGTGGCGCCGCTGCGGTTCGGGGCCGGGGTGAAGGGGAAGGTGGGCGAGAGCATGGCCGCCGGGCTGCCTACGGTGTGCACGCCGGTGGCTGTCGAGGGGATGCTGCTCGTGGACGGTCAGCAGGTGCTGGTGGCCGCAGACGCCGCCGGGTTCGCCGACCGGGTGGTGGCGCTGCTCGATGACGACGCGCTGTGGCGCACGGTGTCCGAGGCCGGGGCCGGCGCGGTGGCGGAACGGTTCGGGCCCGACGTCGCCCGCACCGCGCTGCAGGACGTGCTGGACACCGCCGCCAAGCAGACCTCCGGCGGGTAGCTCGCCTACCACCTACCGTCTACCGTCTATCGTCCCCGGACCGTCGGCGGCGCGTAGATCAGCTGCTGGGTCACGATGGAGTCGAAGGTGGACAGCACCGCGTCGTAGTCCGACCCGAACACCTCGAGGAAGATCGCCCGGTCGTAGAGCACGTAAACCCCCCGGTAGACGATCGACCGGGTGCCCGGGGCGCTGCCCAGCACAGTCAGGCCCTGCTGCGCGCGGGATTCGTCGACCTTGAGCCCGCCGTCGCGCTGCACGGTGATGATCGTGTTCACCACATCGGTCGCGGCCTGCTCGTCGGCCAGGGTGAAAGCGAACATCCCGATGGTATTGCCGTCGTCGGTGGTGGTCTTGAGCACGCCGTCGGTCATCGCGCCGGCGCGCAGGGCGTTCAGGATGGGTCGGGGCAGCAGGTCGCTGCTCTCCAGGCGGGGCAGGTCCAGCAGCCCGCCACCGTCGCGAGCCTCGCCGGGTGGCTCGATCAACGCCTGTGGGGCGTCCACCGGCTCCGCTTTCGGTGCCGGTGGGGCCGGCAGCTGACGAACGGCAGTGGTCGGCTCGGACGGGGCTGGCTGGGACGCGGCGGGCTGCGCGCTGCTTGCCTGATCCTGCTGGGGACCCGCGCTCAGGACGTAGGCCACGCTCGCGCCGACCAGTCCCACCACGAGGACCGCCAGCACGGCGATCCCGATGATCTGCTTGGACCGGTTCTGCAGTGCGGACGTCTCGAACACCTCGGGGCCCTGCCGCATCCAGGCGTTCTGCTGGTCAGCGATCGGGGGCAGGTCCGAGTTCGCCCAGGGTGGCGCTGAGTTGTCGGCTGAGTTGTCGGCTGGGGGCTTGCCGATGGGCGGGTTGTCGACGGGCTGGCTGTCGATGGGCTGGAACAGACCGCGGACTTGGCCCGGGTTCTGCTGGTAGGAGGGGCTGGCCTGATAGGACGGGTTGGGCGGGTTGGCCGGGTTGGCCGGCACCGCTTGCATCACCTGCGTCGTCGCTTCCGGCGGCGAGGTCTCCCAACGGAACGCCGGCGGGAACGGGCTGGCCTCCTGGGGCGCACTGGCCTCCTGGGGTCCGCCGGCCGCGCCGCGCACCAGTTCGTCGCGGCGGCGGCGGTGGTCCTCAGGAGACAGCCGCCCTGCGGCGAGGTCCTCGTCGAGCTGCTGCAACTCGTTCGGCCGGGTCACTGCACCACCCCCTCGGGGACATCGGGTCGGGGCCACATTGTGCACAGCGGCCACGCTGTGTTCCCGGCCGACCTCCCCCTGTCAGCAGCCCTGTTACCCTCCCGCCCTGATGGGCGACCGGATGAGCGGTTCCAGGCACGCGCGGGATGATCGGCCGCCCCGCGTGGCAACGCCTGTGAAGGCGCATCCGAACACCGGTTTCGCGTGGTTGCGGATGATCGGTGCGCTGATCGTCGTAGTCGATCACTCGGCGCCGCTGACCGATCCAACGCGCCTGACCGTCTTCCCCACGTCGTGGAACCTGTCGCCCGGCTACATCGCGTTGATGGGATTCTTCGCGATGAGCGGTTACCAGATCAGCGACAGCTGGCGCCAGGATCCTTCGTGGTGGCGTTTCTCGGCCAAACGGGTGCTGAGACTGTGGCCTCCGCTGCTTTTTGTGGTGCTCGTCACGGCCTTGGTGATCGGACCGCTGGTCTCGACTCTGACTCTGACGGGGTACTTCTCCGCGCACGGCACCTGGGGATACATCGTCAACAACGCTGGCCTGTACACCTTGCAGCATCAGCTTCCCGGTGTATTCGTCGACAATCCCTGGCCATGGTCGGCGAACGGCTCGCTCTGGACGCTGCCGATGGAGCTTACCGGCTACCTGCTGGTGCTGGCGTTCGGCGCGCTGGGGCTGTTCCGTCGAGCGCCGTGGTTGACGATCGTGCTGATGCTGGCCCTGGTGGCGCTGGACCGCCGGTTCGAGGCGAGCATCGGCAACCCCGGTGATGGCGGCTCGTTTCTCCAGGTGCCGATCGGGTCGATGGTGGCCTTTCTTGTCGCGTTCAGCATCGGCATGGTCCTGCACGCCTACCGGGACCGGATTCCGCTGTCGCCTCGGGTGGCGTGGTCGCTGGTCGGGCTCCAGATCGCGGTCCACACCACCGAGGTCGGGGCTTTGACGCTGCCGTTCGTGGCCGGGTACGGGGCGGTTGTGCTCGCGTTTCACTGGCCGGCCCGCCTCGAAGGCTACGACTCGTGGGTCTTCGGCAGCTATGGCTTGTACGTGTGGGCATTCCCGGTCCAGCAACTGCTGATCATGGCTGGCGTCGATAAGCAGTGGTCGTTGACCGTGACCGCGCTGCCGCTGTCCTACCTGTGCGGGTGGCTGTCCTGGCACTACATCGAGCAACCCACATTGTCCCTACGTCGCTACCTCCCCCGCCCCCGCCGCAACAGCGACAAGCATCCATATGGTCCTCCAGGAGGGCCGCCGGACAGCGACAAGCATCCATATGGCACTTCCTCTCGAGGAGGGGAGGCCGAGCGGGAGCCGTCCGTGCCGGTGGCCTCGGCGTAATCTGGGTGCATGGCACTGTTTGGACGCAACAAGACCCGCATGGTGACCGCCGAGGAGGCGCTGCCCGGCCGATCCACCCCGATATCGGTTCCGGAGCGGCACGCCGTGCACGGCCACCGCATCGTGCCGCCCTTCCCGGACGGCCTGCGCACCGCGGTGTTCGGGATGGGCTGTTTCTGGGGTGCCGAGCGGATCTTCTGGCGCACCCCCGGGGTGTACTCCACCGCGGTCGGTTACGCCGGCGGGCACACCCCGAACCCCAGCTACGAGGAGGTGTGTTCCGGGCGGACCGGGCACACCGAGGCGGTGCTGGTCGTGTTCGACCCGGCGCAGATCTCCTATGGCGAGCTGCTGCGGGTGTTCTGGGAGGGCCACGACCCGACGCAGGGGATGCGGCAGGGCAACGACGTGGGCACCCAGTACCGCTCCGCCGTCTACACCACCGACGCCGAGCAGGCCGCCGAGGCCGAATCGAGCCGCGCCGTCTACCAGCAGGCACTCACCGCCGCCGGCCGCGGCCAGATCAGCACCGAAATCGCGCCGCTGGCCGACTTCTACTACGCCGAGGACTACCACCAGCAGTACCTAGATCGCAATAAGAACGGCTACTGCGGGATTGGTGGCACCGGCGTGTCCTGCCCGATCGGAACGGGCGTCACACCTCGCGACGCCTGACATGCCAAGACTCGACTGACCTACTCGGTGATCTTCGGATGGGCGGTCCCGGCCGCGACAACCCAGGTGATCCGCCTGTCGGGATCAGGGCAATACCAGATCCGGCCGCCAGACGTCACCTCGTACTGCCATTGCTCTAGCGTCCGGCCGAATATGTTGCGGCTGCCTAACTGTCCACGAAGCTTCTGCTGACGAGACGGATTCTCCGGTGTGGTTGGGCGTTCGGTGAGCACCACCCACGCCTCCCAGGTATTCGACCGTGCAGTCCGGCAGAGTTCTTCCCAGCCCTTGGCCGCCTCAGACGTCGCGAAACGCGCTTCCCAGGCGCCGGGACGACCTGGTGGAGCCACCCGCTCGTTGCGCTTCGGCGCCATGATCAGTCTTCGGTCGGGTCGGGTACCGCGCCGAAGTCATCGTTCAAGGGACTGGAGAGTAGCTCGACCAGCTCAGCATCGGCATGAACGGCGGCGGTGGCCTTCCATTCTCTGACCGTTTGGGCGAGCTGTGTCCACTGCCCCATCTCCGCCGAAGCCTGGAAGGCGCGGACGAAGTCCGTCACGAACTGGGCTCGGTCCTGCCGGGGTAGGATGTCAGCCCAGGGAAACTCATCGACAAGCGCTGCGGCCGCAGTCTGCGGCTCCATGTGCGCGAGCAGGTTCCGCAGCGCGCGGGCGGCCGCCACCGCACCCTCCGCCGTCGCGCTGGCACGATCTTCGCGGGTGAGCAGCAATGCAGCGCCGTCGCGTCGCCGCACACGAACATCCCCACGGTCGGCCAAGGCGGCCACGCCCTTCGGGTCGCGCTGGAGCTCGCTCCACTGCACCTCAACTGTCACGCCCTCATTCTGAACTTTTTCAGCATTCGGCGCAAGTTGACCTGGGACGACGCGGGGGGCGGTGAGCAGTTGCCGGCGACCTTGGATGTGCCCCGGAGCAAGGAGACCTTCCCAGTCACATCGCGTGGGCCGTCGACCAAGTAACAGTACAACCGTCAGGCCCCCGCGCCGGCTGATCACCGGCCCAGCGCAGGCCACGCAGTCTTATTGCGACAGCGACACTACTACCACCAACAGTATTTATCTGACGCCAAGAACCCGAACAGCTACTGCGGCATCGGCGGCACAGGTGTGTACATGAGTACCCCATCGGGTGGTCCGCCGGTCACCCAGCACTAGGCTCCGATTCCTCGACCAGATGGAACACTGCCGCGATCTGGTTGAGCGTGATGGGATCTTCGATCGTTGGCGGCAACCCTGCTCAGCACGAGGCATTCTGCCTGACGCGTTGCGATCACCAGACTCCCCCATGACGACTCTCAGCGGCAGCCGGCCGATGTCGCGGATGCCAATCGCGGTGTCCCAGTAGAGGATCGATGTGTGGCTCGGGCCGTGCTGCGTCAGGAGGTTCTCGAAGAAGATGTGGCCGAGGATGTCGAGATCGGCCTGGCGGCTCCGTCCCAGGGCAGATGCGGTCACCGTGGCCGCACCACACCTAAGGAGACCCAGCATGGCGAAGTATCTGCTTCTCAAGCACTACCGCGGCGCCCCGGAGGCCGTCAACGCCGTCCCGATGGACCAGTGGACCCCAGCGGAGATCGAGGATCACCTGCAGTACATGGCCGATTTCGCCACCCGGCTTGAGGGCACCGGTGAGTATGTCGACGGCCAGGCTCTCTCGCCTGAGGGCACGTTCGTCCGGTACGACGGGGAGGGCCGACCGCCGGTGACCGACGGGCCTTTCGCGGAGACCAAGGACCTGATCGCCGGCTGGATGGTGATCGACGTCGACACCTACGAGCGCGCGCTCGCGCTCGCCGGCGAGTTGTCGGCAGCCCCCGGAGCCGGCGGCAAGCCGATCCACGAGTGGCTCGAGGTGCGCCCGTTCCTGACTGCACCGCCGACGGTCACCGAGTGACCGGACCGGCCAGGCAGATCAGGTGATGGACGAACTGCTGCTGCGGGAGCTGACTCCGGCGGTGATCGGTGTCCTCGTGCATCGCGGAGTTGACTTCGCGACGGCCGAGGACGCCGTGCAGGAAGCACTCATCCAGGCCGCGCTGACCTGGCCGGACCGGCAGCCCGCCGACCCGAAGGGCTGGCTGGTCACGGTTGCCTGGCGCAAGTTCCTCGACGCCCGCCGCTGCGAGGTCTCGCGTCGCGACCGGGAGCAGCGGATCGAGGCCGAGCCGCCGCCCGGACCGACCGAGACCGCAGACGACACGTTGCAGCTCTTCTTCCTGTGCGCCCATCCGTCGCTGACCCCGGCCTCGGCGGTGGCCCTCACGCTGCGCGCCGTCGGTGGCTTGACCACCCGGCAGATCGCCCAGGCCTACCTCGTGCCGGAGGCGACCATGGCGCAGCGGATCAGCCGGGCCAAACGCACGGTCGGTGATGTGCGATTCGATCAGCCAGGCGACCTGGCGACCGTGCTACGGGTGCTCTACCTGGTCTTCAACGAGGGCTACACCGGCGACGTCGACCTGGCGGCCGAGGCGATCCGGCTCACCCGGCAGTTGGCGTCGATGACCGATGACGAGGAGACCGCGGGGCTGCTGGCGCTGATGCTGCTGCACCACGCTCGGCGACCGGCGCGGACCCGACGCGACGGCAGCCTGGTCCCCCTGACCGAGCAGGACCGCTCCCGCTGGAACACCTCGCTCATCGCCGAGGGCGTCGCAGTCCTGCAGACAGCGCTGGGTCGCGACCGACTCGGCGAGTTCCAAGCACAGGCCGCTATCGCCGCCCTGCACGCCGACGCGCCGCGCGCCGAGGAGACCGACTGGGTGCAGATCGTCGGCTGGTACGACGAGCTGCTCCGGCTCACCAACAGCCCGATCGTGCAGCTCAACCGAGCCATCGCGATCGGCGAGGCCGATGGCCCCGTGGCCGGCCTCGCGGCCTTGGCCACGGTGGACCCTGGCCTGCCCCGCCACACCGCCGCCTCGGCGTACCTCCACGAGAAGGCGGGCGACATTCTGACCGCGGCACGGTTGTATGCCGACGCCGCCCGGTCCGCCCCCAACCTCGCCGAACGTCACCACCTCACCCGGCAGGCAGCGCGGATCAGCCAAGCGCTGCGTGGGTGAGCCTGGTCAACCACTCCCCAAGGCAAACCTTCGACGGGACGCCGCAGTTCAGAAGAGCTACGCGGATGAGGGTGTCCCATAAGACCCGTCCGATGACCGCCGAGGAGGTGGCAGGGTTTTATCCGGCTGTCAGCGCGGATGCTGCTCGGGTGGCGCTCGCGTTCGCGCGATATGTCGACGGCTACCGCGAGCCGGTAGGCGCTTGATCTTGCGATGAAGCTTCTGCTCGATGAGGACGTTCCAGTCCAGCTCGTCGAGCCGCTTCGCCGGCTGCTCCACGAGCATCAGGTGGATCACGTCCAGAGCCTCGGGTGGAAGGGCAAGAAGGACCGTTTCCTGCTTCCTGATGCCAGCGGCAAGGGCTATGCCGCTCTGGTCACGGCCGATCGGGCGTGATGTCGGCCACAGCCCTCTTCGATTGTGCGGAACGGCCTTGGGCGGGCTCGGGGACCTCAGCGATGTCGACACGACGCAGGGGCTTGGCGCTGGTCGACTGCTCGGGAGGCGATGTCGTCAGGGAGAGACGGTGCTGATGGGGGCTGATCCCGTGGAGCCGCTTGAAGGCGGTGCTGAGGGCGTAGGGGCTACTGTAGCCGACCTCGCGGGCTACGGCGCCGATGGTTTTCCGCTCGTCTCGCAGGAGATCCGCCGCGAGGGCGAGGCGCCAACTAGTGAGAAACGCGATGGGCGGTTCACCGACGAGTTCGCTGAATCGACGGGCGAACGCGGCCCGGGAGACCCCGGCGGCGGCGGCGAGGCTATCGACAGTCCAGGAATGTGCGGGTTCGCTGTAGACGAGGCGCAGGGCCTTGCCGACGACAGGGTCCCCCTGGGCGCGCCACCATCGCGGTGCATTGACCTCGTCGCGCGCGAACCAAGCGCGGATGACGGCGATCAGGAGCAGGTCCAGCAACCTGTCCAGGACCACTTCCTGACCGGGATCGTCCCGGGCGAGGTCGCGGGAGAGCAACTCCACCAGTGGGGAGTCCCACTCGTTGGCTCGGACCACGACAAGCGCTGGGAGGGCATCGAGCAGTCGTCGACCGATCTCGCTGCGACCCTCGTAGGTGCCGGTGACCAGTGCGGTGGCGCCGCGTGCGCTGTTGCCCCACGTGCGCACGCCGAGGACCATCTCCATCGCCAGGGCTTCGCCAGTGAGCGTGGTGCAGCGCTGCCCAGGGTGGATGATGATCGTCGGCGATGTCTCCGGATCGTCAGATACCACATAGTGGTCGGGACCACGGACGATGCAGACGTCTCCGGGTTGGACCAGCACGGGTGAGTCACCGTCGAGAGTCAGCCAGGCCTGGCCGTGGAGCACACAGAACACGGCCAGTGGCGCCTCGTCCTCGATCCGCAACGACCACGGGGGATCCATCACCGTTCGGAGGAGGAACGCCCCGCGGGCTCGGATTCCTTCTACCAGGCTGGCCAACGCGTCCACGCCCCTCAAGCTAGACGATCGCGTATGAAGCTGAGTGGCTCAGGAATGGAGTGTCTCGGACCCAACGGCTTGACTGATCCTCATGTCCACTACGACCAAGACCTCCATCACCGATCGCCATGCCGATCTTGTTGCCGTCGCCGCCATCGGTTCCGGCGTGGTGGGAGGAGTGTTCTTCACATTCTCGACGTCCATCATGAAGTCGCTGGACCGGCTGCCGGCGGAGCAGAGCATTCAGGCCATGCAGGCCTTCAACAAGGATGTCCCGAACGCCTGGTTCATGACATTCATGTTCGGCACGGCGTTCCTCTGCGTCTGGCTCGCGATCACGGCGATACGGCGACACGGCGGGCCGGGGTCGATCTATCTGGTCCTTGGCGCCGCGCTGTATCTCGTCGCTATCGCCGTCACAGCGATCTACCACGTTCCAGTCAATGACGGCATCGACAAGGTCGTCCCATCCACTGTGGATGCTGCGAAGGAGTGGGCGGACTTCGCACCTGGTTGGAATGCTTGGAACCACGTCAGGACCATCACCTCCATCGCGGCGTGCGCCCTGTTTCTCCTCAGCGTCCGAGTCCAACGACCGATTCACCGGTCATCTTGAGTAGGTAGGGAGCGGGGCCGATGCCGTCGACGACGAGGACGCTCCGCGGGGTGACCGCGAGCTACGCCGTGATCAGTGTCCTGGCGATGCTGCTCCCGCCGGTGATCCCGACCACCGATCCCGGCCGGGTCGTGTACTGGGCCGTTGGCGCGGTGATCTGCCTGGCGATCCTCGTCTCGACCTGGCGACGGCCACCGCTACCCCGACCGCTGTTGCTTGGCGCGGGCTGGCTGGTGCTCGTACTGGCGGTGCACCTGAGTTTCTTGGTCGCCGACCTGCTGGCCGCGTTGACTACCCTGCCGCTGTCGGTCGCGGTTCTGAGCTTGCTTGCCGGGCAGGTAACGCCCGGCACTCGCAAAGCACTGCTGACCCTGCACGTCGCGCTCTCCGGCATCTTCCTCGGGGTCGCGGTAGTCATGGTGACGCTGGCGGTTCTCGCCGCCGGCGCCGAGGACGTCGCCGTGGCGTACTCGCACTACGCGCTGCTGGAGAGCTTTGACCTCACGATCCTGCCCTGGTTCAGCCTCTCGTCGATCATGTCAGGGCTGGCGGTGAGCCTTACCGGGAAATGGGGCCTGGTCAAGCACTACTGGGTGCTGGTCAAGTTCATCCTGGCGGTGCTCGCGGTGGCCAGTGGGCTCGCGTTCGTGCAGGGCTGGGTGGTGACCGCGGCCGAGAGTTCCGCGCAGCTCGTGGCCACTGCTGGGCAGAGCGTTGAGCTGGGGACAGATCCCGTCTGGCTGATCGGCGGCTTCGGCTTTGGGGGCGTGCTGGTACTAGCTGCAGCCGTGCTCTCGGTGTACAAGCCATGGGGCCGGACCTGGTTCGGCCGCCGTGCGGCACGGACCAGAACCCGCAGGCCGGACACAACCCGGCCCGTCACCGCACCGGCGTGTCCTGCCCCGATAGGGGTGTCTTCAAGTACCGCCAACCCAGACCCCGAGCGCCTCTAACGATGGCCAACCCCCGGCCGCTCCGGAGCCGATCCGCTGGATGATCCACGGTGAGCGGCTAGTTGATGACACCCCGCAGTTGAGGTTGAGCATCGTGCAGGTGGAGTAGCCTGACGGCCTGCACTTCGAGCAGTATGTGCTGCGGATGCCCAAGGCCGCGATGACAGTGCTGCTCGCCGATGCGCGCTGATGATTTTTTCTGCGATCATGATTGTCGGAGCGTTAGTGCTGCGGCCGACGATGACTGGCATCACCGACGTCCACGACCGGCGGCCATCGACGCCCTGAACGCGCTCGCTGTCGACACCGATCCGATCGCGCAGGTCCCGGGCCGGATGGTAGAAGGTCTGGGTGTACCGCCGGATGTTGTCGAGGCTGTCGGCGTCGCTGTCCGAGCCCGGCATGCGTAGGGGGTCCGCTCCAAGCCTTGCCGCGGATTGTACAATCTGGGGTATGAGCGAGCTGCCGATCAGCGAGGCACGAGATCACCTCGGCGAGATCGTGTCGAAGGCCGAGCACGCCCAGGAGCGGACCGTGCTGACTCGCCACGGCAAAGCTGTAGCTGCGGTGATCTCCATTGAAGACCTGCGGGAGCTTGAGGCAGCTGAGGACGAGGCCGATCTTGCGGCAGCGCGGGACGCCCTGGCGACTCTTGAGCAGCGCGTTCCCCACCATGAGGTGCTGGCCGAGTACGGCATCGCCTGAGCGGTGAGATACGAGATTGAGTGGAGCGCGCCGGCGCTTCGCGAGTTGGGGAAGCTCGACACGCCCCTCGCCCGCCGAATCCTGACGGCGGTGACCAAGCTCAGCGTGAACCCTCGCCCGCCCGGGGTCCAGGCATTGATGGGTCAGCCGCCGGGAACGATGCGGCTCCGCATCGGGGATTACCGCGTCGGCTACGTGGTCCAGGACGATCTTGTCCTCGTCACCGTTGTCCGAATCGCCCACCGCCGTGAGGTGTACCGCCGCCTGTGACTCCGGACCTACGAGTTATTGCGAGGGCGCTAGGACTACCACCAGTAGTATTCATCCGACACCATGAACCCGAACGGCTACTGCGGAATCGGCGGCACGCCGTCGATCATCCACGAGCACGGCGCCGCCCAGGTAAGATTTGCAGCGGTATCGGGAGGTGATCTGGTATGGGCGCAGGATCCAACGCAGATGTCGGCGCCGTGGTCGCAGATTCGAGGCGTTCCATGAGATCCTCGACGCGGCGGATTCCGGGTTCGAGGTCGCGCCGATCGATGGAGCGGTGGCGCGCACTGTCGGTCGCATTCCGTGCGCGGCAGTGACTGATCCATTCGACCGGATGATCGCTGCTACGCCAGTTGCTGCTCCCATCGCACACGCTGGAGCATCCGGTCCAGGGCGAACGGACCCGGACCCAGTACCGCGATCAGTAGGAAGACCCAGCAAAACAGCGCAGCCAGTTCACCACTGTTTTGCAGGGGCAGCAGAGCCTGCGGCTGGTGCACGGTGAAGTAAGCGAAGGCCATTGAGGCTTATGCAGAAGTCTTTTAAAGAGGTTGAACGTTTCGGCGTGTCGTAGCCAGTAGGGCAATGGTCCCAACGGGAGAATGTGAAGCTACGCCAATAGTCTTCACACCCCGGAGGGACCATTGC
>JBQTHE010000064.1:0-15671 GCA_052390115.1 Pseudonocardiales bacterium | reverse complement strand
ACCGGAACGAAACCGGGACGGGCCAATGCCCGGGACAGACCGCTGGTCAGACCCGTCCGGTCGGCGATGATCCGCAACGCCCCCGCACCCGCATGATTGATCACGTCGTGCCCGGCGATTTCCACGGCCAGGTCCTTCGACCATGAGGTAACCTCACACACCTGAAAAGTGCTCCTCAGCTCTACCGGACAAAGGCTTCGATACCCTCATTGTCCCAGCTCAGGAGCACTTTTCTCTGTCAAGACACGTCATCATCGAAGATCGCGGTGAATACTCAGGGCTAGTCTTGGATGCCCCAGTCGCTGCGTTGGTCGGGTCGAGCTGGTGATCAGGTGCTACAGGGTGTGCTCGACGGGCACCGTTAGTGTGGCGCGGGTGAGCGGCAGCAGCGGGCTGAACTCACCATCAGCGGTGGTGACCAGCAGCGCGACGCTGCTCCCAGTCCAGCGGACGATGATCAACGGACGTTTCTGACTCCGGGTAGGCGGACGGCTGACCTCCGGGCTGGTGGACATCCTTTCTCCGGATGGGTGATTAGCTCCATGATCACCTCAGATGGAAGCCGAATCAGCGAAACTCGACCGCTGCGCTGGCACACGACATGACATCACGTGTGACGCGAACTCACGTCCAACGGAGCCACTGTGGCGACCAGGGCGATCAAGGTTGACACTGAAGTAGCTGGTAGAAGCCATGGTCACCACAGATTGGGCGTCTTGTAAGCGGAAGGTTCGGGGTTCGAGTCCCCGCGTCGGCTCCGGTTTGGCTTGGGAAAATGCTCCGTAACGAGTCCTTGATCGGGTCCACATAACCATTTGTGATGCGAAGGAGCCCATGACATGTTTACGCTGTCGTTATCTTCTCCGCGCTGGGGCGGCGGCGCGGCGGAGCTGATGCGGTGCTGGTGTGGCTCCAGGGGCCTCGGAGATGTCCACGGGTCCGCACTATTCTCCGCCACCTCGCTGCGGCGCGCGTAGTCGTGGAAGAGCCGAGACTTGGCGGCCAGCAGTTTCGATCAGTGGCTGAGATCACCGGTGACCGGCGGGTTGCATGCTCATGTCTTGAAGTGGGGCGTGGCTCAGTTTCAGATGACGCCTGCTGATTTGCACCGCAGAACGTGAACGCAACGAGCCACACAACGCTCAGCTGGCGGCCGCCGTGGTGGGACTATTGCTGTTCCTGCGCGTCGAGCCAGGAATGTAGCTGGCGGGTGACGCGGGGGTCCACCTCGGCGGGGAGAGTGTCGACACGGCTGCGCAGCGTGGTGATATCGATGAGTCGTGCGTGCAGCAGGGCCTGGGCGAATGCGCGGTCTTTGTCTCGGTAAGCGGCGAGCTTGGACACCACGCAGTCGTGCGGTTCAAGAAAAGCGGCCTGTGCGCGGCCGGTCGAGTTGTTGGACCAGTGGACGACGCGGTCGCGCCAGCCGTTCGGGAGTACGGCGGTGCGGACGCTGACACCCTGGGCGTAGCAGCCGAATGACTCGTGGAACGCGGACAGCTCGCCGATTGCCCCGTCCACGGTGTCGGCTTTCAGGTCGTCAGGGTCGTCGAAGTAGGCCAGATCGACCTCCATCGAGGCGGTCGCGGTGAGGGGCAGTTCGTCCTCGTCGTAGCTGGCGAGCAGCGACTGGCTACCGATCACCAGGATGTCGGGGTCGTCGACGATTCCGGACGCGGCTCGTAGGACGTGCGCCAGTTGTTCGCGGTTCATGCGCTGGCGAGCCGTACCCGGCCGGATCGCTCGTGTGCGCCGGTGTGTTCGTCGCGCCAGTGCTTGACGAAGGCGGCCAGCACCCGAGAGCGAGTTTCCTGTGGCAGGGCTCCGGCGAAGGGGGAGTTCTGGCGCAGTTCCAGCGCCAGTGGGCTGCGGGAGGTCAGTACCTCGGCCACCTCGTCGACGCCACTGTCGAGTACTCGCAGCCACTGCTGGAGCCAGTGCGTCGTCATGCCGGAGCGGGCCTGCTGCCCCAGCAGGCTAATCACGTTCTGTCTGGCCAGCTCCAGTATCTCGTCAGGCTGCTCCACCAAGCGCCCGACCACAGCCCGGTGCAGCCATAGCGAACGTTCCTGCTCGCGGGTCAGCCCGGTGGACTCGCGTTCTAGAAGCCGGTCAATGTCTGAGCGTGCTATGCGTCGGTGCCGCCCGATCCACAGGAACGGGAGCTCGCCTCGGGTGCACATGTCCACCACGTGCTGCCGCGACGACCCCAGTAGGTGCGCGACCTGGCCGGTGGACAGCAGCTGCTGTCTCATCTCTTGCGGCTGGCTATTCATGGCATCCAGTGTGCGGTGTAGACACCAAAAACACAACGATCGACGGCGTTGGCCGGCCACCGCGAGCAGGGTCGGCCCCGGGAGACGCGGACCACGATTTCCGGCCACGTGACACGACTTGTGACGCGAACTCACGTCCAACTGTGCCGCTGTGACCACCAGAACGATCACTGTAGACAGTGAAGCCGCTGGTAGAAGCCATGGTCAACGTGGAGAAGGAGTCTTGTCAGCGGAAGGTTCGGGGTTCGAGTCCCCGCGTCGGCTCCGGTCTCAATGCCAGGTACCCCCGACGCTGCGATGATCACGGCCCTGCCATGGGCGCCCGCCAGCGCCTCGGCTGGCCTCGGCCGCTATGGGTGAACACGCCGAGTAGTTCGCCGTGGATCTGGTGCCACACGGTGCAGGGGAAGGGTCGACGGCGCCATGTTGCCCGGGGGCAGGTGGGACAGCGGCCTGCTGGGGTGGGTTGGTGGGTGGTCAGGACGCGCCGCAGTGCGGCGATGGGTCTGGGGTGGTGTCCGGCTTGCTCCAGTTCGGTGAGGGTGTCCGATACCGAGCGGACCAGCTTGCGGGCCTGGGGGTGGTCGGCCAGCCAGGCCAGGGTCCGGGCCGAGAGGTGCAGTGTTACGTCCACCATTCTGGGCATCGGCGTGGTTGTTGCCGCCGGGTCGTCGCCCAGCGCATTGGCTGGAGTAGTGGTCATCAGCGACCGCCCGATGTGGTGAGCACGTTCACGGCACGGGTCACCTGCCGCGGGGCGTCATCGCGGTGGCGAGCCGGGCAGCCCGCACCGCGGTCCCACCGGTAGCACGCGACCAGCGCATTCGGCGCTGCCTTGGGTCCGCAGCAGTACACGACGAACCCGTCGGCGACGACGTCGACCAGCATTTCTTCCACCACTGTTGGCAGTTCCACCGGCCCGCCGCAGCCAGTACCTGGTCGCGGGGCCGGCCTCATGTGCCGTTGCCTTCCATGCGGGAGTGGGCGGTCAGCGGCGGGCGGCGTAGCTGGGGATGCATGTGAGTACCGGGTGAGCGGACGGGCAGGCTGGTGTGCTGAGGGTGGTGGGCGGTCCGGCGCTGCTGGCAGTTTCGGCAGGGTCGGCCCATGCCTGGATCGAGGATCTCAAACTCCACGTCCTCGATGTGATGGCCACACACCGCGATCCACACCGGTGGCAGCGGGTCACCAGCAGCCAGCAGGAAGGCGTGCGCGTCGGGGTCGGGCAGGGGCTCACCGGCCGGGGACCAGGCGCAACCGAACACCTCCACCGAGCCGGCTGGCGCGTGCGGGTTGACCCTCCAGATAGCTCCGACGTGCGGGCTGCACTCGTTGAGATGGCGCGCTGCCTGCGCCGCCATGCGAGCACTCCCGACCGGAACAGCGAGGTCGCCGCCGGGAGTGTCCACCACGATGACGAACAGCGCGGACTCCTCACGGTGGGCTTGGGTAGGGGAACTGCATTGGGTGCACCCGGCGCCGGGGAGAGACGGAGCGCACGGCCGTTGCTGTGCGGTGGATCTCTAGCTGCGGCTCGTGCTGACCCGGCACCGGGTGCTTGAATCCCACCAAACCGGTTCGGGGTTGGTCAGCACAGAGCGGGAACGTCGGAGTTCCGTGGTGATAATGCGGCACTCTGGTCCTTCACCTGCGGGAATCGGTGGTGGCGCTGATACGGTGATCACGAGCGAGAGCTACGGGAGGTAGCGGAGTGGCTGGTGTGCGCCGCCGGGCGTTGGCCGGTGCGCGCAAGGCGGCTGGCTACACACAGGAGAGCTTGGCCGCGGCGTTGCACGTCGACCGGTCGACGGTGATTCGATGGGAGGCAGGCGATCACGCTCCGCTGCCGTACCTGTGGCCGAGGTTAGCTCGGCTTCTGGGCCAGTCGCAGGAGCAGCTTCGAGAGCTGATCGGTGACGATTCTAGTGATCACCGACCGGTGCCATCAGGTGCGGGTCCGCCAGGCACTGGATCGGATAACAAGAGCGAAAGTGCTGTTGACGAGCTCTCGCCGCACATGATACCCGGCCGGCCGAGTCGTGCGGCACTGCTCGCTGCTTCGCAGGAAGAGACCATCGCGTATCTCCGGGAGCAGTGGCATTTGCTGGTGCGAGCCGACAATCTATTTGGCCCGGCCCATGCGCTGCGCCTCGTGCACGAGCAGATTGAGCTCATTGAAGCGTTGCTCCGGGATGCGCGTGATGACGTTCGTACCCCACTGTTATCGCTCGGTGCTCAGTATGCCGAATCGGCCGCCTGGCTACATGAGGATTCTGACGACCAGCTGGCGCCGTTTTGGGCGAGTCGCGCTCTGGAATGGGCTCACGCTGGGGGTGATCACCGCCTGGTGGTTTGGGCACTGTTTCGGCGTAGTCAGCAGGTAGCCTGTGACGGAGACGCGGCTTGGTCCATTGGGTTGGTACAAGCGGCCCAGCGCATCGGCGCACCCTTGCCCGACCAAATGCGCGCCGCTCTCAGACAGCAGGAAGCCTGCGGCTTGGCACTAGATGGGGATGAAGCCGCCTGTCATCGCAAGCTCGATGAAGCGCTGCAATGGGCCGCGCCAGAGCCCGACCGGCACGGGGATGCTCGCAGCGGGCATGGTGCGTTCTGCACGGCTACCTACATCGAGCTACAACGGGCTGACTGCTGGCTAAAACTCGGTTGTCCACAGCGAGCTGTAGCAACCTATGAGACAGCACTGGCTGACCTACCGGCCGCCTACAACCGGGATCGCGGTTACGGACTGGCGCAGTTCGGTAGCGCGCTCGTGGCCACCAACGAATTTGAACACGCTGCGAGCGTGACCCGCGAGGCGCTCGGCATTGCCCGTGGATGCGGCTCAGGCCGGACGATGCAACGGATTCGAGCGGTCGGTGGCTCACTGCGGCCCCATGCCAAGCAGCCCACGGTGGCGCGCCTGCTCGATGAACTGGCTGCGGTGGGGTAGGTACATGGCCTCAGCCCTTGAACGTGACGCTATGCGGCGAGCCATCGTGCTCTCCGCTTTTGGACTTGGCACGACCAGCCCTAACCCGCCGGTCGGTTGCGTGATCCTCGATACAAACGGGCAGATTGTGGGCGAGGGATACCACGAACGCAAGGGCGAGCCGCACGCTGAAACCCAAGCGCTCGCGGCCGCGGGCGAGCGTGCTCGTGATGGCAGTGCAGTTGTAACCCTGGAGCCATGCAACCACTACGGCCGCACACCGCCGTGCTGCCAGGCGCTGATTGAGGCTGGTATTGCCCGCGTCATCATCTCCATCATTGATCCAACCTCACGCGGCGAAGGTGGCGCCGCGGCGTTACGCAGCGCGGGTGTAGATGTTGAGGTCTGTGTCCTCGACGATGAGGCTCGGCTAGTCCTCGGCCCGTGGTTGGCTGCGCTCGAACATAAGCGTCCCTTTGTAACACTGGGCTATACCGTGGATGGGGACGGATTACTGGGCGGGCTGCCTACCGCAGACCGGTCCTCGGCACATGAAGCCGTGATGGACGCGCTCGATCTCAGGTTCAACCACGATGCCGTCCTCTTGGCTAGCGGTCGGATCGAAGAAGGCGTACCCGGCGGACATGGGCGGGGCGTGTTCAAGGTCGTTCCCGAGAGCCCGGAGGAGGCGAGCGAGCTGCTCACATCGCTAGCTAACGGTGGAGTACGGTCCCTGCTCGTTGACGGCGCGAGCCCACTGGCCGACTCACTAGAGGCTGGGTGGGTCGATCAGGCGGTAGCCTACATAGAGAGCAAGGGGCCAACCAGCGTCGGACAGGCATCGGCTGACTCTAGGTGCTTCGGGGGTTTGGTCACAGGTCTTGCACTGCAGGACGTCACACGAGTTGGTCGGGCCGTTCGCGTGAGTAGCATACGTCGGACCCACATGAACTTGCCGGCTATCGAGTGAGTGGCGCATATTCGACAGTCAACTGTTCGGCGACGGTGACGATGGCCAGCGGACGGTGATGACCACGGAGTTCTCTTTCGCTTCCCAGGAATGGTCGATGCCTGGGCCCCATACCGCGTAGTCGCCTTGTCGGGCAAGGTTAGCAGTCCCTTTGGTAAGGTTGATGACGAAATTTCCGTCGATCAGGAGCACCAGGGTTGTTTTTTGATCGTCTCTCGTCCACTCGGGCCGCTTCTCTCCTGCAGGGTGAGTCGCCCACTTGATTTCCATGTCTTTCGTCGACCGCACTCCTTCGAAACTGTCGATGAAATGGCCGAGCAGCCAGCCGCGGCGCCGGGCTTGCCCGCGACGTGGCGCGCTCGTTAGTGGTTTTCCTCCAGCGTCCGGGCGGCCGTGACGAGCTCAAGACCACGCCTGCCAGATACGTCGAGCTGATCAGGTTCGACACCGCCAAGGACCTCCTGGATGTGGGGCACTCGGTTACCGACACCGCGCTGCGCAGCGGATTCGGCAGCGCTGAGACGCTGCGCCACGCGTTCATCCAGCATCTCGGCGTCTCACCGCGCGCCTACCAGCAACGATTCCGCAGCGCCATCCGCAGCTGAGTAAAGGTACAAGGATCCGCAACGACCGCGAGCTACGCGCGCTCGTCGCAGAGATGCGCCAGGTGTCCGCCAAAGCCACCGAGTTGATCACGAAACATCGAAGGGCCAGGCAGAGCCAAGGTTCAATCGCAAGCTTGACGACACTTCAGAGCCGGTGGAGGCCGCCAACTGCGCGGCTGCCGTCTCAGCGTCCAGCCGGGCACCGAGGTGATCGAAACAGTCCCGGGCAGCGGCCAGCTCCATGCGGGCCGCTTCAGGCTGACCGGCCCGTTCCAGTGCGGTAGCCAGCAGCACCTGAGCGCGCGCCCGCTCGTAGGGCGACTCGGCCTCGCGCCACAGCCTGACGCTGTTGCGCAACGGCGGGAGCGGATCATCCTCACCGGTGGCCAGCGCCAGTGCGCCGCGGGCGCCCTCAGCCGCCGCGAGCAACGCCGCGCTACCGTAGACCTGCGCCGACTCGCCCAGTTCGGTCGCGGCGGCGCGAGCGGTACCGAGGTCGCCGATCGTCAGCGCGATGGTCACCTGGTCAGGAAGCAGCTGGGTACGGTCCAAGTGGTCCCAGGTTCTGTCGGCAAGCGCCTCATTGATCAATGCCGCGGCCTCGACGGGGCGTTCGCGCAGTAGCTCCAGCCGGGCGCGGCCGGGCAGCGCACTGGCGTCCAGTTCCTCGGCCTTGGCGAAGGCTGCCGCCGCGCCGGTGAGGTCACCCATCCGCAACCGGATCTCGCCGATGCCAGCGAAGGCCATGCCGACTTGGACCATGTCGATGCACTGCACCTTGGCGCAGGCCCGGTGGGCCTCCTGCTCGGCGAGCGCCCAGGCGCCGCGATGGATCATGATCGTGATGCGGTGGGTCTCGCAGTCGCCGGGAAAGCTGGACAACCCGGTACGCGCGAAACAGTCCTCGATAGCCCTGTTCCACTCCTCGGCGCGACGGTAGTCCCTCAGGTCGCAGCAGGTACGCACCACATGGCAGAAGATCTGCACGGTGGCCAGCTGGGAAAGATTCCCGCCAACGGCCATCACCATCCCCTCGTCGTGCAAGGCCAACCCCTCTTTGACCTGCCCGCGGTGGATGAGCACCCCGCCTTGGAACACCATCCCGAGGGCCTGCAAGTCATAGATGCCGTATCGGACGCCAGTCTCGTAGGTCGACCGGGCCGCAGCCAGGCATTTCTCAGCGTCGGCCCGCATCAGACTGACGATCATGGTTCCCCAGTGCAGGTAACCATGCTCGGCGCACTCAGGCTCGGCTGAGAGCAGACGCTGAGCCCGCTGGAACCAGTCCTCGGCCACCGCGAACTGCCGGCAACTGCTGTGCTGCATCATGAGCATGACCGCGGCCGCGCCGGCTCGGCGGTGGTCACCGGCCTGAAGGTAGGCGTGATGGGCACGCTGCCGCGCGGCCAGACCGTCCCGGTAACGCCCCGACCACCCAGCCGCCTCGGCCAGGCCCTCAAGATCCTCTGCGATCAGCGGCGCTATCTGGTCCTCCGCGGAGAACAGCTCGAAGGCCCGCTGCCAGTCGTGCGCGGCCAGTGCGGCGCGGGCCGCCGGCAGCCGTTTCTCGGGTACAGGCACCTCGGCCGGTAGGGATGACCCGGGTGTCGGCTGCGGTTGCGGCGGTGACCAATCGAGATCGGGACGCTGGTGGAGCACGGCCTCGTGCAACCCGATCAGCTCCGGGCTGGGATCGATGCCGAGCAGCTCGGCGAGCTGTGTGCGCAGCCGCGCGTACGCGTGCAGCGCGTCAGCCTGTCGCCCGCAGCGGTACAACGCCCGAATGAGCTGTGCCCACAGCCGTTCGCGCAGCGGTTGCGCGACCACCGCCTGGCTCAACTCCCCGCACAAGCTTGCGTGCCGGCCCAGGGCCAGATCGGCCTCCACCCGATCCTCCAGCGCCATAGCGCGCAGCTCGGTCAGACGAGCGATCTCTGACTGGGCGAAATGCTCGAAACCGAAGTCAGCCAGTGGCTCCCCGCGCCACAACGCGCTCGCGGCCCGCAGGATCTCTGCTGCCCGCTCGGGTGCGCTGGGCAACGCGTCACGACCAGCGTGGACCAGGCGCTCGAACCGCACCGCATCGATCGCCTCGGGCGGCACAGCCAGCTCATACCCGTGGGAACGGGTGCGCAGCAGGCCGTACTGGGCTCGTGGCACACGATCCGGCTCAAGGGCCTTGCGCAGGTGTGAAACGTAGGTCTGCAACGTGTTCTCGGCGGTGGCGGGTGGTTCGTTGCCCCACAGCACCTCGACCAGCCGTTCGACGGAGACCATTTCATTGGCATGGATCACCAGCATTGCGAGCAGCAGCCGCTCCTTGGCGCTGGACACCTCGATTCGGCGGTTCTGGTCATGCACCTCCAGCGGACCGAGAATCGCAAACTCCAACGCATCCTCCAGCTTAAGCGATCAACCCGAGCACGGCCGCCACGGATCAGGACCTCGCGGGAGTATCCGGCGGGAAATCATCGAATCCGCCTGTTTACGCTGCTCAGAAGGTTTGACCGGGGATCTTGAAGCGGCAGGGCGGGGAGGCCGAACCCAAGGCTGTGACCTGCATAAACGTCTGTATTCGTTGAAAATTCGTCGATTGCTGCTGGGAGGCCAACACGCGCTGGCGGCACATGCGCGCCGAATTGCCCGGAGCATGCCGCAGCTAGCCCCGGCACCATCGGCCCGCAGCACACAGCTACAGGCGAGCCTCCCCACTTCTCCTTTGCGTGCCTGCGAATGCTAACAGTAGAAGTGCCGCTTCTATTTGTCAGCCGGAATCGGGATGAACATGGTTTGTGCGCTGTTTGACCACAGTTAGGCCGGTGGGTCTGAGATGGTCATCAGCTGGGCGGATACTGCTGCCTTGGCTCAGCCGGGCCTCTCGTATAGCCTTCTGAACTGGCTTTTTGGTCATTACGCGGACATGCTGTGGTCCGTCAAGAGGGAGGGCGATGGCGAAGGCACCTGGTCCGACACCACCAGGCCTGGTCGGCGACTTCGCGCAGTACCTGCGGGACCTAGCGATCCAGGCTGGCAAGCCGGACTACGCACAGATGCGCAAGGCCACGAGTTACGGGCGTTCTGCACTGTCCGCGGCCTTCGCCGGGAAGAAGCTGCCGGCGTGGGAACTCACCGCAAAGCTCGTCCATTTCCTCGGTGGGGACGTCGATGCTGCCCGCGGGCGCTGGGCCGCTGCGAAGAGAACGCAGATCCAGCTCAGATCCGTCGGCGAGCCGGCGAGCCGGCCAGTGGCGGGTCAGCAACCCGATCCGGTTGAGTTGCCGGTCCCGCGGCAGCTCCCCATGGACGTGCCGCATTTCACCGCCCGGGGAGATGAGCTCGGCACGCTTGATGCTTTCCTGACGCAGGCCGGGAACGGAATGCCGAGCACTGTGGTGATCTCAGCGATTGGTGGCACCGCAGGGGTGGGCAAGACAGCGCTGGCAGTGCACTGGGCGCATCGCGTGCGGGAGCGCTTCCCCGACGGGCAGCTGCACATCAACCTGCGCGGTTACGACCCCGGGCCAGCGGTTCGCCCTGAGGAAGCCCTGAACAGATTCCTGCGGGCCCTGAACGTCACGCCCGCGCAGATACCCGCCGAACTGGAGGCGCAAGCAGCGCTGTACCGGTCGCTGCTGGTCGGTCGGCGCATGCTCATCGTGTTGGACAACGCTGCCACACCCGATCAGGTCAGGCCGTTGCTGCCGGGTTCGCCTGGCTGCCACGTGGTGGTCACCAGCCGCAGCAACCTCGCCGGGCTGGTCATCCGCGAAGGAGCACATCGCATCACCCTGGACGCGCTGGCCCCCGAGCAAGCCCGCACGTTGCTGCGAGAGATCATCGGAGCACACCGCACCGACGCAGAGCCGCACGCGGCAACCGAACTGGCCCGGCTCTGCGCGTTTCTCCCGCTGGCATTGCGGATCGCCGGTGAGCGCGCCGCGTCTCACCCCCATACCGCGCTGACCGGCCTGGTGTGCGAGCTGGCCGATAGAGGCGATCGCCTGGCGGCGCTCGGGACCGATGACGAGACCACGACGATGCGTGCCGTGTTCTCCTGGTCCTACCGCACACTCGACCCGGACTGCGCCCGCGCTTTTCGGTTGCTCAGCTTGCACACCGGGCCAGACATCAGTACACCAGCCGCCGCCGCCCTGCTCAGCGAACCCCTCGCCCACGCCCGGCAACTCCTCGCCGCCCTGAGCGACGCCAATCTCATCGAACCCGCTGCCCACGACCGGTACCGCTTCCATGACCTGCTTCGCCTCTACGCATCCGAGCGCGCACACACCGATGAGCCCGAACCGGAACGCGATGGCGCCGTGCGGCGATTGCTGTCCTGGTACCTGCACACCGCCGATGCCGCCGACCGCCAGCTCATGCCACATCGCCCACGTGTCCCCCTCGACCCTCCCGAGGCGGGCACCCGCCACCTGCCATTGAGCACCCGCGGCCGAGCGTTGACGTGGTGCGAGAGCGAACGCGCCAACCTGGTGGCCGCCACCCGCCAAGCCCGCGCCAGCAGCCATCAGAGCACCGCATGGCAACTCGCCGTCGTGCTCTGGGGCTTCTTCAGCCTGCGCAAACACTGGCCAGAGTGGATCACGACCAGCAGCACCGGCCTGGCCGCAGCCCAGGACATCCACGACCGGTTCGGTGAAGCATATGTTCTGACGACGCTCGCCAACGCCTACCGGGACCTCCGGCGATTCACCGAAGCCATCGGCGCCTTCGACCAGGCTCTCGCTATCTGGGACGAGATCGGCAACTGCGGGAAGGAGAAGGCCGCAACCCTGACCCTTCAGGGCATGGCCTACATCGATCTGCGCCAGTTGGACGACGCGGCCGCCAGCCTGCAGGACGCATTGGCAATCCTGCGGCGGGTTGGCGATCTGTGGGGCGGCGGCTGGGCCCATCACCTCCTCAGCGAAACCTATCGCGGTCTTCGCCGCTACGAGGACGCCATCGACCATGCCCGAGCCGCGCTGGATTCCTTCAGCCAGATCGACGACCGATGGGGCTTGGGCTGGAGCTTGCACGACCTCGGTCAGAACTACCGGTGCCTGCGCCGCTGCGACGACGCCATCGACCACTTCCACCAGGCGCTGAGCGCTCGCCGGGAAGCCGGCGACCGGCAGGGCGAAGCTGTGACCCTGAAGGCACTCGGTACCACCCTGCATGACGCCGGCCACCCAGACCGGGCCCGCGATTCATGGCGTTCCGCACTCGCGATCCTCACCGAGCTCAACGATCCCCTCGCCGCCGCCATCCGCGCCAGCCTGGAAGGGCCCGAGAATTCCTGAGCTGGCCTAAGGAGCCACCGTGTCCTATCCAGATCCCCGGCTACCTCGGTGACACCGGAGACGCCACAACGGGAGTCCCAGTGCTCCCCGAACGTGTCCCGAGCCGCAGGGTAGAACATCCCAGCAGGTCAAGGGGTTGGACTTGAGTGCCGGTTCGCGGCACGACCAGTCCCTGGAGTTGGAGAGCGGGACAAACCGTGGGAGGCAGTCGGATGCCGGGCCGTTAGCGGTGGTGGCGGCTGAGGTCGAGTAGTTCTTCGGTGACTTGGGCGACCGCTTGGGCGCTGGGCTGGATGTAGCGCAACGGGGAGCTCGGGCAGCGGTTATGCATCGGGATGGGCCAACTGCGGGAGTTCCTTACCAGCCACCTGGCTGCGGGCAAGGTGGCGGCCGATCCCGAGATCGCCGCCGCGACCCTGATGGCACTCGCGGACGGTCTCGCCGCGCACGTATTCGGCGGTTTCCTCCCACCCGAAACCGCCGAAGCCGCGCTCGAGCTCACCTCGACACGGTCTTCGGCCTGGAAACCTCGCCGTAACCGCGCCCATCCCGTTCATCGTCGGAGGGATCACGGAGAAGGCGTAGCTCGGGCCCGGGGCGACGGCCACCGATGGGGCGTTGACGGAACGGGTCGAGCATGCCCCGGAGGCAGTGCTCCGGGGCCACGCCGGAGCCTGCGGTGTTGAGGACCTGCTTGGGTCGGCCCGCTCAGTCCACAGTCATCGTGATCGTGAGCGGCACGGGGTAGTCGGTGTCTTCCAGCGCCACAGCTGGGCAGCCGCACAGTGCCGCGCTGGCCTCGATGATCGAACGCCAGCGGTTGATGCACCGGGCCACCCTCGGTCACAGCAGCAGGTCGACGCACTTCCGGTCGAGGCGCTGGCCCCGTTCGCCGAGGCCCGCGCGACGCTGGAGGTGGCGCCTTGGAATGGTGCGCCATACCACAACCACAAGCCGGACAGTCCCATGCGAGCTCTGACCTTCGGCCCGGCAGGGCAGGGCGACATCGTGTACCTGATCCTGGACGATCGCCGCCGGTCGACATCCTGGTAGTTGTCTGGCTGGGCTGACCACCCTCAGGCGATCACCGATCGCCCTTTACGTTTCTGTCGTCCCCGCCGCCTGATTCCTCTATCACTGCGGCGAGGCGAGCCTGCTGGCTCAGCGGCGTGACACCACATGTGACGCGAACTGGCGTCCACCGGGGCCAATGTGGTCACAAGAACGATCACTGTGGACTTTGAAGTCACTGGTAGCCGCCATGGTCAAGGTGGATGGGGCGTCTTGTAAGCCGAAGGCTCGGGTTTCGAGTCCGCGCGGCTAGGGCGTGTCTCCCTAGTGGTCGGCGCCGGAAGTCCGTCGGGGGTACTCGCTGCCCGCGACGGTGCGTGCCGTGAAGTCGACGCCAGCGACATTTTCGGGCGGTAGAACGTCGGTATTGTCGACTTCACGGCGCACCGTCGTGCGCAGACCGCCGATGAACTTTCGGCGTCGACCACTTAGTCAGGGCGCGCTTGTCGTATCCGTGCCGTGTTTCTTCATGGCCTCGACCCACTCGAGCAGGTCGCCGGGCTGGCAGTCGAGTACCCGGCACATGGCTTCCAGGGTGCTGAAGCGCACAGCCTTAGCACGACCGTTTTTCAGTACTGCCACGTTTGCCGCCGTGAGCCCGACACGCTCGGCGAATTCAGCGACGCTCATCTTGCGTTTGGCCAGCTCGACGTCGATGCGCACCACGATCGGCATCAGATCACCGCTTCCATGTCGGTCCGCAGTGTGGTGGCCTGCCGCAGTAGCGCCCGCATCACCACCATCAAGAGCCCCACCACAGCGACACCTATCAACATCAACATCAGCAGGAGCGGTGGTGCGGGGTCGTCCCAGCTGGGAGCGAAGTAGAGAAAGACGCCCAGGAGCACCACCCACGCGGCAGCGATGGCCCCCACGATCGCATCCACCCACGCCAAGGAGGCCGCACTGAAGATGCGGTCGTTTTTGACCAAGGTGAGCAACTTCCAGGTGGACACGATCACCACCTGAACGCACAGCAGCCAGAACACCGACACGGCAGTCATCGGCCACCTCAGGTACGCAAGGTCCGGGGACTCCTCGGCCATGTACGCGAACTGTCCGGGCAGCGAGAGGGTCTGGAACACGACCAAGATCCCGAACAGCAACACGAGGAAAACTCTGAGAGGGGCTACTGCCCGATACTCCGTGATCATGCATCAAGTATCGCTCGCTCTCTATCGAATGTCAATCGATAACTATCGCTCTGCGGCGTCTCAGGCTCCCCGCGTCGGCTCCACTCTGACCTGTATCTATGGGTCGTGTGACCGCCTACACACCCGGTGTGGAGCTGCGCCTACCAGACGATCTCGACTGTCCCGGCTTTGGAGATCGCGCGGTCGGCTGTCACGAGGGGTACACCGAGCTGTGCTGCGGTGGCCAGGATGAATCGGCAGGTCGCGATGGCCATGGACCTTGAGCGTTCACGTTTCGCCGTGACTCGTGACTTGCATGTTTAGCGTGTTTCCTTGCCTACCTGCCTCGTTGATAAAAGTTTAGAGGCTTAAGCTTTCATCGATGTAGTTGCTGGGTCAGCAAGGAGGTGGGAGTGGGCTCCTGGATCACCCGGCGGTGGGTGCCCTCCTCCGACGCCCCGAGCCGCGCTGGGCAACGAGGTGGCGCATACCGTGCATACCTCCCGGATGCTGGTCACACGGCCGGTGGTGTTGAGCGCGAAGCTCGCTGCTCACGCCGCGGAGGTCGAATCAAGGGTCCGGGGCCTGAGCATCGCCCCCGAGACGCACACTCTCGAAGGCCTGGCGCGTTTCCTGCTCCGGGCCGAGGCCATCGCGTCCTCGCGGATTGAGGGAATGCAGGTGGCCCCGCAGCAGCTCGCGTTGGCTGAATTAGCGCAGTCCGAGCCGCTGGCGGCCGCCAGCTTCACCCGCAATGCTCAGCTCGTCGCGAACAACATCACCACCCTGCGGAGAGCTGCCAGCGATCTCGCCACCGCGCCGTCGATCACCGCGGCAGGAATCGACGACCTGCACCGCTGAGCTGCGGGCACGGTGGCGCGAACAGCTTGCCGCGCGCCGCAGCACCCAAGGCATCCGGCAGGTCCCGCGGGCTGACTCGGCGGTCGCGCGGCTCATCGAGCTGCTCCCGGAAACACCGCTGGTCACCGCCCGGACCGTTCAGCGGATGCTGGCAGTGTCGCCCCCCGCCGCGCGCGCCGCGTTGGAAGAGTTGGCCGACGCGAGGATCGTCACCCGCAAGAACGTGGAGCGTGCAACCAACCGGCTACTTCGCCCGGGATGTATTCGATCTGCTCACCATCGCTGAGCGGCGCCTTGCCAGCACTCGCTGGGACACCCGCCAGTCGGCGCCGTCGCGGCCGGTTCCGGCATTGCCGCAACGGTGATCTGCTGACCAACGATGGCACTGGTGTCCGCCAATTAGAGGGCTTAGACGGCACGGCCGTCATGATCGAGTCAACTGTGGGGTTTGAGTCGGCTCCAGGGCGATAGGCGGGCGTGTGTCGGTGCCGCGCCCCGTGAACTCGACGAGACGGACATGTGGAAG
>JBQTHE010000063.1:0-2719 GCA_052390115.1 Pseudonocardiales bacterium | reverse complement strand
TCGACACCGCAGGCCACGTCGGCTTCGGCTCGCTGGAGGTTCGGCGCAGCACTCGAGATGGGCGGATGCTCATCACCGAACCGACCGTGGGCCGGCCGGACCTGCAGACCGCACTGGCCGCCGCCGCTGGGGTGAACCTGGTGGAGATGGCCTATCTTGACGCGCTCAAGCTGCCACAGCCACCGAGGCGACCCACCCGAGAGGCGATCTGGATTCACGAGACCGGCTTTCCGCGGTCGGTGCTCGTCGCGGCCCGCCGCCGCCGCCTCGACACCCGCACGCTTTTCGCCGCGTTGCGGACCAGGCGGGCACCTACCGGCGCGTTTTTCTCAAACCGCGATCCGCTCCCACTCCTGCTCGAGACCGCCAAGGTCGCCACCAAGATCCTCCGGGTGGCACTGATCACCGCGCGGAGACCCCGGAAACGGGCGTTGGAGAACGCTGCCGCAGGGGTAGCGTCAGGCCCTTAACCGGGTGCGCACCTTAGCGATCACGGTTGGCCGCTGACCAGTCAGCAGGGCCAACACCAGCCCGAAGAACGCCAGTGCCACCACGCCCGTCACGAAGCTGACCGCGAGCTGTGGCATCCGGTCGTGCACCTGGTGCTGAACCAACCAGAAACCCAACGTGGATGCCGGCAGCATGGCTACCGTGGCCGCCCCCACGATGGCCAGCCTGCGCAGGTCGAGCAGCCGCTCCGGCCGGATCGCAGTACGAACCATGAAGAGCGTAATCAGCGACGCCACCAGGTCGGCCAGCAGCACCGCACAGCACAGCCCGACCAGCCGGTAGCCGTCGGCCGGCAAGAGCAGGACGCCCAGCGCAACCACCGTTCGTGTCGCCATCACCACGGTGCTGGCCCGGCGCGGCCCGCTGGTGTCCAACCGGGCGAACAGCGCCTGTCGAGACACCTGGTGGAGCGCTTGGGCGAGCTGCGCCACCGCGAACACCGCCAGGCAGGCGGTCAGCCACCGCACGATGGCTGGCTCGTGCAGTTCGCCATTGGCCAGCGCGGACGCCACCGGCTCGGCGAACGCGAGCAGCAGGCACAGCGCGGGCAGGCTGGCGATCACCGTGTAGGTCAGCGCCTGCCGCCAGGCCGCGCCGAAACGGCCGACATCGCCGTCCTTCGCCGCGGCGCTCATACCGGGCAGCGTCGCCACGGTCACGGCCCTGACACCGAGCCCGGCGACCAGGAAGTACATCGACAGCGCTGCCTGGAACACGAACACCCCGCCGGGCACCGTAGCCGCGACGGCCAGCATGACGAACATGGAAAGCGCGGGGAACGCCGTCACGATCAACGAACGGCGCAGCCGCTGGGTGACCTCGCGCGCGTCCGGATCTGTCCGCCAACCGCCGCGCACTCGGACCGGCAGCCCGAGCCGGTAGGCCCCAATGAGCTGCGCCACCGCGTGCACCGCGACGGACAATGTGGAGCCCACCCCGAGCACTAACAGCATGCCGGGCGAGACGTCCAGCACCTCCACACCGGTCCCGTGCCATAGCGCGAGCACGACCACGGTGGCGATCAGGCCGAGGTTCTCCAGCGCAGGTGCGGCGGAGGCCAGCGCGAACCGACCCCTGGCCTGCTGCACCGCGGCGCCGACCGCCGCCAGCGTGTAGCAGATCACCTGCGGCGCCACGAACACCACGATGACGATGGTCAGCTGCCAGGCCCGCCAGCGCGTGGCGTCATCCGGAATGCCGGCGGTCACCGCCAGCGCCACCAGCGGAGACGCGAGTACCACCGCGCCGGCGGTAATGCACGCCCAGAACAGCAGGTAGCCGGTGACCCTGCTGAGCAGTTGACCGGATGCGGCCACCCCGCGCGCGGCCAGCGAATGGACCAGCGCCGGCACCAGCACCAGCGCCAGGACCGGCCCGGCCAGCGCGGTGAAGATGAGGTTGGGCACCGAGTTCGCGGCCAGGAATGCGTTGGCGAAGAAGGTCGGCCCCAGCACAGCCCCGATGACGACCACACGCAGTAGCCCGGTGATCCGGCTGATCAGGGTCCAGGCCGCCACCGTGATCGAGCCTCGTGCGGTGCCCGAGAGCGCGTAGTCGGGAGAATCGTCGGTGCGTGACTCGCGGAGACCGCCCGCCTCGGCTGGGCTGTCGGCCTTGCGAGCTCCGTTGCCCTCGCCACCGGGCCGCCCTGCCGCAGTGTCGGAGGTGGGGCCGAGGCAAGAGCGCGCCGGCCTGCCTTCGTCCATGAGCCAAACGGTAGCGAGGCCCCGCGGGCGGGATTCCATCGGACAGTCCCCGCATGGTAACGGTATGTAGTCGGTGTAACACCTCTGGGCGAAGCGGCGATGACAAGCAGTACAGGATCCCGCCGGGGATCCGTTGGAGTGGACCCTCCGGGAACACCACTCATAGGGGCGACAGGGGCGTGGTTCATCGGGCAACAGGGGGCGTGGTCAACCGCCAAGGCTGGGGAGGCTGCAGCGGCTGTCCTGCGTATAGGGGGGATCCCGATTGTTCACGGAGAAGGATACTGATGCCGACCGAAGCATCCCAGGGCATCTGAACGCGTTGCGGCCGCCGGTGCTGATCGCAGGTGCCGGGACCGCCATTGGGCTGGCCATTGCTCGGGGCTTGCGTGACATGGGAGTCCCCATCGTTGGTGCCTCGCTCATCCCGGCGGCGCCGACCTGCCGCTCAAGGCTATGGCACAGCGTCCTGCGGGTCAGCGCACCAACTACGGAAGCATGGC
>JBQTHE010000062.1:0-47527 GCA_052390115.1 Pseudonocardiales bacterium | reverse complement strand
CGCCGAGTTCGACAGGAGAGCTGTCCCGGGCTTGGTGCACAGCTCTCACGTCGAACTCGGCGCATCCAGAGCGATCAGACGACGGATGACGGTGTCCAGCAATCTGCACGGGGGGCGCCTGCACTGGGCTCGAGGAACCAGGGGCTGGTGTAGGCGACGGCGTAGTTGTTCGCCGGATGCTCGGGCGGACCCCAGCTGCCGTGCGGAGCGTCGGGGTCAGCCAGCCGCAGTACCGTCCAGATTCCGTCCTCGATGTCCAGCCGCACCGTGAAACGAGCCACCTCACCGCAGCGCACCTCGATGACGTCGGCCACTGCGGGTACCGGCATGCCTGGGCGCAGCACCTGTACCTGCAGCGAGCGGCCGATCCAGGAAGGCCCGCGATCGACGTCGAGCACGAAGGAAACAGATCCATGGTGGTGCTGCAGCACCGAACCCATGCGCACACCACCGGCGGTGGCATCGACCCGCAGCCCGGGTACCCGGGTGGCGAAGAACCTCCGGGCGCGCAGCGCCTCGGCGACCCCGGCCCGGCTGTGCTCGGTCACCCACAGTCCCCCGCGCCCGGTGCCCTCCTCGAAGCCCCAGTTCGTACCGTGCTCATCACTGACCCCGAGCAGCCCGGGCCGCCAGCCGGCGTCCAGGCAGGCCACCAGCGGGGAGATGCGGCCCGCCGCGACGCCCTGGAACAGGTAGTCGTCGCTACGGTTGAACATCTCCAGGCTGACCATCTGCCCGGCGACTGCGGCCGTGTAGCGGAAGCCCGCGAAGGCGCCCTCCTCCCGACCGGGGTGGTTGAAGCCAGCCAGCCCGTCCGGAGGGCGGGCGCCGTTGTGCGGGCCGGCCCGGGCCAGCCAGGCATACAGCTCCCCCATCGCCCCGTGGGTCGCGACATCGGTGAACTCGTCGGTGAACCAGGCATTGACATGTCCCAGGTTCGGGTGCGACCACTCGAAACCACGGATCGCGGTGAACTCGCCGGGCCGGTCGTGGGCGTCGGCGAGCTGTCCGGTACGCCGCCAGGCGGCCCGGTCCAGCCCGATCCACGGCGTGCCACCCAGGCCGGTGCCCTCCACCGCTGCACCGCGGATCGCGTGATCGGTGAGTGCGGCGACGTCCAGGCCGGCGCCGCGCATCGAGGGGAACGCCGCCTCGGGGTCGCCGGCACCGTCGGAGAGCAATGTGTGGTTGTGCATGTCGGCGTGCACCAGCACGGTGCCGCGGCTGATCCGGGAGTGTCGGGAAGCCCCACCTTCGGGCCCCGGGGTGCGCAGCTGCTGGCCGGCCGCGGCAGACAGCAGCAACGCGCCGGCGTCGGGCACCCCCTCCCCGGTGGTCACCAGCCGCGCTGGGCCAGCCGCTGCCCATCGGGCAGCTCGCCGAGATTGATCCCCACCATGGCCTCGCCCAGCCCACGGGACACCTTCGCCACCATGTCCGGGTCGTCGTGGAACGTGGTTGCCTTGACGATCGCCTCCGCGCGCTTGGCGGGGTCGCCGGACTTGAAGATGCCTGAGCCGACGAAGACACCTTCGGCGCCGAGCTGCATCATCATCGCCGCGTCGGCGGGGGTGGCAATACCGCCCGCGGTGAACAGCACCACTGGCAACGAGCCGGCCGCGGCGACCTCGCGGACCAGGTCCACCGGGGCTGCCAGCTCCTTGGCGGCCGCGGACAGCTCCTCGGGAGCCATCGCGGCCAAGGCCCGGATACCGGCGCGGATCGAGCGCATGTGCCGGGTTGCCTCGACCACGTTGCCGGTGCCGGCTTCGCCTTTGGAGCGGATCATGGCGGCACCCTCGGAGATCCGGCGCAACGCCTCACCGAGGTTGGTGGCGCCACAGACGAACGGCACGGTGAAGGCGAACTTGTCGATGTGATGGGCCTCATCGGCCGGGGTGAGCACCTCGGACTCATCGACGTAGTCCACGCCGATCGCCTGCAGCACCTGCGCCTCGACGAAGTGCCCGATGCGGGCCTTGGCCATCACCGGGATGGACACCGCCGTGATGATCCCAGCGATCACGTCCGGGTCACTCATCCGGGCCACACCGCCGCCCGCGCGGATGTCAGCGGGGACCCGCTCCAGCGCCATGACAGCCACCGCGCCCGCATCCTCGGCGATTTTGGCCTGTTCCGGCGTGACCACATCCATGATCACACCGCCCTTGAGCATCTCGGCCATCCCGCGCTTGACCCGTGCGGTGCCGATCTGGCGCTCAACGTTGATGTTCTCGGCGGGCACGGCGGTTCGCTCCTCAGGGCAGTGGCCACAAGCTAAGGTACGAGCTAGGCACGGGTACCAGTACTGGATCGTACGTCCAGGCCGCTGGCAACGTCGTGGTTCCAGGCTGCTGGGGGGTTGCCTCGACCGGCGGACCGGTGTGAGATCGACCACACGATCCGCACAGCTGAGGGTGGGGCCAATGGGCACGAAAGGCAACGGTGAACGTCCTGATCAAGCCGTGGCGGCACAGGACCCGTCCCGGATTCGCAATGTGGCTCTGGTGGGGCCCTCCGGGGCGGGGAAGACGACATTGGCGGAAGCACTGCTCGCGGCCACCGGTGTGATCAGCCGTGCGGGCACGGTCGCCGACGGCACCACGGTGTGTGATCACGACCCGGCCGCGGTGCGCCAGCAACGGTCGGTGACACTGGCCATCGCGCCGTTGCCGCATGACGGCATCAAGATCAACCTTGTGGACACCCCCGGCTACGCCGATTTCGTGGGCGAGTTGCGGGCTGGTCTGCGGGCGGCCGACGCAGTGCTGTTCGTGGTGTCCTCCGGGGACGGCGTCGACCCTGCCACGGTTGCGCTGTGGCAGGAGTGCGCGGCGGTCGGGATGCCGCGGGCGGTGGTGGTGAGCCGGCTGGATCACCCACGGGCCGATCTGGACGGCGAGATCATCGCCTGCCGGGCGGCCTTCGGCGACGGGGTGCTACCGCTGTACCTGCCGGTGCGCGACGCCGCCGGCGCGGTCACCGGTCTGGTCGGGCTGCTGTCGCAGCGGCTGTTCGATTACCGCAATGGGTACCCCCCCGCGGAAGGTAACGGGCTGGACAGCGCCGTGGACTCCGACGAGTTCACCGATGCCCGCAACGAGCTCATCGAGGGGATCATCGCCGAGAGCGAGAACGAGTCCCTGATGGAACGCTACCTCGACGGTGCGGACCTTGACGTCGATACGCTGATCGGCGACCTGGAGACCGCGGTCACCCGCGCAACGTTGCACCCGGTGATCCCGGCTTGCGCGGCCACCGGGGTAGGACTCGCCGAGCTCCTCGAGGTGGTCACTGGCGCTTTCCCCGGCCCCGGCAAGCACACCCCGCCGACGGTGACCCGTCTCGATGGGGCGCCACACCCCGCAGTGCAGGCGGACCCCACCGCACCGCTGATCGCCGAGGTGGTGCGCACCACCGTCGATCCCTATCAGGGCCGGGTATCGCTGGTGCGGGTGTTCTCCGGAACCTTGCACCCGGACCGTCCCGTGCACGTCTCCGGGCACGGGTTGGCCGACCGCGGGCACGCCGACCACGACGCCGACGAGCGGGTGGCGCACGTCTACTCCCCGCTGGGCGGCACGCTGAACGAAGTACCCCACTGTGTTGCCGGTGATCTCTGCGCGGTGACCAAGGTGGTCTCCGCGGAGACCGGGGACACCCTGTCGGCGCCCAGCAACCCGCTGCTGATGACACCGTGGACGATGCCCGAGCCGTTGCTGCCGGTGGCCGTGGTGGGTCGCAGCCGCAGCGATGAGGACGCGTTGGCCCGCGGGCTGGGCCGGTTGGTGGCCGCAGATCCGACGCTGCGGCTGGAGCGCAACGCCGAGACCCACCAGATGGTGCTGTGGTGTATGGGCGAGGCACACGCTGACGTCGTGCTCTCCCGGCTGCGTGCGGTCGGTGCCGACGTGGAGACCGAACCGGTTGTGGTGCCGCTGCGGGAGACCTTCGGCGGCCCCAGCAAGGGGCATGGGCGGCACGTCAAGCAGTCCGGAGGGCACGGTCAGTACGCGGTGTGCGACGTCGAGGTGGAGCCGCTACCCCGGGGGTCCGGATTCGAGTTCGTGGACAAGGTGGTCGGCGGGGCGGTACCGCATCAGTTCATCCCCAGTGTGGAGAAGGGCGTCCGGGCGCAGATGGAACGTGGCCTGGGTAACAGCGGTTTCCCGCTGGTGGACCTACGGGTCACGCTCGTGGACGGCAAGGCGCACAGCGTGGACTCCTCCGATGCGGCCTTCCAGATGGCGGGATCGCTGGCCCTCAAGGATGCCGCGGAGAAGGGCAGCGTGGTCACGCTGGAGCCACTGGAAGAGGTGGAGGTCCGGATGCCCGAGGAGCACCTCGGAACCGTGCTGGGAGACCTGTCCAGCCGGCGCGGCCGAGTGCTGGGCACCGAGACCGACCAGGCCGGTCGGATGCTGGTACGCGCCGAGGTGCCGGCAGCCGAGCTCCTGCGCTACGCCGTCGATCTGCGCGGGTTGACCTCAGGCACCGCGGCGTTCACTCGACGTTTCAGCCGCTACGCCCCGGCGCCGTCCAGCTCGAGTCCTTAGGTGGCGCTAGCCAGCGGTTCGGCTATCTCGAAATAGCGCGGCAGCGGGGCCGTGCCGGCCAGCCGGAGCCAGCGCACCCTGCGGTGCGAGCGCAACGCCAAGGTGTCTCGCACTGCGTCGTTGTAGACCCGCCGGGCGATCACCACCCGCTGCTCCGCGTCGGCCAGCCGGCGCGCGCAGGCGGGTTCGAGGGCAGTACGGTCCAGTAGTGCGAGCGCGCGGCCCAGTTCGTTCTCGACCTCCTCACGGGACGCGTGTTCCCCGGCCCGAAGGGCCACCTGCGTCCCGGCCGACAGCGCCGCATCGGCCACACAGCGCAGCGCGCCACCGCCGTTGCGGGCGCCATCCAGTGCGCTGACCACACGTCCCCGGTGACGCAGTGCGGCATCCAGCGCGGCCCACGCCGCGTCGGTCCGGACATGCAACCGGTCCAACCGGGTGGCCGCGCCCACTGCGCCCACCACACCCACCGAAGCGACCAGCAGCCCGGCGGTCACTGCAGCCTCAGCGATTCTCATCGCGCGACCCTAGGCGAACCGCTACCCGACAAGCCCGGCCCCTGGCGCTAAGCCCCGCGGGTCGGCGGCCACTGCCGACTCGTAGACCTGCAACACCCGCCGCGCCACCACCGGCCAGTCCCACATCGCCGCCCGCCGGCGGCCTGCCACCGCCAGCGCGGCGCGCCTGCCGGGATCATCGAGCAGGTCACCCAGCGCGCGGGACAACGTGGCGGGCACGCCGGCCGGGACGAGCACGCCGGCCTTCCCGCCGTCGAGCACCAGCCGGAAGGCGTCCAGGTCGCTGGCCACCACGGGGGTGCCGGCAGCCATCGCCTCGGTGAGCACGATGCCGAAGCTCTCCCCTCCGATGGCGGGCGCGCACAGGACGTCCACGCTTGCCAGCACCGCTGCCTTACCCTCGTCTCCCAGGCCGCCCAGCACCCGGATCCTGGATGCCAGGTCGGGGCCCGCCGCGCGCAGCAGTGCCGGAGCGTCCCCGTCACCGACCACCAGCAGGCGCAGGCCTGGCCTGGTCCGGGCCAGCGTGCGCAGCGCGGCCAGCAGCACCGGCATGCCCTTGCGCGGCTCGCCGTAGCGGCCCACGAAGCCGACCGTGCCGCCGGGGCGCGGATACCCCCGAAGTGGCAGGGCTGCGGCGAACTGCGCCACCTCGACGCCATTGGGGATCTCCACGGCGTCCCCGCCGAGGTATTCCACCTGTACCCGCCGGGCCAGCGGGGAGACGGCGATCCGGCCGATGATCTTCTCCATCGGAGGCTGCAGCACGCCGTGTGCCGCCGCCAGCGCCCAGGACCGGGTCGTGGCGATGTGAAAGGTCGCCACGACGGGCCGGTCGGCAAGCGCCAGAGCGATCAGCGACAGGCTCGGCGCGGCAGGCTCGTGCAGGTGCAGCACGTCGAACTCGTGGTCACGCAGCCAGCGCCGGACCCGGGTGACGGCGACCGGCCCGAACGCCAGCGGGGCGACCGAGCCGTTGTAGGGCACCCCCATGGCGCGCCCCGCCGGAGTGACGAACTCCGGCACCGGGTCGCCCGGCGCGGCCGGCGCAAGCACCTCAACCTGGTGTCCGAGGCTGCGCAGGCCCCTGGCCAGACCCAGCACGTGCGCCTGTACCCCACCCCGTACCGCGATGGAGTACGGGCAGACCATTCCGATCCGCACTGGCCCACTATCCCGCGTCGCGCAGCCAGCTCACCGGCAGGTCATCGATCCACAGCGGTTGCAGCATGTGCCAGTCCTGCGGGTGCGCCGCGATATCGGTGGCGAAGCAATCCGCCACCGCTTGAGTCACCTCCGCCGCTGACCGCCCTCGCACGCCCACCGGCGGGTGGAAGCGAATGCCCCAGCCATCGGGGGTGAACCAGCAGCCGATCACCAGCAGCGTGGCACCGGTGGCGGCGGCGAGCCGAGCCGGCCCGAGCGGCATCCGGGCGGCGCCGCCGAAGAACTCCACGGCAGCCCCGGCACCGGTGAGGTCCCGGTCGGCGAGCAGGCACACCACGCCACCCGCACGCAGCCGGCGTAGCAGGCGTCGAGTCGGGTTCTCCGCCCCGGTCAGCGGGACGATGTCGAAGCCCAGCGAGGCGCGATAGTCCACGAAACGCTGGTACAGCGCCTCCGGCCGCAGCCGCTCGACAACGGTGCTGAACACCCCGTGATGCCTGACAAACCACAACCCGGCCATATCCCAGTTACCGGTGTGCGGCAGCGCCACCACCACCCCGCGGCCCCTGTCCAGCGCGGCATCGAGGTGTTCGACCCCCACCATCGCGCCGTCCAGCCGCTCCAGCAGCGCGCCATGGTCGGCCGAGGGCAGCGTGAAGGTCTCCTGCCAGTACCGGGCGTAGGAGCGCAGGCCGGCTCGGACCAGCGCATCGAGCTCGACCGGCGTGACGTCGGGCACCACCCGGGCGAGATTGCGGCGCAGCTGGCGGGTGCCGGCGCCGTCCCGGCGCGCAGCCATGTCCGCACCGGCCCGAAATGCCATCGCCGCCAACCCCTGGGGTGCGGCGTGGACCAATCGCCACCCCGCCGCGTACCCCAGATCGGCGAGCCGGCTCACCTCGTCTCCCGTTCCCGGGCGCTGCGCCGCACAGCGAGCATCCGTTGGAGCACCGTCACCAGTTGCAAACCCGCGAGCAACCACAACGCGATGTCCAGCGCGAAAGGAACGCCGAGACCGGTCAGCCCGGCCCCCAGCAACGTGATGATCAACCGCTCCGCACGTTCGACCATCCCGCCGTCCGCGGACAGTCCGGTGGCTTCGGCGCGCGCCTTGATGTAGGAGATCACCTGGGCGCTCACCAGGCAGAACAGCGCCGCCAC
The DNA here is from genome assembly GCA_052390115.1 of Pseudonocardiales bacterium. Lineage (GTDB taxonomy): Bacteria > Actinomycetota > Actinomycetes > Mycobacteriales > Pseudonocardiaceae. The sequence continues at coordinate 40,125 of JBQTHE010000062.1, read as the reverse complement.
GGCCAGTGGGCGGTTATCGCCTGCCCCGAAACACCACCAGGTCAGCCCGGCGAACAACGCGCCGTCGGCGATCCGGTCGCAGGTGGCGTCCAGCACTGTCCCGAACGGGGTGCCATAACCGCGGGCCCGGGCGACCGCCCCGTCGAGCAAGTCGAACAGCGCGAACACCGACACCGCGATAGCGCCCGCCACCAGCTGATCACGGGGAAAGAACCACAGTGCCGAGGCAACCATTCCCAGGGTGCCGGTCAGCGTGATGGTGTCGGGCCCGATACCGATCCGGAGCAACCAGCAACCCGCCGGGTCCAGAAACCGGGAGACCGACGCGCGGGCGAAGATGTTGAGCATCGCGAGGGCGCGGCTATCGGGGAACAGGGTGAAGATCGTCGGCGGCTACCCGCCGCCGCCGGAGGGCCTGGGTGGAGTTCAGGACAGTTCCTTCCACGCGTCCACCAGCAGCGTGTGGGTCTCCGACAGCAGCTGTGGCAGCACCTTGGTCCCCGCGATGACCGGCATGAAGTTCACGTCGCCGCCCCATCTGGGCACCACGTGCTGATGCAGGTGCGCGGCGATGCCGGCACCGCCGATGGTGCCCTGATTGATCCCGATGTTGAAGCCGTGCGGAGCGGCGGCGCGGCGAGCAGCAAGCATGGCCCGCTGGGTGAAGGTGGCTAGTTCGGCGGTCTCCTCGGCGGACAGATCGGGGTAATCGGCGACGTGCCGGTAGGGCACCACCATCAGGTGACCGGGGTTGTAGGGGTAGAGGTTGAGCACCGCATAGACCGTGCCGCCACGGGCGATCACCAGACCCTCCGCGTCGTCCATCGTGATGATCCGGCAGAACGGGCACTGCCCCGTGCCGGCCTCATGCCCGGATTTGCCCTCGCCCTTGATGTAGGCCATCCGGTGCGGTGTCCACAGCCGCTGCATCCCGTCCGGCGCTCCGACCCCGTCCTGGGCCGTGAACTCGGTGGCCTTCACGAGAGCTCCTTGGCGGTGCAGCGGTTTGGTTCGGTTGCCGATGTTATCGAGAGAGGGGCATTCCCTGTGATTACCCCCACAACCCTAATCGAGCACCCGCGCCGGTTTGGATGATCCCTTGTCGAAGGCATACTTTTGCGGACGGGGCGGGACGTCAACCTGGTGGCTACCGCGTCAGCCGAGCTCGCGTCTGCCCACCCTGACGCAGGCGAGGATACGGTCCGATCAGCTGAACACCAGCGAACGTGATTCTCATCGCCGACCAGGCAGTGCTCACGTTGGCCCAGCGCTACGGCTGACTGAATCAGACCATCGGCAGCAACCCGCCCAGCATCGTCATCGCTGGTTGGGTCGCCTCCTCGACGAGGGGCGCGACGGCCTGTTTTGCGGGTACGGCAGCCAGGACGCCGGACCGGGCAGGTCGCTCATCGCGCGGAGCTGCCGGCTCCAGCACCCCGTCCACCGGAGCGACCCGACCAACCCCCGACGCGGCGGGATCAAGCACCGGGCTCACCGGCGCCATTGGGCCGGTGGGAGCGCGGTCGGCCGGCGGTGCGGACGAACGCCAGGGTCGCTGCTGTGCGGTATCCGGAGCTGGGCTGGGTTCGGCGGGCACATCCATTGACACCGGGTTGTTCCGGTGCACTCGGGCAGGCCGCGGAGGCAATGCTGGGCTCGTTCGAGCGAATGCCTGAGCGCTGACGGCAACCGGCGCGACAGCCACTCGGTCAGCAGACGCCGTCCCTGCGTACCCGCCAGGGGTACCGGATACGGCAGCCGGGTCGGCCGGAGAGTGGCTGGGTAGGGACCCACCTTCCCCGGCGAGTGAGCCGTCACCGACGTGTACTGCGCTGGCCAGCACGGACCCGCAGGCCAACACGGTCCCTGCGGCGAGACCGAAGGCTCGGCCGACAACGATGGCACGGCCACCAGGCATCCGGCTGGAAGACCAAGCATGGACCCCGGAAACCGCGGTGCCGGCCGGGGCGCCGACCGCTGTCTGGGCACCCCCGACCCAGGCGATCAACGCAGTGGCGGAGGGCCCGGAGCCCGACTTCCTACGACGGCGCGCAGTCATCGTGCGTCACAAGTGTTCTCCTCAGGGTAGTCGAACCGCTGCATAGTACAGGTCCCCAGGACCAGAACCAGGCTCGTCACTCGTCCGGAGCAGCGCACCCGGCCGTTCCGTTTGCCCCCGTCCGTTGTCCCCGGCCGTCGGCGTTCGGCGTTGCAATGGACTGTGACCCTGCGTCATGGTTGTAGACAACCCCGTGGTGCCCGAGCTTCTGCCCGGCAGCAGCAAACTCCTACCGGGCATGGGTATCCCACCGGCGAGCCGCTGCCCAGGGCCAAGAGCCAGCAAAGGCAGCGACGAAGCGCGGGTCGCTGGGGGACCTGACCAAAGAGACCAGCACGTCAACAGTGCGCGGTCACGCTGAGTTATCGTCGGTTCGGATGGCCGCGACGTGTCGCCGGTTACCGGTCACATGTTGCGGATCCGCAGGTAGCGGCGGATATCTGGGATCGTGATCACCCCGAGAACGATCACACCAAGGACGATAATCGCTGCCAGGGTTGTTGCGATGTAGCCAACGATGTGCATGTGTCCTCAACTATTGTCAGCAATTTCAGCACCCCGACAGCGTCGAGGCGACCACTCGGCGAGCGGTAGTTTGGGGTTGATGAGTCAACGGTACGGACGCGGGTCTCACGTGAAATGTGGCAACGCCGTGTCTATGCCCGGCCGAGGGCTCTCGCCGGCGCGGCCCTTGCGTCGGCGGTCACCACGGCAGCAGCCCTCCCCGATCGTGATCCGCGCTGGCGTCCGTAAGGAAACCCGGTGCTCGTCGTGGTCCGCGCTGGCGCCAACCACTCAAATTGCCGGGGTCTAGGGCAACGTCGACAGTGTAGCGCTTACGCACGCGAACTGTACGTCGAGCGTGGTCAGGGCAGATTCGTTCGGGAACCGGCCGTCGGCGTTAGGCGTTGCAACGGCCTGGGACGCTGCGTCATGGCTGTAGGCAGCCCGTGGTGCCCGAGCTTCTCGACGCAGCTTGGCCTCAGGCAGGCTCCTATCGACTCGACCGATTGGGTGGTCCAGCCTCACTAGCGATTACTGAAAGACCGTTTGGGGCACCCCATACCTGCTCGATCCAACATCCCGGCGCTCTGGCCGGGGCTGACTAGGAGGACTCGCATGAGCAGCATGCCTGACCGGGCCGAGCAGCCTACCAATGATACGAACGACGCGATCGGTCCTGAGGTCGACGTCCCGGGACCCTACCCGACCGGGCATGGGGATCCCACCGGTGAGCCCCTCTCCCCCGAGTCAGAGCCAACAAAGGCAACACGAAGCGCGGGGTCGCTTGGGGACCTGACCGAAGAGGCCAGCACGTCAAAAATGCGCGAGGAGACTGGGGGCTTGGGCAGTCCGATATACGATGAGGAAAGCGCTGCCAAAGACCGATAATGTCAAGGGACACGCCGACCTGAACGGTGGCGGACACGAGACGTGAACGGTGGCGGACAACAGAATTGAACGGTGGTGGCCACCGGATCTGCCCGGAGGGGTGGTGGCCACCGGCCGTGTGGTCGGGTTAGGTCAAGGTTTTGACTCCTTGTCCGGTGAGGGCTTGGGAGAGTCGGACGCTGTCACCGCTGGTTTGGCAGAGGTGGGCGTGGTGTAGTAGCCGGTCGACGGTGGCGGTGGCCAGGGTCTTGGGCATGAGCTCGTCGAATCCGGAGGGGTGCAGGTTCGAGGAGACCGCGATGCTGCGGCGTTCGTATGCGGCGTCGACGAGCCGGTAGAGCCCTTCGGCGGCGTCGGGTCCCACGGGGAGCAGCCCGATGTCATCGATGACGACGAGGTCGGCGCGCAGGATCTTGCCGATGGCTTTGGTGACGGAGTCGTCGGCGCGGTGGCGGCGGACTAGCACCCCGAGGGCTTCGAGGGTGAACCAGGCGACGTGGCGGCCGGTTTCGACGGCGGCTTGGCCGAGGGCTTCGAGGAGGAAGGTCTTGCCGGTGCCGGCGGGCCCGCAGACCACCAGGTTCTCAGCTCGGCCGATCCATTCCAGGGTGCGTAGTGCAGCTTGGGTGGGTGCGGGGATAGAGGACAGTGCCGCATCCCAGCCGTCGAAGGTTTTCCCGGTGGGAAAGGCCGCCCGGGCGCGGCGGGTGGCTAGCGAGGAGCGGTCGCGGCCGGCGATCTCCTCGGTGAGCAGTATCCGCAGGACTTCGGTGGGGTCCCAGCGTTGGGCCTTGGCGGTGGCTAGCACTTCGGGGGCGGCCCGGCGGATGTGGGGTAGCCGCATCCGGCGTAGCAGGGCCTCCAGTTGGTCGTCCAGCGGCGGCGGGGCGGGGGTGCGGGTGGTCATCGCAGTCCCCGATCCGAGTCGAGTCCTCGATCCGGGTCCAGCAGGCTGTGGATCCGGTCGGCGATGTATTCCAGGAAGCAGGTCATGCCCTGGAGGTCGGGGCTGCCGGCGAAATGCTGGTGCAGGTCGCGCGCGGTGGCATCGGTGGCATGGTCGAGCCAGTACGCCAGCCGGCTGATCAGCTGCGCCCAGGCCGTCAGCTCACACGCCGCGACGCCAACGGACCGGTCGGGGTCGGCACCCGGGGGGTTGAACAGGGTGGGGTCGTGGTGATTCACGACGTCACCTCCGTGTCGCCGAAGCCGGCCCAGCCCGCGGTGCCCTGGGCCAGGGTGTGACCCTCAGTGGCCTGGCTGACCGGCCCGGGGGTGGCCTGGGCTTGATGGGTCAGGATCGCGGCGAGGTCACCGTCGGCGAACCGGCCCGCGGTGGCGGCCTGACCCAGCGCCCGGTCCACGACCTCGGTGGGGTGCAGCCGGGCCAGCTCGACGGCCTGGGCCATCTTGGCCCGCACCCGGGTGGCACCGGTCGCAGCGGCCTCGGTCAGCCACAACGCCGCTCCGTCGCCGATCGACAGGAACGCCGCCTCGGCGTCACTGCGGGCCCGCGGCGTGCGGGACAGCACCCCGGGCGGGGCCGGGGGGAAGTGCGCGTCGTCGCACCGGGGGCTGCCCGGGGTGGTTACCGCGTGCCGGGCCACTTCAAGTGGGCCACTGTCGCCGACGTGCACGATGACGACCTGCTCACCGTGGCGACGCACCCACACCAGCTCACCAGCCAGCGTGTGGGGCACCGAGTACTGCCCGACCTCGAAGCTGACCATCGGGGTGGTGAGCCCCACCGTGCGCATCACCCCGAACGCGGCCGAAAACGGCGCCGCGGGCAGCGGATGCAACCGTTGCGCCTCCTCGGCGAGCATCTCGGCCGGGGCGCGGCGGGTAACCCGGTGCGGCCGGGCGTTGACCTGGTCGCAGAACGCGGCGCACGCCGCCTCCAGCTCAGCGAACGAGGCATACTCCTCGAGCAGGTTGGCCTCGGTGGGCACCAGATCGGCCTTGGCGAGGCGCACACAGGCCTCCGACCCGCCCTTGGTGGCCGGATCCGCCGGCACACACGTCGCCACCGTCAGCCCGTAATGCGCACCGAAGGCCACCGTCGCCGTGTTGCGCACCGGCACCCCCGCGACATGCTCGATGGTGACCGTCTTCTCGTTGTCGGTCAGCAGATAGGTGGGCACCCCACCGGTGCGGCGCAGCGCGGAGTCGATCGCAGCGAACACACTGGGCTGGCTTTTGTCCAGAAGCGGTAACACCACCCGAAACCGGCACCACGCCAACCAGAGACAGAACAAGATCGTCGGCGCGCCGGCCACCCGGGGCCCATCCCCGAAGTCGTACTGCGCCCACATCCCCGGCTCAGCAACCCACGGACGGTGCACCCGCCGCCGCCCCGACCGCCACGCCTTCTTGAGCTGCGCCACCGCCCGGCGGGCGGTGCGCTCCGACCCCGAAAACCCCATCGCGACGATCTTGTCGTAGGCCACGTCGGCGCGGATCTTGCCGTTCGACCGCTCAACCAGCTCCTCCAACTTCGGCAAGAACTCATCGATCACGCTGGGCCGCGGCGCCGCCCGGCCCCCCACCAACATCCCGGCCGCCCGCGCGGCCACGTACCGCGCCACCGTGTTCGGCGAGCAACCAGCCAGCTCGGCAGCGTCTCGATACGACCCGGTCAGGTCGAACCCTTCTAGAATTTCCATGATCTCCTCGGCAGACTTCAACTGGTCCCCTCCCCGGGGCTGTGTGCGGTTGGCACCGCGCAGTCCACCCGAGGAGGGGGCCTCCACCCGGGAACCGGGCGAGGAACGGTCAAGATCGTGTCGGGCAGATCCGATGACCGCCAGCGTTCAGTTCTGCTGACCGTCAACGTTCAGAAACTTGGCCGTCTGCGTTCAGAATCCCGTGGCCGCCGACAGTGGGGAAGGGGGAAGATACGCCGCAGACTCCCGCGACCTGACGGGTTCGACACCAGTTCCTCCGGCACCGATGACGAGATGCCGCTCTTGTTTAGATCTACCCCGAAGTTCAGCCCGAACCAGGCCGCAGGCGAAGCGGTCGCGGGCTTCTAGACGTCAGTGCGCAGCGACCGGGAACCGCGTCCGAACGGTGGGAGGCCGTGCTTTCCGGTGCCGATGTTTCGCCGTCCGTCGACCACCGGGCTGTCGTGGGGCAGATAACCTGGTGGTGGCGGTTGTTGGCGGGCACGTTCCCGCTACGTCCCGCCGCGCCCGTCTGATCAAGCTGGTCTTGCCCCTCGTCCCCAAAGCCTCGCAGCTGTAGTCGTAGGTCGTTGCTACTCCGCTGCCACACGGTCGATCGCGACACAACGGTGGTGGTTATCCATCGGCGCACACTGTGCTTGATATACTTAACAAGAATACGGTGCGCCTATGTACGCTATTCGAACGTATGTTCGGATTGGATGTGTCCAGTGACGTACTACCAGCGGCTCGCTGAGCTGAGCCCGGTCACGCAGTGGGTCAAACAGGTCGAACAACTCGCTGAGCTCAACCCGGTCGTGCAGTGGACCAGGCAGGCCGAACGACTCGCCGAGCTCAACCCGGTCACGCAGATGACCAAACAGATCGAACGGCACGCTGAGCTCAATGCGCAGATGACCAAACGGGTTGAGCGGCACGCTGAGCTGAACCCGGTCATGCAGTGGGCCACGCAGCTCGAGCGGCTCGCTGAGAGCTAAAAGTTGTGATCAGAAGTGCCCGTTCCGCACCGTCGGGGCCGCCACCGACCTAATCAGCGCTCCACCACCCTGGATCTCTATACCCGTCGCACCGATGATCACAGCCTCCTCCGCGCGCTCGATGACGGCGACGGGCCAGCTGACAACTTGCCTCTGAGCTGGGATTTCAAGAGTGGGCGATACTGGGATCGAACCAGTGACCTCTTCGGTGTGAACGAAGCGCTCTCCCGCTGAGCTAATCGCCCTCGCTGGCCGCTGCGGGCCGGGGTAACCATACCGGATCAGGCCAGTGGCGAACGCACCCAATCCCACGGTAGCCCAACCCACCCGGCGATCAGACCGAAGGCGTTCAGGAGCCACAACGTCGCCAGGACGGTAGCCCCAGTCACGGCGATCACCACCAGGCGCACCACGAACGACTGCCGGCGCATCCAGTCGGTCCAGGCGTCGTAGCGACCGCGAACCCCCTTGAGCACCCGCTGAGCCCAGTGGAACTCGGTTCCCAGGATCGCAAGGCCGGCGAACACGATCAGCCACCCCGGCCCCGGGTAGGGGATGGCGATCACGCCTAGGACGAGCACCACCGTACCGACCACGCCCACCGTGATCCGGTAAGCGAGATCGATACCCGACCGGCGCCGTATGCGATCCCGGAAACGGCTGTACCAGTGCTCGTGCCCAACCCGGTCGCTCGACTGCCGGGGTGGCTTTTCCTCGACTGTCAGCTTCTCACCTGTCCACTCGCCAAGACGTTCGTCGGTGCCGCAGGGGTGCGTCGGCCCGGTTCCAGCGAGACAGCGTAACCGGTGAAATTCCCTGTTCCCTTCGCGGAGGGCACGGCGTGTAGCCCGGGTACGTCCGGCGCGACGTCGAACGCCGTCAACGGCGTCGGTGGTTGGTCGCTGAGGCCCCACAGAACGTAGGTCTCGTCTGCCACCCGGTTGCCTGGCAGGCGGGTATCCACCACCGCGACACCATCGGGACTTGCGAGCACCATGCCTACCGCGCCGCCGTCTTCGGTGACCAGGGGAACGCGGACCGCCGCGGGGTCCGCCGCTTTTTGCACCGCCTCGGATATCGCCGTGACCTGGCTTGCCGCCTGATTGCGCTCATCGCTGAGCTGCACCACCCGTATGCCGAGCACCCCCACAGCGGCCACCAAAACCAATGCCGCAGCCGCGGCCAGCAGTCCGGTACGGGATCGCCATGACTCGGTGATGTGTCGCGCCGGCTGCGCCGGCTGCGTCGGCGGTGGCGGTGGCAATGGCACGACCGGCGCTGCCTCCTCCCTATCGATCGTGACCGCAAGCACGCGCTGCTCCAACTCGGCGCTGGGAATCACCTCCGGCACCGACAGGCCCAGTGTGGCGCAGACATGCTCGGTCTCCGCGACGGTACGGGTGCATGTCGGGCACTCCGGCATGTGTGCGGCGACCAGGGACTCTTCGGCGGGCTCCAAGGCGTGCAATGCCCATCCGACGGCCAGATCCCGGTGCGGGCAGTCTGCAACACGGTGCTGGTTGTTCACCGGCTCACTTCCCTCACCACGCGGGCCTCAGCGACAAGGGTGTCCGGGCCCAACTGATCGGCGAGCAGCGTGCGCAGCCGCTGCACCGCGGTGAACATGCGGGACTTCACCGTGCCCAGCGGAACACCGGTCAGGACGGCGATCTCACGCTGAGTGTGCCCGCCGAAGTACGCCAGGGCCAGCGCCTGCCGCTGCTCGACGGGTAAGCGATGTAACGCTGCGCGCACTTGCCCAGCCGCGACTCGGGCCATCGCCGCCTGGTCGGCACCCGGTACCGGTGTTGGCGACCATTCCTCGCCCGCCTCGGGGGCCGCCACCATGCGGCGGCGGATGGTGCTCTCCCTGCGCACCGCGTCCACGGCCTTGTGGTGGATCAATGTGAGTAGCCATGTGGCGAAGCCACCCCGAGATGGATCGAAGCGGGTCGGATCCCGCCACAGCGTCAGGAACACCTCCTGCACCACATCCTCGGCCAGCCCCTCATCCGCACAGATCCGGCGGGCCAGCGAGTAGCAGGGCCGACCGAATCGCTGATAAAGCTGAGACAGTGCCGCCCCGTCGGCATCGCCGAGCCTGCGCACGAGTTCAGCGTCGGAAGGTCCCTCGGCCGCGCTGAGAATCGGTGGTGAGGGCTCTGCAGGCGCCTGCTCCCGGTCAGGCCGGGGAGCGCTCGATCGCGCCTCATCGGCCACCAGGGAGATCCTCACGTCGTACCTACGCCAGCCACCACGTACTGGTTCAGGTTAGTTGCCTCGCAGTATCCCCGCCGAGGCCGGTCGGCAGGCACGATGAGCGACGACAGCGCTGCTGCGGGTGAGAGTCTCTGCCCCGTCCGAGTGGTCTGTCTTAGGCATCCGGGCGTAGCTCAGGCGTCCCCGCGTCACAGCAACGAGAGTCAGTCGTTTCAGGGCCCGAAGGCACAGAAAGGGGCGACTACGATGCGTAACGACCATGTGACCCTCCGTTCATCGGCGGTATTTGATCTGCTTGCCCCGCGCACTCCCGCGGTTCCTGTTCAGGTAGAGCTCCGTTACGACACCCGCGACCCGTACGCCGTCATCGCGGCCTTCCGCACCGGGCGGGCGGGCTGGGTCGAGTGGGTGTTCTCCCGCGACCTGCTCGCAGACGGTCTACTCGCCCACGCCGGGGACGGCGATGTGCGCATCCGACCGGGCTCAGGCGACCCCGAGATCGTCGTGGTGGAGCTCAATTCCCCGTCCGGCCACGCCGTCTTCGAGGCCAGCGCCCAACGGCTCGCCGAGTTTCTGGACGCCAGCTACGACATCGTCCTGCCCGGGAACGAGACCCTGTGGATGAACGTCGACGATGCGCTCGATCAGATGATCGCCAACGACCTACCCTGAGCCCGGTTGATCCAGGCTTCCCGGGTCGGCTACAGTTCGGGCACGCATCAGGGCGGGGAACCGGGCCAAGTCTCGTCGGAAGCATGCGGACGTAGCGCAGCTGGTAGCGCATCACCTTGCCAAGGTGAGGGTCGCGGGTTCGAATCCCGTCGTCCGCTCTGCGCGGCCCTCCATGCCGGGCCGCCCGGGGTCTTTCCGGAGTGTCGACCTCAGACCGTCGGCTGTGGAACCCTCTCCGGTTAGAGGCGCGGCGGAGTGGCCGAGTGGCTTAGGCAAGGGCCTGCAAAGCCCTGTACGCGGGTTCGATTCCCGCCTCCGCCTCGGGCGATTAGCTCAGTGGGAGAGCGCTACCTTGACACGGTAGAGGTCACTGGTTCAATCCCAGTATCGCCCACCAATCACAGTCGGCTTGAAGCCCCGGTATGACCAGAGCCTGAACCCTCGGCGCAGTACCAGCACAAACGGGGCAAGCTGCATAAATCGGACCGGAGGGTCACTCTATTGTTTGATCGTGACCGCTCAACTACAATCGGTGCCCGTGCGCGGATACCGGGATGACGACGACTTGGTCCCCCTGCACCAGCCGTTCGACACAGCACTACGCGGATTCCACCGACGGCAGGTCCTCGAGCATCTTGAATCGCTCGATGGACGCATCGCGATGGTCGCTGCCGACCGGGATGCGGCGTTGGCGCAAGTCGGCGAGCTCAGCAAAGTGCTGAATCATCTTTGTTCGGAAAGCGAGTTGCTCGAGCATCTGCGCCGGGAGGCGGAGAAGGCGAATTCTCAGGTCGAGCGCATGCTGGAGTCACCAATGGCCGAAGCCAGCGCCCGAATCCAGCACGTCATGCGCCTGGCCGAAGAGGAGGCAGCCGAGCTCAAGGCCAGGGCCGAGGGAGAGATCGCTGCGGAGCGAGCCCACACCGACCAGGAGATCGCCGCGCTGAGGGCCTGCGCCGACCAAGAGATAACGAGGCTGCGAGCGTGTGCCAGCAACGAGACCGAGTCACTGTTCGAGCACACCAAACGGCATTGCGAACGGCTTGAGGCGGATTCCACCCGGCGACTGGAAGTCGCCGAGCAGGATGCGGCGCGGGCGATTGCAGAACGTGATGCCGAGGCGAGCGCACGGATCCAGGGCAACGAGAGGCGCAGCATCGCCCGCTTGCACCTCATGCTGCACGCCGTGGACGAGCAGTTGGCTAACCGGGCCTCCGCGGTCGAGCAGGACGAGGCTGCGCTGCGCGAGCTGCGAGCCCAGGTCGCCACGGAGGTGACCGCGCTGGAGGCGTTACGCGCCGAGGTCACCACAGCGCTGGCCACCACCCACCAGATCTTGACAGACGCGATCGGGCAGGTCGGGCAGATTACCGTCGAACAACCCGAGGTTTCTGTGCAGTTGCCGACCCAGCGCAGCGCCGCGGGCGGGACGGTCTACCTGCTGAATACCAGTGCCGAGGAACGGCGGGCGCCTCGCGCCCCCAGCTGAGTTCCCTTGACCCCGGCACCGTGAAGCCGTTTTGCGCAACGATCCGTCGTTCTGCGTTGCAAACACGCAACGATCCCCTCCAAGTCGCAACACCGCGTGGCTGATCCAGCATGTACCAACCGAATAACCTCACAACCATGACTGCCCTCGAAACGTCAGGTCTGACCACGTCCGGGTTCATCGCCGCCGACGAGCAGTGGAGCGCGCACAACTACCACCCGCTGCCGGTGGTGATCACCTCTGGTGAGGGTGCGTGGGTCACCGACGTGACCGGCCGCCGTTACCTCGATCTCCTAGCCGGCTACTCGGCGTTGAACTTCGGGCACCGGCATCCCGCCCTGGTGGCCGCCGCGGTGTACCAGCTGGAGCGGCTGACGCTGACCTCGCGCGCATTTCACCACGACCTGCTCGGGGCGTTCTGCCGGGAGCTCGCCGAGTTGACCGGTACCGAGATGGTGCTTCCAATGAACTCCGGTGCCGAAGCCGTCGAGTCCGCGATCAAGGTGGCCCGGCTGTGGGCCCACCGGGTCAAGGGTGTCCCGGACGGCACCGCGGAGATCGTGGTGGCGGGCGGCAACTTTCACGGCCGCACCACCACGATCGTGTCGTTCTCCACCGACGAGGTCGCCCGCGCTGGATTCGGCCCGTTCACCCCGGGCTTCGTGGTGGTGCCCTACGGGGACCTCGACGCGCTGCGCGGCGCGATCACGACCCGGACGGCAGCGGTGCTCGTCGAACCGGTGCAGGGCGAGGCGGGGGTTCTGGTGCCACCTCCCGGTTACCTGGCCGAAGTCCGCGCGGCCTGCGACGACGCGGGCGCGCTGCTGATCGCCGACGAGATCCAGTCCGGGCTGGCCCGCACCGGGGAGCTGCTAGCCCTGGACCACGAAGGGGTCCGGGCCGACCTGTACACCCTGGGCAAGGCGCTGGGCGGGGGGATCCTGCCCGTCTCAGCGGTGGTCGGTCGCCGCGCGGTGCTGGGCGTGTTGCGGCCCGGTGAGCACGGGTCGACCTTCGGGGGCAATCCGCTGGCCTGCGCAGTCGGCCTCGCGGTGGTCACGCTGCTGGCCACCGGCGAGTTCCAGGCTCGCTCACGGGAGCTGGGTACGCACCTGCACGCCCGGCTGGCCAAGCTGATCGGGCGCGGGGTTGCGCAGGTCACTGGCCGGGGCCTGTGGGCCGGAGTGCACATCGCTGAGGGCGGGCCGACCGGGCGGGACGTAGCGGAGGCGCTGATGGTCCGTGGCGTGCTGTGCAAGGAGACCCACGCCACAACACTCCGCATCGCGCCACCACTAGTGATCACCCAAGACGAGCTCGACCTCGCCCTAGACGCAATCACCGACGTCCTCACCCGCTGACCCCACCAAACCCGGCGCCATTCGGAGCCGGATGGCGGTCACCAGGGCACTCGTGATCGCCATTCGGAGCCGAATCGCGGTCAGCCCTCGCAGCGATCGGATCAACGGCGAGTGACTGATTCGCATACTCACCGCAGGCTCACCGCGGCACTGTCAGCATCGCCACACCGCCAGACCTGGATACGAGGAGAGTTCGTGCCCGTGCGCCCGCACCGGATCCCACGGTGTCTGGGGGTGCTGTCGGTATTACTGGCGGTGCTCGTGGGCGGATGCGCAGCAGGTCCCTCAGACCGACCTGCGGTGGCGGTGCGGGACGACAACCTGCAACCGCAACGCCCCGCGCAGGTTCCGCCCAGCAGCACGCCGCTGCCACCTACCGGCGAGTACTACCGTCGTTCACTGCCGTGGCATGACTGCACCAGCGGGATCGCCGCCGCCTTGGGCATGCCCAGCCCCCGACGGGTGGAGTGCAGCGAGCTTCGGGTCGACGCCACGGTGGCAAGACCAGCGTTCGGGAATTCTCTCAAGCTCGACCTCACTCGAGTTGGCGATGGCCCTGCTCCGCTCGTGATTCTCGGCGAGGCGTCCGAGGAGCCCGGTACAATCCGGGCCGCCCGGCTGGCTCAGCAACTACCGCCCGCCCTTCTCGACCGTTTCACCCTGATCGGCTTGGCCCGACGCGGCACCGGGCGGAGCGAACCGCTGGACTGCATACCGAAGACCATCCGGAGCCAGATCGTCGGCATCGACCCCGACGTCAGCGCGCCCGGACAGCTGGATTCACTGCTCGACATAACCCGCGCCGCCATCCAGACCTGCGTGCAGGATCTCGGTGAAGTGCTCACCGCGATCAACTCCACAGGCACCGCCGACGACCTCGAGCAGCTCCGGGTCACCCTGAACGCGCCGGTACTCAACGTGATCTCGCACGGTGAAGCCTCCAGGGCGGTCGTCGAATTCCTGCGCCGGTATCCCAACTCGGCCGGGCGGGTGGTGCTCGACGGTGCCGTTGATCCCACACTCGACGGCGCGAGCGCGGCCGAGGCCGCCCTGGCAGCCGCGGACGCCGGCTACACCGCGTTCGCCACTGATTGCGTGGACCGAGGCTGCCCGCTGGGCCCCGACCCTCGGGCCGCCCTGTTCGACTTGGCCCAGGCGTTGCGTCAAGCCCCGCTACAAGTCGAGTGGCAGCAGATCACTGCGGGCACTGCCTACCAGGCGGTGCTAGAGACGATCGGTGATCCGCAACGCTGGACGCAGCTGTCCGACGCACTGGCGGCCGCCCGCGACGGTGACGGGGCACAGCTAGCCGCGCTCGTGGAGCCGATGCTGACCGGGGCCCGCGGGCTGCCGGCGCGCTTCGACCCAGCCCTGGCAACCCACTGCAACGACACCCCGACACGGGTGCCGCCCGAGCGCGTCCAGCAGCTGGTCGCGCAGTGGCGGCAGCGTTCCGCGCTGTTCGGGCCGCTGTACGCGCAGCGTCTGGTGCTGTGCAGCGCGTGGCCGGTGCCCTCGCCGCCACCGATCGGGCCGGGTGACCGGGCACTGCCGCCGGTGCTCGTCGTGGCCACCGCCGGGGATCCGGTAACCCCGGCGGAAGGGGCCAGGCGCACCGCGGAGTCGCTACCATCGGGCACGCTGGTGATCTGGCAGGGACAGGCGCATGGCGCGCTGCCTGGCAGCCCCTGCATGGTCGACCTGGTCGCCCGCTTCCTGATGGATGCCTCGATACCCCGGCAGGGCACGCTCTGCCCGCCTTAGCGAGGGCACCACGGTAACGAGTAAGAGACATAGCTGGGCTTTTTGTGGGCATCGTGGTTCCTTACCCCAACCACTAACGATGCCTACTCCGCGACGGAAGGTAAATCTCGTGACCGGCCCTGCCACCACGCTCGCTGAGGCCCTCGCGACGGCCGCCACCGGAGCACCGCGCCGGTATGTGATCACTGGCGGACCATCCTCTGGCAAGGACGACCTGATCGACGCGATCCTTACCGCTGGAATTCCGTGCATGGAAGCAGAACCTGGCCGGGAGATCTACCGCAAGCACCGCATGCGCCTCGGACGGCATCTGCTGCGCGAGGACCGCCGCGAGTACTCGCTGGAAGTGCTGCAGGCATTCGTCGCCGAGTTCACCGCGCACAAGCAGGGCATCCGCTTCTACAATCGTGGCATCCCCGATGGCTACGGCTGGGAATCGTTCTTTGGGCTCCGCCCAGCCCCGGAATTGGAAGAAGCCACTCGGTTGTACAGGTACGACGCGGTGTTCGTGCTTGATCCATTGGACACCTTTGAAGATCCCGATGACATCGTGTGGGCTAAAGACCGTGAGATCCGCCGCGTGCACGAGCTGATCGTGCAAGGCTACTACGATGCCGGCTACGAGCCGGTGTTTATCGCCGCGGATTCCGCGGCCGCTCGACTGGACTTCCTGTGCGCAAACCTCCGCCTGCCCAAACCTAGCAGGGAAGCGCGCCAACCATGACCCGCACCGACAACGGCAAACCTTCGCCGCTGCTGCTCTCACCGAATAGCGTGCTGGCCAACGCCCTGCTGCGCTCGATCGACATCCTTCGTCCCCGCGTGCGCACCGCCCACCCGCAACGACTGGTCTTCAATGTCGGCACCCAGATCAACGGTGCACCGCACCTGGGCACAAACTTGGTACAGACTGCTGCGTTCCTGCTTGCCAAGACCGCCCGTCGTGAGTTCTCCATCGAGACCACCGTGCAGTTCGGTGCCCTGGACAACGCACCCTACGACGTGGTGCTCGACCCGGAAACCCACCACGCATACCAGCAAACTTACTTCCATGCCCTCGGCAAGGACAAGATCGACGAACTGATCGAGCGTTATTATCGGGCATTCTTTGACTCGGTGTCGGAAGCGAGCGACACCGACTACACGGTGGAGACCTACACCGACCAGCAAGCCACCCCCGGTTTCCGGGCCGAGTTCCTGCGATCCCTGGAGCGGTTGGAAGACGTGCGCTGGTGGATGGCACCTTCCCACGGCCTAGTGCACGTGCGGCTGCCCTGTCCGGAATGCGGATGGGCCGAGAAGCGCGGGGACCGCACCAAACTTGCGCACCTGGACGAAGACGGTGCGGTGTTCACCGCGGCCTGTTTCGAAGCTGTCGAAATCGCTGCTGCGCGAGCAGGGCCGAGACGCTCTCCCTGCCGACTTCGAGCCGTGGATGCTCGACACAAGCGCCTGGTCGGCCGGCGTCGACGACTACGTTGATGCCTTGGTCTGGCTGGTCGGCGAGCTGCTGGCGGACCCGAAACACTTCTTCCGCTCGTTCACCGTTAAGGAACTCGGACACCTCATGAGTGCACGCCTTGGCGACCTTGCTGCCCGTCCTCGTGCGCATGAGATGGGCATCTACAAACGCTACTTCGATCTCATCGCTTCCGGCCAGAAGACCACCGAGATCCGGGTAAACGACTCCAGCCGTCGCAAGATCAAGCCCGGATCGCTAATCCGGTTCAAGTGCCGCGATGAAGAGGTCTTGACCCGGGTCACTAAGGTCACCCGCTACACCAACTTCGAGGAGATGTTCGACCATGAACCAGTCGCATCCGTGAATCCGACGGCCACGCGGGAGGACCAGCTCCGCAACATCCGCCAGATCTACCCGCCCGAGCGGGAAGCCCTCGGTGTCGTGGCCATTTGGCATCCAACTCCTCGGCTCGAAAGCGGACAGTGACCGCACCCGGTGAGCACCCATGGTCGAGGCTGGTGGTGCACCCACCACTTGACAGTCGCTCGGCGATCTCCCCCTCAGCAACCAGCTAGGCGAAGTGGTGTAGTCCCTTCCACCGGTGCCACTTCCGAATGTCTGGGCGGGTCAGCTCGTCCATGGTGGCCGGACGGCCCCGGGCTGTGAGCCATGCGCTGAGCATGTCCACGCTCATACCATAGAGGGCTTGGGTTCGTTCGGCCTGCCCTCGCACGCAAGCGGCGGAAGCTGCCACAGAAGATCACCGAGACGGTCCTAATCATCCGGCCAGTGTGAGTTGTGCTATCCGCCACACAGAGCTAGCTGGACACATTTTTCCTGGTAGGAAGCTTAGCGCGGGAGGGCTGCACCCGTAGCGGCTCGCCGGGCATCTTCGGGTACTCCGGCGGGTAGGGCAGATCGCCGAGGCCATGATCTCGCTCGTCGCGCACCGCCCACTCCAGCAGCGTCTCCAGCCCGAAGGACTTGCCGTCCATCCCGGCGTGCGGGTCCCCCCGCTCGGCGAGCAGCGCGGGCACTGTCAGCAGGTCGAAGTCGTCAGGGTGCAGCTGAGGCAGATCGTCCCAGGACGCCGGCATCGACACCGTGGCGCGCGGGGTACCGCGCACCGACCACGCCGAGGCGATCGTGCGATCCCGGGCGGCCTGATTGAAGTCCAGGAACACTCGGCGGCCGCGCTCCTCCTTCCACCAGGACACGGTGGCCCGTTGCGGACTCCGCCGCGCCACCTCCCGAGCCAGCGCGATCACCGCTCGGCGGACCTGCACGAACGACCACTGCGGCCGGATCCGGACCGCGACGTGAATCCCCCGGCCCCCCGAGGTCTTGGGGTAACCCACCAGCCCCGCCTCAGCGAGCACCTCGCGCAGTACGCCCGCCACCGCGACAGCGTCGGCGAAGCCTGTTCCTGGCTGCGGGTCGAGGTCCACCCGCAGCTCGTCGGGATGATCCACCCGGGGACGCCGTACCGGCCACGGATGGAAGTCGAAAGTGCCCAGGTTCGCCGCCCAGGCCAGCACCGCCGGCTCGGTGGGGCACACCTCGCGGGCAGTGCGTCCGGACGGGAAGGTGATCTCCACAGAGTCCACCCAGTCCGGAGCCCCCTTGGGGACCCGCTTGGCGTAGAAGGGGTCCCCGGTCACCCCGTCCACGAAACGCTTCAGCGTGACCGGCCGCTGCGCGAGCACGCCGAGCAGTGGCCCGGACACTGCGAGGTAGTACTCCACGACCTGCCGCTTGGTGATGCCGCGCTCCGGGAAGTACACCTTGTCCGGGTTGGACACTCGCACGGTGCGTTCGGCCTCGGGGCCAGGCACCGTGAGCTCCAGCGCATCACCACGGCCCACGATCGGCAAGCTACCGCAGGTGTGCCCAAAGCATGGGAGGCTGAGGCATGGGAGGGCTACGGTGGCGCCGTGGTGCGTAGCGAACCGCAGCCCGACCGGCCGGGTCAGCAGCCCGACGCCGAGGAGCGACGTCGGCTGCACGACGAGCTGATCGGGCTGGACCGCGACCATCCCGAGGTGCAGGCATTCGCCGAGCACCTCGACCGCACCCACCGGCTCCGTCCGGGGTTCACCGTCGAGGGAGAGTTGGCGGGCGTCGCAGATTTCGCCGAGTCGGCCAACCGCGCGCAGGGCCAGCGGTGGGCAGCAGCTGTGCTGGTGGTGGCGTTGATCCTGCTCGGGGTAGCCGAGTGGCTGTGGGGGGCGGCGGCGTTCATTGTCAGCGTCCTGCTGGGCTGATGTCCCCGGGTAGCGTGTTGGCTATGGATCCGGTCAAGGGAGTGACCCCCAAGGTCGTCAAGTCCGACGCCCAGTGGCGCGAGCAGCTCACCCCGCAGGAGTACGCCGTGCTGCGCAAGGCAGGCACCGAACGGCCGGGCACCGGCGAGTACGAGCACACCAAGACCCAGGGGGTGTACGAGTGCCGGGCGTGCGGAGCGGAGCTGTTCCGCAGCGATCACAAGTTCGAGTCGCACTGCGGGTGGCCGTCGTTCTTCACCCCGCTGGCTGGGGATGCGGTGTTGCTGCGTGAGGACCGCAGCATGTTCGCCAAGCGGGTCGAGGTGCTCTGCGCCACCTGCCACAGCCATCTGGGCCACGTCTTCGAGGGCGAGGGCTACCGGACCCCCACCGATCAGCGCTACTGCATCAACTCCGTCTCGCTGCGGCTGGTGCCCGACGAGGCCCAGCCCACCAGCGAAGGGCCCACCGGCTAAGGCAGCCCTGCCACCAGCTCGGCGATGGGCACCCGGGGGCCGGTGAAGAACGGCACCTCCTCGCGGACGTGCCGCCTGGCCCGGCTGGCCCGCAGCGCGCGCATCAGATCGACGATGCGGTGGAGCTCGTCGGCCTCGAACGCGAGGATCCACTCATAGTCGCTCAGCGCGAACGAGGCGACCGTGTTGGCCCGCACGTCGGGATAGTCGCGGGCCTGCATGCCGTGCTCGGCGAGCAGCTCACGGCGCTCGGTGTCGGGCAGCAGGTACCACTCGTAGGAGCGCACGAACGGGTAGACGCAGACGTAGCGCCGGGGCTGCTCACCGGCCAGGAACGCAGGCACGTGGCTCTTGTTGAACTCCGCGGGGCGGTGCAGCGCCACCGTCGACCACACCGGCATGCTGGCCCGGCCCAGCGTGGTGGCGCGGCGCAGATCCGCATAGCCGGCCTGCAGCGCTTCGATCTCCTCGGCGTGCCACCAGATCATCCAGTCCGCGTCGGCGCGCAGGCCGGCGAGATCGTAGACCCCGCGTACCGCCACGCCCTTGCCCTCCAACGCCTCCAGGTAGTGCTGCGCCTCGAGCGCGGGCTCGGCGCGGTCGGCGGGCAACCGCCCGGGCTCGACCCGGAAGACCGACCACATGGTGTAGCGGATCGTGGAGTTCAGCGCGGTGTAATCCAGGCGGCTCATGACCCCATCGTCTCACCGCGCGCCGCAGCCGGTGCCTGATGCCGCCCATGGTTGCTCAGGTACGCAGAGATCCGGCGGGCCGCGGCGTCGGCAGTGCCGATGCACGCCGGCAGGCCCACTCCGTGCAGGGTGGCACCCGCCACCGCCAGCCCTGGCGCCCCTTCAACGTCGCGCTCCAGGGCAGCGACAGCGTCGAGATGCCCAGGCGCGTACTGGGGCAACCCGCCACCCCAGCGCGCCACCACGGTGTCCACCGGCGTAGCGGTGATCCCGGTGAGGGCAGCGAGATCCGCTCGCACGGCGGCGACCAACTCTGCGTCGTCACGCTGGAGCACTCGCGCCTCGCCGTGGCGACCCAGCGAGCCCCGGATCAGCAGCACTTCATCCGACGAGGCGTGCGCCCACTTACGCCCGGAGAACGTGAATGCCTTGACCGAGAGCGACTCGCCGGAGGCCACCAGCACGCCGGAAGCCTCCGGGAGGGACTGCGCGGCGGCTAGCGGCAGCGCGAGCCCGACCACCGCCGAGGACGCGACCTCAATCCGGCCCGCGGCAGCCGAGGCACCGGGCAGCGGATCGGCCAGCAGCCGCCGCAGGGCGGGGGCTGGGACCGCGAGCAGCACCGCGTCGGCGTCGAGGCGCTCGGGCCGGCTCCCCCCAGGAAGGTGACTGCCCAGTTCCAGCCGCCAGCTGCCGGGTGTGCGGGCCAGCCCGCACACCGGCAGCCCTAGCCGCGGCCGCACCGCCGCGGCGGCCACCAGCGCGTCCACCAGGCCGCCGAGCCCGCCCAGCAGGGTGCCGAAGACCGGATTCGTGCGTGAGAGCCGTACACGCCGGGCATGAGAGCCGGACACGCCGTGAGATAGGACAGCATTGGCTGCGGCGAGCAGGGAACTGGCTCCGCGGTCTAGTGCGGTGGCTACCGCGGGCAGGGTGGCGCGCAGGCCCAGCGCGTCGGCTCGCCCGGCGTACACCCCGCCCAGCAGGGGGTCGACCAGCCGGTCCACCAGCTCGTCACCGGCCCGCTCGCGCAGCAGCATCCCGACCGCGGCGTCCTGCCCGGGCTCCCAGCACAGCGGCACGGTGGGTTCCGCAGCTACCCGGGCCATCCCCTGCTCAGACAGCAGGCCGGCGACGTCGGCAGCGGTGCCTGGCAGGCCCAGCACGGTGCGGGCGGGCAGGGCCATGGTGCGACCGCCCGCCCGCACCGTGGGGGCGGCCGGGGTGGGGTGAGTCAGCTGGGCGCCGAGCCCCAGTTCCTCGATCAGCTCGAGCGCCTCCGGCCGGCGCACCAGGAACGCCTCCGCACCCACGTCCAGCGTCACACCGCCGAGCTGCGCGGTGCGCAGCGCCCCGCCGAGCCGCCGCGAGCCCTCGACGAGCACGATCTCGGCGGTGGGACCGAGCAGCGTGCGCAACCGGTATGCCGCGGTCAGCCCGGAGATCCCCCCGCCGACCACGGCGACCCGGCAACGTTGTGCGCTGCTCACAGCGAGTGCGCAAGCTCCACGATGCGGGTCAGCACGTCCGGGTCGGTTCCCGGCAGGACACCGTGGCCCAGATTCAGCACGTGTGCGTCGGCCGCACGCCCCTCAGCGATCACCCGGCGCGTCTCTCGCTCGACGGCGGGCCACCCGGCCAGCAGCACCGCTGGGTCGAGGTTGCCCTGGAGCACGATCGGGCCGTGCGGGCGGACGGTGCGGACTCGCTGCGCGGCAACGTCGAGGGGGAGCCGCCAGTCCACTCCGACGACGTCCGCGCCGGCTTGGGTCATCGCGCCGAGCAGTTCCCCGGTGCCCACCCCGAAGTGGATCCGCGGCAGGCCGGTGCCGGCCAGACTGGTGAGCACCCGCGCCGAGTGCGGGAGCACGAACTGCCGGTACTCCCGCTGCGACAGCGCCCCGGCCCAGGAGTCGAACAGCTGCACCGCGTCCACCCCGGCGGCCGCCTGCACCCGGAGGAAGGTGAGAGTGAGCTCGGCGAGCCGGTCCAGCAGCGCGTGCCAGACGTCGGGCTCGGAATGCATCAGCGCCTTGGTGCGCTCGTGGTGGCGGCTCGGCCCACCCTCGACGAGATAGGAGGCCAGCGTGAACGGGGCACCGGCGAAACCGATCAGCGGGATCTGGCCCAGCTCGGCGACCAGCAACCGCACGGCGGCGGCAACCGGCTCGACCGCCTCGGGTTCCAGGGTCGGCAGCGCTGCGACATCCGAGGCGCTGCGCACCGGGCTGTCCACCACCGGACCGGTGCCAGCCACGATGTCCAGTCCGATGCCGGCAGCGTGCAGCGGCACCACGATGTCGCTGAACAGGATCGCGGCGTCCACCCCGTGGCGCCGCACCGGCTGCAAGGTGATCTCGCAGGCCAGCTCAGGGGTCATACAGGCCTGCAGCATCGGCAGGCCGGCCCGCACCTCGCGGTACTCCGGCAGCGACCGCCCGGCCTGTCTCATGAACCACACCGGCGGGTGGTCCTGGCGCTCGCCCCGGGCTGCGGCCAGCAAGGGCACGTCGGGAAGCAGCCGGCGGGCGGCGGCCGTTCCGGTGGTCCTGGTCATCTCAGCAACCATCGTCGCACGGTTCGACCATGGTTTTGGATTCGGGGTTCGGACCCGGGCCCGGCGTGGCGCGCTGGCTGCCCGGCCCGCTCGTGCGACGGTGTACCTGGGAAAGAGCCCCAACGTCCCGGCGGAGGTCTGCGTGTCCCGGCGCGATGCCGAAGATCGGCAAGTCAGTATCGAGGTGGCCTGGTGCCCAGCATGCCGGGCCGACTGCACGGTGGAGGTCATCGCGCTGGCCGGCGATCCCGGGCCGGTCGCCATTTGCGTGGGTTGCGACCTCGCGGTGGAGACCTGGTGGTTGCCCGGGCTGCTCCCGACTATCCACGACGTGGACGGGGCCGGTCGCGACGCCCGGGCATCGTGAACCGCCCCCCGGTGACGCCACGCCCTGCACAGCGGCGTTTCGGCGCGACTGCCGGCGAGGATCCTCCTACAGTTCCCGGTGTGCCTGATCTGGCGGACGCCCCGAAGGTCTTCCGCAGCGCGGTGGCCTCGCTGAACGCGGTGCGGCCGCGCCCCGAGATGCGGTTCGAGCCGATCCCGGCCCCGCAGCGGCTGGCGCCATGGACCTACGCCTGGGGTCTCGAGCTTCCCGGTTCCGGCCACGCGTCGGCGACCGGCCGGCTTGTGCTCCTGCACGACCCGGATGGCCAGGAGGCCTGGGAGAGCAACCTACGGCTGGTCGGCTTCATCCGCGCCGAGCTGGACGCCGAGTTCGCTGGTGACCCGTTGCTTCCAGCCGTGGGCTGGTCCTGGCTCGTCGACGCGCTGTGCGGCGCCGGCGCCGAGCACACTGCCCTCGGTGGCACGGTCACCCAGACCTCGTCGGCCCGGTTCGGCACTATCACCGGACCCGAGCGGGCGGATGATATCGAGCTGCGGGCGTCGTGGACTCCAAAGGGCGACAACCTCGCGGCGCACGGCAAGGCGTTCTGTGAACTGATGGCGGCAGCCGCCGGGCTCCCACCGGTCGGAGTTGTGGCCCTCAGCAAGCGCCTCGACTGATCAAGGCACTGGCCGCCAGCCCTCGCACCGACCTGCCGTTACTTACCTTAAGAAGATGAGTCGCCCGGTGCGGTGCCAACGTTACCTGTCCGGAAAGTATCGCCCGATTGGGCGACCGTCGATGGCGGCTTTGCGAGCAGATCGGCAAGAACGTTCGCTCGCGGCTCCCCGTTAGGCCGCTCGGACGGCTACTCTCCCCCGTACGACACCATCCCCGGTCGAGTGGCGGCGCGGTTACTCGGACGGGGTCCCGGTGTGCGGTCGGGGGCACGACCGACTCCAGGGAGGTAGCGACGTGGCTGCTGTCGGATATGGCGCGACCGTCAGGTCGGCGCCATCCGGCGCCTTGCCGGCGTCATTAGTCCCGCATCCGCGGGAAGAACTGTTCACCGTGCTGGTGGTCGACGACCATCCGTTACTGCGTGAAGCGATTGCCTCACGCTTAGTGACAATGGGCGCGGTCACTGTGCATGAGGCCGCATCGGTGGCCGAGGCGAGGACACGCGCCCTCGCCTCGGGCCCGTGCGACCTCGCGATACTCGATCTGACCCTGCCCGACGGCAGCGGGCTGGACCTGATCGGCGAGCTGCGTGGCCAAGGCTGGCCGCGCATCGTCGTGCTCGCTTCGTCGGACGACCCGCATGCCGTCCGCACCGCTTTCCAGACCGGTGCGCAGGCCTACCTCCTTAAGTCGGCGTCCCCGTCGGTGGTCACCGACGGCGTGCGCCGAGTGCTCGACGGCGGGGTGTATGCAGACCCGACAGTGGCCCCGATGCTCGCGTCCGGCACTCGGGTACCCGGCACCGACAACACCCCGCGGGAGCTGTCTGCCAGGGAGGTGGAGGTGCTCCAACTGGTCGCCGATGGCCAGTCCAACAAGGAGATCGGTGAGGCGCTGAACCTGTCCGCACTCACCGTGAAAAGTCACCTGTCCCGGATCGGGCGCAAGCTCGGCACCGGTGACCGGGCGCAGATGGTCGCCCTGGCGATGCGTGCGGGGGTCATCCGCTGACCGAGACCACCCCGGTTCCGTTGCTGGCACCGGCCGCCGGGGTGCCGCCGGTCGTCACCTCCTCGGTGGCCCTGAACACCGCGGTAGCCGTCCTCGATGACGGCACCGGCCCAGTAGCCGTGGACACCGAGCGCGCTTCGGGTTATCGCTACTGGCAGCGCGCCTATCTGATCCAGCTCCGGCGAGAGGGAGCGGGCACGGTACTCATCGACCCGATCGGTCTTGGTGATCTGTCCGAACTCGCCGAAGTGCTCAACCCGTTGGAATGGGTACTGCACGCCGCTTCCCAGGACCTCCCGTGCCTGGCCGAGCTGGGGCTGCGGCCCGATGCGGTGTTCGACACCGAGCTGGCAGCCCGGCTGGCCGGACTCGAGCGGGTTGGCCTGGCGGCTCTAGTCGAAGAACTGCTCGGCTACCAGCTGCAAAAAGGCCACGGCGCCGCCGACTGGTCCCGCCGGCCGCTACCTGCGGAGTGGCTGACCTACGCCGCACTCGACGTCGAACTGCTGCTACCGCTGCGGGCTGCGACCGCCGCCGAACTGGATGCCCAGGGCAAGTCGGGGTGGGCCGCCGAGGAGTTCGAGGCGGTGCGCACCGCCGGTCCGCCCGCGCCGCGCCCCGACCCGTGGCGCCGGACCTCGGGAATGCACCGCGTCCACCGGCCGCGCGACCTGGCCGCGGTGCGCGAGCTGTGGCTGGCCCGCGAACAACTGGCTCGGCAGCGCGACATCGCCCCGGGCCGGGTGCTACCCGATTTGGCGATCATCGACGCGGCGCTCGCCGACCCACCGGACGAGGCCGCGTTGCTGTCCCGCCCCGTGTTCAGCGGCCGTGCACAGCGTAGGCAGGTCAAGACCTGGCTGGCGGCGTTACAGACCGCGAGGGCGTTGCCGACCAGTGAGCTACCAGCGGTACGGACCCCGGGCGGCAGCCCTCCCCCGGTGAACCGCTGGACGGACCGGGATCCCGCCGCAGCGGTCCGGCTCGTCGCCGCGCGGGCGGCGCTGACGGAGATCGCCGACCATCACCGGCTACCGGTGCAGAACCTGCTGCAGCCCGACTTGGTCCGCAGGCTGTGCTGGGAGCCCCCTGAGCCGCTGGATGCCGCTACCGTGGATCGGGAACTTGTCGCCGGTGGGGCCCGACGGTGGCAGCGCGAACTGACCGCGCACCCCCTCGCCGCAGCACTCAAAACAGCCTGTGGGTAGGCACCTACCCGGCTGGCAGGTGCACCGTTACGGTGAGGCCTCCGCCGGGGACTGGTTCGGCATGCACGGTGCCACCGTGCGCGGCGACGACGGCGTGGACGATCGACAGGCCCAAGCCTGCCCCATCGTGTGAGGTTCGGGCCACCCCGCCACGGTGGAAGGGCTCGAACAGCGCGGTCACCTCCCCGGGCGCCACCACCTCCCCAGAGCTGCTGACCTGCAGCGTCGCCCGGCGTCCCGCCCCATCCGTGCAGACCTCCACCCAGCCACCAGAGACGTTATGGCGGACTGCGTTCTCCACCAGGTTGCCCACCACCCGCTCCAGCAGTGGGGGGTCGCCGACGGTCAACGCCGGCGCCATCCGGGTGGTCACCTGCAAGCCCCGGCCGCCGGCCTCGGGCGCGACGATCCGCAGCGCGGCCGCAGCCAGGGTGGCGAGGTCGGCCGGCTCCCGCGCCCGCAGCGTGCTGCCCTCGGTCCGGGCCAGCACCAACAGCCCGTCCACCAGCTGCTCGGCGCGCAGCGTCGCATCCCGGATCACGGTAGCCATTCGACGCAATTCGGCCTCGTCTGCGGCGGGATCAGCGAGCGTGACCTCCACCTCGGTGCGCAGGACTGCCAACGGGGTGCGCAGTTCGTGGCTGGCGTTCGCGACGAATCGGCGTTGCGCCTCGAAGGCGGCCTGCAACCGGTCCAGCATCGCGTCGAAGGTGTCGGCGAGCTCGGCGACCTCATCGCGCGGGCCGGGCAGCCGCAGCCGTTCGTCCAGTGACTCGGCGGACAACCGGCGCGCGGTAGCGGTCACCTCATGCAGCGGCCGTAGCACCTGGCCGGTGATCACCCAGGCCAGCAGCCCGGTGGCGGTCACCGCGAGCAGAAAGGCCACCGATCCGGCCTGCAGCACGCGCTGCCTGGCCGCCTCCTGCAGCGCCACCCCCAGCCGGTCGCCGGCCACAGCTACCCCATCGACCCGCACCGTGCTGCCCGGCGGCAAATCCGGTACCGCGGCCACCACCCCGCCGACCAGCAACCAGCCCAGCCACAGCAGCAGCGCGCTCACCGCCGCCGACAACCCGGTGGCGAGCAAGGTGAGCCGGGCGCGCAGCCCCGGCCCGCGGCGGGGCCTCACCAGGCGCCCATCATCAGGCACTCAGCCGGGGGCAAAATCGGCGCTGGGCACCCGGTAGCCGGATCCGACCACAGTCTCGATGATGCCCGGTTCGCCGAGCTTTTTTCGCAATGTCATCACGGTCACCCGCACCGTGGTCGTGAACGGGTCGGCGTGCTCATCCCACACCCGCTCCAGTAACTCCTCGCTGCTGACCACCCCGCCCCCAGCCGAGAGCAGCACCTCGAGCACCCCGAACTCCTTGCGGGTGAGGTCAATAGGAGTGCCGGACCGGCTGACGGTGCGCCGGGACGGGTCGAGCATCACGTCGGCGGCGCTGAGCACCGGTGGCACTGCAGGGGTGGCCCGACGACCCAGCGCGCGCAGCCGGGCCACCAGCTCGGCGAATGCGAACGGTTTGGCCAGGTAGTCATCGGCACCCAGGGACAGCCCAGCTACTCGGTCGGACACCGTGCCGCTGGCGGTGAGCATCAATACCCGAGTCAGCGCCCCTGATCCGGTGATCTCGGCGCACAGCCGGTCACCCGACATCCCGGGCAGATCGCGGTCGAGCACCACCACGTCGTACCGGGTCACCGCCGCCTTCTCATGGCCGCTGTCGCCGTCGTAGGCGACGTCCACCGCCATGCCCTCACGGCGCAGGCCACGAGCGACCGCATCGGCCAGCGGCTGCTCGTCCTCAACGATCAGAATGCGCACCCCCCAACCGTGCCACACCCCCCTGACACCGCGGCAACGGCTCACCGCAGCGCGCCTGAATACCCAAGGCGGCTACGTGCCCGGAGCCTCCACCGCGGTGGGTTCGGCTACCGATCCGAGCAACCCGGCTGCCCACCCGGTGACCGCCCTGGCGACATCCTGCGCGGTCAGGCCAAGATCCGCGAGCACCTCGTCGCGCGATCCGTGGTCAAGGAACAGCTGCGGGATGGCGAGATCACGAAGCGGCACATCGAGCCCGGCATCCCGCAGCGCGGCAGCCAACGACCAGCCGAAACCGCCATGGCGCCCACCGTCTTCCAGGCTGACGACCAGCCGATGCCGCGCCGCCATCCGCACCAACACCTCGGGCACCGGCAGCACCCAGCGAGGGTCCACGACGGTGACCCCGAT
Organism: Pseudonocardiales bacterium; assembly: GCA_052390115.1. GTDB lineage: Bacteria > Actinomycetota > Actinomycetes > Mycobacteriales > Pseudonocardiaceae. The sequence goes on along the minus strand of JBQTHE010000062.1, from coordinate 12,586 downwards.
GCCCTGGTCGGCGAGCCGTTGTGCGGCCGCCACCGCGACCGTGGCGAAGGCGCCGACACCCACCAGCAGCACGTCGTTTCCGTCCGCCGGGCCGGGTCGAGCCAGCACGTCCACCCCGTCGACGCGCTGCAGCGCCGGCACCGACTCGATCACTGCGCCCTTGGGGAAACGCACCGCCGTCGGCCCGTCGTCGACCGCAACGGCCTCGGCCAACTCTTCCCGCAGGGTGCCGGCGTCGCGGGGCGCGGCCACTCGGATCCCGGGCACGATTCCCAGTACCGACAGGTCCCACATGCCGTTGTGGCTGGCACCGTCATCGCCGGTGATACCGGCCCGGTCCAGGGTAATGGTGACGGGGGCACCCAGCAGCGCCACGTCCATCAGCAGCTGATCGAACGCGCGGTTGAGGAACGTGGAGTACAGCGCTACCACCGGGTGCAGCCCACCCAGGGCCAAACCCGCCGCGGACGTGACCGCATGCTGCTCGGCGATGCCGACGTCGAAGCAACGGCCCGGGAAACGTTCGGCGAACACGGCCAGGCCGGTCGGGCCGGGCATCGCCGCGGTGATCGCGACCAGATCGTCACGCACCCCGGCCAGCTTGATCAGCTCCTCGGTGAACACGCTGGTCCAGGTGGTACCGGCGGGCGCGATGGGCGCACCGGTCGCGGGATCCATGATCTTCACCTGGTGCATGAGCTCGGCGGCGTCGTTCTCCGCGGGCAGGTAACCGTTGCCCTTGCGGGTCACTGCGTGCACGATCACCGGCCCGCCGAAGTCCTTGGCCCGGCGCAAGGCCGCCTCCATGGCCTGCAGATCGTGCCCGTCGACCGGGCCCAGGTACTTCAGCCCGAGATCTTCGAAGAGCACCTGCGGGGCCAGCGCATCCTTGAGCCCCCGCTTGGCGGCGTGCAGACCGGTGTAGATCGCCCGGCCCACCACCGGGGTGCGCTGCAGGGCCTGCTTACCGCTGCGCAGCACCCACTCGTAGCCCGGCTGCAGGCGCAGTGTGGAGAGGCGATCGGCCAGTCCCCCGATGGTCGGTGAGTACGAGCGGCCGTTGTCGTTGACCACGATGACCACCGGGCGGTCCGGGCCGGCGGCGATGTTGTTCAGCGCCTCCCAGCACATCCCACCGGTCAGCGCGCCGTCACCGACGACCACGACGACATGCCGGTGCGACCCGGCATGCGCGAATGCCTTGGCCAGCCCGTCGGCATAGGACAGCGCGGCCGAGGCGTGGCTGGACTCCACCCAGTCGTGCTCGCTCTCCGCGCGGCAGGGGTAGCCGGACAAGCCACCCCGCTTGCGCAACCGGTCAAAACCCTCGGCGCGCCCAGTGACGATCTTGTGCACATACGCTTGGTGGCCGGTGTCGAAGAGCACCGGGTCGTGCGGGGAGTCGAACACCCGGTGCACCGCGAGGGTGAGCTCCACCGCGCCGAGGTTCGGGCCAAGGTGCCCCCCGGTGCGCGACACCTTCTCGACCAGAAATGTGCGAATCTCCGCGGCCAGCTCAGTCAGCGCGTCCGTATCGAGACGCTTGATGTCCTGCGGACTGTGCACCGACTGCAACAGGCTCACCGGATCTCCCACCTTGCTCGTCAGCGGTGTCCAAGCACGGGCCACTGCTCGCTCGCGATGGCGACCGGGCGCCCAGTCTAGCGATCGATTCCAGGGGTCAGAGGTGTCGGCAATGGAGCAGGCAGCCCAGCCAGCGCATGTCCGCGACCTCGATGCTCTGGCCCGTCCGGTTGTGGCAGTCAGGTAGGCGGTGGGGTCGCTGAGTCCCGGCGAGCCCGTCCGCGAACAGCTCGCGCTAAACGTCGGGCTCAGGGGTGAGTAGGGATAGCAGGGTGGCGTGGTAGACGGCTTGGATGGTGGGGATGGTGTCAAGCCGGATGCGTTCGTCGGTGGCGTGCAGGCCGGTGTAGCTGACGCCGAAGCCGGCGGTAGCGGGGATTCCGAGACCTGCGAGGTAGTTGCCGATGTTGGACGGTCCGGCGATCTTGGGCTCGACGTCGACACCGAAGGCATGCACGACCCGCAGCAGGGTGGCGCGCAGCCGGGAGTCGGCCGGGAGGGCGTAGGCGGGCCAGCGGGTGGTGAGCTGCATGAGAGTGGGCCGTGTGTCGGGCCAGCGCTTATCGACCCGGGCGATGACGTGATTCAACAGCGCCGAGGCTTCGGTGTCGTTGAAGGTGGGGGTGGTTCGGACGTCGATGTTGAGGGTGCACAGGTCGGGGGTCACCGAGTAGCCCTGCCCGCCTTCGATAGCGGTCACGGTCACCTTGCCGGGGAGCGGGAAGTCCTCGCTGGCACCGTCGGGCAACTCGGCCGCTTCGAGTTCGCGGATGAGGTGAGCGGCCTTGTCGATCGCATTCGGGCTTGACCTGCTCCCCCCGGAGTGCGAGGCGATGCCGTGGATGTGGAGTTGGGTTCGGTAGACACCGCGCCCGCCGATCACGAGTTTGTCCATGCCGGGGTAGCCGATCATCACACCGGCGACGTCGCTGGGTGCGTTGGGGCCTTGGAAGTAGCTGGTGGCGCCGCCGAAGCGGCCGGTGTGCTCGTCGAGGTCGAACAGCAGTACCAGGCTGCCGTGCAGCTGCTCGGTGCTGGCCGCGAGCCGGGTGGCGAGGTGGCAGAAGATCGCCACGGCGGCCTTGGAGTCCGAGCTACCGCGTCCCCACATCCATCCGTCCTCGATGACGCCGGAGGTGGGGGGATGGGTCCAGACGTTCTCGTCGCCGAAGGGCGCGCTGTCCAGGCAGGCGTCCAGCACCCATCGGGGGCCGGTGTGGCCGCCGCGGATCTCCGTGGTCAGGCCGACGACCGCCCCGGTGTCATCTCGCAGCACTGTGGTGACCAGTCCGTGCTCTCGCATCCAACTGGAGAGCAGGTCGACGATGGGGTCATAGGGGTCTATTCCAGCCCGGCTGGGGATGCGAACCAGCGCGCGAGTCAATTCAATGACGGCGTCCTGATCCTCCTTGGCGGCGGCCAGGACGCGGCCATGGTCGAGGTCGTGGGGACGCACGATCACACCTGCCCTCTCTGACCGGAGTCATTGCTAGGGGCCCGGAGTACGGGCAGTGCCCGTATTGCCTGCACAGTCTCTACCCGCCGTGCGGCGGTGTAGCACTGTCGGGCGTGGTCGATGAGGCGCTCGGCCGCCTTCGGGCCGAGCAAGACGCCGGAGTCGAACGCCTCGGCGGAGGTCAGCGAGGGGATCGGTACTACGGCACTGATCTCCGAGGCGCAGAAGAACCGCTCCGGTGTGCTCGGATCCTCCACGACCATGCCAACATGCAGAGTCTTGCCGAGGCTGCGATCAGCGGGGTCACGCAGATCCAATAGCCGCAGTAGGTGGTCGGCGAGCACGGCGTGGCGTGGTGGACCGAACAGCACCCGGTAGTGCACGAGTTCTGGTCGCGCGGCGAGCACGGATTCGATAGCGGCCAGGTAGGTCGTGTCGCGAGAGCGAGATCCGGAGACAGCGAGATACCGTCGGGCGCCGTCGACGACCGCGGTCATGGCCTCGCGCAGGTCGCGGTAGCCAACCAGCAGGCGGGGGCTTTCCTCGGCGCTGGCTAGCGAAGCGTCCTGGTGGGCGAAGAGCACCTCGGGTGGCTGGCCGTAATAGTCGGCGAGCAGTTTTCGGTAGCGGATGCTGGTGACGTGTCGGCCCAGTTCCCACCCGGACAACATGCTCGGCGTCACGCCGGCCGAGCCGTCGACGGCATGCTGGTCCAAGTCGGCGCACACGTCTTCCAGCGTCGCTGGGATCGCCAGTCGGGCTTGTCGCAGCGGCGTGACGACCTGGCTTCTGGTTGTGGCCTCGCCTCCGCTCACCGCCACCCCTTCGCTGTGCTGGTCTCTAGTCGGCCGTCGCCAGGTGCTGGACGGTCATCTCACGCACCGTGTCGGTACTGGTGAGTTTCTCGCAGACTGCGAGCCAGGCAGGGTGTCTCGCAACGAGGGTGTAGCCCTGGGGCGGGTGGAACGAGCCGAGCATGTCGGTCAGTTCCGCCGCGCTGAAGCCCGCGTACTCACGTATCCGGGTGATGGGCAGCGCGAGTCCACGCTCCAGGCCCTGGAGGTACTCGTAGACCGAAACGCCGTTGCCGACCCGGGCCTGCTCGGCGATCTCGGCGATGCGCCGGGGCGTATCGGCGATCGCCTCATCGAGGTCGATGACGGCGCTCAGGCGGGAGACCGGTGCGGTGAGGTACACGTACCAGGTCGTCGGGCGGCCGGTGAGGTATCGGCGACGGAACTCGTGGCGTTTGAGGCCCTGCCACATTAACTCGTAGTACTCGGGGTTGAGCGACATGAGAACCGGTTCCGGTGGCCAGCTCAGTTCGGGGTTACCGAACAGGTCTTCCTGCACCAGCGGCTTCCTCTCTGTCTGCTTGGGTACCGAAGGGGTGATGACCAACTGTAGCGACCGCTCAGGCTCCGCCACCCCGGTGTATCGGCCGTGTCCCGCGCCCCGCCGACATTTGTCATCGCAGGTGAGTAAGGGATCGAAAATTGGTGAACAAATTGGTGCGCAACCAATGATCTGGTTTCTGTGGACACGCCGAGTGACGCTTAGCTTGCCAGCGAAAATCGGGCATGGAGGCGGGAATGACAATCGGTACGAGCGACGGGGTGATCGGTTTCCCTCGCGAGTCCACCCCAGGAGACCGGCGGACACTGCTCACTCCGACGGTGGCGCGGGCGCTCGCCGAAGCCGGATTCACCGTCATCGCGGAGCCAGGCATCGCCACCAGAATCGGCTGCTCGGACGCAGTGCTGCAGGAGGAAGGCGTCCGGTTCGCCGACGCGAGCGGCGTGTGGTCTGCGCCCCTGGTGCTGCGTTACAAGTGCACCGACCCCGAAGACCTGGCCCTCCTGACGCCACGTCAGTCGATCGGCGCGCTGTTCCACGCTGAAGGCGACCCGTGCCTGCTCATCGCGTTGACCGCCGCCGGAGTGACGGCCTACAGCTACGAGTTCCTCGCCGAGGACGGTCGGTTCCCCCTGGGCACACCGGGCGGCCAGATTGCTGGCGTCCAATCGGTCCTGCTCGGTGCCCAGGCTCTGCAATCGCCGGCCGGACGTGGTGTGCTGCTTGGTGGCGTGCCCGGCGCGGAACCTGCGCGGGTAGTGGTCATCGGGTCCGGCAACGTCGGTGCGGCTGCGGCGAGAGCCGCCGCGGCCCTGGGCGCCAGGGTGACCGTACTGGTCCGTTCCGAAGCCTCTGCCGAGTCTTACTCACCCGGTGCGTCGTACGGCGCGCATGTCGAGGTGAACACACCGGAGCTGCTGGCCTCTCTCCTCGCGCAAGCGGATCTGGTGATCGGCGCAATCCTCGTGTCCACTTTCGATACCCCGCCCATGATCACCGAGGCTGACCTGACCGCTATGCAGGCTGGCGCGGTGATCGTGGACGCTACCTGCGGCTATGGCGATGGCTATCTGCCCACCGCTGGTCCCGTGCAGGCGCCCGGTGACCCGCCCCGCGTCGTGCGCGGCGTGCTGCACGTCAAGCTCGGTACCCTGCCCGCGTTGGTGCCGCGGACCGCGAGCCAGGCGTTTACGGCGAACGCTGCGCCGTACCTGGTGCGGTTGGCCCAGGTCGTTCTTCGCGGCGTCGATGACCCGGTGATCACCTCTGCGTGCATCGCCCGAGACGGAGCACTCGTACATCAGGTGTGCCAGCAGCACGCGGCATACTTCGGAGTGTCAGCGTGAGCCCCGCCATCACCCCAGTTGTGGCGACAGCGGTGGTGGACGGCTACGAGCTGCGGGCCCGGTTCGCCCGCGCCGACGCCGACGCCGTGTCCCGCCCCCGCTCACTGCGCGGGCTGCTACGTACCACCCGGCACGTGGCCGAGGTCCCGTGCGGAGCGGGTCATTTCCTGGCCGACTACGCCGCGACCGGAGTGACGACAACGCTGATCGACGGCAACGGCGCCATGCTCGCCGCTGCGATCGCACACGCCGCCGACAGCGGGCTGCCCGCTGTCGGCACCCATGCCTACGTCCAGTACGTGCAGGAGCTGGGCGAGCTGGCGGGTGTGGATCTCGTGGTGATACCCAACGCGGCGCTCAACCAACTGGCCTGCCAAACCCCGCTCGTTGAGTTGCTGGCAGCGATCCGCCACGCCCTACGACCTGGAGTTGAGCTGCTCGCTCAGGTCGCATGCACCCACCCCGGCGGCGGGATAGACACCGCGGGCTGCTACGACCCCGTTCGCCAACAGGGCGTGTGGTTCGCCGACCGCTACCTCGACCCCAGCCGAGCAGGTGGGGCGGGTCTGAGGCGCCGCTGCCAGCACCGTCACCATGAGGGCAACGGTGCTGTTCGGGTGCGCGTCGAGTTCGACTACGTCGACCCGACCGGCGCCAGCCTGCACACCACCAGCGTCGAGCTGCGCCTGTTCTCCGCCGAGGAACTGGCTGCGGCACTCACCTCGGCCGGATTCAGTCGCCTTCGATTCCTACCCGGCTACGGCGGACTCTCCGACATCACCGCCCGGGCCGCTGGTGGTGATGCACGGTGACCGGTTCGCGCACCATCGCCCGCGCGCAGGAGTACTGGGACCGCTACTACGCCCAGCAGTTCCGCTTCGGGTTAGGCACCGAAGACATCCTCGCCGCCCTCATTCGAATCCCGCCCGTGAAGACGTGGGCCGACCTCGGGTCTGGATCGGAGTCAATGCTGTGGGCAATCGGTCTCCGCGCCCAGCGATTGGTGGCCGTGGACGCCGACCCGCAACGACTGGCCATGCTACGGACATTCACCAGCGCAGCGCATCCCCGGGGTGCGCACCGCACCGCGCTCGTGCTGTGTGGGCGCACCGATCCCCACGACTTCTCCATCCGCTGCCGGTCACTCACCGCCACCGTCGCGGTCGACTGTCTCACCGGCCATCCCCCCAGTGATCCGAGCCTGCACGCCGCCGGTTTCGAGTTGGTCACCCAGTTCGGACTACTCGGGCTGTGCCGGGATGCCGAGCACTTCGTCGACTGCTTCACCGCGGCACACCAACTCGTCAAACCCGGCGGATGGGCGGCCGGCGCGAACTGGGTAGCCCGCAATCCCCACCAGAGAGTCGAGCTGACCGAGCGGCTCTACCAGATTGCCGCCGCGCGCGCAGGGATCAGGCTGCTACTAACCCGCCGGGTGCCCATCACCCTCGACCCCGACTTCACCGCCATCTGGACCTACATCGGGAGGAAACACCGCCATGGACATCGCGGCGCCCGCCATGCCGTCAGCGACACCCGTCCCGCCACCGCCACCGGATGAGCTGATCTTCGCACCGGTCGGGATTGCGCACCTCACCGACACCAACGCGGACCTCATCCGCGCCGCCGCCCAAGGACAGCAGCGGCTGCGAGTCACCACCGCCGCGCAACTCAACGGCACCCCGCATATCGGCACCGTTGTCACCATGCTGACCGTCTTCGCCCTCACCTCCCACGCCGCCGAAACCCTCAACCTGCCCGCGACGGTCGTCTTCGACGCCCTGGACAATGCCCCCGCCGAGCACGTCGAGATCGACGGGCAGACCTACACCCGTACCGTCTCCGACCTCATCGACTCCGGCCACCTCGACCGCGAGCAACGCATCTCCGGCTTCGAACGCCTCCTGACCTGGGCATCCCAGCGCTGCGGCATCCGGTACGAGTTCCGGCCCTACACCGTCTACCAAGGGCTCAGACCGGTGCGGGAATGCCTGCACGCCATCGCCTCCCGCCAAACCGAGTTCGCTCCGATCGTTGCCCCCGCCGACGGTATCCTGCGTATTCGGCCCCGCTGCCCTGAATGCCGACTAATGGAGAAATCCGCGGCCAGCCTGCGGATAGCTCATGGAGATGGTGAAGTCAACCTCGACTCCCGCTGCCCCATCCACGGCCCTTACCGGGAAACCATCGACGTGGCCGGACCGGGCGGCTGGTACGACGCAAACACCCCCATACGTTCCATCCAGAAAGGATTCCTGCTAGCGGCGGAACGAGATCTCTACCAAGCCTGCTCGGTCTCCATCGACGGTGCCGACTGGGGCGGCGCCTGGCACGCCCACGTTCTCGCTCCCGCCCTGGCTACCCTCGGTATCCCCGCACGACAGTGGCCGGTCAGCGTGTTCACCCCAATGGTCCTCGACCGTAGTGGCGGCAAGTTATCCAAGACCCTCTATGTGCGTTACGGCGCCGCTTACGCCGACCTGCCAGAGTCGTTTCTCGATCTAGACGTGCTCTTTGACGACCACGGAGACGACGCGCTCGATGCCATCTGGGCCGAAGTCCAACGCTGGGCACTCGAGCCCCGTCGGCTGCACCGCGCCTACACCGTCGACTACCTCGCGGCGCTTCTTCCCAAGGCCAGGATTCCCAGCCAGGCCCTCACAGCTCGAACTGTCCCGGAGCCCGCACCATGACCTGCGTCGTCTACGACCTCATCGACTGCGTCACCCCAAACCCCGAACCCCAGGAACTCCTCGACGCTATGCGCCTTGCAGTCAGCCGGCTGGGCGCCACCGTGCTCGGCGAACTATCAGTACAGTTTCACCCTCACGGGATCACCTGCGTGCTGGTCCTCGCCGAATCCCACCTCATCGTCTCCACCTGGCCCGAACACAAGCTCGCCCACATCGATCTCTTCACCTGTCGTGCCGACACCGACCCCGACCACGCCCTCGTACCCATCATCGACACCCTCGGCAGCACCAAGGTGCACAATCAATCCATCAAGCGCGTGACGCCATTTTCCCCGTCAGTAAAAGCAGTTTCGAGGTGACGACGGTGGTCCGGTTGGTGATGCGGGTTTACCTCGCGGAGGGATACACGATCCGCTGGCGCCGGGGCGACGCGGCTGCTTACGTGTTCGCGGACCGGGAAGCTGGCGACGGCGACCGGGTTGCACGATCCATCGACACCATCCCGGTCTCGAAGACTGGCTGGACGGATGCGGTCGAGGTCAGGGCGGTGGCAACCCGGTGGCTGCGCGAGCACTGCGGCGGTCGTACCAGGTAAGCGCGACCCACCGAGCGTGTCCGCTGGGGAACCCCTCCGGGCTGTGGACTCCAAATCCGGAGTTTTCGCTGGTAGCGGGATCATGTTGCACATGCCGTAGCGCACATCGATCACTTGTAGCCTCGCCGGTGCGGGTGGGGCAGCGGACGTCAGCGGGCCAGTTCGGCTACACATTCGACGTGGTGGGTCATCGGGAACGCGTCCAGCGCACGCACCGCCAGCAGCCGGTAGCCGCTCTCGGCGTAGCGGGCGATGTCGCTAGCCAGCGCGGCCGGGTCGCAGGCCACCGCCACGATACGGGCGGGCCCGCGGCCGGCCACCGCTGCGGCCACCTCCCGGCCTGCCCCGCGCCGGGGCGGGTCGAGCACCACCACGTCCGGGCGTCCGGGTAGCCCAGCCAGCGCCCGCTCCACCCGGCCGGTGACGAAGCACACCTGCGGAAGGTCGGCCAGCGCCGCCGCGCCGTCCGCCGCTGCGCGCCGGGAGGCCTCCACGACGGTCACCGAGCCGGTCAGCCCAACCTGACCGGCCAGCACCGAGGCGAACAGCCCTACCCCGCCGTAGAGATCCCACGCCGTGCCCCCGAGCGGCGCGGCAGCCCCATCCCCGACCAGCGCAGCCAATGCATCGGCCGCGGCGGGGTGTACCTGCCAGAAGCCGTGCGCGGACAGCTCCCAGCGTCGACCGGCGGCGCGCCGCGTGACCCGCCCGGTGCCGCGACGCTGTTTCGGCGGCCGGCCCGGTCGTTGCTCCGCCACATGCAGCCGCCCGGAATCGTCGACGACCACCTCCAGCTCCGCGCCCGGGCGCCACCGGCGGGACAACACCGGATCCAGCGAGCCGGGTGCCGCCAGCGGGCAAGCCGGCACCGGCAACACCGTATGGCTGCGGTGCACCCGGAAACCGGCCCGCCCCGTCTCGTCCACCGCAAGTCGGGTCCGGGTCCGCCAACCCAACGCGCCACCGGGCAACTCCTGCACGGTCACCGCGACATCCAGTCCGGCGATCCTGCGCAGCTGCTCGGTCACCACCCGCGCTTTGAGCTGGCGCTGCAGCTGTGGGTCGGCATGTTGGAAATCGCAGCCGCCACAGCCGCCGGGCCCCGATGCCGGACACGGCGGCGGCACCCGGCCGGCCGCTGGTTCGAGAACTGCCACCGCGTCGGCCCGGCAATAGGACCCGCCGCGGTCCTCGGTGACCACCGCGCGGACCCGCTCCCCCGGCAGCGCGTGCCGGACGAACACCACCCGACCCTCGTGGCGGGCCACACAGAAACCGCCATGGCCCACCGGTCCGACGGTGAGCTCCACTTCCGCGCCCCGGGTCACGACCGGTCGACCCGCGGCTCGGGCCGGGCCCCGGAACTGTCAGCTGGGGCGCCATCGGTAGGAGCACCGTCGACTGGGGTGGTCGTTCCTGAAGTGCCGGCGGGACCGGTGTCCAGGCCCCAGCGCACCGCTCCCGGTGCCAGCTGCTCGCGCTGGGCGACCCGGGCCGACGAGCGCAGCTGCCAGGGCACGCTGGTCACCATCACCCCGGGCTCGAACAGCAGCCGACCCTTGATTCGTAGTGCGCTCTGGTTGTGCAGGATCTGCTCCCACCAGTGGCCCACGACGTACTCCGGGATGAACACCGTGACCACGCTACGGGGGTTGTCCGAGCGGGCCCGCTTGACGTAGTCGATCACCGGTTTGGTGATTTCCCGGTAGGGCGACTCGACCACCTTGAGCGGAACCGGGAGCTCCCGCGCCTCCCACTCCGCGATCAGGCCCCGGGTGCTCGCGTCGTCGACGTTGACGGTGACCGCCTCGAGCACATCGGGTCGGGTCGCGCGGGCGTAGGCCAGCGCCCGCATGGTCGGCAGGTGCACGGTGGACACCAGCACGATCGCGTGGTTGCGCGAGGGCAGCACGGTGTCGGCCTCCTGCGGTACCAACTCGGCGACCACCCGGTCGTAGTGCCTCCGGATCGCCTTCATCAGCACGAAGATCACCACCATGGCCACGATCGCGATCCAGGCACCCTCGGTGAACTTGGTGATCAGCACCACCACCAGCACCGAGCCGGTCATCACGAAGCCGAAAGTGTTGATCGCTTGAGAGCGCCGCATCCGGCGGCGCGCAGCAGCGTCGGTCTCGCTTGCCAGCAGCCGGTTCCAGTGCCGGACCATCCCGCTCTGGCTCAGCGTGAAGGAGACGAAGACTCCCACGATGTAGAGCTGGATCAGCCGGGTGACCTCCGCGTCAAAGGCCACTACCAGGACGGCAGCCGCGCCGGCCAGGAAGACAATGCCGTTGGAGAAGGCCAACCGGTCGCCTCGGGTGTGCAGCTGGCGGGGCAGGTAGCGATCCTGCGCCAGGATCGAACCGAGCACCGGGAACCCGTTGAACGCGGTGTTCGCGGCGAGCACGAGGATCAGTCCGGTCACCGCGAGCAGGAAGTAGTACGCCGGCGTGAAGCCGGAGAACACCGCGGCAGCGAGCTGCGAGACCAGAGTGCCCTGGTGGTAATCCTGCGGCGCCCCGATCAGCTGCTCCTCGGGGTGCTCGGCGATTTTGGCACCGGTGATACCGGCGAGCATGAGCAGTCCCATGAACATGCTGATCGCGAGCACGCCCATCAGCAGCAGGGTGGTGGCCGCGTTGCGGGACTTGGGCTTGCGAAACGCCGGTACCCCGTTGCTGATCGCCTCCACCCCGGTCAGCGCGGCTGAGCCCGAGGAGAAGGTCCGGAGCAGCAGGAAGGCGAACCCGAGCCCGGCTAGGTGCTCACCCTCCTCGATCAGGCCGAAGTCGGCGCTCTCGGCACGCAAGCTGTCCCCGAGCAGGAACGTCCGCACCAGCCCGACCACGATCATGCCGAGCACGCCGATCACGAAGGCGTAGGTGGGGATGGCGAACAGCGTGCCGGATTCGCGCACTCCGCGCAGGTTCATCGCGGTGAGCAGCACGATCGCGGTCACCGCGAACGCAACCTTGTGGGTGGCCACCAGGGGTATAGCCGAACCGACGTTAGCTGCGGCCGAGGAGATCGACACCGCCACGGTGAGGACATAGTCGACCAGTAGGGCGCTGCCAACCACTAAGCCCCAATTGCGGCCGTGATTGACCGTCGCGACCTCATAGTCACCGCCCCCGGAGGGGTAGGCATGCACGTTCTGCCGGTACGAAGCGATCACGGCGATCATCACCACGGCGACGGCCAGACCGACCCACGGGGCGAACGTGTAGGCAGACAGCCCTGCAACCGAGAGCACGAGCAGGATCTCTTCCGGGGCGTAAGCCACCGAGGACATCGGGTCCGAGGCGAATACTGGCAGCGCGATGCGCTTGGGCAGCAGCGTGTGGCCGAGCCGTTCGCTGCGAAACGGCCTGCCGACGAGGATCCGTTTAACAGCGGTGGCGAGCTTCGACACACCGGAAGACTAAGCGGAGCTTACTTGATCTTGACTGCCTGGTCGTCCGTCCTACCTGCGACGACCGGTTCTGGACGGGTTCCAGACACGCCGGAATGTAGCCAGTAAAAATGATGGACTTCACATGATCGATATGATGGG
>JBQTHE010000061.1:0-19281 GCA_052390115.1 Pseudonocardiales bacterium | reverse complement strand
CCGCCGGAGCGGTTGGTTGGCCAACTGGCCGCCCGTCCGACCGGAGCCGTTATGACCGTAGCGCGCAGTGTCGCCGATGTCCTTGACGATCATGTGGTGTTCGAGGTGGAGTCCATCGACCGGATGTATCTCAACGTGTGGCAACCGCGGCTGGCCTACGGTGGTGGGGTACAGGGGTTCTTCGTCGGCCACCGTGGTCACCACTATGCGTCCACGGCGCTGATGGACCCGATGACCAAGACGTTTGTCGCCGACATCCATGGCTTCGTCGCCGCGCGGGGCCTGGAGCTGGTTCATTTCGCCAAGGGCCAGCGCAAAGACGAGCTCACTGCGCAGTTCCTGGCCGGGTTCACTGACGACGAGGGCGTGCTGTTCGTCGGGCGGGCCCAGGAGAAGGCGGGGGTGTGGCGCACCCAGCGGCGCTACAACCCGGTGACCGGGGGCAGCTATGCCTGGCTGGTGCGCGCCTCGGCGTTCATCAACTTCTTCTACTTCTACTGCGTGGATGCTGATTTCGGCCCGTTCTTCCTCAAGTTCAGCACCTATTTCCCCTACACCGCCAAGCTGTGCATCAACGGCAACGAGTGGGCCAAACGCCAGGCCGCCAAGGCGGGGATCGGTTTCCAGCCGCTGGACAACGGGTTCTCCGCCTGCGATGACGTGCCCGCGTTGCAGGCGATCTGCGACAGCCTGGGCCCGCAGCATATTGAGGCGCTGCTGCGCAAATGGCTGAAGATCCTGCCCCACCCGTTCACCCCAGAAGACGAAGACGCCGGCTACCGGTATGAGCTGTCCATCCTGCAGGCCGAGTTCTCCCTGACTCAGATGCTCGACCGCCCGGTGTCGGGGCGGATCTTCTTCGAGCAGGTCCTGCACCACAACCTCGACATCGGACGCCCTGACCAGATCGGCCTGGTCTTCGACCGGCGCATCATCCGCAAAGGCCGCCACCCCACCCCCGGCCGGTTTCGCACCCGGGTCATCACCGACGGTGTGGTCCCGTCCCTGCACGTCGACTACAAGAACGCCAAAATCAAGCAATACCACAAGCACGGAAAAGCGCTGCGCACCGAGACCACCATCAACGACACCCGCGACTTCGGACTGTCCAAACGGCTGACCAACCTGACCGCCCTGCGGCAGATCGGCTTTTCCGCCAACCGGCGCCTACTGGGCGTCCAACGCATCAGCCACGACCCGATCCGCGGCGCCCAAGCATTCACCGAGCTCACCGCACCGATCGTCACCAACGAAGGCACCCGCATCCCCGGGCTGCGTTTCGGCGACCCCCGCGTCCACGCCCTGCTCCAAGCCCTGCTCATCCACCGGCTGCTACCCCACGGCTTCACCAACCGTGACCTGCGCGCCCTCCTCGCGCCCCTCCTCGGCACCACCCCCGAGGACATCACTGCCGGGAAAATGACCTACGACCTGCGGCGGCTCCGCGCCCACGGCCTCATCCACCGCATTGCTCACACCCGCCGCTACCAGATCACCGACACCGGGCTCCAGCACGCCCTGTTGTTCACCCACGCCCACGACCACCTGCTACGCACCGGGCTGGCCGAAATCACCGACCCAGACCCACCCGCCCCGTCCCGGCTGCGCACCGCAGCCCGCGCATACCAGGCCGCCTTCCACGACCTCGCCCGCTACGCCCACCTCGCGGCCTGACACCCTGGAGCTGCACCAAAGCCGACTCAAACCTCACAGTTGACTCGATCATGACGGCCGTGCCGCCTAAGCCCTCTAAGACGAGCCGCAGACGCGCCGGCCACCTGCCGACCATGGTGACCGGCGTTTGTGCTGGTGGATGGCGGAGGATGCGGGATTTGAACCCGCGAGGGCTTTAACACCCAACACGATTTCCAATCGTGCGCCATAGGCCACTAGGCGAATCCTCCGCTCGGCAGGTTACCGGCAGTGCCGTCCACCAGCCAAGGCGGCAGGTAGACGGCACCTCGTCGGGGGTTGTCGTGTGCTCGGCGGGGCAGCCCTTACACTGGGCGGCGGACCCCGCGTGGCGTCCATCTTGCGAACTCCCCCAGGGCCGGAAGGCAGCAAGGGTCAGCAGGCTCTGGCGGGTGCGCGGGGTCCCCTCATCCGTTCACCTGGCTGTGATGGCCGTCACCCGGCCACCGGCGATCCCAGCGGCCAGCGCGGTCGTGAAAGCCGACGTCAGAGTCTCTGAGCATCTAGGGTAGGAGATAGCCGACAGCGGCACACCGAGCACGCCTACGGCTCCATGGTGGAAGGCGGACCGTAAACGTGAACGTGGATGGTGCGGAGGTTCAGGGCGGCGAGGGTTCTGCGGCGCAGGAGTTGACGGAGATGCGCGAGCGGATGGCCGTGATCAAGCAAGAAGCCGCTGTCGAGGTGGACCGTAAGTGGGTATCACCGTGGCGGACCCCGGCGGTGTTCGATCTCAAGGTCAAAACCCGGCTGACGGGCAACGACGAGTACCGGTCGCTGCAGGGTCGTGTCCAGAAGGCCGAGGCCGCCCTTGTCGTGAAGCCGGACGCCGCAACGGGCGCTGGCTCGGCTGGGTAGATTGCCTTCCAGGAGCAGGTTCCTGGCTCGAGGGAAGGCGGTCCGTAACGTGAACCAGGATGGTGCGGAGGTCCAAGGCGGCGGGGATGCTGTGCGGCAGGAGCTGGCGGAGATGCGCGGGCGGATGGCCGTAATCAAGGACGAGGCCGCCGCCGACGTGGACCAGAAGTGGGGATCACCGTTCCGAAGCCAGGACATGTTCGACATCAAGGTCAAAGCGAGACTGTCGGGTAACGAGGAGTACCGGTCGCTGCAGCGCCGGGTCCAGGAGGCCGAAGCTGCGCTAGCAGCGGAGTCGGATACCGCCCCGTAGACAGGTTGCCCTCCTCAACCCTCCAGGGCTGAATGCGACCGAGTCGAGGAGGTAGCCCGATGCGGCTCATGGGCACAGCGCGCGGGCGCATCGCCAGCACCGTGGCGAGGGTGGCGTCGGTGCAGCGCCTGACTCCCCGGATGACCCGAGTCCGGCTCCTCGACGAGAGTCTGAGTGGCTTGGACGCCATTCCCGGGCAGACGCTGAAGATCTACGTCCCGGACCTGGCCAGTGGGCGCCGGGTGTCGCGCGACTACACAGTGCGCGACTACAACGCCGCGCAGCCGTGCCTGGACATCGATTTCGTGCTGCACGGTGCAGGACCAGCAGCCAACTGGGCGCGGCAGGTGCAGCCCGGCGAGACCTTGGAGTTCATCGGCCCCAGCGGTCGCTACCGGCCTGATCCCAGCTCCGACTGGCACCTGTTCGCCGGGGACGAAACCGCACTGCCGGCGATTCAGGCTTACGTCGAGATGCTGCCGGCCGGCGCCTGTGCGTACCTGTACATCGAGGTCGCCGACGCTGCAGAGCAGCAGCCGATACCAGGATCAGCCCGTACGACGGTGTGCTGGCTGCACCGTGGCGACCATGCACCAGGCACGAGCACAGTGCTCGAGGACACCCTGCGCACCGAGCGGCTGCCGCCTGGACAGGGCCGGATCTGGATCGCCGGGCACACCCCGACAGTGCGCCGGATCCGCGCGCACCTGCTCGACCAGCGCGGCGTCGACCGGCGCGCGTTGTACGTCAAGGGCTACTGGGATCGCCAAGCGCGGTAACAGCGTGGTACCATCAATCGATGGATTGATTGATTGGGAGTGTCGACTATGTCCGGGACGGAACGCAGGGTCAGCGCGACCGAGGCCCGGGTGCGCTTCGGTGAGTTGCTCGACGGCGTGACGGCCCGCCACGACGTCGTTTTCGTGGAGCGGGCGGGCAAGGAGGTCGCCGTGGTGGTGTCTGTCGAGGACTGGGAGGCGGCGTGCGCCGGACGGTCCGACAAGTGGGCCCGGGCCAACGCAATGCTCGCCGAGCTTCACGAGCGGCTGCGGGCCGAGGGCGCGATCGAGCGGCTGAAGGACTTCGACGTGGAGGAGGCGATCCGTGCTGGACGGGACGACCGGGACGAGGAGCGCTATGGCCGGGTGCGTTGACGCGAGCCTGGTCGTCCGGGTCCTCGACGGGGATCCCGTTGTCCTGCCTGTGTGGGAGCGGCTTGTTCAGTCGGACGGCGATCTGATCGCGCCAAGCCTGCTGCACTACGAGGTCGCCAATGCGTTGTATCAGCAGCAGCGCGCAGGTCGGGTCAGCGCGGAACTCGCCGCGCTGCAGCTCGATCGGTGTCTTCGCCTGCCCATCGAGCTGCACAGCGATGCGCGTCTGCACTCCAGGGCGCTGGAGCTCGCCTGCGAGCAGCACCTGCTGGCGACGTACGGCGCGCATTACGTCGCCCTTGCCGAGCGATTGCGGGTACCGCTGTGGACCTGCGACCGCCGGCTCGCCAAAGAGATGCAGGGGGTGTCGCCGGAAGTACACCTCGTGCCGTGAGGACCGTCCGACCGGCCCGGTAGCCTCGCCGCCGTGGCACTGGCCCTCTACCGCAAGTACCGCCCGGCGACGTTCGCTGAGGTGGTCGGCCAGGAGCACGTCACCGAACCGCTGCGTACCGCTCTCGCGGCCGGGCGGATCAACCACGCCTACCTGTTCTCCGGCCCGCGCGGCTGCGGCAAAACGTCCAGTGCGCGCATCCTGGCCCGCTCGCTGAACTGCGCGCAGGGCCCCACGCCGGACCCGTGCGGGGTCTGCCCGTCCTGCGTCGCGCTGGCGCCCGAGGGGCCCGGGTCCATTGACGTCGTCGAGCTCGACGCAGCCAGCCACGGCGGTGTGGACGATGCCCGCGACCTGCGGGATCGCGCGTTCTACGCTCCCGCCGAGTCCCGGTACCGGGTGTTCATCATCGATGAGGCCCACATGGTCACCACGCAGGGTTTCAATGCCCTGCTCAAGATCGTGGAGGAACCTCCGGAGCACCTCGTTTTCGTCTTCGCCACCACCGAGCCGGAGAAGGTGCTGGCAACCATCCGCTCCCGCACCCACCACTACCCGTTCCGGCTGCTGCCGCCGAGCACCATGCGCGGGCTGCTGGAGCAGGTGTGCTCCGACGAGGGGGTGCGGATCGAGCCTGCGGTCTACCAGCTGGTGATCCGCGCTGGCGGCGGCTCCGCCCGGGACTCGCTGTCCGTGCTGGACCAGCTGCTGGCCGGGGCAGGCGACGAGGGCATCACCTACCGGCGGGCGGTGGCGCTGCTCGGAGTTACCGACGTCGCGCTGATCGATGACATGGTCTCCGCGTTAGCTGTCCAGGACGGGGCTACGGTGTTCGCCACCATCGACCGGCTGGTCGAGGCGGGGCACGATCCCCGGCGTTTCGCTTCCGACCTCCTGCAGCGCTTCCGTGACCTAGTGCTGCTGCGGGTCGCTCCGGAACCGGCCCGCCACGGTCTGGTCGACGCGCCCGAGGATCAGCTCGCGACGATGACCGCTCAAGCCGAAGCCCTGGGCGCGGGCAGCCTCACCCGGTTCGCCGAGATCGCGCACAACGGGCTCACCGAGATGCGTGGGGCCACCGCCCCCCGGCTGCTGCTGGAACTGCTGTGCGCCCGGATGCTGCTGCCGGCCGCCGCCGAGGGGGAGGGCGCGGTGCTGCACCGGCTGGAGCGGCTGGAGCGGCGGTTCATGATCGCCCCGTCCTCGCCGGACACGGGCACGGCGCACTCACCGGGCCAAGCCGGGGTCGGCGACCCTGCGCAGATTCAGACCCCGCCGACCCCGCCGACCCCGCCAGTGGGGCGTCCGGAACCGCCGAGTCGGCCTGCCCGGCCTGCCGACCCACCGGTCGCCCAGGCACCGGTCGCCCAGGCACCGGTCGCCTCGGAAGCGCAGCGTGATGCCGCGCCGGACCAGATCGACGCGGCCGCGGTGCGACGGGTATGGCCGGCCCTGCTGGACGCGGTGCGCGAGCAGAGCCGGACTACCCAGGTCCTGCTCAGCAACGCCACCGCGAGCTCGGTGCAGGGTGCCACCCTCGTTCTGACTCTGCCTAACGCCCCGTTGGCCCGCCGGCTGGGTGACGAGCGCAACGTCGAGCTGATCAGGGCAGCGCTGCGCGCCGTGCTGGGCGTCGACTGGCAGGTGCGCTGCGAGCACGCCGACGGCGACGCCGGCTCCCGCGGAGCCCAGCCGCAGTCCCAACCCACGACTCAACCCCGCCCACCGCAACGCTCGGCGGAGCGTCCGGCCAGCCGGCGTCCGGCGGCCCAGCAACCCCCGGACGACGGTATCCCCCCACCACCGGAACCACCGGATCCCGGGGACCCTGGCGCGGTACCCCCGGTGGATGACGACGAGGCGATGCTCGCCGAGGCCGCCAGCATGAGCCGGGAGCACTCCAGCCGTCGGGACCCCGAGGAGGTCGCGCTGGCGTTGCTGGCCGAGCAGCTCGGCGCCCGCCGCATCGACGACAAGTGAGCTTTATGAGCTGATCAGCTCGATTCGCTGACCTTCGGGGATCACGGTGAACCGCCAGCGGTCGGCGCCGGGCTTTCCTTGGTCAATCCACCAAAGGTAGGCGGTTTCCACCTCATCCCACAGCTTGCGTGGGCCGAACTGGTGCACCCGGTATCGCCCGCTGTCGGGGTCCGATTCGGGTCGTGTGTAGCCGGATCGACAATTGCGCACCCGGGTTCCGATGGCGATGCAGGCCCCGGGTGTGTGCTGGGCATTGGCCACTTCGGCGGGATGCACGGAGGTCTGGGTAACGCTGGCTTGCTCGTCCTGGTCGGCGGTCGCACTGATCGCGCGGCGGGCAATGCGTTGGTCACGCAACCACATGAAGGAAACGCTATCGACGATCTGGCCGGTCGCGGTGCCGTCGTCGTTAACGGTCAGTGCGAGTAGTCCGAAGTTGTAGTACTGCATGCCCCACGGGGTCACGATGCGTCCCCCGGGACGAGTCTGGGCCACCCACGCATAAGGCACCCATTGGCAAGCCGCGGTGGCAATCAGCCGGTCATAGGGCGCGCCGGGCGGGTATCCCAGTGCGCCGTCTCCGATGACGGTGGTGACGTCGCCGTATCCCGTGTCCGACAGCGTCTTGCGGGCATGGACCGCCACTTCGGGGTCGATCTCGATGGTGGTCACGTGGTCGGCGCCGAGCCGATGAGCGAGTAGCGCGGCGTTGTAGCTGGTGCCGGTGCCGATCTCCAACACCCGGTGACCCCGGTGGACCTCCAGATGTCTGAGCATCAGCGCGACCACCAGCGGCATGCTCGCTGAGCTGGTAGCGACCTCACCAGTCTCTCCGGGGCCGACCGGATGCCCGTCATCGACCTGGATGACGATGACGTCGTCGCCTTCGGCCAGCTCTCGCCACTGGTCGGGGTGCTCGGCCCGGCGCACTGGCACCAGGTCCGGCCCGGGCCGGTCTTTGTCCCACCGCCAGATGGTGTCCGGGATGAACTGCGGCCGGGCCACGGCCAGGAACGACGACCGCCACTCGGGGGTCAGGTGGCCGCTCGCGGAGAGTTCATCGACCAGCTTCTCGTCCATGGACCTATTGCCCTCAGACCCGTGAGTGGCGATTCGGGTCATAGCTCGCATCGCCACTCACGGGGCGCGTCAGCGCCACCACGGGCGCAACGGGACGTGGGAGTTGCCGGTGCCGTCGGGGCGGACCGCCAGTACCTGGTGCAGCTCTAGGTTGTTGCGCTCGAAGGACAGTCGAGAAGCCCCCATGTACAGGCCCCACACCCGCGCGGTGGCCTCGCCGACCTCGGCCACGCACTCGTCCCAGTGCGCGGTGAGGTTGGCGCACCACTGCTTGAGAGTCAGCGGGTAGTGCTCCCGCAGGCTCTCCACGTGGCGTAGCTCGAAGCCGGCGTCCTGCGCCGCTGTGATGATCTTGCCAGCACCGGCGAGCTCCCCGTCGGGAAACACGTACCGGTCGGTGAAGGGGTCAGTCTGAGCTCGGGCCCGGGGGTCCGGGTGGGTGATGCAGTGATTGAGCAGCCGCCCCCCGGGGCGCAGCTTGGCCCGCAACAGCCCGAAGTAGGACGGGTAGGAGTGCACCCCGACGTGTTCGGTGAGCCCGATCGAACTCACCGCGTCGTAGTCGCGGCCGGGGGCATCCCGGTAGTCGAGGTGGCGCACTTCGGCGAACTCGGCCAGGCCCTCCCGGGCGATAGCCTGTTGCGCCCAGTGGGCCTGCTCCGCGGACAGCGTGACCCCCAGCGCCCGGACGCCGCGGCGCGCGGCGTAGCGCACCATGCCACCCCAGCCGCAGCCGACGTCGAGCAGCCGCATCCCGGCCTGCAGCCCCAGCTTGTCGGCGATCAGTTCGTGCTTGCGTTCCTGGGCCTGTTCCAGGCTCGCCTCCGGATGGTCGAAGACAGCGCAGGTGTAGGTCATCGACGGGCCGAGCACCATCTCGTAGAAGCGGTTCGAGACGTCGTAGTGGTGGTGCACCGCCTCGGAGGCGCGCTGCCGGGAATGGGCCAACCCCTCAACGACCCGGCGCCACCGGGGCCGTGACTCCTGAGGAGGCGGCGGCACCGGCCGCAGCAACTCCCAGCCCAGCGAGCGGGTGATCAACGGCAGCTCCGCCACGGTCGGGCGCCGGAAGTGCAGCGCCTGTGCCATCAGCCGCATCGCCTGGTACGGGTCGCCGGGGTGCACCCCGGAAGCGCGCAGGTCACCCGCGATGTAAGCGCGCGCCATGCCGAGGTCGCCCGGTGCGGTGAACAGGTAGGTGGCGCCACGCGGGGTGGCCAGGTGCACGCTGATCTCGCAGTCGGGTGGACCGGTGGCGCTGCCGTCGTAGGCGGTGAACCGGACCGGGAACCGGCCATCGGTGAGCAGGTCCACGATCCCCGCCAGCGACAGCGGCCCTTGGGTCTGCTGGGTCGTTGCCGGACTAGGGCGCCGGAAGGTCGTCATCTGCGTCGCACCGCCTTCGCGTAGAGGTCCAGGAGTCGCCGGTCAGGGTCGTAGCGTTCCTTGAGCGCCGAGTAGCGCTCGCCGCCGTATCGGGCGTCGAATTCCTCTCGCTGGTAGAAGGAGTCTGAGTACAGCGACTTGTGCCCGCCCACCGCGTCCACCTGTCGCTCGATGGCCCGGTTGGTGTCGCTGCCGGATCCGCCGGGGGCGATCGGCACGACTGACCAGAAGCCGACGTTGACGTAGTCGCGGCCGGGTTCCAGGGGATACAGCGGCCAGGTGTGCTCGTCACGCAGCCGCAACGGGCACAGCCACACCGGCTTGATGCCCACCTGCACGACGAACCAGCGCAGGAACTCGGCGGTGCGTTCGACGGGGATCTCCACGTCTTGGATCACGCGTTCCTGGCGCGGGCGGCCGCGCCACACGTCGATGCGGTTGGACAGGTCGAGCCGCTGGTCGAGGGCGACAAGCTTCCAGTAGACGTCGCTGCGGCGCAGCCGGGCCGGCCAGAGCCGTCGGATCACCGGGTGCTGGACACCGAAGGCCCCCGAACACCAGAACCAGTCGGTGTCCCAGCGCCACAGGTAGTCATGGGTGCTCAGGACGTCGTGCTCGCGCTGCTGGATCGAGCGGTAGTAGATCTGCGCCCCGGTGTAGTCGCTGGTCGGCCCCTGATGCTCGGTACGTCGGCCAACCGTCAGGTAGGACTCGGTGGGGGAGAACATCACGCCATCGAGGTAGTCGACGTTCTCGGCCTCCCACTTTCGGCTTGCCATGATCTGCTTCACCACGCCGCACAGCTCGTCCAGATCGTCGAACCGGACGTGGCGTAGCGCGACGTGCGATCGCACCGGTTCCAGCTCGATGCGCAGCCGGGTGGCGTAGCCCAGGGTGCCGTAGGAGTTCGGGAAACCGGCGAACAGCTCGTCACCCGGTGTGGTCGTGACGATGTCGCCGGCGCCGGTGAGCACGTCGAGCGCCAGGACCGACTCGTGCGGCAGGCCGTTGCGGAATGACGCCGCCTCGATACCCAGCCCGCTGATCGCACCGCCCAGGGTGATCGTCTTGAGCTGGGGGACGACCAGCGGGGTGAGCCCGTGCGGCAGCGTTGCCGCGACGAGGGTTTCGTAGGTGCACATTCCCGCGACGTCGGCGGTGCGTGCGGTCGGATCGACGTGCAGCACCCCGGTCAGGCCCGAGACGTCCAGGCCCGGGCTGTCGTTCGCGGCACGCGACCGGAACAGGTTCGACGTTCGCTTGGCCAGCCGCACCGGCGATCCCGCTGGGATCGCCCGGTAACTGGCTCGCAGTCGTCGCACAGCATCGCGATGGATGCGCTCCGCCCCGGTGAGCTGCACGCCCTAACGCTACGGCCAAACCTGCCTTGACCGCACCGGTTTCTCCGGCGCAGACGTGGCTACCCTGTGGCATCACTACTCTGTGACATAGCTACTTTGGTGCACACGGGTCGCGTGCGTTGCCCTGCAGGCCCGGAATCGACGAGAGGAGCCGCGGTGCAACCCGGTGGAGCGCCCGATATGAACATGATTCTGCAGCAGGCTCAGAAGATGCAGCAGCAGCTGATGAGCGCGCAGGCAGAACTTGCTGAGGCCGAGGTCACCGGACAGGCCGGTGGTGACCTGGTCGTGGTCACGCTGGCCGGCTCCGGCGAGGTTCTCAGTGTGACCATCGATCCCAAGGTGGTCGACCCCGACGACGTGGAGACCCTGCAGGATCTAGTCGTGGGGGCAATGGTCGACGCCCACCGCGCCTTGCAGGACCTCACCCAGCAGACGATGGGTCCGCTGGCCAGCGCGCTCGGCGGTCCCGGCGGTGGTCTCGGCCTGCCCGGCGTGTGATAACGCATTTCGTCCCGCGGAGGCGGAATGATGCCCGCCGGCGCGCTCTGTCCCGCGGAGGCGGAAATGATGCCCGCCGACGCACTTCGTCCCGCGGAGGCGGAAATGATGTATGAAGGCGTCGTCCAGGACCTCATCGACGAGTTGGGGCGGTTGCCCGGCGTCGGACCCAAGAGCGCCCAACGGATGGCCTTCTACCTACTGGCCGCCGATCCGGCTGACGTGAGCCGGCTGCAGGAGGCACTGCAGCGGGTCAAGGACGGCGTGGTCTTCTGCGCCGTTTGCGGCACGGTGTCCGAGAAGGAGACCTGCCGGATCTGCTCTGACCCGCGCCGCGATCCGGCGTTAATCTGCGTGGTCGAGGAACCCAAAGACGTGCTTGCGGTCGAGCGCACTCGTGAGTTCACCGGCCGCTACCACGTGCTGGGTGGAGCACTCGATCCGCTGTCCGGCGTTGGCCCCGACCAACTGCGGATCCGGGAGCTGCTCACCCGGATCGGTGCCGACGAGATCACCGAGGTGATCATCGCGACCGATCCGAACACCGAGGGCGAGGCCACCGCCACCTATCTTGCGCGGATGCTGCGGGACTTCCCCCGCCTGACGGTGACCCGGCTCGCCTCCGGCTTGCCGATGGGCGGTGACCTGGAGTTCGCCGATGAGCTCACCCTCGGTCGTGCACTGTCCGGCCGCCGGGCCGTCTGAACTGGCGCAATCTCCTATTCCCACACATGGATGCTTGTGGCGCTCGCGGAGGCCCTGCGAGCAACCACAAGCATCCATGTGGCCCCCATATTTACTCAGTCGTCAGGTCGTTCGAGCACGATCGTCGATGCGTAGTACCAGTCCTGTCCGGACAGTGGATTCGCGCAGCGCGGGCACTCGCTTCGCTGGCGGCGGGCGGTGCGAACCGCCGACCACTCCTCATTGAGCCTGCGACGCTCCTCGGCTTGGCGGCGAAGCTTGGGCTGTAAGGCCTGGACGGTCCAGGACGCTCCGAGCAGCAATCCCAGGCATACGAGCAGTATCCCGCCCAGTACCTGGATGGTCACCGTGCTCTGCGGTGTGTTCCGCCACGACGTTTCGCTCCCTGGCCACGGCGCAGCGGCCGCGTCCCGGGGAAGCGTGTCGCGCTCCGGTGAGATGTTGACATGATCGCTGCCCCTTCCTCATCGGTGATGCGAGTGCCTGCGCTGCGAGCCGGGGGTCGCCCGGATCGCGATGTCGGCTGCCTGGTGTTGCGGTGCCGTGGCTGGTGTTTCCTAGTTGTAGAGTGCATGAAGCAAGGCGCTCATGCAATTGCATAGAGCACTCTCTTGGTGTGATTCACCGAGGAGGAGTAGCGTGTCGCCTTTGCGGTCCGTGGGCGGTTGGACATCCTGCACACGGTCAGTGACAGCAGGACGTGGAGGCGCGCGATGTCCCCAGTACGTGGTCCGGTGGTGCCCCGGCGCCGGCTCGGCGCCCAGCTTCGCACGCTGCGCGAGCAGGCCGGATTGACCATAGAAGAGGTGTCCAAGGGACTCGAGTGCTCGGTCTCCAAGGTCAGCAGGCTGGAGACCGGCCAGGGCATCCCCTACCGCCGCGACGTGCGTGATCTGCTCGATCGCTACGGGGTCACCGACCAGGCCCAGCGGGACCGGCTGATGCGCTGGGTCCGTGACGGCCGGCGCCAGGGTTGGTGGGATGAATTCTCCGACGTGCTGGCCCCTGACCCCGAAGACCCACTACTGTCCGACAACCTCAGCAGGTACGTCGCCCTGGAACAGGACGCCAGCGAGATACGCTGTTTCGAGCCGACCCTCGTGCACGGCCTGCTGCAAACTGAGGATTACGCCCGCGCCATCCTGAAGACGCTGTCCACCGCCGGCCGCTGGGGTGGGCGTAGCGCGTCCGCCCACGAGGCCACCGACCGCCTCGTCGAGCTCCGGATGCGACGGCAGGACCGCCTCTACGCCGCCGAGGACCCGCTGGCCGTCCGCGTGCTGCTCGACGAAGCGGTGCTACACCGCCCGGTAGGCGGTGAGCAGGTGATGCGAGGACAGCTGAAACGGCTGCTCGCTGACGCGCAGCGGCCGAACATCACCGTCCAAGTGCTTCCGTTCGGCCAGGGGGCACACCCCTCGACGGCCGGGTCCTTCGCGGTGCTAGCGTTCCCCGATTCCGACGATAACGATCTTGTGTACATCGAGGGCCATCTGGGTGAACTCTACCTCGAGAAGGAGCATGATGTGCAGATCTACGAGCAGATGTTCGACGTGCTGGTCGACACGTGTATGAGTTCCGACCAGTCCGCCAGGCTCGTAGCCAAGATTATGCAGGACTACAACAACTAGGAGAAAGGAAATCCAGTGACCGTTGCGTTCCACCCCACGCTGGTGTACCGGACGAGCAGCCGGTGCGCCACAGGGGGATGTGTGGAGGTGGCGCCCTTGCCTGATGGCGGCGCCGTCGTGCGGGACACCAAGGACCGCACCCGTGAGCTGACGTTCAATGGGCAGGAATGGGCCGACTTCGTCTCAGGTGTGAAAGACGGCGAGTTCGACTTCTGAGACCCTGCTCCGAGCCTCGTGGCAGTCCTCGGCTAATGCGAGGCTTGGATCCGCGCAAGCCCCGGCGGAAGTGTACCTGCTTCCCTTCCGGTATAGGCGCAGTTAGCTGCCGCCGGGGTTCTTTTGCTGGCGTTTCCGTGAGTGATCTACCTCGGGAAAGATCACGACGTGGGGGTAGACGTTCGACGTCGTCGCTGATCGGTGCATAAGTTCCGTGCGGTCCGCTACGCTCGTTGGAGAACTCCTATAGATCACTAAGAGGAGGACGCCACGGTGACCGTGACCGCAGTGTCCCACCCCACGCTGCTGTTCCGGACGAGCAGCTGGTGCAGCACAGGCGGCTGTGTGGAGGTGGCGTCCCTTCCCGATTGCGGCGCTGTCGTGCGGGACAGCAAGGATCGCACCCGCGGGCCACTCAAGTTCGACCAGCCGGAGTGGGCAGACTTCATCACAAGTGTGAAGAACGGCGAATTCGACTCGCGAGCGCGCTAGCGCATGACGCGGTTCACTGCTGACACGACGGCGTTCAGGGAGGCGGTGACGATGGACCCGGAGACGCCGACTCCCCACAGGATCTGCTCGCTGACACTGCACTCGACGTACGCTGCGGCCGTGGCGTTGTCGCCGGCTGACATCGCATGCTCGAAGTAGTCGAGCACCCGGACGTCGAATCCCAGCGCGGCCAGCGCATCCACGAAAGCCGCGATCGGGCCGTTGCCTGAGCCGGTGACCTCGTGCTCCTCGCCCTCCACCAGCACGCTGGCCTGAATCTCGTCATGGCCAGCGCCGTCGTCGGACAGCCGGTGGCGCAGGACCCGCAGGGGAATGTTCCGGTCCAGGTAGTGCTCGGCGAAGATGTCCCGGATCTGCTGCGGCGAGACCTCGCCACCCCCGGTGTCGGTGTGCTCCTGGATGACCCGGGAGAACTCGATCTGCAGTCGCCGCGGCAGGTCCAGCTGGTGCTCGGCCTTCATCACGTAGGCGACGCCGCCCTTGCCGGACTGCGAGTTCACCCGGATTACAGCCTCATAGGTGCGCCCGACGTCCTTGGGGTCGATGGGCAGGTACGGCACCTCCCAGCGATGCCCGTCCACCCCGACCCCAGCCCGAGCGGCGTCGGCGTGCATCGCCCGCAGCCCCTTGTTGATCGCGTCCTGGTGGCTGCCGGAGAAGGCGGTGTAGACGAGATCGCCGCCGTAGGGGTGCCGCTCGGCAACCGGCAGCTGGTTGCAGTACTCGACGGTGCGGCGGATCTCGTCGATGTCGGAGAAGTCGATCTGAGGATCGATGCCCTGGCTGAACAGGTTCATCCCGAGTGTCACCAGGCACACGTTGCCGGTGCGTTCCCCGTTGCCGAACAGGCAGCCTTCGATGCGTTGTGCGCCTGCCTGGTAGCCCAGCTCGGCGGCGGCCACTGCGGTGCCACGGTCATTGTGCGGATGCAATGAGAGGATCACTGCGCTACGCCGTTCCAGGTTGCGATGCATCCACTCGATGGAGTCGGCATAAACGTTCGGAGTGGCCATCTCGACGGTGGCCGGCAGGTTCAGAATCACCGGTGCGTCCGGGGTGGGTTGCCAGATCTCAGTGACCGCGTTGCACACCTCAGCGGCGTAGCTGAGTTCGGTGCCGGTGTAGGACTCCGGCGAGTACTGGAAGCGAAAGTCGGTGTCGGAGTACTTGCCCGCGTACTCGACGAGAATTTCGGCCGCTGAGGTGGCGATCTTCTTGATCCCCTCGCGCTCCTCCCGGAACACCACCCGGCGCTGCAGGATCGATGTCGAGTTGTAGATGTGCACGATTGCCTTGTGCGCGCCCTCTAAGGACTCGAAGGTGCGCTCGATCAGTTCAGGCCGGCACTGCGACAGCACCTGGATGCGCACATCCTCAGGCACCACACCCTCGGTGATGATCTCGCGGACGAAGTCGAAATCGTTTTGGCTGGCCGAAGGGAACCCGACCTCGATCTCCTTGTAGCCCATCCGCACCAGCATCTCGAACATGCGCCGCTTGCGTGGCGGGCTCATCGGGTCGATCAAGGCTTGGTTGCCGTCCCGGAGGTCAACCGCGCACCACAAGGGTGCCCGGTTGATCGTGACGTCGGGCCATGTGCGGTCCGGCAGCGATACCGGCTCCACGGTCTGAGCAAAGGGCCGGTAGCGGTGCACGGGCATCGCGCTGCCGCGCTGGGGGTTCCACGAGGCCTGGTCGAGGGGAACTCCAGCGGTGGGACCCTGGGTACCGCGTGGGCCTCCGGCGGTGAACGCACCGGGTTCGGTATCACGGGCTTGGGTATCACTGCGGCCGGTATCGGCCGGTATGGGCGTCATCGTCTGCTTCGGTGCCATCTCTTTGGGCCTTCCGCGTAGCCGGAGGATTCGACCGGCGGATGCGCGCGGGCGACTCCGCGACGGGGGGCCGGTCGTCGTCAGACCCCGTCGCGGCGGCGAAGCAGGAGGGCGCGTGCCACGCGATCACGTTAGCCGGGGCCTACCCGAGGTACGCAATCACCCTCCCGGATTGTGAGATCTCCCTCGTGGCCGTTCGTTCACGAACCGTGCAGACCGTGGCAGACCGTGGCAGACTTTCGGCATGGGCGGAGCTGTTCGGGACTCTTCCAGCCGTACATCGGTCCGCAGGGGCCGCAGCAGGGTCTTCGGGATCCTCGCGACCCTGATCCGGATCGTCGGCTGGCTCTTCGTCGTGATCTTGGTGGGGCACATCGCGCTCACGTTGGGCGACGCCAACCCGGCCAACGAGATCACGAGGTTCGTGGCGTATTGGGCGGACCGGTTGCTGCTGGGCTTCCAAGACCTGTTCACCCCGGCCGACGAGACGGTGCGGGTACTGGTCAACTACGGCCTTGCTGCGCTCTTCTGGCTTGTGGTGAGTTCAGTACTGGCCCGTCTGGTCCGGCGTCTTGGCTGACCAGCAGGGGCAGGCTGGATCCTCCGTGGCTCGCTGTCCGGCGCTGGTTACCGGCTGTGGCACGGCACTGGGAAGGTGCGTCCAGCAACTATTCCGGGTGAATGACTCGATGTTCACGCTTTAGAGACAGTCGACTACTTTCGGTAGTGTCACGCCCGGAATGACGCTCTACCTGGTAGGTAACCGTCAGGCTTCACGGACTGGGTGGTAGCAGTAGGTAACTGCCCGTCCGGCGGTCTGCAGTGGCTGCGCAGCCCCTCGAGGGGGGTCGCGCCCTGGACTGCAGGTCTCCTGTCAATGCCGTATCCAGTATTGTCGGTGCAGGTCAGCGAGGGTGCAACGGCTACCCTCGTGATCATGGAGGACTGCGGTGGCCGGGCCGCGGAGCCGGGCGACACGTACTTCTGTGGCGCTGGAGCCGGGCTCACGTTGTAGGGGTAACTACGCTCCGTTCTCGTAGCGTGACCCCTTGCGTTCTTGGTCGACATCCTCCAAGCTGCCGCTTACCTGACGGGAGCAGCTACCCGGGGAGGCGTGCTGAGAAAGGAGGCCGTCCCAGCGGCGTCGGCCGTTGCGGCGACACTCATCTGTCTCAGCCGTAACTACCCGCCCCTGCACGCTTCCCGCTGCACGAAAAACCCTGCACAAGGAAGCGGTGGTGGAGTTGGCTAGAACGGATGCTCGAGCCAGTAGATCTGGAGGAGCTGGACTGTTCAACGTAGTCAGTGTTGTGGTCCTCGTGTTCGGAGTCCTGATCATCGGGATAGCGGCTGCGCTGCTCGCCCGTACTCTGGCGGCGGCACAGAGCATCGACAAGAAGGCGCAGACTATCTCGGGAAACGCTGGAGCGATTGACACCTCGACCGATTCGGTTGTCCAGCTGAACCGGACGAACGAGGTTGCCGCCTCGATTTTGACGAGCGCGAAGCCGCTGGAGGGACAGCTTAGGACAGTCGACACCGTCGCCCGTGATATCGATGGTCTGGCGAAGTCGATCAATACAACCGCTGGAACCATCAACGGCACGGCGGGGACCATCAACGGCACCGCGGTCACGATCAACGACACCGCGCGCGACATCAATGGCAACGCAGGGACGATCAACAGCACCGCGGGCACAATCAATGTAACGGCTGCGCAGATTCTCACGCAGACCGATTTGATTCTCGACGTTGCACAGCGCATTGACGCCGACGCGGTGACGATCAATGAGACCATCGCCAGGACCATTGTCATCGCCCAGAACATCAAGATTGACAGTGGTAACATCCTCAACCAGGCGATCAGAGCTGAACTGACATCCCGCTGCATCAACTCCAAGGTTCGCCTTGCCCTGATCGCCCCGCCGCAGCCACCCTGCTAGGAGGATGGAAGATGACAACGCAAGAAATCACCAGGTCGTCGACCGCCCCCGGAGGGTCCAACCCGAGCAGTTCGTTCGTCCGGTGGCTGTGGATCTGGGTTACGCTCGGCATCATCGTCGTGGTGGTCGTTATCGGGTTCCTGATCGGCATCGTGCGAGCGCTCGAGTCGATCGACGTGGGCCTGTTCTCGGCCTCTAGCTCCGTGTCGGGCGCTACGGGGGATGTCACTCCGTTGCCCAACTACATCCAGACGATCAACGGCGCATTGACCGACATCGACGTCTCCTTGAAGCCGATCCGCGGCCAGGTCGCCGATGCCACTGCGTCACTGCAGTCGATCCAGGGTTCCCTGCAGGCTATTGACGCCTCGTTGAAGGACACCTCCGCTTCGCTGGTCAACACCTCGGGATCGCTGGTCGATACCTCGGGCCTGTTGATCGGCGCCTCGGGTTCTGTGACGAGCATCAACGCCTCGTTGATCGACACCTCCAATGTCCTGCTCCAGGTCCTGCGCAACGCGTCGGCCATCGAGCTGGCCCTTGAGTCGATCCAGAACGAGGACAGCCAAGGCACCGCGAGGATCTACAAGCAGGTTGACTTCGCCAACGGGATCCTGCAAGCCATTCAGGACGACACCTTCAACATCAACCTTCAGCTCGCGGAGACCAACAGGCACCTGCTGAACATCTGCACTTCGCCCGTGGTCGGTTTGCTGCCCCCGTTCAAGTGCGACCCGGCCCGTCCGTAGGAGGTGACTGATGCGACGCTTGAGTTCCAACGCCCTACCAGGGATCATGCTCGTAATTGTCATCTTCTGGGCTTTGTTTGCGGTGTTGCTCCTGACCGGCATTATCAGCACGGCTAACCGGATCGAGAGTCGAGTTGGCGTGATCAATGACTCGGTCACGCCGATCAACAGCAAGCTCGACACGGTGGCGGTCCTCACCGACGTTCAGAACACCGCCATCCAGATCCGGGATGCGGCCGCGCCGCTTACCGGGATCATCGGGAGCGTGGCCGATTCCGCCGCCAGTATCGACAGCAGTGCCAAGCAGATCCTGCCCACGGCACAGTCGATCAACACGTCGGCGAAGTCGATCAATGCCTCGGTGCTGGAGATCAACCAGAGCGTGAGCACGATCGCTCCTGCGCTGGAGGAGATTCTCGCCAGCGCAACTGAGATCAACGCTACGGTGAACCAGATCGGCCCGAACTTCGTCCAGGTTGTCGACCTTGTGTACGAC
The DNA here is from genome assembly GCA_052390115.1 of Pseudonocardiales bacterium. Taxonomy (GTDB): domain Bacteria; phylum Actinomycetota; class Actinomycetes; order Mycobacteriales; family Pseudonocardiaceae. The sequence continues at coordinate 474 of JBQTHE010000061.1, read as the reverse complement.
ATCAAGACCCGGATCGTCATCGCCAGCACTCAGGTCGATGACATCATCAGGTCGGTCAACGGCATTCTGGGCGACTTCGATTCCGTCATCGTCCAGGTCGATCTGATCAATAACAATGCTCAGGGCATCGCATCCTCTCCGCTGATCATGAACTCGGGCAATGCGGGTGTGATGAGTGAAATGATCAAGGCGAGTGCTGGGCAGGGTCCTGCTCCCCAGGCGGGACTGCCGGCATTCGATCTGCTGCCAGCAGTACCAGCGCTAGGAATTCCCGCGCTGCCGTTGCCGCAGACGGGGCAACTGCCGTTGGATCTCAGCAAGGCGCTGCAGGGGTTGCCGCTTCTGTCGGATGCTGGCAACGTCCTCAGCCTGGTGGGTGCTGCACCCAAGTAACCACGGGGTTCGATGTAGTACCAATCGGGGCGCCGGCCAGGTCAGGTCGGCGCCCCGATTGGCGTCTGTCGTCGTTGACGG
>JBQTHE010000060.1:0-31878 GCA_052390115.1 Pseudonocardiales bacterium | reverse complement strand
CAGGACCCGCAGACGCACGCCAGAGCGGGGATCGATCTCGAACACTGATCGAGAACTACGCACCCGGCATAACCGGCCTCCAACCTGCGAGTTCACTCGCCATACGCGACCTCGTGTCGCACGTGAGGAATTTCCTTTCTCCGGTCAAGTCGGCCTTCGGCCGCTGCGCTCGCTCGCCGGGCCGGTCCGGTCCTCGCTCCGCTGCGGGCGGCCGGCCCGGCGGCGGCGCACAGCAGCAAGCCCGGCGACCCCAGAGAACGAGAAGTCCTCACGGGGTCGCCGGGCCTGTCGCGTGGCAGTCGAGATGGTGTGGTTGCGTCCGGGCCTGTCCTCTCCGCCGCCGATCATCTCAACGGGCGCCCGCCACCGCTCAAGGCCGCTACCGCGTCCCCTACGGGGATCACGCTGCGCGTGAGCCTTGCCCGGCGACAGTCACCCGGGAGAACCGGCCACTACGAGGAAATGCCCTCAGACTGATCATCTGGCTCGTCGGGTGGGGTGATCAGGGCCAGGTAGACGTGTTCCGTGGTGACCTCCGCCGAACAGGTGGCAGCCAGCAGCGCATGGGCGAGTTCCTGGCCGCCGCTCGGATCGGAAAGCCACCACGCGGCCGCATCGACCAGGGCCAGGCGCTGCACCGCCGACAGCCGATCCTCACGCTCGCCAAGGACCGCCACCGCAGCCAAACGTTGCCCGCTGGGGATGGTGCGGGCGCCGCGAGGGAACCGGTGGAGTGGTTCGTCGCCGTCGCCGAGCGCGGCCGCCGCGAGTTCCAGGGTGCGGGACAAGTCCAACTCGTCCAGACTCGGCCGAGTCACCCGGTTGAAGACACGCGAGACGGCCGACCACTCCTCCAGCACCCGAGCCACCGACCGAGCACGCCAGGGCGCAAGCCGAAGCACCACGCTCGGGGATTCCCCACCGTCGAGGATCAACGTGCCACCGTCGAGCTCCACCATCTCACCATGATCCAAAGCCACCCGAATCCGGTCCGGGTCGAACTGCGTAGGGTCTGCCATCGGGTCTCCGCCCCTCCTAATCAGGGTTGGGGATCAAGGCCGAGGGCAGGTGCTCCAACACCGGCCCTCGGCCGCCTACTCAGAGGTGAGTGTGCCCCCTGATCTCACTTGCTCGTTGATCGCGAAACCAGGTCCCACGCCTGGTCCGCGCCGCCCGCGCGCGGCTAGTCCCGACCATCGTGCGGTCCGTAGCTGTACAGCTGCGAAATACAGCAACGTCACCGACCAACACTGGCCGGCAGCACCCCGCACCGGCCGCGGACCAGCGGAAACAACTCCCATCGACCGCCGTGCCCGCAGTTCGGGACGAAGAGGCCGTGGGTTCGAATCCCGCCACCCCGACGCAGGTCAGAGGCCCTTTCCGAGATCATCGGCAGTCATCGCGTCTACAGCCATCCCACGAAATCAGGGATCGTGGTCTTGCCCGGTAAGCTCGGCAAGGACTTGCCGCTTGGCACCGAGCGGAGCATCCTGAGGCAAGCGGGGTTGAGGTGACGAACATGATCGGTTACGCGGTCATCGTGGAGCAGGCTGACGACGGCGGCTACGGGGCATGGTCGCCCGACCTGCCCGGCTGCGTCGCGCTCGGCGACACAATCGATGAGTGCCTTGCCGAGATGAGAGAGGCGATCGGCCTCTACGTCGATGCCCTTCGCGAACGCGGGGCCGAAGTGCCGCAACCGCGAGCGATCCAGGCCGTCACGCTGCCTGCTGCCTGAGCGGGCATGTACTGGGGAGTTCCAGCCCCAGCCGGCAAGTTCGGCACCTGATCGACAACCGGCAACGCCCGGAACCGCCTGGTTAGGCGATCTGTGCGACCCCGGCAGTGTGGGGATCACGCGCCTTTGCTGAATCCTGCTCTGCTCACGCTGTATACGCCGGACCGCGGTTCCTCCGTGGCGACTTCGCGCTTATCGCGTTCGCTGCCATGCGGGAGATCGAGGTTCAGGAGTTGGGTGCACCCGAAGCACCTGAAGAAGGAAGTTAACGACGCTCTCGACTACGCCGACCAACTGGGCTTCGTGGTCGAACAAACGGCAGCGGGTCACAAGTGGGGCCGGATCAAGTGCACATGCAGCAGAACCATGCTCTCGGTCTGGTCGACGCCAAAGATCCCGTTCAACCATGGCCGACAGATCCGTAGATGGGTTGACCAGCACGATCACAGTGCCGATGAGGAGGGGCGATGACTGAGTGGACATTTCGACTGACCCTCCGAGGTATCGAGCTGACGGACGAACATCTCGACACCCTCCACGAGGCCGGCTGCGACGACGGCTCCTTCGCCGTGGAACCAGACGGCACGGTGCTGGCCTTCTTCGACCGTGAAGCACCGACAGAGCAGGATGCCGTGATCTCCGCCATCATCGACGTAGAGCGTGCCGGCATCGGCGCTCGGGTGCTCCGGGTCCAGGCCGACGACGACTGGCTGACTGCCAGCGAGATCGCAGAGCGGGTCGGCCGCAGTCGTCAGAGCGTTGCCCTGCTGGCACGTGGCGAGCGTGGTCCCGGAGACTTCCCAGCCCCCGTCGCCCGCGCGCGTTCATCGAATCCACTCTGGAGCTGGTCTGAGGTCGAAGCATGGTTCGAGCGCTATGAACCTGAAGCCTTGCCAGCACACGGGCCGAGGCTCTCACCTGACTTCCTCGCCGAGGTCAATGATCGGCTTGACCTTCGGGAACGTCTTCGACACTCGCCTCATGCCCCATGGCGGCCAAAGCTGAACGAAGTACTGCCACTCGGAGCCTGACGTTGCGTTAGCTGATCCCGACTCGCGTCAACCTCCGACGGACTTCCGTGCTGACCACTAAGCTTAGGCAGGTCGCCCAGGTCGATCGAGAGACCGTGTTGTCCTTCGGGACGGTCGCAGCGACCATGCTGGGGGTCAGACCAATAACACCGCCCGGCCACGAGATCGTCGCCAGCTCACTGTTGGAGCACAGCTCATGAGACCGTCGCCTTCGTCCGGTCCATCGCGGCACCCGCCTCGTAACAGTGCCGGCAGGCCTCACTGCCATCACGCCAAGCGACACCGTCGAACCACCTGGTGGGCAATGTCGGCAGCGGGTGGCCTTTGGGGCAGGCCGACACCGTGCGCCGGGGCGTCACAGCGAGCTCACCCCGAACAGGCCGACCTCGGCGAGCACGAGCGCGTGGTCTTTCAGCCTCACCGAGCGTCCCTCCTGGGTATCGCGGACATGTCAATTCGGCCGTACATATCTAGTTTGAGACAGCAGCCACGCGGCCTGATACGCGCAGGTTCGGCGCATCCCCATCCACTACGGCCCCACGTGCCGGTGCGCGTCGCCCATCGACGAACTCAGATAGCGCGTCGGATCGAGTGGCGGCTTGCTCGACGTCCTCAAGCGCATGGGCCGGTTCGTGGTCGTAGGTGACAAACTCCATCAGCTCAGTTCGGAAGGGATCCGCGGTGGCCAGATGGATGGCGTCGCGGGAGCCTCGGCGCCCGGTAAGTCATGGCCCGAGCCAGGACAGTGCTGGTGAGATCTGCCGAGATAGATCAACGATTGCGTTCCTTGTCCCGGTCTGCGACGACGAGGTCGGCCAGGCTCTCAAGGCCTGGTGCGAGGTGAGGGATCAACTCTGGCATGCCGTGTTCGGCGGGGGGCTGGCCCGGCCGGCTGCGATCGTTTGCTGGCGCGTGCCAGGGTGCTCGGTCTGCGGGACCATACGCAACACCGGCTTGACCCGGTCGGTGACGATGAGCGACACTCCGGCGCGGACTCGTGCGACCTAGCGTAGGTACATCAAGATTACTCCCGACGGCCCTGCAGATCATCGATCGCTTCCGGGGACGTTCCCGCAGGTTAGGCAGGCCAAACATTGCCGCCAACGGTTGCGTCCGACTGCTTTCGTTGGTTCCATGAGGGATTGCCAGAAGACGGAGGTAAACCGATGCAGAGCGGGGCGGTCGAGCGGAGGGAGGACCGTCGATGGTGACGACGGAGGATGCCCGCTGGCTTGCCGGCTACCTACGCGGGATGGTGTCGTCCCGCCCTGCGGCCTGGGCCGGCAGTGAGCTGACCTTGTCCCAGCTGATCGCGCTGCACTACATCAGCGCGAAGGCTCCGGTCACGCTGATCTCGCTGTCCCAAGCGTTGGGCACCCGACCACCGGCCACCTGCGCGATGGTCGATCGGCTCAGCCGGGCCGGGCTGGTCAGCCGCACGCCGGATCCGGAGGATCTCCGCCGTGTGCTGCTGGCCTTGACCGGTACCGCAGCAACGATGATCGGCAAGATCGACCTGAACACCGCACGGCAGCTGCAGGCAGTGCTGAACACCATGGGCGGCGCTGCCCAGCGCTGCCTCACCGAGGTCCTCAAGGACACCGCGCGCCGCCTCTCCCGGTAGCAGCCGGGCACCGAGCAAGCGCAGTGAATACGGCACTATCGGGGGGTGAGCGCACCTCAGCATTCGGCGACCGTCCCTGACACCCTGTTCGACGACCCGGAGGCGGAAGCCCGCTGGCGTGCCCGGTTCACCGCACCCCGGATCAGCCTGCCGCAGTGGGCCCGAGACGCCCCAGACCGTTGCCTGTACTCCTCCAACGCGTCGGGCACCTGGGAGATCTATGCCTGGGACCGCGTCACCGGTACCCACCGGCAGGTCACCGACCGGCCGCAGGGCACCCACATTGCCACCATGACGCCCGACGGGGAGCAGGTGTGGTGGCTCGCCGACAGCGACGGCGACGAGTTCGGCAGCTGGGTCACCGAGCCGTTCGCCGGGCGGCCCGCCGATGAGCCGCCGCAGCCGGCAGTTGCGGGCACCGAGCCCGGCTACCCCGCCGGGCTGGACATCGGCCGGCGCAGCGTGGCGGTCGGGGTCTCCACCGACGAGGGCACCACGGTGTGGATCTCCCGGGACGGCACACTCGCCGAGGTCGTCTACCACAGCGAGCACGACGCCGGGGTGGGGGCACTGTCCCGGGACGAGCGGCTGCTCGCGATCACGCACTCTGAGCATGGTGACTCCCGCCATCCCGCAGTCCGGGTGCTGGCCGCGGGTAAGGACGCCACCGGTACAGCAGTCGCGGAGAAAATGGACGGTCCCGGCAAGGGCCTGAACGTGCTGGGCTTCTCCCCCATCGAGGGCGACGCCAGGCTGCTGCTCACCCACGAGCGGCGTGCCCGGGAGGAGCTGCTGATCTGGGATGTCGCGGCCGGCACCGAGACCGAGCTCGCGCTGGATCTGCCCGGCGAGGTGGTCGCGGAATGGTATCCCGACGGTGCGGCGCTGCTCGTCCACCACCGGCACTCGGCCCGCTCCACGCTGCACCGTTATGACCTGATCACCGGCGAGCTCAGCACGCTCGACACCCCGGCCGGCACGATCGGCGGCGCGGCGGTCCGGCCGGACGGCACCGTGGAGTACTCCTGGTCCTGCGCCGCCGAGCCACCCGCCATCCGCGCACTGCACGCCGACGGCACCGGCCGCATACTGCTGCGCCCTGGGGGTGGGCCGGCAGCCGGCTCGCAACCCCTGGACGACGTGATCGTGGCGACCCCGCACGGGAATGTGCACGCCCTGGTGGCGCGGCCGCACAGCGCTCCGGAGGGTCCGCTACCCACCATCTTCCTGCTCCACGGCGGACCCCAGGCAGCCGACGAGGATTGCTTCTGCGCAGTCCGGGCGCTCTGGCTGGACGCCGGCTTCGCCGTCGTGCACGTCAACTACCGCGGGTCCACCGGATACGGCTCGGCTTGGCGGGACGCGATCGAGGGCCGGCCGGGACTCACCGAACTGGAGGACGTCGCGGCGGTGCACGACTGGGCGGTGTCCTCCGGATTCGCCGATCCCGCCGCATGCGTGGTGGAGGGCTGGTCGTGGGGCGGTTACCTGACCCTGCTCGCCCTCGGGACTCAACCTCAGCGTTGGGCGGCGGGAGTCGCCGGGATCCCGGTGGCCGATTACGTGACCGCCTATGCCGACGAGATGGAGCAACTGCGGTCCTTTGACCGCGCGCTGTTCGGTGGCTCACCCGAGGAGCTGCCCGGAAGTTACCGCGCGTCGTCCCCGATCTGCTACGCGGCAGACGTACGCGTCCCGGTCCTCGTGCTGGCCGGGGAGAACGACCCGCGCTGCCCGATCCGCCAGGTCGACAACTACCTCGCTCGACTCGCCGAGTTGGGCAAGCCGTACCGCTCCTACCGCTACGACGCCGGGCACGGGTCACTGGTGGTGGCCGAGACAGTGCGGCACATCGCCGCGGAGGTGGCGTTCGTTCGCGAGGTGCTCGCTGCGAGCACGCTTTCAGCGGTCTGATGGTGCGCCGTTGAACATTTACCCTTTGTCAACGTGGGGGTAACCCCCCGCGCGGACGCTAGGCCAGGAGGTGGTCCCGTGACCCTGTGGCGGCTGCACGTCGACGTGGCCGATCAACCCGGCCAGTTGGGTGCGCTAGCGGCCGCGATCGGGGGTTGCGGGGCAAACATCGTCTCCCTGCACGTCGTCGGCGAGCCGGCCCAAGACGGTGCGGTGACAGATGAGCTGCTGGTCAGGGTGCCGCCGCAGCTCCCGGTTCCGACGCTGGTGGAAGCCGTGGAGGCGGCCGGGTTCCGCGCCACCGTGGTGGTGCAGGCTGACGCGCAGGCGCTGGCAGATCCGGTGAGTACCGCGCTGGCGCTGGCGCACTGCGTGGCGGTGGACCCGGGCAGCGCTGCGCGCGCGGTGGCGGTCCTGCTGCGCGCCGAGCTGGCCGGGGCGGGCTCGCCGCCTGCGGCGCATCAGGCCGAGGTCGGCACCGGCGCCGCGCGGGTCCGGCTGTGCCGCGGCTGGCCGTTCACCGCCACCGAGATCTCCCAGGCTGCCGCCCTGCTCGAACTCGCCGGCGCCTCCGGCGAGCGACGGCTGCCGCCACCGCGGGCGAGCGTGCAGCTGACCGACGGTTCCGAGGTGGTGCTGCGGGCGGCGACGGCCGCGGACACGCCCCTGGTCGCCGCGTTGCACGCGCGGTGTTCCCCGCAGACCCGGTCGCTGCGCTCGCTGCCCACCAGACCGGGGCTGGCGGCGTCGGTGCTGGCGCAGCTGGTGGGCGCCGACGGGTCCACCAGCGTGCTCGCGGTGACCACCGATGGCGGTGCCGCGATCGGGCTGGCCAACCTCGTCGCCGCCGAACCCGCCACCGCCGAGGTCGCGCTGATGGTGGAGGACGCCTGGCAGGGACGGGGCGTCGGCACCGCGCTGACCCGCAAGCTGGTGGAGCTGGCTCGAACCGATCAGCTCACCGAACTCACCGCGGTGTCGTCGGTTGACAACCACGCGATGACCCGGATGTTGCGCCGGGCCGGGCTACGCCCATGCGGCCGATTGGAAGGAGGCATCCTGCACGTCCGGGCCGCTTTGCACCCCGAGACGCCCAGTCCGAGCGCGCCGGCCAAGGTCAGCCTGGTCTAGTTCAGGCCTGGTCTAGTTCAGGATCGGGTCGCGCGATGGTCCAGCGCGAACTGCACCACCTGCTCCCCAATCGTTCGCAAGGTGCGGTCGACCGCGGGATCCGACGGGACCCCGTGGTCGTCGAATCTCACCTCGGCTGAGTTCAGCGCCGCGCCCAGCGGCGTAGGCCAGCCGCGCAGCGCGTGCACGATCGAGCGCAACGCGGTCAACGTGGTCACCGTCGCCTGCCAGCCCAGCGCCATGGCCACGCAGCCGACTGCCCGCCCGTCCAGGTAGGGCCGGGGATCGCCGCGCAGGTCCTCGACGTAGTCCAGCGCGTTTTTCACCAGCCCGGACACGGTGCCGTGGTAGCCCGGCGACACCAGCACCACCCCATCGGCCCCGCGCAGCGCCGCCACCAATCGGTGCGCCACCTCGTTACGCTCGGCCACCGCCGGGTCGTAGAACGGCAGGACCAGATCCATACCGGTGATCGCGACGGTCTCGGCGCCGGCGACCCGGGCGCCGGAGAGAACCACACTCAGGGCCCGCTCGGACTGCGAGTCCTCGCGGATCGAACCACCGATGCCGACCACGGTGAGCCCCATGCCAATCGACCCTACGACGGGGTCTCAACCCCCCGGCGACCCCCCCGCATTCAGCGGGCTCAGCGGGGTAATTCGACCGCCTGTAACCCCGCTGAGCCCGCTGAATGCGTTTAAGCTTTGGTTTGCATGGTTTTGCGGGCGGGGTTGGACTGGTTGGCGGCCTTCGGGTCTTTCTCGCCCTGCTTGGCCCGGACGCCGGACTCGACCTTGTCGCCGAGGTTTTTGTCCACGTTGCGCCAGTACTCGAACGCGCGTTGCAGGACCGGCTCACTCACGGCGTTGAGCAGGTGACCGACGATGTTCTCCACCAGCCGCGCACGCGCCGCGTCGTCGAGCACTTCGCGGACCATGGTGCCTGGTTGGCCCCAGTCGTCGTCCTCGGCATGTTGCACGTAGGCCGCCCGCACGATGTCTCCGTCGGTGTGCCACCCCGCCGGCTCGCCGTAGCGCGCGGTCTCGGCGCGCGGTCCGCCCTTGGAGTTCGGCGCGTACACCGGATCCGACACATTGTGGTACCGCATCGCGCCGTCCTTGCTGTAGCTGTGCACAGGCGACTGCGGTGCGTTCACCGGCAACTGCTTGTAGTTCGCGCCGATGCGGTAACGGTGGGCGTCGGCATAGGAGAACAGCCGCGCCAGCAACATCTTGTCCGGGCTCGGGCCGATTCCCGGCACGAGGTTGTTGGGCTCGAAGGCCGCCTGCTCGATCTCGGTGTGGTAGTCGGTCGGGTTGCGGTCCAGCGTCATCCGGCCGACCTCGATGAGCGGGTAGTCGCTGTGCGGCCACACCTTGGTCAGGTCGAACGGGTTGAACCGGTACGTCGCGGCGTCCTCGAACGGCATGATCTGCATCTTGAGGGTCCAGCTCGGGAACTCGCCCGCCGCGATGTGCTCGTACAGGTCACGGGTGTGGTAGTCGGTGTCCGCCGACGCCATCTGGTCGGCCTCGTCCTGGGTGAAGAATTCGATGCCCTGGTCGGTCTTGAAGTGGTACTTGACCCAGAACTTCTCACCCTTGGCGTTGACCCACATGTAGGTGTGCGAGCTGTAGCCGTTCATGTGCCGCCAGGTGCGCGGGATTCCCCGGTCACCCATGAGCCAGGTGACCTGGTGGGCCGACTCCGGCGACAGCGTCCAGAAGTCCCACTGCATGTCGTGGTCACGCAGGTGGTTGTCCGCGCGGCGCTTCTGCGAGCGGATGAAGTGCTGGAACTTCATCGGGTCCTTGACGAAGAAGACCGGGGTGTTGTTCCCGACCATGTCGTAGTTGCCCTCGGTGGTGTAGAACTTGAGCGCGAAGCCGCGGGGGTCGCGCCAGGTGTCGGGGCTACCGCGCTCACCGGCCACGGTGGAGAACCGGACCAGCATGTCGGTCGTGGTGTTGGGCTGGAACACCGCGGCCTTGGTGTAGGCGCTGACGTCGTTCGTCACCTCGAACCGGCCGAAGGCGCCGCCGCCCTTGGCGTGCGGCTGGCGTTCAGGCACGCGCTCGCGGTTGAACTGCGCCATCTGTTCGATAAGGTAGTGATCCTGCAGGAGGATCGGTCCCTCCGGGCCGACGGTGAGCGAGTGTTCGTCGCTCTCCACCGGGATACCGGCATCCGTCGTCGTCGGCTTGGGCTGCATTTCCGTCACTGCCGTGCCTCCTGATCGCGGTGGATAAAATTCCTCTTGTCATCATCTGCCGGGAGCTCAGCCGCCGCATCTGCCGGGAGCGCAGCCGCCGCGTGGCAGGTGGGCACAAACCCCCAGAACACCACCTCGGCCTCGTCCAGCACGTACCCGCGGTCGTCGCCGGGAGCCAGGCATAGCCGCGCGCCGACCGCACAGTCAACATCCTCGGTATGTCCGCACGAGCGGCACACCAGGTGGTGATGGTTGTCGCCCACGCGACGCTCGAATCGGGCAGGATGCCCGGACGGCTCGATCCGGCGCACCAACCCCGCTGCCGTGCAGGCAGCCACATCCGGTGGGATCATGACATGGCTACTATCCCGCGTTATCTGGAACGAGTCAAGAAAACCCGTGAGTGGCATTCGGTGCTATAACACTGTTACGCACTCACGACACCTCGATCAGGGTCTCGCCCCGCGGTACCAGCTCGCCGATCACCGGTGCGCCGGGCACCTCGCCGGCCACCAGCAGGCCGCCAGAGGTCTGCGCGTCCGCCAGCAGCAACAACTCGTCCTCCCCGACCGACGACGCGACGTGCGGGCGCACCCAGTCGAGATTGCGCCGGGTACCACCGCTGACGTAGCCGCCGGCCAGCGCCTGCCGGGCACCTTCCAGGTACGGGATCGCGGCGGCGTCCAGCACCGCCGAGACCCCGCTGGCGCGGACCAGCTTCATCAGGTGGCCGAGCAGCCCGAAACCGGTGACGTCGGTGGCGCACCGTGCGCCGGCCGCGACCGCAGCCGCCGAGGCCGCCGCGTTGAGCGTCGTCATCGTCGCCACGGCGTGCGGGAAGACCTCGCCGGTGGCCTTGTGCCTGCTGTTGAGCACCCCGATTCCTAGCGGCTTGGTCAGCGACAGCGGTGTTCCCGCCACCCCCGCATCGTTGCGCAGGATCCGCTGCGGGTCCGCGATGCCGGTGACGGCCATGCCGTACTTGGGTTCCGGATCGTCCACGCTGTGCCCACCGGCCAGGTGGCAACCGGCGCTGCCGCACACGACCAGGCCGCCGCGCAGCACTTCGGCAGCCAGCTCGATGGGCAGCACCTCACGCGGCCAGCCGAGCAGGTTCACCGCAACCACCGGCCGCCCGCCCATCGCGTACACGTCGGACAGCGCGTTGGCCGCCGCGATCCGGCCCCAGTCGTAGGGGTCGTCGACCACCGGCGTGAAGAAGTCCGCCGTGGCGATCACCGCTAGACCGTTGTCGATCCGCACCACCGCGGCGTCGTCGCCGTCGTCCAGGCCGACGACCAACTCGCCGGCCGGGTCGGTCACCTCGGCGCCGACCAGCCCGGCCACCACCGACTCCAGCTCGCCGGGGGGGATCTTGCAGGCGCAGCCACCGCCATGCGCGTACTGGGTGAGCCGGATCGCCGTCGCAGTCATAACACTCACCGTAACCTCAGGTGTGCCGGAATCATCGCTTCGGCGCCAGCGCACAGCCGGCGTTCATGCTCCTCCTCGCATGTCGACGACCGGCGCGGACCCGCCATCGACGCTACGCAGACAGGCGACGACCTCCTCGTCGGTGCTCTGGGAGAAGTCGTCGTACCACCCGCCAATCGCCCGGAGCGGCCGGGGGGTGACCAGAGCAATCAGTTCATCGGCGGCGTCAGACAGGTCGCGGGTCCAATCGTAGGGTGCCACCGGGACGGCAAGAACAACCCGAGCCGCCCCCTGAGCTCGAGCAACCTCGCAGGCGGCTCGGGCGGTGGAGCCGGTCGCGATGCCGTCGTCGACGACCACCGCGGTTCGTCCGACCAGCGAAAGGCGGGTTCGATCACCCCGAAACCGCTGGGCGCGCCGCTCGAGCTCGGCCCGCTCCCGGCGTTCCACATCGGCCAACTCGTCGCCGGTGACACCGGCCCGACGTACCGTCTCCGGCACGAGGACCCGCACGTCACCTTCGCCGATGGCGCCCATGGCCAGCTCGGGCTGCATCGGCACCCCGAGCTTACGCACCACGATCACGTCCAGCGGGGCGCCGAGAGCCAACGCGACCTCTGCCGCAACCGGGACCCCACCGCGCGGCAGTCCCAGGATTACCACGTCCTCGCCCCGCAGATGCTGCAGACGCTGGCCCAGCCGCCGTCCAGCGTCTCCACGATCAACGAACACGCCACCCTCCTCGGCTGACGACTCCGATGACTTCGATTATCCCGGTCTGATCAGGCGGAACGCTCACCGTCGCGAACAGTGCTGGACCCAAACACGCCACTGAGGGCGCCTGGCTACCGGGACGGGCCTGCTACGACGGTGAAGTCGGTCGAGAGCTCGCTGGCGCCACATGTCGCGGACACCTGGTAGCGCCCTGGAGCGGCATCCGGGCGGACGGTGGCGGTGCCGAACAGGTGCCACGGTTGGTGGCCCTCGGGGTTGCCGCTCAGTGAACCGATGTCGAGTACTGGCGACTGCACTGCGCCAAGATTGTCCAAACAGGCGACGTCGAGCGACACCGCAGAATCCGGAGTGCCCCGCTCTGGGGCCACCCTCAGCCAGCTCACCGAGGGCGCACCAGTCGGTGACGAGCTGGGTTCAGTTATCGGCCTGGCTGCCGCCGAGCTAGCCGTCCCTGAATCAGCTGGCCCTGAATCAGCTGCCCCCGAGCAGGCTACACAGACCACTCCCAGGCTGACGATGCTTAGGGCTACGAAATCGGTCCGGGCGCTCATATCTGCCGCAGTATGCCCTGTCACCGTGAGGTGAGCCCGGTCCGACACGGCTTCTGGTGGTTGCCCGGGACGGTCGTCCCTACCGTCCCGGGCAACCACACCCCCCGCGGGACCCCCACACGAGGCGACGCCTACCGGGTGTCGGTCATCACGGTGGCGAGACCACCGAAGAAACATACCAGCGGGTGTGTTTGAACCGCCACCCGGGCTAAGTGCTGACCTGCTGGCGTGAGGGGGGTAGCTTCGAATCGTCATGTCCAGCACCGCTCCACAAAAGCCCGGAGCCGATGCGTCCGCAGGCCGAGCTAAGCTGCAACCGCGGGCCCGGGCCACCCGGCAGGCGATTCTGACCGCCGCCGCCGAACACTTCGCTCGCACCGGCTACCACGCCACCTCGTTGGACCGGGTGCTGGCCGACAGCGGCGGGACCAAGGGAGCATTGTACTTCCACTTCCCGTCCAAGGAGGCCTTGGCGCGAGCGGTCATCGCCGAGATGGTGCAGCGATGGGGGAAGCTCCGGATGCAGGTCAGCGACCGCGAGCTCGACCCGCTCTCGGCACTGCTGGCGCTGGTCGATGAAGTGATCGCTCGACTGATCGGCAGCCCGATCGCCCGGGGCGGCACGCGCCTGCTCAATGATCTGCCGATGCGCCCCGAAGACGTCCGCGGGCACTACGCCTTCGGCGAACGCGACGCGCTCGCTTTGCTGACTCAGGCGGCGGAGATCGGTCTGCTGCGCGAGGGGATCGAACCCGCACTGGTAGCCCGGCAGGTCGTTGCACTGCTGGCCGGGCACCGGCAGATCTGCGACGCCTTGGGCGACCGCCAGGATCTATGGCAGCGGATCGATGAGGTCTGGGGCCTGCTGCTGCCGGCAATCAGCACCGACGCTTGGTTGGCCGAGTGGAGCGCCACGTCGTGGGCGTCGCGGCCCCGACCGGCACTTGAGGAAGATGACGGTGAACTTGGCGGCGATCGTCCTACGTGATCAGCCCGGCTGCAGCGCCCGGAAGGTATCCACCACCCGATTGGCTTGCGGGAGCACGGCCTTCGGATCTGAGCCGGCTGAGGTGAACACGGTGATGCCAAAGTTGGTGGGTTCGTTCTTGACGGTGATCGCCAGGAAGCGGACGCGGGCGTTCTTGGAGTTGAGCCCGTTCCCGCCGTAGATCAATGCCGGCAGCGGTCCCACATCCTTAGCTTGCGGCAAAACCATCTCGACGTCGCGGTACTTGCCGGCGACCTCCTGGAAGAACAGCGTGCTGGCCACCGGCAGCGATCCGGGGCGGCTAAGGCCGAGCGTGATCACGGTGGACTTGTCCGGGCTGGTCACTGTGGTCGTGCGGCCCGACTGGGTGGTCGACCACCCCTCGGGGGCCTCGAAGCGGTACCCACCAGCCGTGTTGACGACCTCCCCAGCAGTGTCGACCGGGTCACTACCCTTCTTCAACACCAAGGCGGTGACTCCGAACCCGCCGGCCAGCAGCAGCGCCACCACACCGATGAGAGCGACGATCGGCCGACTCCGCAGCCGAGTGATCAAGGTATTCATCAGGGCGCCGATCGTAGAGGGAATCGTTGGCAGACATGCCAGCGGGGGTCGGCGAACAGATCGCCGACCCCCGCTGAGCGTGCTCTACAGACTGTGCTTGCCAGCCCGGCGGCGGGTAGCCGCCACGGTCAGCGCACCCATACCGGTGAGCAGGAAGCCACCGGCCAGCAGCGGCATGACGTCGGCACCGGTCTCAGCAAGACCACCGCCCTCGCCCTTATCGCCACCCTTGTCGCCGTGGTCGTCACCCTTGTCGCCCTTGTCGTCCTCGGGCTTCTTGTGGTGGTCGTCGCGGCCCTTGGTCTCGTGCACGAGGGTCTCGGCCTGGCCCAGCACCAGCAGGAGAGTCCGGTCCAGCACGTCCAGGCGCAGCATCTCCTGCACGCTGCCAGCACCCTGCGGGTTCTTGAAGATGACCGACTTACCCTGGTTGAGGAACAGGCAGAGGATCGCCGAGTCACCGCAGTCATCGAGAAGCGTGATGGCCTCGGGCTCATCGAGCAGGTACGAAGACTTGCCGTCACTGTCAATGCCGAGCAGGTACGAGCCACGCCGGGTATCCGGCTCTTTCGACTTCGATTCGGAATCGGAGTGCACGGCCTGCAGACCCAAACCGTCGCAGGACTCGGTCAGGCTTTCGCGCTTGCCAACGCAGAGGTTCAGTAGCTCGTTGGCGGACTCGGCCTTGGTGTGACCGTGCTTGTTGTCCCGCTCGGCAACACCGAGGCCCTCGGCGACACCCAGGGAGAGCAAGCCATCGCACTCGTAGGTAGCCGTGACATCCTCGTCATCGTCGCCGCCCAGGCACAGTGCCAGGACGCCACCACGAGCGGCTGCGAGCGACGAGTCGCGGTCCTCGGTGGCGACCACGTCGTGGTACAGCAGGCTCAGGCAGATCACGCCGCCGGTACCCTCGCACAGCCCGGCGGTCAGGTTGTCGCCATCCTTCTCGTTACCATCTGAATGCGCGCTGGAACCGATGATCTGGTCGCCGCCCAGACCAAGGACGGTGGAATCGGCGTGCGTTTCCCCGTTGTCCTCAATCGTGGCGTCGTACTTGGTGACATCGAGGATGTCTTCCTCGGTCAGATCCAGGTCGAGGACAGCGCCCGACGCGTGGTCAGGAGGCCTGGGGTCGCGGAGATGGTCGCTATCCGGGGTGTCGTCGCGATGCACTACATCGTCGTCGGCCCCGGTCGGGCTTGGACCGCCGGCACCGCCGGGCTTGGGAAGCTCGATCTTGGGCAAGCCGGGAACCTGGCCAAGATCTGGTGCAGCGGGCACAGCGGGGGCGGTGGGACCGTCGCCGGGCACGCCGGGCACCGCCGGGTCACCGGCTGTGCCGGTGAACTGCTGCTCGGTGTTTACCACCTGCGCCGAGGCAGCACCCGGCAGCAGAACCATCGCGGCTGCCGTCCCGGCGGCCATAAGAGCCAGGCGGCGATGCCTCCTGGGCGTGCGTGACGTCATGTTCCGGTGTTCCTCCTCGGTCGAGATCTCTCCGCGAGAGGGCGGTACGGCCTTGCTCTGCTCGTGGCCGCGGATCCCTCGTACCTGGCGTTCGACGCTCCGATGCGACTAGCGGTCGTCGACCTCTGGGCGTCCAGGTATCGGCTCAACGATGCGAGAGTCGGAGCAGATACGTCCGGCACCCCGACTATTCCCCGAACGTGATCTTTCCCTTGGTCGGTTCCTCTGTTGGGCGCACGCATGGTGGCTCCAGCTACCTCTATTGAGCGATCGCCAGCCCCTCTGGGCACGCCGAACGGCAACCTATGTTGCACTGCGTAGCGGCGCAGGCGGTGCAAGCATCGGCTCGCGATCCCCAGGAGGAGGACAACCACCCGGACTGGGCGGGTCATCGCGGTCGTGGTTGACTACGCAGCGACATGTCGCCAGCGCGCCCCTTCAGGCCTGTCGTGGCCGCCATCGCCGGCGGGTTGTTCGTCGTCGCCACCGGATCCTGCGGTGTCCTCAGCGCCGATCCCGCTCCGCTCCAGCCCTCACCCGCCGGTCCGCCTGCGGCGGCGCCCCTGGTAGCGCCAAAAGAGCCGGCGCCTGTCGCCGAAGGGCCGTGCCGCTACCTGCCCGCGGCAACGGTGGAAGCGGTCAACGGGGAGCGGGTCGGCGCGGTGCAGGTCTCTGCGGACCGGCCGTACCCGGCCTGTTTCTTCCTACGCGGCGATGGCGCATTGCAGCTGCGCACCTGGATCGTGGTGGCCACGCCGGAAGTGGCCCGAGCAACGGTCGACACGGCTGCCCCGGTGGCCACCTCCGACCTGGCCGAGCTTCCCGACGGATGGTCGGGAGGGTCCCAGCCGACCTCCGACGGAGCGGTGTTCGCGGTGGCCCGGCAGGGCACCGCAGTCGTGGTCACGACCAATCAGCGCCAGACGATCAGCGCCCGCCGGATCGCCGGGCAGGTCATCGCTGCTCTGGGCCTGTAGTTAGCTACCGGCAGCCGTCAGTCCGTGTCGGTCAGCCGGTAAGTCCCCATTGCGTGAACGCAACGTGGGTGATGGCAGGATAGGCCTGGTGACTGAGGCCAAGACAAGCCAGACGCAGGCCATCCTGCATACCAGTGCGGGCGATATCCGGCTCACCCTCTTCCCGCTGCACGCCCCGAAGACCGTGTCGAACTTCGTGGGCCTCGCCGAGGGCAGCAAGGACTACTCCCAGCGCAACGCCAGCGGGGAGCTGTCGGGTCCGTTCTATGACGGTTCCCTCTTCCATCGCGTGATCAAAGGTTTCATGATCCAGGGTGGCGACCCGACCGGTACCGGCCGGGGCGGGCCCGGGTACCGCTTCGCCGACGAGCCTCACCCCGAGCTGCAGTTCAACCGGCCCTACCTGCTGGCGATGGCCAACGCCGGCCCGAACACCAACGGCTCGCAGTTCTTCATCACGGTCGGCACCCCGGCACACCTGAACCGCAAGCACACCATCTTCGGCGAGGTGGCCGATCAGGACTCCCGCAACGTGGTCGATGCGATCGCCCGCACCCCGACCCGTGGGGATCGTCCAGTGGACAACATCGTCATCGAACGGGTGACGGTCAAGCCCGCTGGGGTGTGATCGGAGTGACCGCCGACGCACTTCTTCCCGCGGAGGCGGCATGACGACCGCTCCGGTGTGCGTTCGGCACCCAGGCCGCGAGACCTGGGTGCGCTGCACGCGCTGTGACCGTCCCGCCTGCCCGGCCTGCCTGCGCGAGGCGTCGGTCGGCTTTCAGTGCGTGGACTGCGTCGCGGAGGGTGCCCGCTCGCAACCACGCGCCACCACCGTCGCGGGGGCAGACCTGAGCGGCCGCTCAGTGGTGGTTCCGGCGCTGATCGCCATCAACGTCGTGATCTTCGCACTCACCGTGACCCAGGCCGGCAGCCTGGCCCGCAACTTTGTGGCGCCCCTGTTCCAGCAGTGGGCGCTGCGGCCGACCGCGGTGGCCGATGGCGAGTGGTGGCGGCTGCTCACCTCAGGCTTCTTGCACATCGGGCCGATCCACCTGGCCTTCAACATGATCGCCCTCTGGGTGATCGGCCGGGATCTCGAGCAGGTACTGGGACGGACCCGCTTCTCGCTGGTGTACCTGGTCTCACTGCTGGGCGGGTCCCTGGCGGTCTTCCTGTTCGCCGCCGAGAATTCGCGGACCGCAGGTGCCTCCGGCGCCGTGTTCGGCCTGATGGGCGGGCTGGCTGTAGTGCTGCTGCGGATGCGCCGCAGCCCGCGCCCTGCGCTGACCATCATCCTGCTGAATGTGGTCATCACCTTTGTGGTGCCGGGGCTGTCGATTCAGGGCCACCTCGGCGGGCTGGTGTTCGGCGCGGCGGTGACAACTGGCCTGGTCTACGCCCCGAGGAATCGGCGGGGAGCGGTGCAGGCGGGGACCGTGCTCGCCCTGCTGGTGATGATCGCGGTCGGGGTGGTCGCGCGGGACCTCCAGCTCAGCTAGCCACCCCCGCGCGTGTCGGCCTGCCATGCACGGTGTGTACGGGCCCGCGGTACGTCCAGTACCGTCCGAGGCCACTTCTCCACAGGGCTTGTCCACAGTGGGGATGAATGGCAGTCGTGTCGTTCGATGACGGTGAGTTGAACCCCACCCGACCGGACGCCTCAAGGAGCCACCCGACGCGGTGACGAGGGGACGCGCTGCGTGATGGCTGTAGCGAGTCAGCGCCAGCCCATGGTCATCAACAGCCCGATGATCATCAGAGCGAAGCCGATCAGGAAGTTCCAGTTGCCGAGGCTGCTCAGCAGGGGAATCTTGTCGACCGCCAGATAGTTGACCACCAGCCATAACAAACCGAGGAGCATCAAACCCAGCATCACGGCGACATAGACCGGGTGCGAGGGGCCGGCGACGCGGACCTTCACTGGAGTGAGCTGGTCGGCGGGTGGGGTGTAGTCCGACTTCTTCCGGACCTTCGACTTCGGCATTGGTCGTCCTCGTTCGCGTGCGGGCCGCCCGATCAGGCACCCGAGTTCAGGCACCCGAATTTCAGGGTCGCTGGGCGGCCGGGTGGGGCGCTGTAGACACGTTAACGTAAGCCAGCTGCGAACCGGCACGTCGCGTGGGTGCGGGTCTGCCAGCAGTGCGTCGACCTATGGGCCGGGCTACTCCGCGGTGTGGCCACCCACTACCGTCTCCGTGCTGGCGTCCCGCTCGACTGGCCTAAGGAGGCTTCGTGGCCCATGTGCTGTCCCCAGTACGGGGCTCGCCATCACCACCTCGGCGCGGAGACGCTACCCGGACGACGATCCGCGGGGTAGGCGAGCTGATCCTCACGGCAGGCCTGGTGGTACTGCTGTTCGTGTTCTACGAGGCCTACGTCACCGACTGGTCGTCCGCCGCGAAACAGCGCGAGGCCACCGCCCAGCTTGATGACACCTGGCTCAACCCCCGAGGCCCCGTGGACCGTCCGATCACCGGCGCGGGTATGGCCAAGTTGTACGTGCCTTCGTTCGGGTCCGATTTCGTGTTCACCGTGCTGGAGGGCACTGACCCGGACACCCTGGCGGTCGGCCCCGGCCATTACCAGGGCACCGCCTTGCCCGGTCAACCGGGCAATTTCGCGGTGGCCGGGCACCGGGTCGGCAAGGGCGCGCCCTTCAACTCGCTGGATCTCTTGTCGTCCTGCGACGCCATCGTGGTGGAGACGGTCGACCGCTGGTTCGTCTACCGGGTGCTGCCGCTACGGGAGGAGTCCGCCGGCTGGGCCGCCGGCAAGGCAACCCAGCCGCAGTGCCAAGGCGTCGAGCCGCTGACCGGTCGCTACGAGGATGTGGTGGGTAAGGCGATCGTGCTGCCCTCACAGACCGAGGTGATCGATCCGGTGCCCGGCCAGCCCGGCTCGCCCGCTAAACGGGACGTCGAGCTGATCACGCTGACCACGTGTCACCCGCAGTTCTCCAACCGGCAGCGGCTCATCGTGCACGGCATCCTGGTCGCTCAGTACCCGAAGGTCGCAGGTCAACGGCCCGCCGAGCTGACCGCTAGCGCGTGAGGAGAACTCTCATGTACGGCTGGATCTGGCGGCACCTGCCCGGGTCGCGCGCGGTGCGCGTGCTGCAGGTGCTGATGCTCGTAGCATCAATAGTCACGCTACTGCTACTCGTGGTATTCCCGTGGGTGGAGCCCCGGCTGCCGTTCAACGAAGTGACAACGGGCTGAGCACGCCTCACCACCTACGCCCGACGCCCTAAGCTGGCCGACGTGCGCATCCTCGTGATCGACAACTATGACAGTTTCGTCTACAACCTCGTGCAGTACCTCGCACAGTTGGGTGCCCAGTGCGTGGTGCGGCGCAACGACGCGGTCGAAGCCGGCGACGTCGGCTCCGTAGACGGGGTGCTGATCAGCCCCGGACCGGGAACCCCCGAACGCGCCGGCGCGAGCATGGACATCGTCCGGGACTGCGCCGAGCAGGGCCGTCCGGTACTGGGCGTATGCCTGGGGCACCAGGCGATCGGGGTGGTCTGGGGTGCCACCGTGGCGCGAGCGCCGGAGCTGCTGCACGGCAAGACTTCTGTGGTGCACCACAACGGTGTCGCCGTGCTGGCCGGGTTGCCGCAGCCGTTCGTGGCCACCCGTTATCACTCGCTGACCGTCCTACCCGAGACCATTCCGGACGAGCTTGAGGTCACCGGCCGCACCGGGTCGGGAGTCGTGATGGCGCTGCGGCACCGGGAACTCCCGGTGTACGGGGTGCAGTTCCACCCCGAATCGGTCCTGACCGACGGCGGGCACCGGCTACTGGCGAACTGGCTCCGGATCGCGGGTGCCGAAGTGCCCGAGACGCGAGTGGCCGAGCTGGAGGCTGGGATGCGCAAGCTGGCCTCGGCCGCAGTGGTGCGCTGACGCCTGACACACCGGGCACCAGAGCCGGACACACCGGGCACCAGGGCCGGACACGCGGGGTTAGCTGGGGCCGGAGGATGGTGGATCTAGATCGAAGATTCCCCCGTTGCCGTCAGGTGAGGTCGTGGTGCTGGATGAACTGTCCTGCCCGACGGTGATCGTGATGGTCTGGTCACGAGCGAACCCGGTACCTGCCGGCACGTCCTGATCGAGGACTCGGCCCACCAGATTCGGGTCGTTCGTCGGAGCGCTGACCTGCTGCAGGGTGCCGGTGAAGCCGAGCCGGCGCAGCGTGTTCAGTGCCTGGGTGGGGGTCTGCCCCCGCAGGTCGGGCATCTGGAGCTGGTTGCCTCGGGACACCGTCAGGGCCACCGTAGTGCCTACCTTGACGTCGGTGCCTCCGGCTGGGTTCTGTTTCAGGACCTGACCCTTCGCCTCGCTGGAATCCACCTCCTGGATCTGCGGGGTGAGACGAGCTCCGGTGATATTACGCTGCGCCTGGTCGATGTTGGTGCCGACGACGTCGGGCACGGCCACGGTTTCCGGCGGCACACCGACGGTGATGACCACCGCTTTCGCCTTGGCCAGCCGCCCCCCGGCAGGTGGATCCTGGGCGACCACCCGGCCGACATCCTTATCGTCCTGCACGACCTCCTGGCGCTGGTCGGGGGACAGCACCAGACCCACCTGTTGCAGGGAGGCTTGGGCCTGCGCGCGGTCCAGTCCGAGCAGGTTGGGCACCTCCACCTCGGCCGGCCCAGCGCCGACGTCCAGCCGGATCGTCGTCTCCGGCAGTGCCTGACCTACGGGGTTCATCGCCACCACGCGATCGAGGTCCTGCGGAGTCGACTCCACCCGCACGACCTCGGTCGAGAAGCCGGCGGCGTGCAGGGTTTGCTCGGCATTCGTCACCGGCTCGCCGAGCACGTTGGGCAGCGCGACCGGTTCGGGTCCGCCGACGAACAGGTCGGTGAACAGCAGCAGGAACAGCGCGGCAAGGGCGGCGACCACGACCGTGGTGAGGACCCAGAGACCCCGCCCCGACCGCCCCTCCTCCGGCGGTCCACCGCCGGGCTCCGGACGGCGCCGGCTGGGACGGATGGCTACGGTGGGACCGGCGTCGAGCATGACGGTGCGGTCGGCGTCGGTCATCACCATCGGCGCCAGCTGCCGCTGCCCGGATAGCACGCGGACCAGGTCCGTACGCATCTCGGCAGCGGACTGGTAGCGGTTTGCCGGGTTCTTGCTCATCGCTTTGAGCACCACGGCGTCCATTGCCGCCGACACTTCGGGGTTCTGGTGGGATGGCGGGGTGGGGTCCTCGCGGACGTGCTGGTAGGCCACCGCGACTGGGGAGTCACCAGTGAACGGAGGATCCCCGGTGGTCAGCTCGTAGAGCACGCAGCCTGCGGCATAGACATCCGACCGGGCGTCCACCATCTCCCCGCGGGCTTGCTCCGGGGACAGGTATTGGGCGGTGCCGATCACTGCGGCGGTCTGGGTCACGCCCTGCCCGTCGGCCAACGCCCTGGCGATACCGAAGTCCATCACCTTGACCGCGCCGGCAGTCGTGATCATCACGTTGGCCGGCTTGACGTCACGATGGATGATGCCGTTGCGGTGGCTGAAGTCCAGGGCAGCGCAGATGTCCGCCATCGTCTCCATCGCACGCTGCTCGTCCATCGGACCTTCGGTCTTGACGATGTCACGCAACGTCCGGCCCTCGACGAACTCCATCACGATGTAGGGCAGCGGGCCGTACTCGGACACCGTCTCCCCGGTGTCGTACACCGCAACGATCGCCGGGTGGTTCAGCGCCGCGGCGTTCTGCGCCTCCCGGCGGAAGCGGTGCTGGAACTGAGGGTCGCGGGCGAGGTCGGCACGCAGCACCTTGACCGCTACGTCGCGGTCGAGCCGGACGTCGCGACCACGGTGCACCTCGGACATACCCCCGTAGCCGAGCGTCTCGCCCAGCTCGTAACGCTCCGACAGTAGTCGGCGAGTGGTCATTCCTCGGCCGTCCTGCTCCTCGTTCGTGGCCCCCGACTCCTCGCTGTCCGGCCCCATCATGCCCGCCGACCGGTTGTCACCCGATCGGGGTCGACGGCTCACCTCACCCTCCTACAGGTCAGCTCGAGGGTCGACCCGGGCGCAACGAAGCCTGCCAGCGGGCGGACGCTGGTCACCCGGCACCGCGATCGCCAGTCCCGGTCGACCTGCTCCCCGTCTTCGTCCACCACCCGCGGCACCAGGCCCTGGGACTTGGCGGTAATCACCGCGTCGCTGGCTCGTTCGCCCCAGTAGTCGGTCGGAACGATGAGCACTCCCGGCAGCAGCTGTCTGTCGCCGGGGGCGTTGTCGGAGTCGTTCGGCTCCGGTGACAGCTGCTCCTCGGTCGGTACCGGCTGGAAGGGCTGGGGTATTGCGGGCTCGGGTACTACCGGCGCAGCAGGCACCGCGCGATCGTCGGTGGTACCTGCCTGCGGGACCGTGGTGCCGGCCTGCAGCGCCTCGTTGACCAGGTAGCCGCCAAGCACCAGGGCGAGCACGCCGACCAGGGCCATCGCGATTCTCGGTCCACCGCGCTGTCCGGGGTAGCGCTGCAGGTAGTGCGGCAGCAGCGCGGTCGGTGGCGGGTGGCCTGCGATCATTCTCTCAGTCACGCTGGTGCGGTCGGGGCTGCCGGCGGCCTTTCCCACCGGCAGCGGCGCCTGCTGCCCGGCTCGGACCGCGGCGATGGCAGCGGCGAACTCACCGCCGGTGCCGTAACGCTGCCGCGGGTCCTTGACCAGCGCGGTCTCGATCAGCGCGCGGACCCCAGCGGGCACATCGGGTGGCAGCGGGGGTGGCCGGTCGCGGATGTGCATCATCGCGACGGTGACCGCGTTGTCGGCCAGGAAAAGGCGCTTCCCGGCGAGGCACTCATAACCCACCACGCCCAGTGAGTAGACATCGGAAGCCGGCCCGGCCGCGTCTCCGGCGGCCTGCTCCGGGGCGATGTAGTGGGCAGTGCCCATCACCATCCCGTGCTGGGTGACCGGGGCCGCGTCGATGGCCCTGGCGATGCCGAAGTCGGTGAGCTTGACCGCCCCGGCGGGAGTGATCAGGATGTTGCCCGGCTTGATGTCGCGGTGCACCAGACCACGCCCGTGCGCCGACTGCAGCGCCTCGGCGGCTTGCCCAAGGATGTCCATCGTGCGGTCGGCACCCAGCCGCGGCTGCCGCATGAGGATTGCGGCCAACGGATCTCCGGCGACCAGCTCCATCACCAGGTAGGCCCATGGATAGGCGCCAGGGTGGGTCGAGTCTGGATCACCCGCCGCTTCACCGTAGTCGTGCACCGCAGCGATGCCGGGATGGTTCAGCGACGCGGTCATCCGGGCCTCGGTGTGGAAGCGGTGCCGGAACTCTGCGTCGCCGGACAGCTCCGGCTTGAGCACCTTGACGGCAACCTGGCGCTCCAGCCGGGTGTCGGCAGCCTCCCAGACCTCGCCCATCCCGCCGACGGCGATGCGCCGGCCCAGCCGGTAGCGTTGTGCTAGCAGTTGACCGCTGGTCAAAGTCATACGGCCACCATTTTGCGACCTGTCATCAGCGACCTCCCTGCAAGGCCGCGCCGATGACCGCTCGGCCGATCGGCGCGGCCCGGGACCCACCGGTTGCCTCGAGGTCCCGATCTCCCCCGTCCTCTACCAGCACCGCGATCGCCACCTGCGGATCGTCGGCGGGCGCGAAAGCCACATACCAGGCGTGCGGCGGGGTGTTCTTGGGGTCGGCACCGTGTTCAGCGGTGCCGGTCTTCGCAGCGATCCTGACGCCGCTGATCTTACCGTCGTTGCTGTAGGTGTTCTCGGCGGCGATCATCATGTCGCGGAGCTGGGATGCAGTGGAGCGCGACATCGCCGTTTCGGCAAGCTCGGGGGCGAACCCGTCCAGGACGGAGAGGTCCGGTGCCAGGATGTTGCGAACCATCTGGGGTTTCATCCGGCTTCCCCCGTTGGCGATCGTCGCGGCGATCATCGCGTTCTGCAACGGGGTGAGCGCCACATCACGCTGCCCGATGCCGGACTGTTGCAAGGCGGGAACATCGGGAATATCGCCCAGGGTGGACGGTGACACCAGGATCGGGATGGTGAGATCCGGCTGCCCGACACCGAGCAGTTGGGCCTGCTTGCGCAGGTCGTTCTCGCCGACGGTGGCGACCAGTTGGGCGAAAGCGGTGTTGCAGGAACGCACCAACGCCTCTTTGAGGGTAGCGGTGTCCCCCTGGCCGCAGCGGTTGTCGGCGAAATTGCGCAGCAGCGTCGAGGTGTCCTGCAACTGCAATGCGGGCGTCGCGGTGAGCGGGCTGTTCGGGGTGGCCTTACCGTTCTCCAGCGCGGCCGCGGTGACTACGAGCTTGAAGGTCGATCCCGGCGGGTAGATCGACGCGACCGCACGGTTGGTCAGCGGGGCGCCACGCTGGGCCGAGGTTGCCTCGTTCCAAGCAGCCTCCTGCTCCGCACCGTCGTGCGCGGACAGCCGGTTCGGGTCGTAGGACGGGGTCGAAGCCATCGCGAGGATCTCGCCGGTACTGGGCTTGATCGCTACCACCGCGCCGGTGTAGCCACGGCGGGTCAGCTGCTCGTAGGCCACCCGCTGGACAACCGGGTTGACGGTGAGCTCGACGCTGGCCCCAGTAGGCGTCTGGCCGGTGACCAGGTTTGAGAGCCGCCGTACGAACAGCCGGTCGTCGGAGCCGTTGAGCATCGAGTCCATCGCGTTCTCGATGCCGCCCGCGCCGTAGCGCAACGAGTAGTAACCGGTGACCGGGGCGTACATCGGGCCGTCGAGGTAGGTGCGCTGGAAGCGCAGCTGGCCGCCGGTTTCCACCGAGCTGGCCACCGACAGCCCGCCGGCGACGATCTTCCCGCGCTGCCTGCTGTACTCGTCGAGCAGCACCCGCCGGTTGCGCGGGTCGGTGCGATAGGTGTCAGCGCTGACCACCTGGATGTAAGTGGCGTTGGCCAGCAGCAGGACGATCATGCCCATGACGGCCAGCGCCACCCGTCGAAGCGGTGTGTTCACGGGCGCCTCACCATCTCAGTGCGCGCCTCGGCCAGCGGGGCTACCGGCTTGCGCGGCGCGGCCGGGGCCGCCGACGACCGCGCCGCATGGGAGATCCGTAACAGCAGCGCCACCAGGATGTAGTTGGCCAGCAGCGAGGATCCACCGTAGGACAGGAACGGCGCCGTGAGGCCGGTCAACGGGATCAACTTGGTCACCCCGCCGACGACGATGAACACCTGCAGGCCTACTGCGAAGGACAGCCCGGCGGCAAGCAGCTTGCCGAAGGTATCCCGGACGGTGAGCGCGGTGCGCATCCCCCGCATCACCACCAGCAGGTAGGTGAACAGCACCGCGGCCAGCCCGACGAAACCAAGCTCCTCGCCGATCGCGGCGGTGATGAAGTCGGTGTGCGCTGCGGGCACCAGGTCCGGACGGCCGGCACCCAGCCCGGTACCGAACACCCCGCCGGTACCCAGCCCGAACAGCGACTGCGCCATCTGATAGCCAGCGCCGTCATAGTCGGAGAACGGATCGAGCCAGGCGGTCACCCGGCGTTGCACGTGCGAGAACAGCATCCCCGAGACGATCGCACCGCCGACGAAGAAGATCAGCCCGATCACCAGCCAGGCAACCCGTTCGGTGGCGATGTAGATGAGCGCCAGCACGATGCCGAAGAACAGCAGAGAGGTCCCGAGATCCTTCTCGAGCACCAGGACACCCAGCGAGAATCCCCAGGCCATCAGCAGCGGGGCGAGGTCTCGGGCCCTGGGCAACTCCATGCCCAGCACGCTGCGGCCCGCAGTGGTGAAAAGGTCCCGCTTGGCCACCAGGAACGCGGCAACGAAGATCATCAGCAGGATCTTGGCGAACTCACCCGGTTGGATCCCCAACCCGCCGAACCGCAGCCAGATCTTCGCGCCGTTGACCTCGGAGACCGCGCTGGGCAGCAGGCCGGGCAGGGCCAGCAGCCCCAGCCCGACCAGCCCGCAGGTGTAGCCGTAGCGGGCCAGCATGCGGTGGTCGCGCACCAGCACCAGCACCGCCACGAACAGCGCCAGGGCGAGCGCGGTCCAGGCGATCTGATAGGGCACGTTGCCGGCCGGCACCGGGTCGCCGACCGCGGCGGCCTCCGTCGCATCGGCCAGATCGAGCCGGTGGAGCAGCACCAGCCCCAGCCCGTTGAGCAGGGCGACGCAGGGCAGGATGAGCGGGTCGGCGTAGGGCGCCAGCCACCGCACCGCGATATGGGCGGTGCCGAACAGGGCTAGGTAGGCGGCGCCGTAGTAAAGCAGTGAGCGGGATACTTCCTGCTGCTGGTTGAGCTCCACCAGCACCAGCGCAGTGGTCACCACGATGGTGGCGAAGGCCAGCATGACCAGCTCAAGACCGCGCTTGGTCGGCGGCGCGGGGGTTGCGTCCTGGTCCGGGATGGGTACTGGGGCGACCATCAGTCAGCCCACCATCCGGCAGTCCACTCCGGGTTCCGCGGGCTGCTCCGGAATCGGCGTGCCGGTGGTCTCGGGTTCGGGATGCTGACCAGTCTGCCCGCCAAGGGCCTGCCCGCCATCAGGCTGACCCGGCGCGGTCGTGATGGTAGGCGGGGAAGGCGAGGACGGTTGCTCTGAAGTACCCGTCACGGCGCCGGCCCGCGGGCACGGTGGCAGCAGATCATTGGTGCGCAGCCGGCCGATGATCTCGCGAGCCCCGTCCAGCCCGTTGTTGCTGATCATCCCTCGCCGCACGTCCGTGCGGACATGCGGTTGCAGGCCCTGCAGAAAGATCGTCTCGCAGCGTCGCACACCCTCCCGGCAGCTGCCCTCGGCCCGGGTGTGTAACTGCAGGCCGAAGACCTGGCCCCGGACCCCCTGGAAGACCACCACCTCGCCACTGCGGGTGGCTCCCACATAGTACTGACCGAGCACCAAGATCGAACCGATCCCGGTGACGGCACCGAGCAGCACGACCAGCACCACCAGACCGATCAGCGTGCGCCGCTGCTTGCGACGGCGCAGCTCGGGGTCGGGTGTCGCGGGTTCGATCCGTTTGGGCTCCGGGCGTGGCAGTGTGGTCGTCGCGGCCCTGGCTGCGGCCGAGTCCGGCTGCGGTTCCTCGACGCCGTCGCCCGCAGCCCCGCCGATGATAGGCGCGTCCTCGCCGTATTCGACGTCCACCACGTCGGCCACGATGCAGGTGATGTTGTCCGGTCCACCACCCTTGAGCGCCAGCTCGATGAGCCGGTCGGAGCAGGCCTGCGGATCGGGGAGGGTCAGCCCCTCGGCGAGGGTCTCGATGCTGACCACCCCGGACAGCCCGTCGGAGCACAGCAGGTAGCGGTCCCCGGCACGAGCCTCCCGGACGGTGAGCGAAGGCTCCACCTCGTGCCCGGTGAGCGCCTTGAGCAGCAGCGAACGTTGCGGATGGTGGCTGGCCTCGTCTTCGGAGATCCGACCCTCGTCGATCAACGACTGGACGAAGGTGTCGTCGTGGGTGATCTGGCTGAGCGCACCGTCGCGCATGAGGTAGGCACGGGAGTCGCCGACATGGACCAGGCCGATCTTGTTTCCGGCGAAGAGCACCGCGGTCAGCGTGGTGCCCATGCCCTCCCGTTCCGGGTCCTCCCGAACCAGCTCGCTGATCGCGGCGTTACCAGCGAGGGTGGCTTCATGGAGCTGGTCCAGCAGGTCGTTGCCGGGCTCGTCGTCGTCCAGCGGGGCGAATGCCGCGATGACGACCTTGGACGCCACCTCGCCGGCCGCGTGACCACCCATCCCGTCAGCCAACGCCAGCAAGCGCGGCCCCGCGTAGACCGCGTCCTGGTTGTTCTGCCGGACCAGGCCGCGGTCGCTTCGGGCTGCGTAGCGGAGGACCAGAGTCATGAGCGCAGCTCGATCACCGTCTTGCCGATACGGATCGGGACTCCAGGTGGAACCCGGGTAGGTCCGGTGACCTTAGCTCGGTCCAGGTAGGTGCCGTTGGTGGAGCCCAGATCCTCCAGAAACCAGTCCCCGCCTTGAAGCCCGAGCCGGGCGTGCCGGGTGGATGCGTAATCGTCATCGAGCACCAGGGTCGAGTCGTCGGCCCGCCCGATGAGGATGGGTCTGCCGTCGAGCGAGATTCGGGTACCCGCCAGCCCACCGGCGGTGACCACCAGCTGGCGGGCTGTCCGGTTGCGCTCCAGGCGGGCACCGCGGCGCGACATCGGAAGGCTGGCGCGCAGCCCGGACGCCGCAAACAGGTCGGACCGCACGATCCGCAGCGCTGCGACGACGAACAGCCAGAGCAGGAGGAGAAAGCCCACTCTGGTCAGGTGCAGCACCAGCTCCGGCACGCTCTGGTCGTCTCCGCTAGGTAGTTCGGCTCAACCCTGGGTACGGAAGACGAGCGAAGAGTGTCCGACCCGGACCACGTCGCCATCGGCGAGCTGCCAGGTTTGTACCGGGGTTCCGTTGACCGTCGTGCCGTTGGTGGACCCGAGGTCGGCAAGCGTCGCTGTCCAGCCGTCCCAGTTGATCTCCAAGTGCTTCCGGGACACGCCGGTGTCCGGCAGCCGGAAATGCGCTTCCTGGCCACGACCCACCACCGTTGCGCCCTCGATGAGCTGATAGTGGCGGTTCGACCCGTCGTCCAAGGTGAGCGAGGCCATCAGCTGGCGAGGTCCGGCCTGCACCGCGGGAGGCAGGTAGCCCTGGGTGGGGTAGCCCTGATCAGCACCGTAGCTCTGGTCAGCGCCGTACCCGCCCTGCTCGTACCCGTACCCCGGCGGCGCGCCGCCGTACTGGCCGTAGTTCTGGTCCCCGTAGGTCGGCTGGTGGCCCTGGTCGGGGGCGAGGTGGCCCTGGCCGTAGCCGGAGCCGTAGCCCCCTTGGTCATAACCCCGCTCATAGCCCTGGTCCTGGTCATAGCCGTAGTGGCGATGGTCCTGGTCGTCGCCGCCCTGGTTGCCGTAGTTCTGGCCCCCATAGTTCTGGTTGCCATAGTTCTGGTTCGGCGGACCCTGGTCCTGGGGATACTGGGCCCCGTAGCCGTACGGCTGGCCGTAATTCGGGTTGGCGTCGTGGCCGCCCTGGCCCTGGTCGTAGCCCCGTTGTGGAGCGTACCGACCCCGCTGGCCGTCCTCGGGGTGCTCGCCCTGTTGCTGGCTCATGGCTCGGTCTCCTGCAGTACGAGGTTGCGGTGCGTCGGGGTCAACAGACGAGCTGGTGCGGAACTGTCCCGTGTGCAGCGACTCAGACCGCTCCAGAGCCACCACCACGTCTCCGTAGATATCCCAGGACTGCTCAGTGAGATGACCCTGGATGCAGCTCTTGAGCATCCGGATTACCCGCTGCTCGTCGCCTGCGAGCCGGTCGTGGTCGGTCGCCCCGAGTGTGACGGTATAACGGTTGGGCGCGAGCACCCGCCCCCCCGCGAGCGGACGTGCGTTGTCGTCGGCCTCACGCTGGAGCGCCTGGGCCACCTCCTGCGGCACCACGCTACCGCCGAAGACCCGGGCAAAGGCGTCGCCAACCATACCCTGCAACCGGCGCTCGAACCGTTGCACCTTGCCCATGGCGACCTCCTCTCACAGCTTCTGCCTGGGGACCTGCTGCGTCAGGCTCCCCCGATCGTATCCGGCAGTGCCAGCGGGCAGGGTCGGCTACATCTCCGATGTTGGAGTGTGCGTGCTAGGCTGCCGCCGTCACTCGGGCGAGTGGCGGAATGGCAGACGCGCACGGTTCAGGTCCGTGTGTCCGTAAGGACGTGGGGGTTCAACTCCCCCCTCGCCCACTTCCCGTGACTCACTGCGGAACCCTCCCTCTCCCTACCCTCCCGGAGACCGGCACCGGGGCGGTGGTCAAGCAAGATCAGCCATGCGACGATCTGGTTTCGGTGCGATCAGATCTACCCGGGCGCGAGGGGTCCGTTCTGCAAGCACGGACCGCTTGAGGAGGAGCGGCAATGACGTACGTGTTCGCCGAGGAGTGGGATCACGAGCGGAAGCGACTGGCCGGTATCGAGGCCGCCGCTGACCTGGTCAGTAGGGACGTGCTGTCCCGGTTGGGTGCCGGTCCGGGCTGGCGCTGCGCGGAGGTCGGCGCTGGTGGCGGGTCACTGGCACAGTGGCTCGCCGATCGGGTGGGCGACACTGGGCAGGTGGTCGCTACGGACCTGGATCCCGGCTACCTAAAAGCCGACGAGGCGCCGAACCTGCAGGTGCTGCAACACGACCTCACGGTTGATGACCGCCCTGGTGATCCTTTTGACCTGGTGCACACCCGGCTCGTCATCGAGCACCTACCTGACCCCGCCGGTGCGATGAAGCGGCTCGCGGGTTGGGTTCGGCCGGGGGGTTGGTTGGTTGTGGAGGCCGGTGACTGGTCAACCCGGCATGAGATCACCCCGTCCGCGGTGTTCGAGGCAGTCCTGGTTGCCGTGCAGGAGTTCCTCGCCTCGGCCGGTTTCGCGCCGATGTTCGGGCGGTGCCTTCCGGTGCTGTTCCTTGAGCACGGTCTGGTTGATGTCGGCTGTGAGGCGCGGAACCGGATGCTTCGGGGTGCTACCCCGGAGATGGGATTTTTCACGCTGACCATCGAGCGGGTGCGGACAGCGATGGTCGCGGCGGGATTGATCGATGACGATGACGTTGCAGCGGCGCTGGCTCTCTGCGCGGACCCGTCTTTTGCCGTCATGTCACCTGCTCTGGTGTCCGCTTGGGGTCGCTGCGCCACTGGCTGATGTACCCGCGCGGCGACGCAGTGCGGGCCGCTACTGACAGCCGCTCGCGTTGCGGGAGGGGTGGCCGCATTTCTGGCCACCCCTCCCTTGCCGAAGGCACCGCAGGCGATTACCGGCTTCACCTCAAGCCAGCCGCCGTTGCTCAGCCGCGACCGCCGTCAGCGCTGCCACCGGCACCGCCGGCGCCGTTAGCGGCGCTGTTGGTCTGCGTGCCCAGCGCGTTGATGTTCAAGAGGTTAACGCCAAGACCACCCTGGCCGCTGCCGCCGGCGCCGCCGGTTCCGCCGTCGCCCCCGCCGCCCTTGCAGCAGCCACCGGCGCTGAACAGGGACAGGACAGTACGTGCGGGGAGCAGCTCCACGTGCTGGCCGTCGATCTCAGCAAAGCTCAGTCCAGACATTCAAATTCCTCCTCAACAGGGCCCCAATGGGCCGGAACAGAACACCTCATCGTCGTCACCGCCGAATCGGCTTAACTCCACCCTGGTCAGCAAGAGGTCCCATGACAACATGCATTCGCCACCTAAAATTTCGTGCACCACCACCTAGCCACCAGGCCGATTTCCGACTAGTCAGCCAGCGCCCCCAGCCAGGCGTTTTCCCAGTCCGTGAACTCGACGTGGCCGACATTCGAAGTCCTTCCACATGTCGGTCTCGTCGAGTTCACGTGGCGCGGCACGTTAACGCACACATTTAGGGAGGGGTGGCCGCGTTCTGGCCACCCCTCCCTTGCCGACGGCACCGCACCCGATCACGTGATCGCGCGGCGGCACTGCACGACTGCGCCGCAGTCGGCTGCCCCAGCACCGCCCTCAGCGCTGCCACCGGCCATGCCGGT
>JBQTHE010000059.1:0-20076 GCA_052390115.1 Pseudonocardiales bacterium | reverse complement strand
GGACCTTGATCTTGCCCATGTAGATCTCGGCCGCGTCGCGGAACCGGGAGTTGGGCCGAAGCACCTCGGTGCGCTCACCGCGGCGGCCGCGCAGCTCTTCTTGTAGGGCTTGCTGGGCCGCTGCGCGGGTCGGCCCCCAGCGGGCGACGCGGCGCGTGACGCCGTCGAGATCACGGACCCGGCAGCGGGCCACCCACTGGCCGCTGTCGCGGGTCAGCTTCACCGTTCCGTGGTGCCCGAGGGCGAGCGGGGGACGAGCCACCAGAACCTCCCGAGTGAGGTTTCCGACGAGTTTCCGTCAAGTTCGATCACTCGGAAGGGTACTAGCGCAGAGCCCTAGGGCTCTGACCTGCAGTGATTGTGCGCCGCGAGGGAATCGAACCCCCAACCCGCTGATTAAGAGTCAGCTGCTCTGCCGATTGAGCTAGCGGCGCATACCGCTGCGCCCAACCGCTCGGCACTGCGGAGACACTAACAGTCTCCGCCGGCGACCGAACGGCGGGGCAACGGCATGGGGTGAGTGACGGGACTTGAACCCGCGGCCCCCTGGACCACAACCAGGTGCTCTACCAGCTGAGCTACACCCACCACGCGCCGGCTACACCAGCACTGCTGACCATGATATCGGGCGCCGGGCCGCAGTCACCGGCCGGGCATCTGATCGACGACGGCCTGAGCCGCTGCCTGCGCCTCCTCGGAGCTCGGGCCGGGTTCGGGTACGAACACGGTGCGCCGGTAGTACGCCAGCTCGCGGATGGACTCGGTGATATCGGCGAGCGCCCGATGTGCCAGACCCTTGGCCGGCTGTGCGTAGTAGACCCGCGGGTACCAGCGCCGGCACAGCTCCTTGATCGATGACACGTCGACCATCCGGTAGTGCAGGTGCTCATCCAGCTCGACCATGTCGCGGGCGAGGAAGGCCCGGTCGGTGGCCACCGAGTTGCCGGCCAGCGGCGCCGAGCGAGCGTCGGGCACCCAGGTGCGGACGTAGGCCAGCACCTGCTGCTCGGCCTCGGCGAGGCTCACGGTGGACCGGCGCACCGCCTCGGTCAAGCCGGACTTCGCATGCATCTCGCGTACCACCTCAGGCATCGAGTCCAGCGCGGCGTCGTCGGCGTGGATCACCACGTCGACGCCCTCGCCGAGCACTCGCAGCTCGCCGTCGGTGACCAAGGCGGCGATCTCGATCAGCGCGTCCTTGCCGGCGTCCAGCCCTGTCATCTCGCAGTCGATCCATACCAAACGGTCGTTCACAACTGTGAGCCTAGTGCGCGGACGGCGCCGCCACGTCGTGATTCAGAAACGGCGTGAGCAATCCCGGCACGGCGTGCTCGGCGACGGCCAGCCCGTCGGCGGTCCGGACGTCGATCACGTGATAGGCGCCGCCCCCGGCTGCGGTGGTCGCGGTCACGGTGACCAACCCGGCTCGGCGCTGGAAAAACGACTGCGACACCGTCCAGCCGATCACCCCGCAGCGTTGCAGGGCCACCGTGGCGCGCACTCCCGCTCCGTGCCGGGTGACCAGATAGCGGCTGGTGAGCGCGTGCCCCAGGTTGCGATAGGAGTCCAGCGCGAGCAGCACCGTCACCGGCAGCAGGCCCAGCGTCGCCCACGCCACCCAGGCTGGCGCCGGTGCCAGCCACAGCACGGCAGATACCGCCAGCACCGGCAGCACCGCGCGGACCAGCCGCCGCCGCAGCGCCTCGAGCGGGTGCCTGCGCAACGACGTGCGGGTGGGGGAGGGGTGCTCAGTAAGCACCGCCCCCGATACTCGATGCGCCTCGTCAAGCGGTGCGGGCGGCAGCAGGGAGCTGTGGCCGCCTCCCAACCCGGTGGCCACGGCGATGGTGCGCGCCCCACCCCCGATCCGCAGCAGCAGCGGCTCGATCACCTCGACCCCGCGCACTCGACGCTCCTCCAGCGACACCGACCGGGCGGTGAGCAATCCCCGGCGAATCCGCAGGGTCCCGCCCAGCTCACGAACCAGCCGGAACCCCCACCAGGCCTCGACGAAGATCAGTACCGAGCCCACCAGCGCGATCACCAGCACCAGCACGGCGAACGCGGAGACGCCCAGCCACAGCGGGGCGTCGCTCAGCTGCTCGCGGATGCCGCCGACACTCGTGATATCGGCGCCCAGCTCGCCCGCGAGCTGGCCGAACGCCCCGGCGACGGCGCCCACCGCGACCAGGCTGGACGTCGTGAGTGGTGCGAACCGCAGCCACGACCAGTCCAGCGCGGCCAGCTCGGTGGCGGTCGACCCGACCGTGGCGCCTGAGCCGTCCGGGTCACCGACGCCAAGGGGCTCCAGCAGCCGCTGCCGCATCCGGTCAGCCTCGGCTGTGGACACCGCGTCCAGGCTCAGCTCGCGAGACCCGTCGCCCTCGGTGCGCTCCCCGGTCCCGATCTTGACCACTGACAGCCCGAACAGCCGGTGCACCGGCCCGGCAGTGACGTCGACGCTGCGGATCCGGTCCCGTGGAACGGACCGGGAATTGCGGAACAGTAAGCCCGAGCGCAGCTCGACGCGCTCACTGGTAATCCGGTAACGGGTGGTCGACCAGCGCAGCACCCCAGCGAGCACGACAAGCAGCACACCCACCAGCAACCCGTAGACCCGTCCGCCGACGTCCTGCCCGACGCCGACCACCAGCACCAACGCGATCACCGGCAGGAACCCTGCGAGCTGGCGGATCGGCGTGACGGCGAGCATCCGGGGGTCCAGGCGCTGCCAGACCGGTGTCATGTGGCGTCCCCGGGGGTCGCCTGCGTGGTCGCCGTGAGCTGCTCGACGAGGGCCACGGCCAACGCGTGGTCCAGCCCGGCCAACCGCAGCGCGCCGGCCGCCGATGCGGTGGTGACCGTGACGGTGGCCAGCCCGAACAGTTGTTGCAGCGGCCCGCGCTCGGTGTCCACCGTCTGGATCCGGGACATCGGCGCGACCCGCCATTGCTGGCTGATCCAGCCCGCCGAGGTGTAGACGGCATCGTCAGTGGTTTCCCAGCGGTGCACCCGGAATCGCCACCGCGGCATCACCAGCACGTAACCGAGGCCGAGGACGGCCACCGCGACGGTGACTCCGGTCAGCCACGACCGCGCGTCGACCCAGCCGACCAGGCCGATTGCCAGCGGGATCAGGACGACCGTCACCTTGAGTGCAGCTTGGGTGGTCCACCAGGTGATCGCCCGACGGCTCACCAGGTGACGGGGCGGACGCAACCGCAACGGCTCGGTGGGCAGCACCCTTCCACCATGCCGGATGAGTCGCCGGTGCTCATACCGAGGCCCCGCCCCGACCGACAGCCTCCAGGAAGCGCGCCGGCACCTGCGGGACCCGGTTGGGATCCCCGCCGGTGAGCAGCAGCGCGGCGTAGGTCGCGCGGGCGGCCTCCTCCAGGTTGACTGCCCGCTTGTGCGCAAGCTCCACTGAATCGGCCAGCACCGAACAGCCGTGGTGCCCGAGCACCAGGGCGTTGACCCCACCGGCCACGGCCTCCGCGGCCGCTACTGCGAGCTCGACGGTGCCGGGCTGGTCGAACGGGATGGCGGCGACCTCGCGCAGGTAGTACGCATGGTCGGTGGTGGTCAGCGCGATGCCGTAGCCCAACGCGGTGAGCAGCACGCTGGTCTGCGGGTGCAGGTGGACGATCGCGTTGACGTCCGGGCGTCGGGCATAGGTCTCGGTGTGCAGTCGCCACTCGCTGGACGGGTTCGGATGCCCGCCACGCAGCCCGCCGTCCGGGATGCTGATCAGCGAGAACTCGGTGGGCTGCAACCGGTCCAGCCAGGTGTTGGCCGCGGTGATCCAGCACTGGCCGGAGCCCGGCTGGCGGGCCGAGAGGTTACCGCCCGATGCGACCACCAGCCCAGCGCGGACGGCTTCCGCACCGACGTGTGCGAGCTGGTAGCGCAGGTCGCCCCCGGGGTAGCTCACCCCAGGAGCTTAGAAGCACGGGCCGGCAGCCAGCGGCCACCGGGTGCGCTGCTGCTACCCAACGTGATGAGACGCTCACGCTGGTGCCTTACACTCCGAGCCCTGCAGTGGAACCGGGAGAAGGGCAGGCCTAGATGCAGCACCGCACAAGCGTCCGGCCAATGGGACGCGTCGGAGCATGCCTGGCGTCCGCCTCATCGATCCTCGTGCTCGTAGGGCCGACCCATGCGTTGGCACATGAGGTCAACGCCGCGCACCGGGACGGTGTTCGTCACTTCTCCGTTGAGCTGACCGGCCAGGAGTCCGTGACCCCCGCAGACCCCGACGGGCAGGGTTCCGCTCGGC
The DNA here is from genome assembly GCA_052390115.1 of Pseudonocardiales bacterium. Taxonomy (GTDB): domain Bacteria; phylum Actinomycetota; class Actinomycetes; order Mycobacteriales; family Pseudonocardiaceae. The sequence goes on along the minus strand of JBQTHE010000059.1, from coordinate 15,797 downwards.
TCGATCTCGACCCGCAACAGGGGACGGCCTGCTACGAGATCACATGGAAGAAACTCGACGGTAAGGTCACCGCTTTCCATCTCCACACCGGTCACCGCGGCAGTGACGGCCCGCATTGGATCGATTTCTTCAACGGCAAGAACCTCGCTGGGGATGAAACGGCCAAAGACTGCGTCCGTAGCACGCGGGAGAAGATCGAGGCGGTCATCAATGATCCGGCCGCCTACTACCTCCAAGTCCATTCGACCGCGTTCGAAAAGGGAGCGATCCGCGGACAGCTGGGTTGATCACAGCCAGCGGGCAGGGCCCAGCCTCGGCCGACGGGATCGCACCCGGGTCGCGGTCGGCTGCGTTAGGGAGTTGGGGGCCACTGGGTTGAGGCCCGGGAGGGTTGAGCCCTGGCGCCCCGTGCTAGATACGTTCGAACGCTGCTCTGGGCCTCCGGCACCGCAAGACGAGGATAGGGGCACGCCAGGATGAGCTACTGGCTCGGCATCGACGTGGGCACCACCTTCACCGCCGCGGCCATCTGTCGGGAGGCTGCCGGGCGGCGTCCGCTCCCCGAGGTGATCCCCCTGGGCAGCCGCGGTGCTGCTGTGAGCTCGGTGGTCTACCTGAGCGAAGACGGCCAGGTGGTGGTTGGAGAGGCCGCCGAACGGCGTGCCGTCACCGATTCCGACCGGGTGGTACGCGAGTTCAAGCGGCGCATCGGCGACGAGGTCCCGATGATGATCGGCGGTGTTCCGCACTCCGCCACCGAGATCGCTGCGATGGTGGTCCGCTGGGTCGTCGATCGGGTCGCCGAGCGGGAGGGCGAACCTGCCCAAGGCATCACGATCACCCATCCGGCCAGCTGGGGCACGTACAAGACCCGGATCATGGCCGATGCACTGCGCGCGGCCGAACTCTCGGAGGTCATGTTCCGCACTGAGCCGGAGGCCGCGGCAGCGAGCTACTCGATGCAGGAACGGGTCGCGACCGGCAGCACCATCGCGGTCTACGACCTGGGCGGTGGCACATTCGACGCGGCCGTCGTGCGCAAGGACGGCATCGGGATGTTCTCGGTGCTGGGCCTCCCGGAGGGCATCGACCGGCTAGGCGGCGTGGACTTCGACGAACTTGTCTTCGCCCACGTTGTGGCCAAGGTCCCGGCCTTGAGCGAACTCGATCCGGAGGATCCCGCCACCCTTGCCGCGACCGCTCGGCTGCGGCGCGAGTGCACCGAGGCCAAGGAAGCACTCTCAGCTGATACCGAGGTGACGATCTCGGTACTGGCCCCGGAGATCCAGTCGCAGGTACGGCTGGTCCGGGCCGAGTTCGAGGATCTGATCCGCCCTCAGGTGGCCGAGACCGTTGAGGCGCTGCGCCGGGCACTGCGCTCAGCCGACGTCGGTCCGGAGGACCTTGACGCGGTGCTGCTGGTCGGTGGTTCCTCACGGGTGCCGCTCGTCGCGCAGCTCGTCTCCGCCGAGCTCGGTCGGCCGGTCGCGATTGACGCCGATCCCACGGCTGCGATCGCGCTCGGAGCCGCCCTGTTCGCGCTTCCGACCGGGCCCGTCGAATCCGACACTGCCAGCGCGGGTGCCCCGGCGGACACCCAAGTCCTGCCCGCAAGCGCGGACCGGGAGGCGCCGACCGTCGTGATCACCGGGCTCGACGTCCCGGAGCGATCCCCAGGGGAGGTACCGCATCGGCCAACCCTGGTTGTCGCCCCGTCGGACATCGAAGCTGCCGGCATCGAGCGGCGCTGGGCCAGGTCGCGACAGGCCAAGCAGGTAGCCGCAGCGGGGCTGCTCACCCTGGTCCTGGCCGGGGGGGCGGTGGCCGTGCCGTATCTGAGCTCCCGCAGCGGCAGCATCCCGCCGGCGGACGCGGGGACCTCGGGACCCGCAACCTCTGCTTCTGCCCCAGCCCCTGCTCCTGTACCGGACATCCCTGTCCCCGTACCGGAGGCCGGCAGCGGCAGCGACGGGAACTCGGGTAACGACGACTCCAGCGGGGCCGACCGTAGGACCCCCCCAGCCGCGCCGCCCGCTGGTGCGGGCACCGGCCCCAAGGCGAGCGCAACTGTGCCCACCACCTCACCGCCGACCACCTGGACCACGAGCTGGAGGACCAGCTGGACCAGGCCCCCTACGTCGTCCAGCCCCCCGCCCCCTCCGACGACCACGAGCCCCCCGCCTCCTCCGACGACCACCACGACTACCGCCGACGCCCCACCTCCCACCACCACGACGAACGCCCCGCCCCCCACGAACACCCGGCCCCCCGGGCCCACCACACGCCCATCCACTGACGCCCCTGGATGACGGCAGGCCTGCTGCCCTAGCCTGGGCCGGACGGGACGGGGAGAGATCGAGTTGACCTACGCGCTGCGGCTCACCGAGGCTGAGCGGGAACGCTACCGGCTGATGGCGGAGTTCGCCCGCGCCGAGGAGCAAGCCCAGTGGACGGCTGCCGGGATTGTGCCTGGCGCGCGGGTGGCAGACATCGGTTGCGGACCGGGGGCCATCCTGCGGTTGCTCGCCGAGGAGGTCGGCGACGGCGGGAGGGCCGATGGTGTCGACCTGGATTCCGGTGCCGTCACCGCCGCCGGCGAGCAGGTCGCCGGTCTGCCCCAGGCAGCGGTCCGGGTGGGTGAGGCCTCGGCCACCGGGCTCGATCCGGGCAGCTACGACGTGGTGATGTGTCGCCACGTCTTGGCCCACAACGGCGGCCATGAGGCGGCGATAGTCGCCCATCTCGTCGAGCTTGCCCGTCCCGGTGGGGGGATCTATCTCGTCGACGTCGATGGCGCCGCGATGCGGATGCATCCTGATGACCCCGACATCGCCGACCTCAACGCCCGCTACATCGAGATGCACCGCTCCCGCGGCAACAACATCGACATCGGCCCGACGCTCGGCGCCCTGCTCGAGACAGCCGGCTTGCAGGTGGAGTCCTTCCGCAGCGGAGGACCGGTGTATCGGGTTCAGCCGCAACTGCGGCCGCCTTCGTGGGCCGCCCGGGATGCGCTGGTTGCCGCCGGGCTCGCCACCGCGAAGGACCTGAGCAGGTGGGCGGCCGCGTTCGAGCGTGTCGACGCGCTCCCGACCCGACCCTGGATGACCGTGGCATCCTTCATGGCGGTGGGTCGCAAGCCCGGTAGTTGAGAGTGCCGCCGCTTACTGACGGCGCCTGCCCGGCTCGGACCGGCTCGTAGAGGGTGGTGCGCTGGGCCAGCGGCCGCCCGAGCGGCTCGACGATCGCCCGGAACCCGGCCTCGTCCAGACCCTGCCCGTGGCTCGCACCGGCCGCGCGGCTGATGTTCTCGTCCATCAGTGTGCCGCCGAGGTCGTCCACCCCGGCCCGCAACAGCTGGCGGGCACCGGACGCGCCGAGCTTCACCCAGGACGCCTGCACGTGGTCGATCAACCCGTGGAACGCGATCCGGGCAACCGCGTGCACCAGCAGCACCTCCCGCCAGGTCGGCCCACGCCGGGCCGCCCGCTTGAGGTACATCGGAGTCGCCATGTGTACGAACGGCAGGCCGACGAACTCGGTGAACCCGCCGGTCTGCTCCTGCAGGTGGCGGGCACGCAGCAGGTGCCGGGCCCAGTGCACGGGTTGCTCGATGGCCCCGAACATCATCGTGACGTTGGAGCGTAGCCCCACCGAGTGCGCTACCCGGTGCGCCTCCAGCCACTCCGCAGTGGTGATCTTGTCAGGGCACAGCACCGCGCGGACTTCGTCGTCGAGGATCTCCGCGGCGGTGCCGGGCAATGACTTGAGCCCAGCTTGGCGCAGCCGGGTGAGGTAGTCGACCAGCGGTTCGCCGAGCCGCCGGGCCCCTTCAGTGACCTCCAGCGCGGTGAAACCGTGGATGTGGATCCCGGGCGCCGCCTCGTGGATGGCTCGGCACACCGTGAGGTAGTAGTCGCCGTCGAAGCTGGGGTGGATCCCGCCCTGCAGGCACACCTCGGTAGCGCCCCAGCGCTGCGCCTCCAGTACCCGCGCCACGATCTCGGGCAGCTCGAGCAGGTACGGAGCGCCACGCAGGTTCAGCGACAGCTTGCCCTTGGAGAACCCGCAGAACCGGCACCGGAAGGTGCACACGTTGGTGTAGTTGATGTTGCGGTTGACCACGTAGGTGACGGTGTCGCCGACGGTTGCCACCCGCAACTCGTCGGCCAGCCCGGCAACGGCCGCAACCTCGGGGCCGCGGGCGGACAGCAGCGTCACCAACTCGTCGAGTTCGGGACGCTGCCCGGCGCGGACCCCGTCGAGCACCTCACGCACCGCCCCGGTGGCCCGTGCCGGTGCGGGCAGCAACGCGGGTGGTGCGACGTCGGTGCCGGAGTACCAGGCGGTGGAGCGCCGCCCGGCTAGGGTCACCTCAGCGCCGTCGCCGACGTTGACGGCGTGGGGCGCGCGTTCCGGAACCACCGCGCCCGGATCGTCGCGGCCGAGCCCCTCGGCGTCGGAGCGGTCCAGCACACCGAAGCGCACCGCCTGGTCCAGCCACCGCTGCGGATCCAGCGCGTACTCCGGGTACACGGTCAGGCGGGGTACGAGGGTGTGCCCCGCCGCTTCGGTGGCGGTGCGCAGCTCGTCCAGCGCGGGCCAGGGCCGCTCGGGGTTGACGTGATCGGCGGTGATGGGGGAGACCCCGCCCCAATCGTCGATGCCGGCAGCGAGCACACCCGCCGGATCATCGGTGAGGTTGGGCGGGGCCTGCACATGCACCTCGGGCGGCAGCAGCAGCCGGGCCAGCGCGATGGCCCGCAGGTGCTCCTTCGGTGGGCAAGGTGGGACCTGGCGCATCGCAGTGCCCGCCTTGGGCCGGAAGTTCTGCACGATCACTTCCTGCACGTGCCCGTACCGGCGGTGTGCCTCGGCGACCGCCTCGAGCGCGGTAACCCGGTCGGCCTCGGTCTCGCCGATGCCGACCAGGATCCCGGTGGTGAAAGGGATCGCCAGCTCACCCGCGGCGTGCAGGGTGGCCAGCCGCCGATCCGGATGCTTGTCCGGGGCGCCGCGGTGGGCGGCCAGGTCCGGGCGCAACGACTCGATCATCATCCCCTGGCTCGCGGTCACCTCGCGCAGCTCGGCCAGCTCATGGCGGTACAACGCACCGGCATTGGCGTGCGGCAGCAACCCGGTGTGCTCGAGTACTTCGCGGCAGGCGGCGACGAGGTAGTCCACCGTGCTGCGGTACCCGTGGCCGGCAAGCCAGCCCCGAGCCTGCGGGTAGCGGTCTTCGGGACGCTCGCCGAGGGTGAACAGCGCTTCGTGGCAGCCGAGCTGTGCACCCAGCGACGCGATCGCCACAATCTCGTCAAGCTCCAGGTAGGCCGACGGCACCGCGCGGGGGGCGTGCGCGAACGTGCAGTAGCCGCAGCGATCCCGGCACAGCATGGTCAGCGGCAGGAACACCTTGGGGGAGTAGGTCACCCGAGTGCCGTGCACCGCATCACGCACCGCACAAGCCCGCCCCAGCAACTCTGTGGTTCCTAGCCGAACGAGCTCGCCCCCGTCGTTCATCACACCTCCCGCCCCGGTAGCCTCCCGCCCGATATGGAGACATGTCGGGGCTATCCTGGACTCTTTAGGCCGACATGTCTCCATATCGGGTCTCAGCTAGGGCGCGGGTCAGTGGCTGGCGAGGCGGACGCGGTCGCGGCCGGCCGCCTTGGCCGCTAGCAGGGCGCCGTCGGCGGCATGCAGCAGGCCGTCGAGCTCGTTGCCGTCGTCGGGGCACACCGCCGCCCCGATCGACACCGAGATACCGTTCACCGTGACCGGCCGGTCGTGTGGTCCGTGGACCGAAACGCTCAGCCGGCTGATGCGCAGCCGGATCCGATCGGCGACGTGCTCGATCTGGGTGGTTCCCACCCCAGGCAGCAGGATCACGAACTCCTCACCGCCGAACCGCCCGACCAGGTCGTAGGGTCGGGTCTCGGAGCGGAGCTCGTCGGCAACAGCACGCAGCACCTGATCGCCGACGAGATGCCCCATCCGGTCGTTGAACGACTTGAAATGGTCCAGGTCGAGCATCAGCACGCCGAGCGGCTCGCCGAGCCGGCGGGCCCGTTCGATTTCCCGGTCGGCCACCTCATTCCAAAACCCCACGGTGAGCAGACCGGTCTTGCTGTCCGTGCGGGCGGCCTGCTGGAAATGCGGTAGCAGCAAGGCGCGGTGCAGCGCGATCACGGTGATCATGAGGACAGCGATCAGCCACGGCTGCCAGGCCAGCATGGCGGCGAGCGCGATGCCCAGCCCGAGCGAGGCTGCGACAACGACCTGATCGCTCGGGTTGCCCCAGGCCTGACGGGCTGGCTGCAGCGGGTCGGACATCATCACGGCACCGACCACCAGCCCGAAATTGACCAGCCAGAAGGCGGCTCCGGCGCCGATCAGGGCGACGAGTCCCGGCAGGCCGTCGGGGATGATCGGGTAACCGTTGGGCCCCACCAGTTGCAGGACCGCGACAGCAGCGGCAGGCGCCAGCACCATCGTCGCGCCGGAGAACAATGTGCGGTACAGGCGGCCGGGGCCGGTCCGATACCAGGCGTGCAGGTAGACCACCACGGTCAGGGCGAAGACCAGCGGTACCGGGACCGACAGCACCGCCGCGAAGATCCACAATGACCTCAGGTTCGGGAGCAGGCCACTGCCGACCGCCCGCTCCCGCAGTAACTCGATCTGGCGAACCGCCTCATGATGGACGACCGCCCCCGCGACGAGCAGGCCGAACCGGAATAGATCCGCCGAGTGAACCGGTATCGCCGCGAGCGCCCCGAGGATCAGCGCCACCGCCACGATGTCCACGGTGAGGACGTAGGCAAGGACGACTCTCCGCTCGCCCCACAGCCTCCACCGTCGTGGGTGCAGAGCCGCCAGGCCGCGCCAAGGTTCGACGCGATCAAGCCCGTGGCTCACGCTCACTAGGTGCCCCCGGTGGTGACGTTGAGCAATCTCCCCCAGCGTAATCGGCACGCGACTCATTGTCATCCTCCGAGCGGAGTGCCACATTCAGGGGAGTCGCCATCACCTTCAGTAATCTACTGTGCGTCCATGGAGGCTGTGGCGATGGAACATCATCGTGATCGGCCGCCGGGGCTTCACCTGCGCCGATTACGGCTGGTATGAAGTGCGTTACTCAGCGTGCACCATGCGCCGGCGAGGAGGGTCGTGATCATGAGCCAGCGGGGGCACGTGCTACGCACGCTGGCTGCGGTCCTGCTGGTCACCATGCTTTCCGCCGCGCTGCTGTCCACCTCGGGTTCCGCGCCACTGCCTCCGTCCCAAACGGCCGCTTCGCCGCACTCGCCGATTGCCCGCAGCGCACCGCCTAGTCCCTTACCCGAACCCCCACCCGAGCCGCCGCCGGTGTCACCGTTCACCGGCCTGGCCACCGACCTCAGCGCGCCGGTGCTCGGCGTGAAGATCGACAATGCCGCACCGTCCCGCCCGCAGACCGGGCTCGCCCTTGCCGACCTGGTCTATGTCGAGCCGGTAGAGGGCGGCATCAGCCGGCTGCTCGCGATCTATCAGTCCCGTTTCCCGCCGGTAGTGGGGCCGGTACGCAGCACCCGGTTGACCGACCTGCAACTGCTGGCCAATTTCGGCCGCCCCGCATTGGCCTTCTCTGGCGCTGCCGCCGAAGTCGGCGAACTGCTGACGCAGGCTCCGGTACTCGACGTCTCGGAGGACAGGCAGCGGGGCAGCTATCGCCGGGACCGGACTAGGCGGATGCCGCACAATCTCTACGGAAACACCGACCTGCTGCGCCGGGGAGGCACGCCGCCGCAGGACATCGGGTTCCGCTTCGGCCCTACCCCGCCCGGCGGCCGTCCCATACCGGGGGCCAACGTCCGGTACCGGGCTACCGACATCGGGGTGCAATGGGTGCCTGCCGAAGCGAGGTGGGTGATATCGATGGACGGTGCGCCACTCACCTCGGCCTCTGGTCCGCGGCCGGGTGCGGCCACCGTGGTGCTGCAGCGAGTGGCTGTGCGCGACACCCCGATCCGGGACACCTCCGGGGCACCTTCACCGTTCGCTTCGACCGTGGGCGCCGGTAGCGCGGTTGTGCTCCGGGACGGCCTTGCCTTCGACGGGAACTGGTCGCGCCCGGCCCCCGAGGCGATCACTACATTCACCCTCCCGGATGGATCGCCGCTGACCTTTGCGCCCGGCCCGGTATGGGTGGTACTTGTCCCGGAGTAGGTCCTGGCACGGGTACTGGGAGGTCTGGCCTGGCGTGAGGTGTGGGCTGCGGTGAGGTTCGGGGCGTTTCTCCTGGCCCCGCAGTATCCCGGCCAGGACCACGGCAGGGTGCTCGACGGCACCGTGGCCGCTGCGGTGGCTGCCGACGAGGCCGGGTTCGACGAGGTGTGGATTGCCGAGCACCACTTCATCTCCTACGGGGTGTGCCCTTCGGCGGTGACGCTCGCCGGTTACCTGCTCGCAGCGACCCCGCGAGTAGCCGTGGGCACTGCGGTGAGCGTGCTGTCCACGGTGCATCCCGTCGCTCTTGCTGAGCAGGTCGCACTGCTCGACCAACTCTCCGGCGGCCGGTTCCGGCTGGGCGTTGGCCGGGGCGGACCGTGGGTCGACCTCGACGTGTTCGGTACCGGGCTCGGCCGCTGGGAACATGGCTACCCGGCCACGCTGGACGTCCTGCTCGAGACACTGCGTACCGGGCGGGTAGCCGGCACCTTGCCGCTGGTGCCGGCTACCCTGACCCGCCCCTACCCGCCGGTGGTCACCGCGGTGACCTCGCAAGGCGGACTCGAGGTGGCGGCCGCACGCCATCTTCCGATGCTGCTGGGCATGCACGCCGACGACGCGGAGAAAGCCGCGTTCACCGCGCGTTATGCAGCGCTGACCGATGGGCGGGATCCCGGCCACCTGGCCGCCGGAGTGGCCCATGTCGCAGACACCCGCACCGAGGCACTCGCCGAAGTGCGCACGGCGCTACCCCGCTGGCTAGGCCCCGGGGTGGCCGGCTACCGGCGCGCCGACGGTGCGCCGCACACCCCGCGCGACCCGCACGCGTACACCGAACTGCTGTGCCGGCTGCACCCGATCGGCAGCCCCGAGGACTGCGCGCGGGTGCTTGCCCGCTCCGCGCGGCGCACCGGGGTTCGCCACCACCTGCTGCTGGTCGAGACCACCGGTGACCCGGCACGCACCCGGGAAAACATCGCCCGGCTCGGGGCCGAGGTGTTGCCGAGGCTGCGAACCGGGGCAGCGGGTGTTGGCAATGACATACCAGCAGGGGGTATATTTGATACCTAGTAGAGGTATTTCGGAGGCGTCACGAGAGGGCAGCGAATGGCAAGCTACACCAAAGACCGGGACGCCTACCTCAAACGGCTCCGCCGGATCGAGGGTCAGATTCGTGGTCTGCAACGCATGGTGGAACAGGACCAGTACTGCATCGATGTCCTGACCCAGGTTTCGGCCGCCACGAAGGCACTGCAATCATTTGCGCTGGTCTTGCTCGAAGAGCATATGGCCACCTGCGTGGTCGACGCCGCGGCCGATGAAGCCGAGGCCAGCGTCAAGGTCAAGGAAGCAGCCGACGCCATCGCCCGGCTGGTTCGCTCCTGACGCACCGCGCGGACTCCGCAACGAGCTCGAGGAGGTCATGACATGGGGGACACGGCCACGATCAGTGAGTATGTCGTCACTGGGATGGTCTGCCAGCACTGCGTTTCGGCGGTGACCGAGGAGGTCAGCGCCATCGAGGGGGTCAGCGATGTTCAGGTCGACTTGGCCACCGGCAGGTTAAGGATTACCAGCGACGTTGCGTTGGACGACGCCGCCGTACACGCTGCGATCAATGAAGCCGGTTACGAGATTTCATGCTGACAGTTCGCCAGGAGGTTTCGGACTGAGCAGATGCGTACCCCGGTGACGCTGCTGGCGATGCTGGCCGGCGTGGTCGCAATCTTCGGCGTCGCGATCAACCTCGGAGAGTCGATCGTCGGTAGCGTCGTACCAGCGCCGAACCGCCAGACTGGCCCCCCGAGTGGGCCACCCAGCGATGGCGACAACGATCACGCCACGGGGCCCGGTGGCCTGGCCGTCTCGAGCCAGGGTTACCTGCTGCGGCCAAGGACCACGCGGTTCACTGCCGGCGAGACCAGGGATTTTCTCTTCACCGTGTTCGCCGCCAACGGCAAGCCGGTTACCGACTTCGCCCGCGACCCCAACCGGATGAATCTCGTCGTCGTGCGCCGGGACCTAAGCGGCTACCAGCACCTGCACCCCACCATGGCTCGCGACGGCACCTGGAGCGTGCCGCTCGAGCTCGACCGGCCGGGCAGCTACCGCGCCTTCGCCGAGTTCCTGCCAGAGTCCGCCACGACACCGGTGATCCTCGGCGTGGATCTCGACGTACCGGGTCTGGTCGAGCCCGGGCCGATAGCGAAGATCTCGTCGACCGCCGACGTCGACGGTTACACGGTGATCGGGACCGGCGACCTGATCGCCGGCTCGGTGTCGCAGTTGTGGATGCACGTGATCCGCGACGACGTGCCGGTCACCGACCTCGATACCTATCTTGGGAATGCCGGGCGTCTGGTGATCCTGCGCGAGGGCGACTTGGCCTACCTGCAGGTGCGTCCCATCGCAGGTCCCCGGCGGGACACCGCGATCGGCTTCGAGGTCGAGGTACCGACCGCCGGGTACTACCGGATGTTCGTCGAATTCCAGCACCGTGGCCGGGTGCGGACCGCAGAGTTCACCGCGCTGGCGAGGTGACATGGCGACCGTCCGCGACCGCAGCCCCGGCACCGTAGCCGGCGCCGGCGAACCGGTCCGGCAGGTCGAGCTGGCCATCGGGGGCATGACCTGCGCGGCCTGCGCGGCGCGCATCGAGCGCAAACTCAACCGGCTCGACGGGGTGAGCGCGACCGTCAACTACGCCACCGAGAAGGCCCGGGTCAGCTACGCCGACGGCGTCACCCCCGAGGACCTCGTGGCCACCGTGGTACACACCGGCTACACCGCCGAACTGGCTCACAGCAAGTCAACCCAGCTCCCCGGGACCGGCCCCGAGACTGATGAGGTCCCCGCACTGCGCGATCGGTTGGTGGGTAGTGCGGTGCTCGCGATCCAGGTGATCGCCATGGCGATGGTGCCTGCGCTGCAATTCCCCGGGTGGCAGTGGTTATCGCTGCTGCTGGCCACGCCGGTGGTGGTGTGGGGGGCGCTGCCCTTCCACCGCGGCGCCTGGCGGAACCTGCGCCACGGTGCGGTCACCATGGACACGCTGGTCTCGATGGGTGTGCTGGCGGCGTTCCTGTGGAGCAGCTACGCGATGATCTTCGGTGGCGCCGGTGCGCCGGGCCTGCGACACGAGTTCGGCCTGTCAGTGCACCGGGGCGCGGGCGGAGCCCAGATCTACCTGGAGGTCGCCGCAGGCGTCACAGTGTTCCTGCTGGCCGGTCGCTACTTCGAGGCGCGGGCCAAGAGGCGCGCGGGTGCGGCGCTGCGTGCGTTGCTCGACATCGGCACCTTGGACGTCTCGGTGCTGCGGGACGGGCAGGAGGTGCGGATCCCCGTCGAGACGCTCGGAGTCGGCGACGAGTTCGTGGTCCGCCCAGGGGAGAAGGTCGCCACCGACGGTCGGGTGGTGGACGGGTCGTCCGCCGTCGACGAGAGCATGCTCACCGGTGAGTCGCTCCCGATCGAGGTCAACCCGGGCTCGGCGGTGACCGGCGGGACGGTGAACGTCTCCGGTCGGCTGCGGATACGGGTCACCCGGGTCGGTGCGGGCACCCGGTTGGCCCAGATGGCGCGGCTGGTGGAGGACGCCCAGCACGGCAAGGCCCCGGTGCAGCGGCTGGCCGATCGGGTCTCTGCGGTGTTCGTGCCGGTCGTGATCGTGTTCGCACTCGCCACCCTCGACTTCTGGCTGGTCATCGGCGCCCCGACCGCGACCGCGTTCACCGCTGCGATCGCCGTGCTGATCATCGCCTGCCCGTGCGCCCTCGGGCTGGCCACGCCGACTGCGCTGCTGGTCGGCACCGGTCGTGGTGCGCAGCTGGGCATCCTGATCAAGGGACCTGAGGTATTGGAGTCCACCCGACGGGTGGACACCGTGCTCCTGGACAAGACCGGCACCATCACCACCGGAGCGATGACCCTGGTCGACGTGCATCCCGCGGCCGGCGAGAACGCCGACCACGTGCTACGCCGGGCCGCTGCGGTGGAGGACGCCTCCGAACACCCCATCGCCACCGCGATCGCTGCCCGCGGCCGGGAGCGGCTGGGCGGTCTGCCTGCCGTGAACCGTTTCCGCTCATCGCAGGGGCTGGGCGTGCACGGGGTGGTGGAGGATACCGAGGTGCTGGTGGGTCGGCCGGCCTGGTTGGCCGACCAGTGGTCGCTGCCGCTGCCCGGCCCGATGGTCACGGTATCTGCGCAGGCCGAGCGGGACGGCCACACGGTCGTCGCGGTGGCCTGGGACGGTCACGTGCGGGGCCTGCTTGCGGTGGCCGATACCGTCAAGCCGGGCAGCGCCGAGGCGGTACGAAGGTTGCGTGCGCTGGGTCTGACCCCGGTGCTGATCACCGGTGACAACGAGAACGTCGCCCGCTCAGTAGCCGCCGAGGTCGGGATCGACACCGTGATCGCCGGGATGCTGCCCGAGGGAAAGGTTGCGGAGGTACGCCGGCTACAGCGGGAAGGCCGGGTCGTGGCGATGGTCGGCGATGGGATCAACGACGCCGCCGCGCTGGCCCAGGCCGATCTGGGATTGGCGATGGGTACCGGCACCGACGCCGCGATCGAGGCCAGTGACCTCACCCTGGTCCGCGGCGACCTGCGGGTGGTCGCCGATGCGATCCGGCTGTCCAGGCGCACCCTCCGCACCATCAAGGGGAACCTGTTCTGGGCTTTCGGCTACAACGTCGCCGCGCTCCCGCTGGCCGCAGCCGGGCTGCTCAACCCCATGATCGCCGGAGCGGCGATGGCGTTCTCCTCGGTATTCGTGGTGTCCAACAGCCTACGGCTGCGTCGCTTCCGCCCGCTTTAGCTGCTGGGTACCCGATCGCCATGTCCTGCCGCCCCTAGCGTCGCGCGCAGGGCACCTGCGGCGGCGTCGAGTCCGGTCGGGTCGGGATCATGGTCGGCATTGCCGAAGTCGAAGTCGTCGTTGCCCCAGGAGGGGAACACGTGCAGGTGCAGGTGTGGCACCTCGAACCCGGCGATCAGGATCCCGGCCCGCGGCGCACCAAAGGCGATCTTCTGCGCCGCGCCGATCTGCTTGGCCACCACCATCAGGTGGGCGACCAGGTCGTCGTCCGCGTCGGTCCACTCGTCAACCTCGGCGCGGGATACGACCAGCGCATGACCCGGCCGCAGCGGAGCGATGGTGAGAAAGGCGACGCAGCGTTCGTCGCTCCAGACGAAGCGACCCGGGATCTCGCCCTGGATGATACGGCTGAACAGGGTAGGCACGGCACAAATCTCTCACAGCGTGATGGACTGCCCCAACCAGGACCGCAGCTGCGCGCCGCCGTCGGACGCCGGATCGGTGCTGACGATCCGGGGACCGCGCAATGCCCGGGAGCGGCTTGACGCCCCGCTGACCAGCAGCACCGGGCCGGGGTGGCGCCGCGCCAACTGTGCGAAGTCCCCGTCCCCCGTGGCCAGCAGCAGCGGCCGGTCATCGGCCCGGTAGGCGCGGGCAAGCAGCAGGTCCGCGCCCTGCCAGCCGCTCGCAGACAACACCTGAGCCCCCGACGGCCAATCGAGCGCATCCAGCGCTGTGGGCGCGCCAGCCACCACGACCTCGGCGGATGGCCGCCTCTGCGGTGCGGCCTCCAGCGCCGCGACGAGCAGCCGCAGCCTGGGCACATCAAGGTTGTCCGCGTCCACCAACACCTGCACGGGTGTGATCATGCACCTGGTGCCGGACCGCCGTCACTGCCTAACCAGTTATGCCAAGGTTTATCCGCTGGCGCTAGGCTCACTCCGTGCCAACCTTCGATGCTGCCGCGGTGGACTGCCGGGTCTCGGTCTTTCGGGAGGGTCTGCTGACCTCCGTCGGCCACGATGTAACCCTGCAGGTGACGTCCTTGTCCCTGGAAGTGGGGGACGACGACGCGATCATCGCCGACTTCGATCCGACGTCGATGCGCGTGACGACCGAAGCGGTCTCGACGTCCGATCGCAAGAAGATCGAGCGCAACGCCGAGGACACACTCGAGGCGCGGCGGTATCCGAGGATCGAGTTTCGCTCAGTGTCAGTGGCGCGCGACGGTGACCGGGCCCGGATCGAGGGGGATCTTACGCTGCACGGTGTAACGGCTCCGATCTCTGTCGAGGCTCGCGACGACGGCAAGCGCTGGAATGCCAAGATCGTCCTAGACCAGCGGAAGTTCGGTATCAAGCCGTTCTCCGCCATGCTCGGCGCGCTCAAAGTCAAGCCCGAGATCGAGGTGGACATCAGCGTCCCACATCCCTGACATCGGGTGTCACGGTGTCACGGTGTCGCCGTGAGCCGACAATGCGCGCGGGTCGAGTGCTCCGATGACCAGCTGCCGGCGAAGCCACCACGGCGCGGCGGCGAATAGTGCGCCCATCGCAGCGGCGCTGCCGCTGACGTCCTCGCGGCCGGTGAGATAGGCCCAGCGGTGCCGTTCAGGAAGTGCGAAGAACACGTCGAAGAACTCCGGGACAAGGCCAGGGGGAAAGCGAAGTAGCGATTCGAGGCTGCGCCGCCGCAGGGTGTGCACCGCCAGCGCGGCCGGGCTCCACACCGTCCGCCACGCGGCGGCACCCGCAGCCGCAGAACCGCCGCGCTGCAGCGCGTCCCGGACGGCCAAGGCCAGCCGGGGGGCCAACCGCAGCGACGCGGCCACGCTGTAGCCGGTTGCCGGGTGTACCAGCGGGCTTGCCGCCCCAAACGGCACCACCGGCCGGCGCCAGTCCCGGGCCGCCGGGAGCGGGCGATCCACTGGGATGCGCACTCGCTCCTCGCCGTCGTCGGGAACGGCGATGCGATGGTGGGCCAGCCGGGCGTGCAGCCGGCGACGCAGCACCGCCAGCCCGAGCCCCGGACGGCGGGCCAGCGAGGTCTCCTCGAGGAGAACTCGATTCGATGTCACCGGTACCGCATAGAGGAACGTGGGCCATCCCGGTTCACCGTGGTGCGGCCGCCAATCCATGAACAACGCATTGCCTGGAGTCACCAGAGCCGCCGCGGCGTCGGCGTCGACCAGCACACCCACCGCGGTCTGCTCAGCCGCTGGCCGGCGGAGACCGGCACCGAGCACCGAGCGCGCCGCACCGGTCGCGTCGAGCAGGACGGCTGCCCGCCGGTGGTTGCCGTCCAGGGTGACGGTGACTCCGTCCGGATCCGGGCGGGCATCCCGCACCCGGCCCTTCACCACCCGGAGTGGCGCGGTGGCGAATCCGTCCCGTAGCGCGCTGTTGTCCAGCACCACGTACTCCCAGCCCAGCCGGTGCCCGGTGGTGCCGATCGCCTCGCCGCGACCCGCTGCCGCCACGGCCGCGTCAGCGTCGTCGGGCAGCTCTCCCCGCCAGGAGCCGTAAGTGGCCCGCCACGGCCGGTCCGGCGCAGGGTCCACCAGCTCGGTGTCCAGCCCCAGCCGCGCGCAGGCCGCCGCCACCGCCCATCCCGCCGGGCCACCCCCCGCCACCAGCACGTCGATCACGGGTGCAGCCTACGGCTGCACCCGTGAGTGGGGGTTCGGGGTCGAGCGCCGGAAGCCCCCCACAGGGGGGGGGGGGGGGGGGGGGGGGGGCCCGGGTTATGACTACAAACACCCCGA
>JBQTHE010000058.1:0-10957 GCA_052390115.1 Pseudonocardiales bacterium | reverse complement strand
CCAACCGCTCCGGCGGTTCATACACCGGACCGGCACGCCGGTCACGGTCTAGATCCCGCCGACCGGAGCCCCCAACCGCAACCAGCCAGGGGCACGCCTTCGGGCATGGGGCGAAGCCCGGCTAGCGTGCTATTACGCCACCGGGACCAACGGCCGAGCCGCGACGTCGTCGCCGTCCTCTTCCTTGCTCTCGGGCTCGGTACCCTCCGTCCGGTCGAGGTCGACCAGCGCGCTCAGCGCTTCCGCGATGCTCCGATCCCGGTCGGTCGTGGCGTGCTGAGAGACCAGCGCTGCACGCATCGAGCCATGCCCCATCCGGTGCATCAGCTCGCGTATCGTCGCGCCCGAGTTGGCCGCCAGCTGGTTACCGGTGTGCCGGAGATCATGGAAGTGAAATCCGGCGGGCAACCCCGCCGCCACTACAACCACCGGCCACTTCGTGCTCCGGCCGAAGTTCCCCGGCGCAGCATGGCGCCCTTTTCGCCCCGGAACACCAGACCCTCGACGCCCGAGCCTGCATACTGCTCGATGTGTCGGCGCAGTTCATCGACTAGCACAGCCGGCAGGGCGACGTTCCGCACGCCGGCCGCCGACTTGGCTGGACCGGCCTGCATGCCACCGCGACCGAGCTGGGCCAGGCGACGCCGCACGTCGAGCACCCGTTGTGTGAGGTCGACGTCGCAGCGCCGCAACGCGATCAGCTCACCCCACCGCAGACCGGTGAATGCCGCCGCGAGCACGAGCACCCGGAACCGGTCAGGCATCCGCTCGGCGAGTGCGTAAACCTGGGGAACAGTCGCGGTCGTCCGCTCAGCACTGCGTGCTCCCCGGCTCCCTTGATCCGGCACGAGTTGCGCTTGATCCGCCCGTCATCAACAGCGGTGTTGAAGATCGCCCGCACCAGTCGGTACGCCTTCGCGACCCGGTCCTCCGACCGCCCCTCAAGCAGCAGCGTAGCCCGCCAGCTCCGGATGGTTCCCGTCGAGAACTCGGCCAGCTCGATCGAGCCGAGTAACGGCCCGACGTGGTTCCGCCATAGGCCCAGGTACTCCTGCCGGGTCCGCTCCCCCAGGCGATGCTCTTTGATCCACCGCTCGCCGAACTCGGCGAAAGGCACGCGGCCCAGCAAGGGGTCCGTCCACTCGCCTCGAAGAATCTCGCTCTCCACCACCGACAACCAGCGGTCGGCATCGCTCTTGCGCTCGAAAGTCTCCGGCGCGAGTCGGCGTTGCCCGTCCGGCCCGAGGTAGCTCGCCTGAAATCGACCGGACGGCAGCTTGCGGAGCCTTCTGGCCGGGATACTCACTTCTGCGATCGTTTCTACGGTGTCTGCGATCGCAGGCTGACGCACCCACCGCAAAGCCGGTCCCCGCCGGCCCGCAGATACGACCTACTCCCGCACCGCCGGCACGTCTGCAACATCAGGCGAACCCGTCGCGCGCGCCTACCTCGACGCGAGCCTGGCAACAGCCGCTGCGGGCTATCGACCAGCGCAGCCCAACGCCCGCTCATCCGCATCACCATCCACCTCCCTTCCTGACAGTTCGTTCCGCAGCGTTGTTACTTGCGTCCCTCTGCGCGAATCTGAGCCGCCACCTCCTCGGCGCTTTCTCGCTCACGCTCCGCCCAATACAGGCACTCGTGATGGTGGCCCCGATCAATCTCTGCAAGCTCGGCATACAACGCCGCCGACCGCTGGTAATACGCAAGCCACGCCGCCAACGACGCATCCCGACGCGGCCGAATACGCACCAACTCCTCATGCGCCTGCATCAGCGTCCTCGGCGGACCAGGCTTCGCGGTCTTATCCCCGGTCATCACGCCCGATCTCCTCCGTCCGTCTCGGTTTCGCTGGCATCGTGCAGCCCGTCTCGGCCAGTGATGAGGGCCTGGATGAGCGGATCCAGGGCATCCCGGTCGACGATCAACGCGGCCGGGAACGCCATGCCGAAACGCACCTCGAGCCGGTTCGCGAACGGCAGCGCCTGAGCCCGAATCGGAAGAGCGGCCGTGATGTGCACCTGCACGATGTCTCGCATGACCCCAGCTCCTGCCCTCACGCAGCGGACTTGTCGGCTGCGGGGGAAGCCGGCAGCGGCTTGCTGTGGTTTTTTGCCGCTCCATTCGGTGGGCGCATCCCGGTCGCCCGGAATACCCAGCCCAGGTACTTGAACTTCTCGCCCATCACCCGCGGCTCGATGGTCAGACCTTCGAAGTACACCGGCCGAAAGTCGAAACCCGCGATCGCGGTCTCCGGAGGAACAGGCTGCACCCTGGCCAACATCGTCACGCTGATCGACTTCTCCCGGTCCTTCTCCGCCGAAGGATCGGACACGGTCACCTTCCACTGCAACAGCCCGGTGTGCTCATCCATCCGCTGCTTGGGCTGCTTGCCCCGCGCCCTGTCCTCGTTGGAGACGTACTCCATGTCCGCACTCACCGGGCCGACGATCGCCGCACCCTCAGCAAAGACCTGGTCGTGCTCGACCTCGAACCGTGTACTTCGTGGAATCGCCATCTGTGCTGTCCTCCTGTCCTGGCCCGCCCCGTGTGGCGGACCGCTTGACGTCATCCATATTCGGCAAACCGGGAGGACAGCAGCACCACACAGCGGGACATCTGCAGACGTCCCGTGTACGCTTGGACGTCCCTACTCGTCCCTAGCAGATCGAGGTAGCATGCCGAACGAGCGCCTACGTGATGCACTACTGCGTCGTGGGCTGGACCTGGACCAGGTAGCGAGGGTCACCAGTGTCGATCCCAAGACCGTCGAGCGCTGGATCTCGAAAGGACGCCTGCCCTACCCGAAGCACCGACGCGCCATCGCCGCCATGGTGCGCGAAACCGAGAACTACCTCTGGCCCGACGCGATCACTCCCGAGCGGAAAGCCGAGATCGGTGGCTCGGAGATCGTGCAGGTCTACCCACACCGCCACTCAGTACCCACCGAGTTATGGCACCGCTTACTGGACCAGGCGGAGGAACACGTCGAGATCCTGCTGTACGCGGGCATGTTCCTGACCGATGACCCCACCCTACTCAAACGACTGCGTAAGAAGGCCGAGGACGGAACGAAGATCCGTCTGCTGTTGGGTGATCCAGCCAGCCCCGAGGTAAACCGTCGAAGCGTGGAAGAGGGCATTGGAAAGGGAACCATCGCCGCCAAGGTGCGCAACGCGCTCGTCTTCTACCGCCCGCTGGACGGCATCCCAGGCATCGAGATCCGCTGCCACGGAACCACCCTGTACAACAGCATCTATCGCTTCGACGAGGAAATGCTCGTCAACACGCACGTGTACGGGTTTATGGCGGCTCACGCCCCGCTGCTGCACCTACGCAGGCTCTCCGGCGGCGACCTGTTCGAGACCTACTCGGAGAGCTTCGAGAACGTCTGGAACACCTCGACCCCGCCGAAGTGGTAGACCCGTGTCACGTCGTATCGACTACTACCACGACCCGGACGCACCCCCAGCCAACAGCATCGTGGTCGCCGTCACTGCCTTCATCCTCGACGAGGCCGGCCGGCTGCTGATGATCCGCCGCACCGACAACGACCTCTACGCCATCCCCGGAGGAGCCCAAGAGGTCGGTGAAACCATCTCTCGAACCGTCGGGCGCGAAGTCAAAGAAGAAACTGGGATCACTGTGGGCGTCACGGGGCTGGTCGGGATTTACTCCGACCCCGAGCACCTTATCGCATTCTCCGACGGTGAGGTACGGCAAGAGTTCTCCCTCTGCTTTCGCGCCCGACCCATCGAAGGTCAGCTCCGCACGAGCAGCGAGAGCAAAGAAGTCCTCTGGGTGGAACCAGCCAGCCTCGACGATCTCAACATCCACCCATCCATCCGGCTACGCATTCAACACGGATACGAACACCGCGTCGAGCCATTCTACGCCTGAACGATCCCAGCCACTTCTAGGCGACGCTCCGTCCGTTCCACCGCCTCGTTGAGAACGTCCCCGGCCCGCCGTATAAACCGCGCCACCAAATCATCCGGCCCGTAACGGCTCTGAATCTCCGCCACTCGGTCGTCCACGGACGTCTCGCCGCCATCGGGCGTCGTGGTCATGTCAGCCCACCACAGCGCGTCGCGAAGAGCGGTCTTCTCGTCCTCGAACTCGACCAGGTCGTCCGACAACCCCCGCAGCTCCGCCTCCAACACCGCACACGAATGATGCGCAACCAGATTCACCAACCGATCAGGACCACCAACGCCCCGCAGGTACCGGGCACCATCGAGCGGATGAAAACCGGTGCCGACCAGTTCGGGCGCATACCCGATGTCATGCAGCAACGCTGCACCAACCAGTAACTCACAGTCGTCCACCGAAAACAGCGGTGCTACCACACGCGCACGCCTGCCCACCCCCTGCACATGCGCCCACCGACGCGGCAGCACCCCCGCGAGCTTCTCGCCCGCCAACTCAAACGCCCAAGCCACGAGGTCACCCATACCTCCACGGTAGTGATCGAGCGGATCTCGCGACACCCGCACAGCCCCGGGCCAACCTCGGCGGTGAAGACCGGCCTGCGCGACCGTTGCCCTCGATATAGGGCAAGCGATGACGCCACTGCAGTTCACCTCGGTTCTCCGGAGACGAAAGACAGCCGCAACCTTAGGGGATACGAGAGTAGTTTACCTGAATACTAGCGCTCTGCAGCTCGCGAGCTAGCGCCTGCTTCCAAGCGCCAGCATGAGATGCGCGCCACACTCACGGGGTGACCAACTACGTGCTTGTCCACGGTGCGTTCATCGGCGGGTGGTACTGGCGTGACGTTGCTGAGCTGCTGAAGAAGGAGGGTCACCGGGTCGAGGTTGTGGAGCAGCTGCCCAGCATCGGGACTGACCCCACAGCACTCGGTGACCTACATACCGACGCAGCCGTCGTGCGCCAGGTGATCGACGCTGTCGGAGACCAGGTCACGCTCGTCGGGCACTCCTACGGCGGCATGGTCGTCACTGAACTCGCCGATCATCCGGCGGTCGCTCACAGCGTGTACCTGAGCGCACTGTGGCCGCTGCGAGGTCAATCATGCATGGATCTTTTCGGCGGCTCGCCACCGCCCTGGGTGGTCCTACGCGACGACGGGACCGTCGAGGCCAGCGACGATCTTGAGGTTATGCGGCAGGTCTGGTGCGCCGACGTGGACCCTCAGCGCGCCACCGAGAACATTCGTCGCAAGCTTCCAATGTCCATCTCCAGCATTGTCGCCGCGAGCACGGCGCCAGCTCGGGGGCATCCAACCACCTATATCATCTTGGAAAACGACCAGACCATCCCGCCAGCCGCGCAACAACAGATGTCCGCCGCCGCCGATCACGTCGTGCGATTAGTCTCCTCGCACCAAGCCATGGTCTCAATTCCGGACAAACTGGCGGCCGTACTCGCCAATGTGAAGTGATCTCCTCGCACCACCACAGGTTCCCAAGCCCCGCGACCAATCGAACGGAGAACGATCCAGTGCCTCCGGCGGGCCTCGCTCCGGGATGTCCCCAAGCTGGGCGCGACAGTGGTGGGTCACCAGGTGACGCGGGTATCCCGTCCCATCGGCGCCGAAGGTGTAGCAGGCCAGGCGTAGGCGTCGAGGTCGTTCAGCCGTCGGGTGCTCCATCTCGACCCCTCCGCCTGGCCTGCTTCAGGACGAGCCCGCCGACGCGACGGGATACCCGCTTCGGCCCCACCTGTCATTGCGAGCAGAACAGCCACCGTCGTGCTGTCCGCGTGCTGTAAGGAGCGGTCAATAGCGGTCACCTACCGCACGCCAAGGAGCACGCCAAGCGCAGGTCAGCCGGTATCAACTGGCACGGTAGACAGATGCCCAAGCTCACAACCAGGCAGAGATGCCTCCGGCGGGTCTCCGCTCCGGGATGGCCCCAGAGCTGGGCATGACGGTGGTGGGTCACCAGGTGGCGCGGGTATTCCGTCGCGCCTGCCCCAGGTCTGCTCTGAGGCAAGCTCGCCGACGCGACGGGATACCCGCTTCCGCGCCCCGCCTGTCGTGCGTGACGACGAAGTACGGCGTGCTGTTGGCGTGCTATTAACCGCGGTCAACTACGGTGATTAGCGCGGCCCCGTGACCCCGGTCGGCCGCAGATCGTGGCACATGACCGCCCATCTGCCGCAGCCTTCCAAGCTGGCCATGCGGGTTCGATTCCCGTCGCCCGCTCCACCTCCTCCACCAGCCGAAACGGCGGCCTTCCCGATCATGTGGGGAGCCGCAACTTCGATTGCGCGGCCTGCATGCGACCATGACCGAGCGGGGCCAGGCGCCGACGCACGTAAAGCACGCGCTGTGTGAGGTCGACGTCGCAGCGCCGCAACGCGATCAGCTCCCCCACCGCCGGCCGGTGAATGCCTCCGCGAGCACGAGAACCCGGGAAACGGTCAGGCCTCCGCTCGGCCAGCGCAGAGAACTGAGGCACAGTCGCAGTCATCCGCTCCGCCGCGCGGTGTCTACGCGCGGCCGACGGGCCGTGCTCGGTCGCGGCCCGCTTCCACGGCACGCCGGACGGTAAAGGCCCAGCAGGTTGCCACCCGGTGACCGTGTGGAGGGCTTCAGCTCCTGCCCGCATGAAGGTGCCTTGAAACTCTACATCGAACCGGTAGAGCCCAAGACTTACCGTGTCGTGGTTTAACGATCATCGATGGTTGAAACCCTGTGTGGATGGGCCAGGCAACCGGCAGGCGAACACTGCTCGTCGGCCCGACGGCGGTTCTGCGGAGAGTCACCCGTCGGCGCACCACGTCTGGACCCCCGTCTATAGGGAGAGTGAGTAGTCGATGCTGATCGAAAACGAGTTCGAGGTTGCTGCGCCGCTCGAGCAGGTGTGGAAGCACATGCAAGACGTCCCGCGGATCGCTCCTTGCATGCCGGGCGCCGAGCTCATCGATGTCAACGGTGACGTGTACAAAGGGCGAGTGACCACCAAGATGGGGCCGGTGAAACTCCAATTCATGGGCACGGCCAAGATCGTCGAGCGGGATGAGTCCGCCAAGCGGATCGTGATGGATGCGTCCGGGTCGGAGGAAAAGGGCAAGGGCCAGGCCACCATGAAGGTGACGTCGACGATGGCGGGTTCAGGAAGTGGGACGCGCGTGAAGGTGGCTCAGGATATCCAGCTCTCCGGCGCTGCTGCCCAGTTTGGCAGGGGCATGGTTCAGGACGTCACGAGCGTGATCATGAAGAGTTTCGCCAAATGCATCGCGGATGATATTGGGCGGTCCTCCCGCGGCGAGGCAGCCGTGAAGCGCGACGCTGTTCCAGTGAAAGGCTTCAGCATCGGCATGCAGGCGGCGATGACTGCGGTGAAACGATTCTTCGGGCGACTTTTCGGCCGGGTGGATGCGTGATCCAGCACCTGCACCTGCGGCGTCACTGCACGATGGCACGAAGCGTTCGATGTTTCGGCGCAACTCGTCGATCAGGCGCCTTGCTCAGCTGATGCGCACGGCCGGGAAAGGCGGCTGGATCGGTCCGCTGGGACCCAGCTTGTTAAACAGCCCGATGATGATTTTCCAGGCATCGTCAGTGAAGATGCCGGCAACGATGAACGAGCGCGGCGCCGGACCCCCCTGCGGCGCCAGAGTGACGGCAGCAAAGCCGATCGCCGGGTTGTTGGGTACGCTGAAAAAGACGCCTTCCTCCACCGTAAACACGCCACTGACGAGTTTGTATCTGCCTTGAAAACCGACCTTGTCGGTATCGAAGGTGAAGGTGATCGTGCGGAAGTTTAACGGGTCCTCGGACCACAGGTACTGCCCTTCCAGACCGACCAGCGTCTCGATGTCGTTGACCGGCGGCCGTGATCAAGCTGATTAGTCACCCTGAGCGGCGCCGGGTTCAGCCGAGTTCGCGAGTTTCGAAGGTATCGCAGCTCGTCGGGTTCCCGGACTGGTACCCGGTGAGGTACCACTTCTGGCGCTGCTCGGAGGTGCCGTGGGTGAACTGGCTCTCGTTGACCCGACCCCCGCCGAGCTCGGATTGGATGAAGTCGTCGCCGATGCGGGCGGCGGTGTCGAGTGCCGCGTTGACGTCCGCGTCGGTCACATTGGTGATCAGCGGCCGGCCGGAAGGTCCCGGGGTGGTGCTCGCGTTGTTCGCCCAGACCCCGGCATAGCAGTCGGCCTGCAGCTCCAGGCGCACCGAACCGGAGGTCGGCCCGGAGTCGCCCGCCTGGACCCGACCTGATGTGCCGAGCAGGTTCTGCACGTGGTGGCCGTACTCGTGCGCGATCACGTACGCCCGGGCGAACGGGCCGCCCTTCGCGCCGAAGCGCTGCTCGAGCTCCCCGAAGAAGCGCAGGTCGATGTAGCTCTCGCGGTCGGCGGGACAGTAGAACGGGCCGACGTCCGAACTCGCGCTGCCACAGCCGCCGGTGTTCACCCCGCCGTTGAAGAAGTTGATCCGGGGCTTGCGGTAGGTCTGGCCGGAGCGGGCGAAAGCATCGGTCCAGTAAGCGT
This sequence comes from Pseudonocardiales bacterium, assembly GCA_052390115.1. GTDB lineage: Bacteria > Actinomycetota > Actinomycetes > Mycobacteriales > Pseudonocardiaceae. The sequence goes on along the minus strand of JBQTHE010000058.1, from coordinate 2,494 downwards.
CGAGGGAGTTGACGACGGCGACGACCTCGCAGTCGAGCGCGGTGTTCGCGTCCCGTCCGTACTGGCAGCTCTCGCTGATCTGTGTGTCGTTCGCGCTCTCCCCCGCGCCGAGCCCAGGCAGGCCGCTGGGCAGTGGGCTGTCCGGGCCGCCGCCGAGCTGGGAGAGCAGCAAATAGAGCAGCAGGCCGACAATGCCGATGCCACCGCCAACCGCGACCTGGCCGCCACGCTTTCGGCCGCCGCGCTGGTCATCGACCTGGGACGTGTCAAGCTCGGTGCCCTCATCGAACCGCACGATGCCTCCTGCGATCACCCGGCTCAGCACCGGCGTACTCGATGAGGGTGGGAAGATCCTCGCTGAGCACGTCAAGGCGGTCCGCGACGCTGGCTGCGGCCATGCCCAAGCAGATCGTACCCACCACGCGGAACGCGGCTACTCTCCTCGAAGCTACTTCGAGGACGCCTCGCCACCTTCCTGGTCGGAAATGGCGGGCACCGGGGTCGCGACGCCCTCCCTTTCGGACTCCGTCGGGGTGTTTTCGCCGTCCGCCGCGGCCTCACCTGCCCTCCCGGACCGGGCGATGACGCTACTCCCGTCAATACGGGCGCCGATACCGCCCAGGGCAACAGCCGCCTTGGCCATGACCAGGTGATAGAGCAGCAAGAGCTGGACCAATGCCAGCGACTCGGAACGGTGCAGGTCGGTGCCCACGGTGAACTCGCCCAGCCGCTCGGAGCGCAAGTGGCTGGCGAAGTGCATCCACTGCCAGATCACCTGCTCGATCTCAGCCGCCCGCGCGGTCGGGATGCGGCCGGGGATACGCAGCACCTGGGCGTCGGCGGCGTCTTCCATGGTGATCCCGACGTCGGCATCCAGCAGGACAGACAGGTCGGGGTGAAGCAGGCCCTTTCGCAGCTTCAGCTGCGCGGGGAGGTGCTCGACGTCGCCTTCGTCGCCCGCCTCGAAGGTGACGACGATGTCCGCGTAGGCCTGCTGCGGCCTGATGAACGCCTCCGAATCGGGTTCGCGCCGGTCGAGCTCGGCAAGTACCTGGTCGGTGGTGTATCCCCGTCGTGAGCAGTCGCGCTGGATCTTCCACCGGCGCCGCAGGTTCTCCGGCGGAGCGAGATAAACCCGCACGTCGTAGCAGTCGCGCAACTGGGGCGTGTGGTAGCCGAGCAGGCCGTCGACGACCGCAAACCGATGCGGCAGCACGTACTCTGGCGGCCCGAAGGTCCCGTCGGCGTGCCGGTAGACCGGCTTGAGGATCGGCTCTCCGGCCCGGACGAGCGCAAGGTGCTGGGCCATGATGTCGATGTAATTGCAGTCGGGGTGGAGTGGCGTGATGCGGAGCTCGGCGCGCCGCTGGCGGTCGAACCTGTGGTAGTCGTCGGTGGCGATGTGGGCAACCGCTCCCTCCCCGAGAGTGCGTACGAGCCCTCGGGTCAGAGTGGTCTTGCCGGTAGCTGAGTCGCCGACGACGCCCAGGATGACCGGGCGCGTGGCCACCGAGTGCCGGTTCTGCCCGACCGGATGAGTACTCATAGCCCTGCCCTCCGGTGAAAGTACCCGCCGTTGGCCGACGTTCGGTATCGCGGACCCGGCGGATCACCGCCCGCCAACCTGGCGACGTGAGACGCGCGCCGGATATCCATGGCTCCCTCGCTTTCTCCTGAGGTGGCACTCGATCGTTCCACCCAGCCCGCCCGCGCTCAATCGGCCGCCTCAACTCGTGACGGGATCTAGCCGTTCGGGGTGGAACCCCGCCTACGTGCCAGATCACGACAAAGTGTCGCATCGGGCAGCGCCGAAGGGATCGGCACCGACTCGCGGGAGGTTGTCGTGCGCTGACGTCGCATGGCCGGTATGGCCGGTATGGCCGGTATGGCCGGTATGGCCGGTGGAAAAACTCTAAGCAAACGCTCATCCGTGCAAGTCGTGGCAAAGGTAACTTTTGTAGCTTGATCGCCTTCCCGGCCCGCCTGAAGGGGATCGACGAGGAGTAGAGATGATCGAGCCAGGGCACATCGAGTTCGACCTGCCGCGGCTGGACCGCAGCGACGACCCCCGGGGTGGGGCCCTTGCCTGGGCGCTGCTCGCGGTGGGCGTGATTCTGGTTGCCGGCATCCTCCTGACGGTGATCTGGGCGGTGAGCCTCTGACCTGGCAGGCAGGCGCGCTCGTTGCCAGGGTGGGCATGCCGCTCGTCATCACCCGATCGGCTGCCCAACGGGATGAGTTCTGCCGGCTGAGGAGAGGGCTTGACGCCTACATCAGTCGTGGCGGGCGGTCAACCGTGAGATCCAACAATCAGGAAATCTTGACAAGGGCTTGCGGTACCTACCTGCCTCGGGCGACGGTAGGTGCTGGATCGCCAAGCACCTCGCTGGCGGAACTGCAGGAAACGTCATGGCGCCTCCGGGAGCGACCACGAGAGGCGCCGGTCCCAGGGGGGCGGGGGGCGGGGGGGGGGGGCGGCAGGACGGGCCCCCCC
>JBQTHE010000057.1:0-86223 GCA_052390115.1 Pseudonocardiales bacterium | reverse complement strand
ACCGATGCCGACGACGACCAGCTCGCTGCCCGGGCCAAGCGCACCGAGCGCTTCTGCGTCGTTTACCAGACACTGCGGGGTGGTGCAGACGTCAGCTTGCTGTTGCGCGGTGGCTGACTCGCCGTGGTGGCCCCCGCACCACCGATCCGGTGGGACCTGTCCGAAGGGAAGTGCACTACCGGGCGTGCGCTGATATTGGTCGCCGCGGGAGGTAGAAATGTGGGCTCGCACCCCTTTCGCGCCGCGCGCGCTGGAAGTACCCTCGGACTTATCTCGGCCTGTCGATCGGAGGGCCGATGCGGATATCGAATGTACTGCGCGCCAAGGGGCCGGTGGTCGCGACTGTTACGCCGGACGCGCCGGTCGCCGCCCTGCTCGCCGAAATGGTCAAGCACCGCGTCGGGGCCGTGGTCGTCGTCCACGGCGACGCGGTGGTGGGCATGGTATGGGAGCGGGACGTCATCCGCCTCCTGCACGAGCGCGGGGCTTCGCTCGTTAACGCCCCGGTCTCGGAGATCATGAACGTCGACGTGATCAGCTGCATGCTCACCGACGAGGTGGATGGCGTCTTGCGGATCATGACCGACCGGCGGATCCGGCACCTGCCGGTGATGGTCGACGGTAAGCTCAGCGGAATTGTCAGCATGGGCGATCTGGTCAAGGCGCGAATCGGCGAGCTGGAGGCTGATCGGGCATACCTGCAGTCCTATATCGTCGCGGGCTGATAGCACGCCGCCGTGGCCGAAGTCGCTTGACCGCTGCGTATCCGAGGAGGGCGGCTGCGGTGCCTGAGCTTCTCGTCGTCGTGGACATGCAGAACGGGTTCCTCCGAGAGGGCAACCTGGCCAGCGACCGGTGCCTGGGGGTGCTCCCGGCGGTGCGCCGAGAGGTAGACGACGCTCTCGCCGCCGGCCGGCGGGTGTTGTTCACTGCCGATACCCACGAGATCGACGACGCGGAGTTCGCAGTGTTTCCCGAGCACTGTGTCCGCGGCACCCGGGAGGCTGATCTGGTGGACGAACTGATCCCGCTGCTGGACCGCGACGATGTTCTGCTGTTGCGCAAGCGGCGGTACTCGGCGCTGTTTGAGACCGAGATGGAGGGCCATCTGCACCGCTTTGGCATCGACTCAGTGCGGATCTGTGGGGTATGTACCGACATCTGTGTGCTGCACACCACGGCAGACCTGCGCAACCGGGACCTTCCGGTGACGGTGGCTGCCCACGCCACCGGTACCTTTGACGGGCCGGGCCACCCGGCGGATGCGGTGCAGGAGTCCTCGCTTATCCACCTGGAGCGGGTGCTCGGGGCGAGACTCGATCGCGGCTAGCCCCGGTTGCGGGCCTGCGCATCGCCGCGGCCCCCGCCCGGATGCAGTCACAGCCTTGGTACCCCTCGGTGCCGGGCTCGCCTCCCGCGCCGGAGCGGGTCGGGGGACGGGAATGCCGACCTCAGCGAGCCGGGTCGAGCAGACGTCGGGCCTGCCAGCCTAGGCTGCCGGTGATCTGCCGGGGGTGCCTGCCACGCTGGTGTCGCTGGTACTGGTAGACCTCAGGCGCCAGCGGCGCGAGCAGCGAGTCGACGAGTGTGTCGGCGTCGGGCACCTCGGCTTCGACCAGCAGGCCGCGCACGTGTAGTCGCCAGAACCCGTAGGCGCCGGTGGAGAACCGCGCGCTGCCACCCTCGGCGCCGAGGGCGAGGTGCAGGTGCCGGTCGAGCAGATCGACCATCGCCGCGTAGAACGCTGCGAGCCGGTCGGCGGGCGGCGCACCGGGACCGAGCGGTGGCCGGCCGCTGATCAACTGCTGCTGGAGCCGCCGCTCATGCTCATCGAGCAGGGCTACCGCGACGGAGGCGGGGTCCGGGAAGCGGCGGTAGAGGGTCGCCCGACCCACGCCGGCGGCACGGGCGATGTCACCCATCGTCACCGAGGCGGGGTCGGCAGTGGCGAACAGCTGCTCCGCGGCGGCGAGGATGCGTTGCCGGTTGCGGGCCGCATCGGCCCGCTCCCGAGGCGCTCCGTCGCTCCGCACGAGTAGATCAGGGCCACCGGAGCCGCCAGTCGCGTAGGTCTCGTCGGCTCCAGCCATGAGCGGCAGCGTATCGGCTGCGGGCACATCTGGACAGTGCGTCCACTTACGCCTTACAGTCACCAGATGAAGGGGACACGGTGTCCACTTACTGGTGATGTGGAGTGATCATGTACCTAGTTCTGCTGGCATCCGCGGTGCTGGTCGGCTGCTTGCTCGCAGTGCAGGCCTCGGTGAACCAGCAGCTGAACAGGGCCGTGGGCACCCCGTACGGGGCGTCGACTCTGCAGCTGGCGGTGGCGGCCGCGGCGCTGGGGGTGCTCGCTGCGCTGGTGGGGGCGATCGGCGCGGTGAAGCTGGTGCCTGACGTGGAGCCGTGGTGGCTGCTGCTCGGCGGGGTGGCCAGTCCGCTCTACATCACCGCCGGAATCTTGCTGTTCCCCCGGCTGGGGGCGCTGACCGCGGTGGGGCTATTCGTCACCGGGCAGGTGTTCGCCTCGCTGAGCCTGGATTTGTTCGGCCTGCTCGCGGTGCCCCAGCAGCCGCTGAGCGTCGGCATCATGCTCGGCGCCGTCGCGGTGCTGATCGGCATTACCGTGATCATCCGAGGCCAGCAGCTGGCGCAGCACGCCGGCGGGCCGGGCGCAGCGACTCGCTCGGTCACCGCCGCGCCTCCCGCTCGTACCGCGGCGCATTCCGGCTGGATTGTGCTGGGCCTGCTGGCCGGGGCGGTGCTACCCATCCAGGGCGCAATCAACGCCCAGCTCAAGGAGGACATCGGACGTCCCCTCGCGGTGGGGACGATCAGCTTCGTCGTGGCGACACTGACCATCGCGATCGTGCTGATCGTCCTGCTGGCGCTGCGGCGCATCTCCACACCGCGCATGCGGCCACTGCGCCAGATGCCGTGGTGGGGTTGGCTCGGCGGATTCTGCGCCGCCGCCTATGTGACCGCGACCTTCCTGCTCATTCCGACCATCGGGGCGGCGGTGACGGTGGCGCTGACCGTCACCGGCCAGCAGCTGGCCTCCGCTCTCATCGACCAGTTCGGCCTGTTCCGCATGCCGCGGCGGCCGCTCACCACGCCTCGGGTCGCCGGCCTGGCCCTGCTCATCGCCGGTTCGGTGCTCGTCCAGCTCAGCTGACCCGCTACGTCGGTGGCTCGACGACGGCCAGGATGCTGGACAGCACCCGGGGAACCGCTCGTCGAGGTCTTGTCGACGTACCCGGACGAGCAACGGGTTCCCTCCACCGGGTGCGGGGGCTTCACTGCTCCTGCTGGCCCCAGAAGACATAGAGCGCGGTGTAGGGAACACTCAAGGTGTCACAGCCTTTGACTGGTTCCCACTTCGACGGTGGCTCGCCCCCGGCGGTGCGTACCCGCTGAATGAACGTGACTTGGCCGAAGACGTCGTTGTTGCTCCCGAATTTCTCGGCAACCTCCAGCCTCAGCCACTTGATATTCCTCGCACTGTCGATGGGAGCTTCCGCCTCCCCTGAAGCCTTGGCTTTCACTCTGCTGCCGTCAGTGTCGGTCCAAGAGGGACCTGCGAAGTGAATGCCATGCTGAAACCCGGTCTCGATGTCGTACAGGTTCGCCTGAGGCTCGCGAAACGCCCACGTGGCGTTCGCGCTGTCCTGGTCGTAGACCTGGACTCCCACCCCGATTCGCGTTGCCAGCAACCTGTTACGATTCGCATCAACCTGAATGGCGGGCGGGAGCTTCTGGTTTTCTAACAGCAGGTCGAACGGCCCGGGTTTTGTGGCTGGGTCGAGGGCAAACGGATCCTTGCTGCCTGAAGGGTGACAGGCGCCCGCCTGCTTTCGATCTTGGGTGGATTCCGGCTGGTCGACGACGAAATTGCCGGCCTGACCAGGTGGGTTCCTGTTCGGCTGGGTATCTACAGAACGACCGGCATGTCGCGGAAAATTGGCGGTCCCTCCCTTCGTGGCAGATCAGGGTGAGCGCACGGGTGAGGGCGTCGTCGCGCAACGGGTCAGGCGCCGGGGCGCGCTCGGCGCGGTGACGCGCCCCGGCCAACCAGGATCGCCCCGGTGCAGCACACGCCGCATCGTCTGCCGCGCTGCCCGCCAGGCAGTAGCTGACGATGAGCTCTTGCCCAGGGTGGGCGGGTGCGGGGACGGCGCCGGGGCGCATGATGGGCGAGCTGAGAGGATATGGCCGTGAGTGATACCCAGATCATCATTGTGCTGGTCGCCGCCGCGTCCGTGGTCATCCTATTCGGCTGTGTGATCTTGGTCGTGATGGTCCGGCTGCGCCGCGTTGTGAAATCGCAGCTCGAGACCGTCGATAAGCTACTCCGCGCCCAGCGCGCTGGGCGAGGCCGCGACACGCCCAGCGAGCCCTCGTAACAACAGGCACCATGTTCGAGAACGACCAGAGGACCGGCGGAGGGTGAGACGTGGACGCCAGACGTAATCCAGCGGAGCTCTCGGAAGAGCAACGCCAGCAGCTTCATCGAGCTCATCAGCGCTTGCGCAATGCCTCGCACGCTCTGGAGGCATTAACCGTGGTCGAGCCGGTTCGAGGCCGTTGGGTTGCCACGCCGGTGCCTGCCGAGGCCCTCGAGGCGGCGCAGAATGACCTCCATGACGCCTGCCGGGAGTTCTGGCGTGCTCAGCAGGAGCTCCTGCGGTGCGAGCCTCCCGCTGGCGCTCTCGGTGCGAGACCCAATGGGGTGCAGTGACGCGGACATCGGCCAGTGAGGTAGCCACTGGCGGCACTTCTGCTGCGCGGACGGTTCTTAGCGGTTACGATTCGCTCATGATCGAAGAGGGCGGGGAGCAACTCCCCCAGGAGAGTGCGCCTGAGAGCACCACATCCGACGATATGGCCGAAGCGCTCCGGGCGATGAAGGCCTCGTCACCGTCGCTGGGCTCAGCGATCGATGCCGCCGGGGTCACACCGGAAACGCTGGCTGGTGCACACGAGAGAGCCACGCCTGACGAACCCGACGCTGCGAAGCCCACCCTGGACGAGGGAGCCGAGCGGGGCTAGACATTCCGGGTCACCGCTCCAGCGCCCCAGCGGCTGCGGCGGGCGGCCTTGACCACTCGCTGTCGCAAGTTTCACCCCCTTGTGTAAAGCTAAGGCTAAACTTACCCTCTTTCAGGTGAGCCTTACCTTAGCTAGAGCGAACCTCGGGTGACCTGCTACCTGCGCCTGCACGAGATCGCGGTGGCGGTGCGGGCCGGCACCGAGGGCACCGACTGGGACGAGTGTCTCCGGCTGTGGCGCGCAGCTGACGGGGTCGGCGGCCGCGACCTCGCGCTCGACGCGATGCCGGTCACCGCCATCGACCTCGACGACCTGCCGACGGCCGATCTGGCACCCTTTGCCGGGCTGATCCTGGCCGGGCGCAGCGACCAGGCCCTGCTGGCCGCCATGCAGGGCAAGCTACGCAGCTTCCTTGACCAGGGGCGCGTGGTGGTGTTCAGCGGGCAGTTGACCCACGACTGGTTACCGGGCGGGACGGCCTTCGAGCCCGGCCCCGCGGCGAACGTCGAGTCGGGACCACCACGGCTGCGCGAGCATCCGGTGTTCTCCAGCGTGTCGGCCCACGATCTCGGCGCGAGCTTTCTCTACTCAAACGGCTGGCACCGCCCACCGGCCAATGCCGACGTGATCGCGCACCGCGCGGATGGCACACCCGGGGCGTACCTGGACCGGGCATCGACCGGGGGCACGGTGATGCTGCACGGCGGTGCGAACCTGCTGGCCAACGCAACCGCGGACAGTTCAGCCGCGCGGATCGCGCCGCAGCTCATCGAGTGGGTGCGCCAGGAGGCCCGCGGTGAGTAGCCGCGCCAGGCAGGTTTTCGCGCTGGACAGCGGCTCGGCAGCCGAGACCCGAACTTTTGCCGCGTACCGCCACTGGCTCGCCGATGTGGTCGACACCCGGTACATCGACACCTGCTACATCGACACCTGCTACATCGACACCTGGTACGGCGCGCCGCTCGCCGACGCCGATGTGGTGTGGGTGCCGGAGGGCACCCCGCGGCGCCGGCTCGCAGCGCTCGCACCGGCCTTGGACGCGGTACTCGATCGCGGCGGCGCGGTGTTGCTGTTCGGCGACCACCAGGCTGGCTGGCCTGCGCACGCCCGGTGGACCTTCCGGCCCGCCGGAGGTGCCGGCCAAACCGCGATCGGGACGGCCTGGCGGGACACCGAAGTGGGCGCCGCCGCAGCAGCGCTGCATCACCACGGCGTGCTGGCGCCGCCCACCGGCGCTGAGGTTCTGCTCGCCGCACCCGATGGCGCCGCAGTCGCCTACCTGGACCGGATCAGCACGGCAGGCACCACGTTGGTCTCGACCATCGACCCATTGGCCCACTTCGGTCATACCGGGGCCGCCGGCGCCGCCCGGTTCCTCGACGAGCTACTCCCCTGGGTGACCACGGCCCTTCCTGGCCGAAGGGATAGATCATGAAGAGAACTCACCGCACCGTTTCCGCGGTCTTGTCCATGGCTCTCGTCGCTCTGGTGGCGAACGGATGCGGCGCCGAGGACGATCAAGCGGGGCAACCTGATCAGTTGCGCATTGCGGTCGAGGAGGACTTCGGCCCGCTCAACATCCTCAACCAGAGCAACGACCCGCTGACCTTCCTCGTCTACGACAGGTTGGTCGCCCCCTCGCCGTACGCGCAGGATCCGCAGCCGTGGCTGGCCACCGAGGTCCGCAATGTCGATCCGAAGACCTGGATGATCTCCCTGCGCGAGGACGTCACCTGGCACGACGGGGAGCGGTTCACCGCGGACGACGTGGCGTTCACCATCGACTGGTTCAAGCGGGTGCCCAGCGGCACCTACTCCCATCACATCACCACGGTGCCGCACATCGCGCAGGTAGAGGTGCTCGGCACCCATGAGGTCAAGCTGACCTGTGGCTTCAACTGCCCGTTCCTCGGCAGCGTCACGCTCGCCCACGTGCCGATGATGCCCGAGCACATCTGGAACACGGTCGAGGACCCGGAGCGCTACGACGAGCTACCGGTGGGCACGGGACCGTACCGGCTGGTGGATCACCAGCCGGGGCGCAGTTACCGTTTCGAGGCCAACCGCGATTACTTCGCCGGTGAACCGCTGGTCGACGAGCTGCTCATGCCGATCATTCCGAGCCCGACCACCACGTTCACGGCGCTGCAGACGGGCGAGATCGACGCCGCAACGCAATTCCTCCCACCGGAACTGGTTAACCAGTTCCGCAACTCCGACGACATCGAGGTGGTCACCACCACTGCGCTGCAGTTCCCCGAACTCCGGATCAACTTCCAGCGCGCACCGTTCGACAACCCCGAGTTCCGGCGTGCACTGTCGGCTGCGATCGACCGCAACGAGTTGCACGAGGCGGTGTGGCTGGGATCGGGCCGGCCGGCCGATCGCGGCTACCCGCACCCTGATTCCCCGTGGACCAACCCGAACCTGCGCACCCCCTACGAGCCGCAGACCGCGCGGCAGATCCTCAACGGCCTCGGATTCACCGACACCGACGATGACGGCATCCGGGAAGGGCCGACCGGTCCGCTGTCCTACACGATCTACGTCGACGGCAGCGTCCCCATCCGGGTGCGGGCTACGCAGCTGGTGACCGAACAGCTGGCCGAGGTCGGCATCGCTGCGACGGTCGAGACGCTCGACACCGGGGCGCTGTCGGACCTGCTCGACTCGAAGAACTACGACATCTACGTCAACAACATCACCGCACACGGCGTCGCGGACCCGACGCAGTTCATCATGTCCCATTTCTCCGGGTACCTGTGGAAGCTGCCCGACGTGCCCTACCCGGCGTTCGAGGCATTGGTCGCGGAGTGGAAGGCGACGGAGACGATCGAGGCGAGGGCGGCCGTCGGTTTCCGGATGCAGGAGCTGTTCAACAGCCAGCCCACCTCGATCCCGCTGCACTACCCGTCCGGGGAGCAGGCTTACCGCCCGGAGGCGTTCGACGGGTGGGTCGAGTCCCCCGGCTACGGCATCATCCACAAGTGGTCCCTGCTGCCTCGGGAGGTGGCGCGGGAAGCCGGGGCCATCATCGAGCCCGGACGATGAGCCGGCTGCCCCGAGTGCTAGGCCGGGCCGGGCAGTACGTGCTGGTGCTGATCGTCGCCACCACGGTGAACTTCCTGCTGCCGCACCTCGCCCCCGGTGACCCGGTCACCTACCTCTACGGGGGAGAGACCGCAGGCTTGACGGACGACCAGATCGCGGAGCTCCGGGCGGCCTACGGGCTCGACGAGAGCCTGATCGAGCAGTACGGGTCGTTCTGGGCCGGGCTGGTCCGCGGCGACCTCGGCGTCTCCGTCGACTACAACCGCCCGGTCCTCGACGTGCTGGCCGAGCGACTGCCGTGGACGCTGGCGTTGGTCGGCATCGCGACGCTGCTGGCCTTCGTCCTCGGGACGCTGCTCGGCGCGGTGGCTGCGTGGCGGCGGGGCAGTCGGCGCGACGCGGGGATGGTCACGGGCGTGCTCGCGGTGGACGCCATGCCCGGGTTCTGGATCGGGATGCTGCTCATCGCGGTGTTCTCGGTCGAGCTCGGCTGGTTCCCCTCCTACGGCGCCGTGGCGATCACCGCGGATGGCGCCGCGGGCTGGGTCGAGGTGGCGCAGCGGCTGGTGCTCCCGGTCGCGACCCTCACCCTCGCCACCCTGGGGTCGATCTTCCTGCTGGCTCGCGCCTCGATGACCTCGGTGCTCGACGAGGCGTTCGTCCGGCTGGCCCGCTCCGCCGGGATCTCCGAACGCCGCATCGCGGTGCGGCACGCGCTGCGCACCGCACTGCTGCCGGTGTATACGAACCTTACCCTCGCGGTGGGCGCCCTGGTCTCCGGCGCGGTGGTGGTGGAGACGGTCTTCGCCTACCCCGGCATCGGCCGGTTGATCTACGAGGCGGTCATCGCGCGCGACTACCCGCTGCTGCAGGGTGCCTTCCTGATCGTCACCGTGGGGGTCGTCGCCGCCAACGTGCTCGCCGACGCGACCTACCCGCTGCTCGATCCCCGGGTCGGGCGCAGCGGATCTGCTGCTGCCCTGGAGCGGGTCGGGTGATCACGATCGCAGGCGCCTGGACGATCGGAAAACGCTCCCGCCACTTCGCGATCGCCGGTGCGACGATTCTCGGTCTGCTGGTCACGATGGCCCTCATCGCGCCGCTGCTGGCGCCGTATGACCCCACCGCACGGGTGGGAACCCCGTTCGCCTCGCCGTCGGCGGCGCACCCGCTGGGCACCAACGACATCGGCCAGGACCTGCTCTCCGAGCTGATCTACGGAGCTCGGATCTCGCTGGTCGTGGGGATCGTCGCCGCGCTCGCCGCCACCGTCTTCGGCACGGCGATCGGCGTGGTCGCCGGCTACGCCCGCGGCTGGGTGGACGCGGTACTGATGCGGTTGGTGGACGTCGTCCTCGCGCTGCCGGTGTTGCCACTCACGATCGTGATCGGGGTTTTCCTCGGGCCTGGTCTGTCCACCCAGGTACTCGTCATCGCGTCGGTGATCTGGGCGGGGACTGCCCGGGAGCTGCGGTCCCAGGTGCTGTCGCTGCGCGAGCACGACCATATCCAGGCCCTGCGGGCGATGGGTGGGCGGGCCGGTCACGTCCTGCCGCGCCATGTGCTACCCGCGGTGGCCCCCCTCGTCGTACCCCAGTTCGTGCTCGCCACGAAGACGGCGATCCTGCTCGAGGCGTCGCTGGCCTTCCTCGGGCTCGGAGACATCACCGCGAAGAGCTGGGGCACGATGCTGTCGCTGGCGCAGTCCCGCAGCGCCTTCCTCACCGATGCGTGGCTGTGGTGGGTCCTCCCACCTGGCGTCGCGATCGCGCTGACGGTGCTGTCCTTCGCCCTGCTCGCCTTCGCCTTCGAGGAGCGGGCCCGCCCCTCGCTGCGCGTTGGCAGCTCTCCAAGAGCTACCAACCCGGGTCCCGGCGGTCTCAAACAGCCGCCAACCCACCCGCTGGTGATCGACGAGCTCACCGTGGTCTACGGCGACCGCATCGCAGTGGGCGGGGTGAGTCTCTCTGTGGCGCGCGGCGAGTTGGTCGGTCTCGTGGGGGAGTCCGGCAGCGGCAAGTCCACCGTCGCCGGTGCGGCTCTCGGCCTGCTACCCGCAGCCGCGCGGGTCACCGGCGGCCGGGTGCTGGTATGCGGGCACGACATGGCTGCGCTCTCGCCGCGGGCGCTGCGAAGCGTGCGCGGCCGGTGCATCGGGCTGATCCCGCAGGAGGCCGCGAGTGCGCTGAACCCGGTGCGGACCGTCGGCGATCAGCTCGGCGAGGCGCTCACCGCGCATGGGCCGGCGGTCCGGGGGCGGATGAGCCGCGACGCCGTGCGGGAGCGGGTCGCGGAGCTGCTCGAGCTGGTGGCTCTGGATCCCTCCCACGCCCGGGACTACCCGCACCAGCTGTCCGGAGGTATGCGGCAGCGGGTGGTGATCGCGATCGCGCTGGCCGGGCAGCCGGCCGTGCTGATCGCCGACGAACCGACCAGCGGGCTCGACGTGCTGGTGCAGGCTGAGGTGTTGGAGCTGCTCGACGAGCTGCGGCGGCGGCTGGGGCTCGCCGTGCTCGTCGTGTCGCACGACCTGCCGCTGATCGAGGGGATCGCCGACCGGATCGCGGTGATGCGGTCGGGTTCGGTGGTCGAGCTCGGGCCGGCCGCGCAGGTGGTCGGAGACCCCGTGCATCCGTACACTCGGCGGCTGGTCGAGGCGACGCCGCGGCTGCGGCTGCCCGCCGACGCGCTCCCTCCCGCGGAGGCGGCCAGATGACAGCCCACGTGCTCCCTCCCGCGGAGGCGGCCCGATGACAGCCGACGCGCTCCCTCCCGCGGAGGCGGCCAGGATGACCGAGGTGACACCGCTGCTGGCCGTGGAAGGGTTGTCGGTGACATTCCGGCGGGCCGGAGGGCGGGTGCCGGCCCTCGTCGACGTCGACCTCGACGTGGCTTCCGGCGAGACCGTCGGGCTAGTCGGCGGATCCGGGGCGGGTAAGTCGACCGTGGCGCGGGCCGTGGTGGGCCTCGTGCGGCCAAATTCCGGACGGATCCTGCTCGAAGGGACCGACCTGGCCACCATGTCTCGCGCGGAGCTGCGAGCCCGTCGCCGCGAGATGCACCTCGTGTTCCAGGACCCCTATTCCGCGCTGCCGCCGACCCTCACGGTGGCGCGGATCGTCGCGGAGCCCCTGGTAATCCACCGGCTCGGAGACCGGGAGGACCGGGTGCGCGACGCCCTTGCCGCGGTGCACCTGCCAGCCGAGCGCTACCTTGCCCGCTACCCCCACCAGCTTTCCGGTGGCGAGCGGCAGCGGGTCGCGTTCGCCCGTGCGCTCGTCACCCGGCCCCGGCTGATCCTCGCCGACGAGCCCACCCAGATGCTCGACGCCTCGCTGCGCGCCGAGCTGACCGACCTCATCGAGGAGCTGCGCGCCAGCCACGGGCTGGCGGTCCTGCACATCACCCACGACCTGGCACTCGCCCAGCGTTCGTGTGACCGCCTCGTCGTCCTGCGCGGCGGTCGGGTCGTCGAGCAGGGACCCACCGGCGCGGTCCTGACCCGGCCCGAGCATCCCTACACCCGCGCGTTGATCAATGCGGCCCGACGGCTGCACCATCGCACCGCCTGAGGAGGAGTCCCCATGACCGTCGCCACACTCGACATGGATATCCGGTCCCCGGAGATGCGGCCGCGCGGTACCGACCGGGTGGACCTCTACGCGCTCGCCGAGACCGACCTCTCCGGCTACGCCGGGCTGATCGTGTCCGCGATGGCCGACCAGGAGCACCTCGCCCAGCACCGCGACATCATCCGGGACTACCTCGACGCGGGCGGTGTGGTCGTGTTCGGCGGCCACCTGCACCGGGACTGGCTACCCGGCGCGGCCCCGTTCGTCCCGCTGGCCCCGCCGTCGCTGCGCGCCTACCGCGTCGCGGAGATCGCCGAGCACCCCGTCTTCGACGGTGTCGAGGCCGACGACCTCACCTTCCGGCGCGGCGTGGCCGGCTTCTTCGCGCGCGGGCATCACCCGGTGCCCGACGGCGCGGAGGTTCTCGTCCGGCTGGCCGGTGGGCAGCCCGCGACCTACGTCGACCGGGTGACCACCGCAGGCACGATCCTGGTCCAGGCCAGCTGCGACCTGCTCGGTTACGGGGGAAGCGCAGGCGGCACCGCGCAGCGGATCCCGGAACAGCTCCTGGATTGGGTCCGTGCGCAGTCCCGGATCCGGCCGGGCCCCGCCCCCCGCCAGACGGACGCCGCGGCGGCCCTGACGTCGCTGGCCGGCGGCGGCCTCGCCGCGGTCTACGGGGGCTCCGCGCCGCACCACCGCGCGCTCACCACTCCCAAGTACGCTCGCCACCTCACCGGCGGCACGGTGTACCTACCGGATCTCGCCGACACCGACCTCACCGGCCTGGACGGACTCGTCATCCCCGAGCGGATGCACCATGGCCTGCTCGAGGCCGGAGCGCGCCGCGTGCTGGACCTGCTCGACGCGGGTGGCACGGTGATCGCCTTCTCCGGCGGCGAGCCGCTGCCGGCGTTCCTGCCCGGCGTGCGGTGGGAGCACCGCCCCACGAACTTCTGGTGGTGGCTCGAGCCGGGTGCCGAGCTCGGCCTGCGCACCCCCGACCCGGACCACCCGCTGTTCCAGTACCTGGGGGTGCCCGACTGCACCTGGCACTACCACGGTGTGCTGTCACCACCCGAGGGCGCCGAGGTGCTCCTCGAGCTCCCCGCCGGGGACGCGCTGCTCTACGTCGACCGGGTATCCACCCCCGGCACCCTGATCGTCGCGACCCTGGACCCGCTCAGCCACTACGGCAGCCACTTCATGCCCGCGACGGAGCGGTTCCTCGACGGGTTCCTCCCCTGGCTCTCGGACAGCTAGAACTTGTCCGATGGAGATGTTCGCGTTCGCGGCACCGCGTAGCGCCCACTTGCCCGCTTTCTCGCTGGTCGAGGGAGCCACCCGGGGCCCGGGACCGCCAAGTGGAACCTTTTGCAGGTCGCGGGGCACCCGCTGGCCGTCTAATGGAACCTTTTGCGCATCCATCGCCCGAGCCGCTGCGATCTTGAAACGACCGTGCCTGCCGCAACGCCTTCCCGAAGGAAGGGCTTGCCTTGAACGACCTCACCCAGACCCGAAGAAGCTGACCTACACCCGTCCTTCAGACACCTGGCCCCTGCCTCACCTCTACGGGCCCGCGTACTACGTACCGTGGCCAGCTTCTTCGCATCTTCTCGAGCCAGCCCGAGTGTCCGGATCATCTCATCCACCTTCCCGGGCTCCATAATGGCTTCCCAGGTGAATGGCGGCGTAATCGATACCCACACCTTGCCGTGCCGCGCAATTACGACTACGGTCGCTGAGACGCGACCGCTGCCTTTGACTGAGACTTTCCGGTGGACTGCTGAGCTCGCGTGGTTGAACTGCCGATCGTCTATGTCTCCCGGCTAAGCCTGCTCCGGGAAGGGGCCAGTCACCGGGGATGCCCCTCCTTTCGGACGCTGCGCCCGATTCCATGACCTGCTGGCTGAGCCTGAGGATCTCCAGCGTCAGCCCGGCGATGCACTGCTATTGTCGCTGTTGGGCGATATGACGTCGGCGCAGATCGGTACACTCATGGAACGGTTTGCGGCCATGGATATTGCCAGTCGCCGTGAAGTACTGCAGGAACTCACTATCATGTCAGGTGCCATTCTGTTGCAGCCGGTTCGTCGCTGGCTGGCACAGGTATTGGCTGTTGTCCCGCTGGTCTCTCCGGAGTCCGTGAGCGACGATGCGCTTGATGCTCTTGAGCGCGCGACCATGCTCTTTCGTCGGTGGGATGCCTCGGGCGTAGGAGGATTGCGCCGCAAGGCAGTAGTCGGGCATGCCGAGCTGTTCAGCAGGCGCTTCGCAGGGCAGCGCCAGGATAGGGTTTTAGCCCCGTGGAGGCGCGTGGCGGCAGCAAACTGATTGCCTTTGGGTTCCGCCACTGATTGACGCTCGGACACTGTATTCGACTGCGATCATCACGGCGTGGGAGACTTTCAACGTTTATCTCGTGCGCCAGTTGTCTGGAGTTTGCCTCAAGCACGACTTGCGTGAGTATCCTGTTCTAGCCAAACTCGTCGAGGAGGAACGGCGAAAGTGGGGACCGCCGATTTGACGATTTGAAACGTCGATACAAGGACTTTGTCCAGATCGAGCTTGAAAAGCCGCCTAGCTGGCAGGACATAGAGCACGCACGAGAGTTTCGAAACGCTCTGGTGCATAATCTGGGGCTGTATACCGCTCCGTATCTGAAAACAAGTCTGGCTCGCCGTCCAGTGAGAGAGCACTGGGAGTTCCACCTCCCTGACACGGATGAGAACCTTGTTGATAACGAACCTATACCTCTAGATCTTGAACTCAGCGAGAAGGTCATCGCCGATCTACTTGGGGCGGCAAAGGAGGTTAACGATGCACTCCAGGCGATCAAATGATTCCTCTGTGCCTGGGTGCAAAAGTTTGCATCGCCACACGCCGCTGGCACACTGAGGCCGTGCGTGTTCTGGCCACTGGCGCAGCCGGGTTCGTCGGGACCGCGGTCACCGCCGCGCTGGTGCGCCCTGGTCATGAGCCTGTCGCGTTCGCACTTCGCGGCGGGTGCCCAGCGGCGCCGTGGCTGCCTTCTGTGGCGCCGACCCGGCGGGCAACACTGTCGTAAGGCCCGTGAACTCGACGTCACGGACGTTTCGCCCTACCAAGGACGTCGGTGATGCCGAGTTCACGGCAGTTATGTCCTTGGTGACGTGGTCGACCGACCTTGGACATTATTGCCGAGCCAGGAGCAGCAGGGCTGGCCATCAGCCCGAAGATCTGCGGAAGACGCCATAGTCCGGCATCCCACGTAGCGCACCCGCTCCTGCCGGTCGCCCTCCCAGCGGCTCAGACGCCGGTTACGAGCGGGTGGTATCCGACCGCGATCACGGTGCGTCGCTCGTCTTGCTGCGACCCGGATAGGACGTCGGCTGCTCGACCCGGTTGCGCCAGCTGCCGCGTGGGAGTGCTACCAGGCAGCGCTGGCCGCCCAGATCACCGCCAGAAGAATGCCGACGGCCAGAGTCACAACCACGACCAGCAGCGCCCAGGCAACGGCCCCACCCCGGGGCTCATCGATGCAGTTCAGCTCGGGCAGGGCCACCTCGACGTGCTCGGGCTCGTTCACCACTGCTCCTCGTGGGGCTTCTCGACGTGGGCCGGGAAGAGTCGATCACCGCGTGGACGCTGTTCCCTGCCGCCAACGTGGCGGAGACTAGCTAGCGCCCTAGCCACAGCGTAGCCGCTTGACCTCATTCAGTGACGATCAGCACAAGAGGGGTCGCTGCGGCGGGATTTTACCTTCGGCTAACCGATCTCACGCCGGGACATAACCAGGTCCTCCATAGAGTCTGTGCCATGGCACACCAGCTCACGCCACCGTCGGGCCGCGAGGACTCGAATGTCCCGCGGCCGCGGACCGGCAGCAACAGCGCTTTTACCGGCTGTTTCGACTCCGACCTGCACCCCAGCAGAGATCTGGGTGTGCGATCGGGAGAGTCGAACGCTGGGCGAATGTTGGGTGCGGTGCTGCTGGTCGTGGCGATTGTGGTCATGGTGGCGCTGGGGTTGGCGTGGGGACTGGTGTGACCTGTAAGAGCGACGGCGATGCCGCCCCCTCGGCTCAGGCGCTACCGGCGCGGCCTCGACCGATCGCCGCCAGCGGCGGCGCGACGTCCTCCAGGGACTGGCGTTCGGCCGCCACCCCGAAGAACACTGTGACCAGCCCACCGGCGATCATCACCAGCGCGGCGAGCAGGTAACCGAGGAACAGCTTGAACGGTTCGGTGCCGTCACCGATGAGCCCGCCATAGATGACCGGGCCGACCGCACCGAAACACTGAGCGATGGCGAAGAACACTGCGATCGCCTTCGCCCGCACCTCGAGCGGGAAGATCTCGCTGACCGTGAGGTAAGCGGCACTGGCACCGGCCGAGGCGAAGAAGAAGATCACGCACCAGGCGAGCGTTTGGGTCACCGCGGTGAGCAGACCAGCGTTGAACAGGAAGGCCGTGATCGCGAGCAGGACGCCGGAGGTGATGTACGTGCCGGCGATCATCTTCTTGCGACCGACGGTGTCGAAGAGGTACCCGATGCTCAGCGGACCGATCAGGTTGCCTGCGGCGAAGGCGATGAGAAACAGCGGCGCCGACGTTGGGGACACGCCATAGAACTTGCTCAGCACCAGGGTGTAGGTGAAGAAGATGGCGTTGTACAGGAATGACTGGCTGATCATCAGCGACGCGCCGAGCGCAGCCCGGCGCGGGTACTCCCGGAACAGCACCCGGGTCAGCGCGAGATAACCGATCTGGTCGGTCGGTTGTAGTTCGAGCGCCTTGCTCTCGTCCAGCGGCGGCAGCGTCTTCCCGGACTGCTCCACCTCGTGCTCGATGTGGGAGATGGACTTCTCGGCGGCCTCCCCCCGACCGTTCATCACCTGCCATCGCGGGCTCTCCGGAAGGTTGCGCCGGACGAGCAGGATGACCACACCGAACACCGGGCCGAGCAGGAATCCGATCCGCCAGCCGATGCTGGGGTCCATCACATTCAGCAGGATGAAGGTGCCGAGCGTGCCGAGGATCGCGCCCGCCCAGTACGTACCGCTGACCGCCAGGTCTACCCGTCCGCGGTAGCGGGCCGGGATCAGCTCGTCGATCGCGGAGTGGATCGCTGCGTACTCCCCGCCGATTCCCATGCCGGCGATGAAGCGGGTGAGGTAGAGGAACACGATCCAGCCGGTGCCGTTGCCCAGGGTCAGCGCGGTCAGACCGCTGCCGAACAGGTAGACGCCCAACGTGAACATGAACAGGTTGCGGCGGCCCCATTTGTCCGACAGCCGACCGAACACCAGCGCGCCGACGACCTCGCCGGCCAGGTACACCGTCGCGACGAGCCCGATCTGGGTCGAGGACAGGTTGAGCGTGTCAGGCTGGCTCCACACAGCTGCGACCGCGCTCGCGACCGTGATCTCAAGGCCGTCGAGGATCCACGCCGTCCCGAGCGCGAACACCATCCGGGAATGGAACGGCGACCACGGCAACCGATCGATCCTCGCGGGGATGAGGCTGCGTACCGCACCGGGTGCCACATGACTTGCGGTCGCCATCTGTACCTCCCCGAGTGCACGGCCACCACGGAGATACCACAGCAGTGGTTTGTCTGCACCGGCTCTGCCCAGACGAGGCTTGAGATCCTTGACGCGTGAGCGAGATGCGCGATGGGGGTTCACAGCCGTTCGGGGCCCGGTCCTCGGCGGTGCGCCGGTGGCGGCGGCGGTTGGCCGACGAGCGTGAGGAGGCCAAGGTCTACCGCGACCTCGCGGCCCGGCGCACTGGGGAAGAGCGGGAGATCCTGCTCGGGTTAGCCGAGGCAGAGGAGCGTCATGCCGCTCACTGGCAACGATTGCTCGGTGAGGACGTGGGGCCCGCCCATCGCGGTGGCGTTCGCATGCGGCTGCTCGCATGGCTCGCCCGGCGGTTCGGCTCGGTCTTCGTGCTCGCGCTCGCCCAGCGGGCGGAGAGCCGGTCGCCGTATGCCACCGACCTCGACGCGACCCGGGCGATGGCGGCCGATGAGCGGATCCACGCGGAGGTGGTGCGCGGGCTCGCGGCCCGGGGCCGGTCGCGCGTGTCGGGCACCTTCCGCGCTGCTGTGTTCGGCGCCAACGACGGCCTGGTCAGCAACCTCGCCCTGATAGTGGGCGTCACCGGGGGTGGGGCGACCGCGGAGACGGTGCTGCTCACCGGCTTGGCCGGGCTGCTGGCGGGAGCGCTGTCGATGGGGGCGGGGGAGTACATCTCGGTGCGCTCGCAGCGGGAACTGCTCGCGGCCTCGACGCCCGACCCGGAAACCCGGCAAGTCCTGCCGCACCTCGACGTCGACGCCAACGAGCTCGCCCTGGTCTACCGGGCGCGGGGACTGCCTGCCGAGGAGGCACGGCGCCGCGCGGAAGCAGTACTGCGCGACTATGCCGTTGACACCGCCGGCGCCACGTCAACCGGCGCACCAAGAGACGGTGCAGATGACGACCAGCACGAGATCGTGGGCACCGGGTTCGGCGCGGCGCTGTCGAGCTTTGCCTTCTTCGCCTCGGGAGCCGCGGTACCGGTGCTGCCGTTCCTGCTCGGGTTCACCGGCACCGCGGCGCTCGTCGCGGCTGTGGTGCTCGTCGGGCTCGCGCTCATGCTCACCGGCGCCACCGTCGGGGTGCTCTCGGGCGCCCCCCCAACCCTCCGCGCCCTACGCCAATTCACGATCGGCGCCGCCGCAGCCGCCATCACCTACCTGCTGGGCCTCCTCTTCGGCGCGACGCTGGGCTGATCACTGGGCCGATCTGGCGCATTCAGCGGGCTCAGCGTGGCTATCAAGCGCCCAATAACCACGCTGAGCCCGCTGAATGCGGGGGCGGCGGGTCGCCGTCCGTGGTTTGCGGGGTGTTCATCTTGACGCACCTCAGGTTCGGGTGGTGTTCGCGGGGAGGCGACAGCCTCCCCGCATGTCCCAGGTCGACGATGACATCGTCTCCAATCCGTCCGGCAACCCGCGCTTCTCCGACATCCTCGAATCGGCCCTGTCCCGGCGGACGATCCTGATCGGCGGGGTCGCCGCGGCGGCGGCGACCTTCCTCGGTGGCCGGGGCCTCGCCGCGGCCGAGGCCGCCCAGCGCGGTGGCCGGCAGCCACTGCTCGGTTTCACCGGCATCGCCACGTCCACCGCCGACACGGTGGTCGTCCCGCCCGGCTACACCGCTCGCGTGCTGATCTCCTGGGGAGATCCCCTCTCCGACGGTCCGGCCTTCCGCCAGGATGCCGGCAATACGGTGGCCGATCAGGAGCGGCAGTGGGGGATGCACAACGACGGCGTGCATTTCTTCCCGTTCCCGCGTGGCTATCGCGATGATGATGACGACGATTTTGACCCGGCCTGGTCGGTGCGCCGGGGGTTGTTGGTTCAGAACCACGAGTACACCGACGACGGCCTGCTGTTCCCGGACGGGGTGGCGAACTGGAACGCGGGCAAGACGGCCAAGTCGCTGGCCGCGCACGGGGTGTCGGTCATCCATTTGCGGCGCAGGCGACGGGACGGCTGGCAGGTCAGGCGGCCGTCGCCGTTCGCGCGCCGCATCACCGGATCCACACCGATCGCCTTCGGGGGCCCGGCCGCGGGCCATCCCCTGCTGCAGACCGGCGCCGACCCGACCGGCCGCCTCGTGCTCGGCACGCTCAACAACTGCGCCCACGGGTGGACGCCGTGGAACACTTACCTGGCCTGTGAGGAGAACTTCAACGGGTACTTCCGGACGGTGACAGCTCCGGCTCCCGGTACCCTCGCGGCTCGTTACGGGCTCAGCCCCGACGGTTTCGGCTACCTGTGGCACACGACCGACGTGCGGTTCCAGGTCGAGGCCGAGCCGAACGAGTCGAACCGTTTCGGCTGGGTCACCGAGATCGACCCGTTCCGGCCACGATCCACGCCCGTCAAGCGCACCGCGCTGGGCCGCATCAAGCACGAGAACGCCGTGGTGGTCGAGGACCGCAACAAGCGGGTGGTCGTCTACCTGGGAGACGATGAGCGTTTCGAGTACATCTATCGTTACGTGTCGAACAAGCCCTGGCCCGAGGCGTTGCGCCGGAACTTGCATCCACTCGACGACGGCATCCTTTACGTCGCGCGGTTCAACGCCGACGGTACGGGTGAGTGGTTGCCGCTCACGGCCGATAATCCGGCGTTGTCCGGCTTTTCCGGGCAGGCCGACATCCTGATCCGGACCCGGCAGGCGGCGGATGCCCTCGGTGCCACCAAGATGGACCGTCCGGAGTGGATCGACGTCGACCGGAGCAGCGGCTTCGTCTACTGCACGCTGACCAACAACAGTCGCCGGGGTGCCCCCGGTCAACCACCGACTGATCCGCCGAACCCGCGGGCCAACAACGTCTACGGACACATCATCCGCTGGCGGTACCGCAACGACTTCTCCGAGAACACCTTCCGCTGGGAGATCTTCGCCCTGTGCGGTGACCCCGCCGTACCGGCGCACGGCTCGACCATCGTCGGCGACAAGTACGGCTCGCCGGACGGGCTCTACGTGTCGCCAATCGGCCGGCTGTGGATCCAGACCGATGTGTCGTCCTCGACCATCGACGCCGGGGACTATGTGGGGTTCGGCAACAACCAGATGCTGGGCGCGGACCCGTCAACGGGCGAGACCCGGCGGTTCCTGGTCGGTCCCAAAGGGTGTGAGATCACCGGGGTCGTCGTCACGCCCGACGAGCAGGCCATGTTCGTCGGGATCCAGCATCCCGGCGAGCGTCCCGACGACATGCCGAGCGACCCGGCGAACCCCAAGGAGATCAGCTCCTGGCCCGACGGCGACGCCGGCGGCCGCCCCCGGTCGTCGACCCTGGTCATCACCAAGGACGACGGTGGCACCATCGGAAGCTGAGCATATGAAAACGAGTGTCGTTACCGAGAGGAGCGTGATGGGTTCACACGTCGAGGGCGCCCCGAAGCGTTCGGAGAGTCTGATCTGCGCGGCGCCGACGTGTGACGATGGGCAGCCGAACGCCGCTGCGGCGCTGCGGGACTGCGTGCGGTCCAGTCGGCATGGCGTCCTGGTGGTGTCCGGCTGCAGCCTCGGAGCGGTCGAGCCATCGAATGGAGCGACGGGAAACACACCACACCTCCCGCAGCCGCCGGGCCGGGTGGCAGGAGGGTGACCCACCTTAGTGCTACAGCCGGTGCGTCCACACATGGGATGGCTGCCCTTCTCCGCCCGCTGCGCATGGCCACGCCCGCCGCAATCCGGAGCCGAATGGCGGTTCTGAGCGCCCGCCGAGCGCCATTCGGAGTCGAATCGCAGTCGCTGGGACGATGAGTTGGTCATACTGCGCGCCTACAGTAGTCACTCAGAGTGAAAGTGCGGCTGTAGTGTGAGAACGGAGCAGTCATGAAGATGTTCACTAAAGACGCCGGGCCGAACGCGAAGATCTTGCGTAATGTGCAACTCGCCCGTCGGAGGGGAACTGGCGTGGAAGGTGTTGTGTTGTGGCTGGCGATCTCGCACAATCCCGGAGAGGCCATGAACGAGTTACTGAAGTAACTGACCACTCTCTGATCAACACTCCTGTCGTTTGCGCACTCGAGTGCCCGACGTCAACCGCGCGGCCTTGTCTCGCCGTTGGCGTCAGGGTGCTCGGCAGGCACCCGCGGACTGGCGTGGAACGGGCCAAACGGGTCCGACCAGGTCCGCCACTCCTGCTCACCGGCCGCCAGCTCGGCGTCGGTGATCAGGGCGGCATCCAGTGTGGCGATGATGATCTGCGGGTCCGCGGCGTGGTAGATGGCGACGAGTGCCTGCTCCCGGTCTTCGAACTGGTCGTCCCAGCGCAGCGACGCCATCAGTGCCCGCTCGACGTTGATGTCCGACCAATCCGGCACGGCGCAAAGCCACGGTCCGGCCTGGGCGACACGCAGACGACCACCGGCGGATTCCAGCGCCAGTGCCTGGTCGGGCTGGGTCGCGACCCACATCCGTCCCCGGACCCGGACCACGCCGTGGAGCAGAACCTGCAACGCATCCTGTAGCCGCCCGGGATGAAACGGTCGGCGGGCACCGAAGAACACCGTGCCGACGCCGTGTTCCTCGTGCAACGGGTGCAGGTAATGGGCCAGCACCGCGTGTGAATTATCGACCCGACCCCGGCGAGAGTTCGGCGGCACGGCCGCCAGCAACGCTTCGACGTCGAGCCGGGCTGCCCGGCTCCGCGGCGCTACCGGCACCAGGCGGTCAAGCACGGCATCGATCCGTCGCGCGGTGTCCATGTCCGCGGCGGCGCCTGCTACGACGACCGCGTCGGCGAACTCGACCTGTCCGACCGCGAGTTGCGCCACCGTTCGGCCGTCCTCCCGCCCAACCGCGAGCCGGCGCTGCGCGAGCCTCTGGTCTCCGGTGACATCAGCGAGCCAGCACGCCGCATCCAGCACGGCGAGCACGGCCTGCACCGTCACAACGTCGGCCACCGGGTCACCGTCGATGACCATGCGCGCCAGCGCACAACACACCGTCTCGGGTTCCATAGCGGGGTCGAGGTGAAGCACGATCCGATGTATGTCCACCGCTGTGGCCAGGCTGCGCAGCAACGGCAGCAGCTCCGCGCGAAGCGCGCACGACACACAACCGTGCGGGAGTCGCACAACGGTCGTGTAGTCGTTCGTCCCGCGGCGGACCCGCCTGACCAGCATGCCGCGCGGTAACTGGGTCAGGTCGTGGTGGACGACCGCGGTATGCACGTCGAGCAACGCGTCGGCCACGTCATGGGCGGCAGCAGCGGCCAGCCCGGACACGACGACCACCGGTGTGCGCGCGGTGTTCGCCACCGTTCCTCCTCTAGTTGACAACCGTTTCCATCTAGGTCTCCGACAGTACCGCAAAAGAAAACAGGTGTCGTCATCGCATCGCACACATGGGTACATTGTCACACTCACATGTGCGCACGTCATTGCGCAATCGTCTGATTGCGCACCGTCCTGGAGACCACACGGTGAAGGTTCTACGGACCGGCTCGTCAATGCTCGTACCACGATCGCCCCACCGGTGGCGTGTGCTCGACATTGAAATCGTGCTGATGTTTCGCGACCGCGTGCGGCCCCACCAGCGATGATGACCAGAATAACCAGGCAAACCAAGGCGTTCACGACGGAAGTCGAGAAAGCCTACATGCAACGCTGGATCGGCACCCGGACAACAGTTTCGTCGGTATCGCAACGACTACCGCGTCGATCGGCGGCCCGGACGATAGCGCTCTCGTACTGCGGTTGAAGCAGCCGTACTACCAATCACAGATCCGCTGTCGCATCCCGACATGGAGACTTATCGGGGCTATCGGGACGTCATAGCCCCGATAAGTCTCCATGTCGGGGACGCGGGGACGAACCTCAACGACAACCCGGCGCTCAGGGACCCGAAGGTACGTGCAGCATTAACTACGCGCTGCCCCCGCGCGACCACGCTGTTCAACGGTCTCGCCCGACCACCGGACCAAGCGTTCCCGCCGCACATCCCCTACGCGCCGAAGGCCGGCTCCCGCCCGCTGGAGTTCAACGCGGATGTCCGCCGGCCGGATCGTCGATGAGTTCGAACCCGGCGCCCGCGTCGACGAGCGCAGCCACTGGGTCACGCTCGAGCTGCCGATGCCCGGGAGTATTTCCGCATGAACCGTTCGATCAACGGATGGCGACGAACAACCAGCGATCGTTGATCTGGCGCAGCGTGCCGACCTCGCTGAACCCCGCGTCCGGAACGCCGGCTGGAACTGGACAGGGTGTCTCTATAGACCGACACCGCGGCGACGACGAGTGGCACCCCGAGCTGCACGACGGCATCGCGGTGAGCGTGAGCGGGACGAGCTTGACCGCTAGCCCGTCGTTGGCGTGCTTGATCCGGTCCAGGCCAGCCGGGTCACTAGAATGATAATCACTATCGACCGACTGAGCTGCCTACCGAGATCCTGCGCTGAGGAGCTGTCCGTGACCGATCCTTACGCCGTCGCCGCCGAGTTCTTGGAGCTGATGTCCCGGCAGGCTTGGCGGTGGCTGGGGCCGGCTTTGGTGGATTGCCTGGCCGGTGTCGATGTATCGGCGGGACCCGTGCTTGACCTCGGTGCCGGCACGGGTTTGGGTACCGAGGTCATCCTGGACGCGATAGCCGGGTCCACGGTGCTGGCGGTGGAACCCTCGCCGGCTCTGCGGGCGGCGCTGTTCACCCGGGTGCTGGCACGCCCGGATGGTCCGGCCCGGGTCACGGTGGTGCCTGGCACGCTCGGCGAGGTGATGCTGCCCGAGCAACTGGGTGGGATGATCGGGATGCACATGCTCGGCCACCTGTCGGCCGCGCAGCGGGGCGAGCTGTGGCAGCAGCTGGCGGTCCGGCTGGCGCCGGGTGCACCGGCGGTGGTCAACCTGCAGCCGCCTGCGGAGCCGGTCGCGGTCCCACGCACGGAGTTCGTCACCTCCACCGTCGGCCACCGCCGCTACGCGGGAAGCGGTGAGGCGGAACCGGACGGCCCGGAATCGGTGCAGTGGCGGATGACCTATCGCACCTTTGAGGGTGATGACCTGATCGCCGAGGCCGAGGCGCGCTACCACTGGTGGACCATCACGTCCGATCAGCTGCTTGCCGAGATCGCCGCGGCGGGGCTCGCCGCCGAGCGCCGTTACCCGGACTTGTTCATCGTTCGACGGAGTTCGGCATGAGCAGGCTGAGCAGGCGTGCCGCATCCCCGTCCACTGCCGGCCATGTTGATGACGAGGCGGAGTTCCCATGGACGAGAAGGTGGACGGCGCGCGACTGAGGGGCGTCCCGGAGACGACCCTGTGGACCCTGCATAACCGCGCCAGCGAGGCGGCCCGCCCGGACGCACTGATCCACGACCCGTGGGCGGTGGAGCTACGCCGCAGCATCGATCACCCGTACCAGCGCGCCTTCGGCAGACCGTCCCAGAGCCACCCGTTGCGTGCGCTGTGCTTCGACCAGGTGATGCGCGAGTTCCTCGCCGAGCACCCCGGCGGAACCGTCGTCTCCCTCGGCGAGGGTCTGGAGACCGGCTTCTGGCGCATCGCCGACCCCCTGGTCCACTGGGTGTCAGTAGACCTTCCCGAGATCATCGCCCTGCGCGAGCAGTTGCTGCCCACCGAGCCCCAGGTACGCAATGTCGCCCGCTCCGCGCTGGACCGATCCTGGATGGACGCTGTCGAGCCGGACGCCGATGTGCTCATCAGCGCGCAGGGCCTGCTGATGTACCTGCCGCCCGCCGACGTGTTCGCCCTGATCACCGACTGCGCGCGGCGCTTCCCGGACGGTCGGATGGTCTTCGACACGATCCCCCGCTGGTTGCACAGACGCACGCTGCGCGGGTGGAGACTTTCCCCCACCTACACCGCGCCGCCGATGCCGTTCGGTATCTCCGTGTCTCAGCTCGCCCAGCTTCCGCAACGGCTGCCGGCCGTCGCCACGCTCACTGATCTCCAGCTACCTCGTGGCCGCGGCCTCTGGGGATGGCCCGCGCCGCTGCTCAGGCACCTACCGGTACTCCGCGCACACCGTCCGGCGATCTCACTGATCACCTTCGCCCGCGGGAAGCGATAACCCGCGCGGTGACGTTGACCCGCGCGGTGACGTTGACCCGGTCGCTGGCGGTCAGGCGTCGCCAGGATCGGTCTCGGGTCGTGCGGCTGCGCCCGAATCGCGGGCCCGGTTCCAGGAGATCCGGATCTCCTGCTCCGCTGCCTCTCGGTCCACCCAGTGGGCACCCTCGACGCTCTTGCCGGGCTCGAGTGCTTTGTACACCTCGAAGAAGTGCTGGATCTCCAGACGGTAGAACTCGTCGACGTCGTGAACGTCGCGCATGTGATTCACCCGGGGATCATTGGCGGGCACGCAGAGCACCTTGTCGTCGCCGCCCTGCTCGTCGCGCATGCGGAACATGCCTACCGCCCGGCAGCGGATCAAGCAGCCGGGGAAGGTGGGTTCTTGCACCAGCACCAGCGCGTCTAGCGGGTCGCCGTCCGCGCCGAGACTGTTGTCGACGAAGCCGTAGTCAGCCGGGTACTGGGTGGCGGTGAACAGCATGCGATCGAGCCTGATCCGGCCGCTCTTGTGATCCATCTCGTACTTGTTGCGGGTGCCCTTGGGGATCTCGATGGTGACGTCGAACTCCACCCACCGGACGTTAGCGCAGTGGGTGGGCCCGTGAACTCGACGTCACGGACGTTTCGCCCTACTTGGACGTCGGTGGTGTCAGGTTCACGGCAGTTACGTCCTGCGAACCTGTTCTCGGGTGGCAAGTGCGATCCCTTGTGGGGGGAAGTTCGGCGGGAGAGCGTGCGTTACGCTTCGCCCGGGCGGGCCGACCTCCGGTGGCGCGCTAGGGGCTGCGTCTGCCGTGCTGAACCGTGTCGCACCCGGCTCAGTCAAGACAGACATCTCAGGTAACAGGAGCCAACGGGTGCCGGGACTTGGTGGCCGGATCGGTGCCACGCTGCGCCTACCCGCCCAGCGCGGCAAGCGGGTCGCGGTGATCGTCGCCGTCCTGGTGCTCGCCGCGGTCACCGGGACCGGCATCGGGTTTGGCGGCCCGGTGCTGGCCAGGCACCTGGCCGCGGTCGGTGCGGTCGCGGCGATCGCGCCTCCACCCGCTCCGGTGATCCCGCATCCGGCGTTGCGCCCGGCCGCCGTCGACGGCCCGGCACCGACCAGTTCAGGAGTCGGCGCCATGCTCGCCCCCCTGGTCGCGGCCGGCGGGCTAGGCACGCTGTCCGGTCAGGTGGTCGACCCGGCAACCGGCACGGTGCTGTGGCAGCGACAACCGGGAACACCGGTGGTGCCCGGGTCGACCGCCAAACTGCTCACCAGTGCGGCTGCGCTGCTCGCGCTCGATCACCAGGCCCGGTTTCACACCACCGTGCTGGCCGGCTCCGAGCCGGGCACCGTCGTGCTGATCGGCGGCGGCGACCCGACGCTGTCCGCGGCGAAACCCGGCACGGTGACCGTATACCCCGGTGCCGCCCGGCTGGATGACCTGGTCAGCCAGGTGCGGGCAGCCGCGCCCGGGCCGGTGCTTCGCGTCCTGGTCGACGTGGACCGCTACACCGGCGAAGCCTTCGCGCCGGGTTGGGTCCCGGAAGACGTGGCTGGCGGATACATCGCTCCGATCCAGCCGGTGATGCTCGACGGGGCACGTGCCGACCCCACTCAAGAGGTCTCGCCACGAGCAGCCAAGCCGGCGATCGCGGCGGCGGCGGAATTGGCCCGCCGGCTGGGGGCCGACCCCGACACCGTCGCGGTCGGAAGCGCTGCGCCTGGGGCTGCGGTGTTCGGCAAGGTGTCGTCCCCACCGGTCCAGGACCTGGTCGCCACGGTGCTGAGCAGATCGGACAACGTGCTCGCCGAGACGCTGGCCCGCGAGGTGGCTCGGGCGACCGGCGCGCAGCCGTCGTTCTCCGGGGCAACGCAGGCGGTGCTTACGGTGCTGCGCGACCACGAATTCGACGTCAGTGGCGTCACCCTGATGGATGGCAGCGGGCTGTCGGTGCAGGATGCGGTCCCGGCGCTGCTGCTCACCGACCTGCTGAGCGCCGCCGCCGCCCCCGACGAGTCCCAGCGGCGGACCGCCGCGCTGCGCCCGATGCTGGTGGGACTCCCGGTGGCGGGTAGCAGCGGCACGCTGGTCGACCGCTACGAGGGTCCGGCGGCCGGCGGCCGGGGCTGGGTCCGAGCCAAGACCGGCACTCTGACCGGCGTCAACAGCCTCGCCGGCACCGTGCTGGACTCCGAAGGGAGGGTGCTGGTGTTCGCGCTGCTGTCCAACGGGCCCAACCCGGTGTCGGTTCGTCCGCGGCTGGACGCCTTGGCCGCGCAACTGCGAACCTGCGGTTGCCGCTAGTCCGGGCTACCGTCGTAACTATGGGACATCTCGCGCTGGACACACCGCCAGCATCCGGGGGCGATCCGCCCGTCCGCGTCGGCTCTCCGATCGACTGGGCTGCCGCAGTGGTCACCGCCCAGCGCCTGCTGCCGGCCGGGCCCGTGGTGCCCGCCGAGGAGGCAGCCGCGGCGGTGCGCCGGATGCGCGCGCTGTCGATCACCGCAGAGGGGCACGTGCGGGAGCTGACCGGGTTGGATGACGGTCGCCCGCCACGTCCCGCCGACGTGGTGGATCGCCCGGGGTGGGTGCTGGCCGCGACCGAGGGTCTGTCGCGGCTGCTGTCCGACTACCGGATGCCGGAGGGGAGGGCTCGCCGGCTGCTGGCCACCACCGCAGGAGTGCAGACCGGGGTCGCGCTGGCGTTCCTCGGGTCCCGGGTGCTCGGGCAGTACGACCCGTTCGGCGGGCCGTCTGAAGACCCAGGCCGGCTGCTGCTGGTAGCCCCCAACGTGATCACCATTGGTTCATCGCTGGAAGTCCCGGCCGATGAATTCAGGATGTGGGTCTGCTTGCACGAGGCCACTCACCGGCTGCAGTTCAATGCCGTGCCGTGGCTGCGCGAGTATTTCGCCGATCAGGTGCAGGCGTTCGTCGCTGCCGCGGAGGATCCCGAGACCGTGGCCAAGATGGCCGGCAGGCTGCCCGCCGCGCTGCGCGGCGCCCGGCGCGGGGAAGCGTCGGATGCGCTGGGTGTGCTCGCCCTGCTGCAGAGTCCCGAGCAGCGGGCGGTGCTGGAGCGACTGCTCGCGCTGGCGACGCTGCTGGAAGGGCATGCCGACCACGTGATGGACGCGGTCGGACCGTCGGTGGTGCCCTCGGTGCGGATGATCCGCCAGCGGTTCACTGCCCGCCGGCAGGGCGGTGGCCTCGCCGAGCGGGTGCTGCGGGCGGTGCTGGGCATCGACGCCAAGCTGCGCCAGTACGCCGAGGGTGCGGCGTTCACCCGGCACGTGGTGGATGTGGCCGGCATGGACGGGTTCAATACAGTGTGGACCTCGCCCGAGACCCTGCCCACCCGCGCCGAGATCATCGATCCAGCGGCGTGGCTGCATCGAGTGCACTGAGTCCCGGGGCTGGTCGCGACACTGGACCTAGCGGCAAATTTGGATCGCCGCACCCGGCGGTCAGCGAGGTGCGCACCGCGGTTCGCCGCTTCCTAACCATGCACCGGACCGGGGACGAAGTCGCGGTGGCCTGCTCCGGCGGTGCCGACTCCCTCGCGCTGGCCGCCGCTACCGTGCACTGCGCCGGGCGGCTCGGCCTGGCGGTGCACGGCCTGGTGGTCGACCACCGGCTGCAGCCGGGCTCTGAGACGGTGGCGCAGGCCGCTGCCCAATCGCTACGTCGGCTCGGCTGCGCCGCGGTCCGAGTACTCCAGACCACCGTGGATGGTCCGGGTGGTCCGGAGGCGGCAGCCCGCCGGGCCCGGTACGCGGCATTGCGCGCAGCATCGCCAGCCGGTGCCCTGGTACTGCTCGGGCACACCTTGGACGACCAGGCCGAGACGGTCCTGCTGGGACTGGGGCGCGGCTCCGGGCCCCGGTCGGTGGCCGGGATGCGGGAGCTCGACCCACCCTGGGGCCGGCCCTTGCTAGGGGTGCGCCGCGCAGTCACCGCCGCGGCCTGTGACGCACTTCACCTGTCTCCGTGGGTCGACCCGCACAACGCCGACCCCCGGTTCCGGCGAGTAAGACTGCGCACCGAGGCACTGCCGCTGCTGGAGGATGTGCTCGCCGGCGGGGTGGCCGAGGCCCTGGCCCGCACTGCCGGGCAGCTACAGGAAGATCTCGACCTGCTCGACGAACAGGCTTTCGCCCTGCTGGCGCAGGCGCGGTCCTTCGCCGCAGTGGATGTCACTGTGTTGGATGTCACGGTGCTGGCTCAGGCGCCGGCCGCGTTGCGCCGCCGGGTGCTGCGTCGATGGCTGCTCGACGCCGGGGTGGCCGAGCTGACCGATACCCAACTGCGCGCTGCCGACGACCTCATCGGCCGGTGGTCGGGCCAGGGCGCGGTGCGGTTGCCGGGCGGTGTCGAGCTGTTTCGATCCCATGGCAAGCTGCACGTTTCCTGACACCATCTGCTGGCACCCTGTCCTGAAACCCTGTCCGGTTTTCTGCACGCTGCCTGGTTTCTCACGCCCAAGGGGGTGGTCCCCGTCGTTTATTCGGGTGATATTGCATCCGTGCTCGTCACGGAGGAGCAGATCCGGCGGCGGAATGCGGAGCTGGCCGCGCAGGTCGCCGCTGATTTCCAGGCCGAGCACGGCACGGGCGACCTGCTGCTCATCGGCGTGCTCAAGGGCGCGGTGATGTTCATGACCGACTTCGCCCGGGCGCTGCCGATCCCGGTGCAGCTGGAGTTCATGGCGGTGGCCTCGTACGGTTCGGCGACCTCGTCCTCGGGTGTCGTACGAATCCTCAAAGACCTTGACCGCGACATCGCCGACCGCAATGTGCTGATTGTGGAGGACATCATCGACTCGGGTTTGACGCTGTCCTGGTTGCTGCGCAACCTCGCGTCGCGCCGGCCTGCCTCGTTGGAGGTGTGCACGCTGTTGCGCAAGCCGGACGCGGTCACGATCGACGTGCCCGTGCGCTACATCGGGTTCGATATCCCCAACGAGTTCGTCGTCGGTTACGGCTTAGACTACGGCGAGCGCTACCGCGACCTGCCCTACATCGGCACCCTCGATCCGAAGGTGTACACCAACTAGCGGTTTCTGCGTGTCCCCCAGTGGTGTACGCCGGGTAGGTCTGGGTGTCACCCTGGGCACCCAGGGGAACACCGCAGGGGGTAACACCGTTGAAGCGGCATCGGCTCCGGTTCGTCCGGGACCGGCGGACGGACCAGCCCGGTAGGGTGGATCGGACTAGCGTGGATCGAACGGAAGTGCTCCCCTGTCCTGCAGTGTTCTTGGACGGTGGATCACGACCATCGACGTCAGCTCAGGAGGGTTGAGGCCGCCGAGGGCCGTAGCCGAATGGATCGCAAGAAACTACTCCGCAACCCGTTGCTGTGGGTCGTGGCCGGGTTGCTGCTGTACTTCGCATTCGGCTTCCTGCTCGACGACACCCGCGGGTACACCAAGGTCACCACCTCGCAGGCGTTGGAGCAGCTCGCCGCGGGCAACGTGCAGGAGGCGACGCTTGAGGACAAGGAGCAGCGGCTCCGCCTCACCCTGAACGAATCGGTCCCTGGGGTCGAAGGCACCAAGGTGCTCACCCAGTACCCGGCGCAGAGCACCGACGAGATCGCCACGGCGGTGCGCGAATCGAAGCCCGCTGGCGGCTGGGATACCAAGGTCACCCAGCAGTCCCTGCTGTTCCAGGTGCTGATCTACCTCATCCCGCTGGGTCTGCTGCTCCTGCTGTTGCTGTGGATGATGAACAACGCCCAGGGTGGCGGGAACCGGGTGCTCAACTTCGGTAAGTCCAAGGCCAAACAACTGACCAAGGACATGCCCAAGACCACCTTCTCCGACGTCGCCGGCGCTGAAGAGGCTGTCGAGGAGCTGGAGGAGATCAAGGACTTCCTCGCCAACCCCAGCCGCTACCAGGCGCTCGGCGCCAAGATTCCCAAGGGCGTGCTGCTCTACGGTCCGCCCGGCACCGGCAAGACACTGTTGGCCCGGGCCGTGGCCGGCGAGGCGGGCGTGCCGTTCTACTCGATCTCGGGTTCGGACTTCGTGGAGATGTTTGTCGGCGTCGGCGCGTCCCGGGTGCGGGATCTGTTCGAGCAGGCCAAGCAGAACGCACCGTGCATCATCTTCGTCGACGAGATCGACGCGGTGGGCCGGCAGCGTGGTGCCGGGCTCGGCGGCGGGCACGACGAACGTGAGCAGACTCTCAACCAGCTGCTGGTCGAGATGGACGGCTTCGACGCCCGCGGCGGCATCATCCTCATCGCCGCGACCAACCGCCCGGACATCCTGGACCCGGCGTTGCTGCGCCCGGGACGCTTCGACCGGCAGATCCCGGTCGCCGCGCCGGACATCCGTGGCCGTCGCGCGATCCTCGAGGTGCACTCCAAGGGCAAGCCGTTGGGCCCCGACGTCGACCTGGAGGGGCTGGCCAAGCGCACCGTCGGCTTCTCCGGAGCCGACCTGGCCAACGTCATCAACGAGTCAGCGCTGCTCACCGCCAGGGAGAACGGTCAGATCATCACCGGCGTCGAGCTGGAGGAGGCGGTCGACCGGGTGATCGGCGGTCCGCGCCGCAAGAACCGGATCATCACCGAGCGGGAGAAGAAGATCACCGCCTACCACGAGGGTGGGCACGCATTGGCGGCGTGGGCGATGCCCGACATCGATCCGGTGTACAAGCTGACGATCCTGCCTCGCGGCCGCACCGGCGGGCACGCGCTCGTAGTGCCCGAGGACGACAAGCAGATGATGACCCGGTCGGAGATGATCGCCCGACTGGTGTTCGCACTGGGCGGGCGCTCGGCGGAGGAACTGGTGTTCCACGAGCCGACCACTGGGGCGTCCTCCGACATCGAGCAGGCCACCAAGATCGCCCGCGCGATGGTCACCGAGTACGGCATGAGCGCCCGGCTCGGTGCGGTGAAATACGGCCAGGAGCAGGGTGACCCGTTCCTCGGCCGTTCCGCGGGACGAGCACCGGAATACTCCCTCGAGGTCGCGCACGAGATCGACGAGGAGGTGCGGGCGCTCATCGAAGCCGCGCACACCGAGGCCTGGGAGATTCTCAACACCTACCGGGACGTCCTCGATGAGCTGGTCGCCGAGCTGCTGGATCGCGAGACTCTGCACCGCAAGGACCTCGAGCGGGTCTTTGACCGGGTGGAGAAGCGGCCGCGGATCACGGCATTCAATGATTTCGGCGGGCGTACCCCATCGGACAAGCCGCCGATCAAGACGGCCGGCGAGCTGGCTAAAGAGCGGGGCGAGCCGTGGCCGCCGGCGCAACCTGAACCGCAGCCCACCCCGGTGGGTGTGCTGCCAGGTGCGGGCGACTTGCCCGGTGGCCCGCCGCACACCCCTCCAGGCCACCCCGGCCCCAACGGCGCCGGGCCACAGTCCCCGGGTCAACAGGCGGGTGGCCGCCCGGCGGGTGACGCCAACGGTGGGGCGCCTGGGCAACCGGTACCGGGCTCCCCGCAGGTCGGCTTCCCGTATCCGCGGCCGTACCCGCCGTCTCCGCGCGAGCCGGGTGGCCCGCCACAGCAGGGCAGCGGTCATGGTCTGGCGAGCTCCGGCCCAGCGAACCCCGGTCCACCGAACTCCGGTCCACCGAACTCTGGCCCACCGAACTATGGCGCACCACCGGGGTGGCGTTCGGCCACCGAGCCGCCTGCACCTGCCTGGCAGCCTGCACCGCCGACCGGTCACCCGCCCCAGGCTCAGCCGTCCCAAGGTCAGCGGAGTGGTCCCGCTGAGGCGCGCACCGACGACCAGCCGACCTTCTGGTTCGGCGATGACGTTGGCCGCAACCCGCGGGATGGCGATCGCTGACCACTCCGACCGGCCACCGGGCGCGGAGGTACGCCATGACGAGCACCGTCGATTCCCAGGCTGGCATGGTTGAGTCCGGCAAGGTCGGGGCCGGCGTGAACTTGACCCGGGCCTTCGACCAGCCGCGCGCCGAGGCAGCCGTGCGTGAGTTACTGATCGCTTGCGGTGAGGACCCGGATCGGGACGGGTTACGCGAGACGCCGGCCCGCGTCGCGCGCGCCTACCAGGAGATGTTCGCCGGCCTGTTCCTCGACCCCGACACGGTGCTGGAGCGGACCTTCGACGAGGGGCACGACGAGCTCGTTCTGGTGCGGGACATCCCGATGTACAGCCAGTGCGAACATCACCTGGTGCCGTTTCACGGCATGGCGCACGTCGGCTATATCCCGAACGCCCAGGGCAGGGTGACTGGGCTGTCCAAGCTGGCCCGGCTGGTCGACCTCTACGCCAAGCGCCCGCAGGTGCAGGAGCGGCTCACCTCGCAGATCGCCGACGCCCTGGTGCGCAGGCTCGAACCGCGGGGCGCCATCGTGGTGATCGAGGCTGAGCACCTGTGTATGGCGATGCGCGGCGTCCGGATGCCCGGATCGATCACCACGACGTCGGCCGTCCGGGGGCTGTTCAAGACCAGCGCGTCCTCCCGCGGCGAGGTGCTGCAACTGATGATGCGGAGGTGACGGTGCACCCTGCCCTTCCCGATCCCGGCCGCTGCATCGTGATGGGTGTCCTCAACGTCACGCCCGACTCCTTCAGCGACGGTGGGCGCTACCTGGACCTCGACGACGCCGTGGCCCACGGCGTGGGGCTGCGTGCGCAGGGGGCCGATCTGGTCGACGTCGGGGGCGAGTCGACCCGTCCAGGGGCGCAACGCGTCGAAGCTCGCACCGAGATCGCCCGGGTGGTACCGGTGCTGCGGGAGCTGGTCGCCCACGGCGTGCCGTGCAGCGTGGACACCACCCGCGCGGCGGTAGCCGAGGCGGCTCTGGAGGCCGGCGCGATCATGGTCAACGACGTCTCGGGTGGCCTCGCCGATCCCGCGATGGCGCCGGCGATGGCCCGTTGTGGCATGCCGTGGGTCCTGATGCATTGGCGCGGGCACAGCGACCGGATGGACGAGCTGGCGAGCTATACCGATGTCGTCGCCGACGTGCGCGCCGAGCTGGTGGCCCGGGTGGACACCGCGGTGCGCGCCGGTGTGGACCTCGGTGCGCTAGTGCTGGACCCCGGGCTCGGCTTCGCGAAGACGGCGGCGCACAACTGGGCGCTGCTGGGCAATCTGGACGCGCTGACCGATCTGGGGTTCCCGGTGCTCGTCGGGCCGTCCCGCAAGCGGTTCCTGGGCACCCTGCTAGCCGGCGCGGACGGCATTCCACGTCGCGCGGACGGCCGGGACACGGCGACCGCGGCGCTGTCCGCGCTGGCCGCGGCGGCGGGAGTCTGGGGGGTGCGGGTGCACGACGCGGCGGCCTCGCGCGACGCCATCGCGGTCGCCGCGGCCTGGCAGCTCGCCGCGACGAAATGCAGCCAGCGAAGTGCAGTCAACTGTGAATAGCGACCGGATCACCCTCACCGGGTTGCGGGTGCACGGCAGGCACGGGGTGCACGAGCACGAGCGAGTACAGGGGCAGGAGTTCGTCGTCGACGCGACGGTCTGGCTGGACCTCGGTCCCGCCGCGGCCGCTGATCAGCTGTCCGCGACGTTGGACTACGACGCGCTGGCCCGCCGCGCCGCCCGGATCGTCGGCGGGGAGCCCTGCAACCTGATCGAGACCGTGGCCGCGCGGATCGCCACCGACGTACTGACCGACCACCGCGTCCAGTCCGTCGAGGTCACCATCCACAAACCCCAAGCCCCCGTCTGTCACCCCTTCACCGACGTGTCCGTCACCACCCGCCGCTCCCGCTCATGACCCCCACCCCAACCGCGTTCTGGAGGCAGAACGCGCTGAATCGAGTCCGTTTTACCGCGTTCTGCATCCAGAACGCGGTCAAGAGCGGCGGTGCGTGGTGAGTTCGGCGGTGTTGTCGATCGGGTCGAATGTGGGGGATCGGGTTGGGTACTTGCGGGGGTGTGTTGGGTTGTGGGGGGGTGTTGTGCGGGCGGTGTCGCCGGTGTATGCCACCGAGCCGTGGGGTGGTGTTGAGCAGGGCGAGTTCCTCAACGCCGTCTTGCTGGTCGCCGACCCGGCCGCGGACGCGCCGGAGTGGCTACGCCGCGGGCAGCGTTGCGAGGCAGCCGCGCAGCGCACCCGCGAACTCCGGTGGGGGCCGCGCACCCTGGACGTGGATGTGATCGACGTGGATCAGACTCACTGGAACGATCCGCACCTGACCCTTCCGCACCCGCGAGCCCACCAGCGTGCCTTTGTGCTGGTGCCCTGGCTGGACGTGCAACCGGGCGCAGTGCTCGCCGGCCACGGCGCGGTGGCCGAGTTGGTCGCCGCCTTGCCCACCGCCGAGAGACGGGGTGTGCGCCGCCGCGACGATCTAGAGCTGAGCTCGCCGTGACCCCCACTCGGGCCCGTGACCTGGTCGTTGCTGCCGCCGTCGCGGCGGTACTGGTGAATCTGCTCCTTCAGCTGTCCTATGGCGACCTGCCTGAATTGCCCACGCTCGCCGGGACCACGCTGCTTGCTTTCGCGGTCGCCGAGGTGGCGCTGGGGACGACACTGCGGGCGCGGATCCAGCAGCGGCCGAGAACCCGACCGGTCCAGGCGCTCACCGCGGCGAAGGCAGTGGTGCTGGCCAAGGCGTCCTCGCTGGCCGGTGCGATCACCGGAGGCGCCTGGCTGGGGGTCCTCGGCTATGTGCTGCCATTGCGCTCCCAGCTGCTGTCCGCCGCTTCGGACACCGTCACCGCCTCGATCGGGGCGTTTTGCGCGGGGGCGCTGGTGGCGGCCGGATTGTGGCTGGAGTACTGCTGCCGGACCCCGGATGGTCCAGAGGACCTCGAGCCGGACCGCTGATCGACATCGGGTTGTCAGCCCAGCATCAGGTGAACCCCCTGTCATCGCACGATGGCTGCCTGTTACCGCCGGAGCTCTCCTCCAGGCATGCTCGAGCAGGTACGGTATCCGCCATGTCCGAGCCCGACGAGCGTCCGTTGCCGTGCGGGAGCGGTCGGGTCCTGATGCTGGCCACCGTCGTGCTGGCTGCGGCGGCAGCAGCGGTGCTCGCTGCGGGGGCGCAGGACGCTCGCCTGCTGCGGCTGGGCCTCGTCGCCGCGCTGTGGGCGGCGCTGCTCGGCGCCTTCGCGGCGGCGCGGATGCGGCGCGAGCTCAGCTCAGGCGCTTCTCGTGCCGACGAGTTGCGGACGGTCTACCAGCTCGAGCTGGAGCGCGAGGTGGCCGCCCGGCGAGAGCACATGCTGACCGTTGAGCGCGAGCTGCGCGAGCAGGCCGAGCAGGTCGAGCGGCGAGAGATCGAGGGGCTGCGCGCCGAGCTCGCGGCTATGCGGGTGAACCTTGAGAAGTTGATGGGCGGGGACAAGTTGGGGGAGCGGGTCGCACTGCGGGCCGAGTCCGCCCGCCTGCTCCCGATGCCCACCCACCCTCAGAGGTTCGATGACAGCCCCAGCTTCGACGACAAACGCAGCACAGCCGCGGTGCTGGGAGCGACGGCCAAGGTGACCAGCAGCCTCACTGCCGCCGGATCGTCGGTGCGAGCTCCAGGCGGCGCAGGCGTAGGCAGCGCTGTTTTCGGATCCCAGGATCTGCGGGGGCTGCCTGAGGAGCGGTCTCGCGCCGATAGATTGCCCGTGGCCAGCGTGCTGCCCACCTCGGAGTGGCCGCTCAACGGGCACAGCGACACCGTGCTGACCCCTCGCGAGGACCCCGAGCTCCGCTTCGGTCCCGGCCGCCGCTACCGGCCCGATCTGGACACCCACGCCCCACCGCCAGCCCACACCAACGGGTCCCACACCAACGGGTCCCACACCAACGGGTCCCACACCAACGGGTCCCACACCAACGGGTCCCACACCAACGGGTCCCACACCAACGGGTCCCACACCAACGGATCCCACACCAACGGATCCCACACCAACTGTGGCGGCGCCCGGCGGGCAGCTCAAGAGGTACCTGCAGTGGGAGCCCAACGGTCAGTGAACGATCTACTTGCCGCCCACGGGGTAGCTTCGCCACCCCGGCGCAGGCGTAGCCGCGAGGACGGCCCGCAGGCGTAGCCGCAAAGACGGCTGAGCCTAGGCTGCGGTGCCATGCGTGGGTTCGGAGCGGCTGCCGCCTCCCGCTCACCGGGCACTCCTGTGGCGTATGAGGCGAGCCAGTCTTACCAGCCGTGGGGCAAGCAGCACAACCGGTGGGTGCTGCTGCCGGTGCTGGGCCTGGTCGCGCTGGCCATCCCCGGCTTGATCGTGCTCGGCGTCATCAGCACCGACATTGGTGGGGGTGCCGTGCTGGTCGGTGCGATGGCGGCGGTGTTGCCGGTGGTGTCTGTGGTCGCGGCGTTCCTGTGGGTGGATCGCTGGGAACCGGAGCCGTCGCGACTGTTGCTCGCCGCGTTCCTGTGGGGCGCGGGGGTCTCCGTGCTCGGCGCGGCCATCGTCAACGACACCGCGGCAGTGCTCGGAGAGCAGGTGCTCGGCAACGGTGGTGGCGATCTGGTCGGGGCGGTGATCTCCGCCCCGATTGTCGAGGAGGCTTTCAAGGGCGCGTTCCTGCTCGGTCTGCTGCGGCTGCGGCGCCGGGAGTTCGACGGCGTGGTGGACGGGATCGTCTATGCGGGGCTGGTCGCCGCGGGGTTCGCGTTCACCGAGAACATCCTCTACTTCGGACGCGCATTCGCCACCGACGGGCTGGTTGGCGAGAGCGGCAGCGTGGTCACCGTGTTCATGATCCGAGGGGTGCTGTCGCCGTTCGCGCATCCGGTGTTCACCGTGATGATCGGGATCGCGGTGGGGCTGGCGGTTCGCCGGCGCAATCTGGTCGGGAGGGTAGCGCTGCCCATGGCCGGGTATCTCGCAGCGGTTGCCCTGCACGCATTGTGGAACGCCTCCGCTGGCCTCGGTGTCCTCCCTGCCTTCTACGCCGTGATCATGGTGCCGCTGTTCGGCGGGCTGATCGCGCTGGTGGTCTGGCAGCGCCGCCGGGA
Source organism: Pseudonocardiales bacterium (assembly GCA_052390115.1). GTDB lineage: Bacteria > Actinomycetota > Actinomycetes > Mycobacteriales > Pseudonocardiaceae. Next base: position 48,049 of record JBQTHE010000057.1, on the reverse strand, counting down.
GCAGCGGGTGGTCATCGCACAGCTAGCGGGGTTCGCCGGTGCGGGATGGATCGCCCCCAGCGAGGTCCCGCTGCTGGCGAGCCTGGCCGGTCGGCGGGGTTGGCGCTCGGCGGTGCGGCGCCGCGCTGGAGAGCAGGCCGCCGAGGCGGTCCGCGACTACCAGAATGCGGTCACCGAACTCGCATTCATCTCCGACCGGGTGCAACGCGGCACGGTCGGAGAGGAGACCGGACGGTGGCACCACGACACGCTGGCCGCGCTGATGGCCGCCCGGGACCGAGCGGTGCAGACCCCGTCCGGGAGGCGGCGGCCAGGCTGACTTGGCGCTCGGCGGGTGAAGCTGCTCACCTGGACCGGCGCGAAGGGCGCCAGCGGGGCTAGCCTGCGCCCACGGAAGTCCGGTACCCGCGGTGACGGCGGGACTGGAACGTCTGGAGGATGGCGATGGCGACGATGCCTCGGTCAGGGACGTTCGCGTCCAGGAGCGTGACCGACCGCCCGGCCCGGCTGGCTGTGGGCGTGGTCTCCGCCGGGCGGGTGGGATCGGTGCTCGGCGCTGCTCTCGCCGGTGCCGGGCACGTGGTGGTCGGGGCCAGCGCGGTGTCCCGGGTCTCCCTGCGCCGCGCCGCCGACCTGCTGCCCGGCACACCGGTGCTGCCCCCCGACGACGTGGTGCGGCGTTGCGATCTGGTGCTGCTGGCCGTCCCCGATGACGTGCTCCCGGGCCTGGTGTCCGGGCTCGCCGCGACCGGGGCGTTCCGGGCCGGTCAGATCGTGGTGCACACCTGCGGCGCTCGCGGGGTGGAGGTCCTGGAGCCGGCGGCCGCTGCTGGTGTGCTTCCGCTGGCGCTGCATCCCGCAATGACCTTCACCGGGCGTGCTGAGGACGTTGCCAGGCTGGCCGCCGCCTGTGTCGGTGTCACCGTCGCCGACGAGACCGGCTGGAGCGTCGGGGAGGCGCTGGTGCTGGAGATGGGCGCCGAGCCAGTGCGCGTCCCGTCGGAGGCCCGACCGCTCTACCACGCCGCCCTGGCACATGGGGCCAACCATCTCGCCACCCTGGTACGGGACGCGGTGGACGCGCTGGAGCAGGCCGGCGTGGTGCCCGCCGAGCGGTTACTGGGCCCGCTGCTGGAGGCGGCGCTGGACAATACGCTGCGCCATGGTGACCGAGCCCTGACCGGGCCGGTGGCCCGCGGCGACCTCGACACCGTCCGGCTACACCTGCGGGTGTTCGCGGAGTCCGCCCCGGAGTTGCTCGGCCCGTACCGCGCGCAGGCAGCCAGAACCGCCGACCGGGCCGAGGCGGCCGGGTTGCTGGAACCGGCGGCCGCCGTCCGGATCCGCGAAACCCTGCGGGAGGGGCCGTGACGGGTCTCGCCCCTGCTGGGCTGACCGTGCATGACGATCCCGCCGCGCTGTCCGAGGTGACCCGCGCGATACGCCGGACGGGGCGCCCGGTGGTGCTGGTCCCGACGATGGGAGCGTTGCACGCAGGCCACCGGGAGCTGATTCGAGCCGCCCGGGCCATCCCCGGTGCCAGCACGGTGGTGTCGATCTTCGTCAACCCCTCGCAGTTCGGGTCGCGCGAAGACCTGGACAGCTACCCCCGCACGTTCGACACGGATCTCGGGATGTGCCGGCAGGAGGGTGTGGCGTTGGTGTTCGCGCCCAGCGTGGCGGCGATGTTCCCGCCCGGATCTGACATCACCGTGGCACCCGGAGCATTGGGTGCCGAGCTGGAGGGCGCCAGCAGGCCGGGTCACTTCACCGGAGTGCTGACGGTGGTGACCAAGCTCTTCGGAATCGTCGGACCGGACCTGGCGTTCTTCGGTGAGAAGGACTACCAGCAGCTCGTGCTCGTCCAGCGGATGGTGGCCGACCTGCGGCTGGGCGTGCAGGTGGTGGGGGTGCCCACGGTCCGGGAAGCCGACGGGCTGGCCCTGTCCTCGCGCAACGTGCACCTCGACGCCCAGGCGCGGGCCGCCGCGGTCGCCCTGCCTGCGGCGCTGACGGCTGGATCTCAGGCCAGCGTGCATGGTCGTGACCCGGTGCTCACCGCGGCCAGACAGGTGCTGGCCGCGCAACCCGCAGTAGCGCTGGACTACCTGGCACTGCGCGGTCCCGGGTTGGGCCCAGCCCCGCCGCAGGGACCGGCCCGGCTGCTGGTGGCCGCCACCGTGGGGACCACACGGTTGATCGACAATATCGGCCTGCACCTGGGCTGCGCCGGTGCGGACGTTGCAGCGCAGAACTCGACCATACGAGGAGGCCCGTGATGTTCCGGACCATGCTCAAGTCCAAGATCCACCGGGCCACCGTTACCCAGTCGGATCTGCACTACGTGGGGTCGGTGACCCTCGACGAGGACCTGATGGACGCCGCCGACCTGCTTGCCGGGGAGCGGGTGGCGATCGTGGACATCACCAACGGGGCTCGCCTGGAGACCTACGTCATTCCCGGTGCCCGGGCCAGCGGCGTGGTCGGGATCAACGGTGCCGCCGCGCACCTGGTGGAGCCTGGTGACCTGGTGATTCTGATCGCCTACGGCACGATGGACGAGGCCGAGTCGCGGTGCTATCAGCCCCGGGTGGTGTTCGTCGACGCCGGTAATCGGATCGTGGAAACGGGTAGCGACCCGGCGCACGCCCCAGCAGCAAGCAATCTGATGAGGGGCAGCGAGTGCTGCTCGCCGTAGATATCGGCAATACCAACATCGTCCTCGGGCTGTTCGATGGCACTCGGGGAGGTACCAGGGCCGACGCCGTGCTGGTGCAGGACTGGCGAATGCATTCCGACGCCAGGATGACCGCCGACGAGCTGGCGCTGACCGTTCGCGGGCTGCTCGGCGAGTACTCCGGCAAGGTAACCGGTATCGCCGCACTGTCCACTGTGCCCGCTTTGCTGCGTGAGCTGCGGGTGATGTTAGGCCGGTACTGGTCGCAGCTGCCCCGGGTGATCGTGGAACCCGGGGTGCGGACCGGGGTGCCGTTGCTCTACGACAACCCGCGCGAGGTGGGCGCCGATCGGATCGTCAACACGCTGGCCGCCTATACCCTCTACGGCGGTCCGGCGATCGTGGTGGACTTCGGCACCTCCACCAACTTCGACGTGGTGAGCGCGCGGGGAGAGTTCCTCGGCGGCGCGCTGGCTCCGGGTATCGAGATCTCCGTCGATGCCCTCGCTACCCGGGCGGCGCAACTGGTGAAGGTGCAGCTCGTCCGGCCTCGGTCGGTGATCGGCAAGAGCACCGTGGAAGCCCTGCAGTCCGGGCTGCTGTTCGGTTTCGCCGGGCAGGTCGACGGTCTGGTCGGCCGGATCGCCACGGCGCTGGCCCCGGGAGCCGAGAGCGATGTGGTGGTGGTCGCCACCGGGGGGTTGGCCCCGCTGCTGATCGCCGAGTCGCAGACCATCACCCACCACGCCCCCGACCTCACCCTGCGCGGCCTACGCATGGTCTACGAACGCAACATCACCTGACGCTGTTGTACCGCGTGTCCGGCTCGTGTGTACCGCGTGTCGGGCTTTCGTGTACCGCGTGTCCGGCTCGTGTGTACCGCGTGTCCGTCACCCATGCACGCCGTTTCCGCTTGGGGTGCACGTCGCCGCGGTCGGTCAGGCGCGGCGGGTGGTTCGTTGCACCAGCGTCTGCATCGGCAGCTCGAATGACCCATCGCGGGTGACGGGGTGCTGTTCGAGGAACCGGCGGATCGTCCCCAAGGCGGCCGCTCGCTCGGGTGGGGAGCTGATAACCGCCCACGAATGAGTCGACGTGGTCTCGAGCAGTGAGTCGATGGTGCGTGGCCAGCGCCAGCGGAATTCACGCTGTTCCGGTTTGCCGAACGCTGGGTGCTCGGGTACGTCGGCGGATCCCTGTCTGATGCTTCCAGCCGGCCGAGCAGCTTGGGCTGCCTCGGTCAGCTCGGCCACCCAGCCAACCGAGTCGTCCTCGATATTGCCGATCGTCGCCAGCACGCCTCCCGGTCGTAATACTCGGGCGATCTCCGGAAGTGCGTGGTCGGGGTCGAACCAATGGAACGCCTGCCCGACGAGTATCGCGTCCACCGACCCGCCGCTGGCCGGGATCCGCTCAGCCGACCCGCGAACGGTCGCGATCTCGGGCAGCTGGCGGGAAAGTTGCGCGCGCATTTCGTCGTCCGGTTCGACGGCGAGCACCGCAGCCGTGGGCACCCCGCATCGCAATATCGCCGCGGTGAGCTTGCCGGTACCCGCGCCGAGGTCGAGCACTGTGCCAATAAAGGGGGCGCCGTGCGGTAGCGGTGCCAGTGCCCATGCCACCGCCTCATCCGGGTAGTCCGGCCGGTGTAGTGCGTACTCAGTGGCCACCTGACCGAAAGAGGCAGCCCGTCGAGCGTGCAAGTGGTCCACGACATCCGACGGTACCGGCAGTAAGCCCCCGTCCATCGGATCACTAGGTTGTCGGGCGTGACCACCCAACCATCTCTCGCGACCGACGACCTGCCCGAGCAGATGCGGGTGCGCCGGCGCAAGCGGGAACGGATGCTGTCCACCGGGGCGCACCCGTATCCGGCCGAGGTGCCGCGCACTCGGACCCTGCGTGAGATCCGCGACGCCTACGACGGGCTGGCGCCCGACGTGCGCACCGGCGAACAGGTTGCGGTCACCGGTCGCATCATTTACCTGCGAAACACCGGCAAGCTGTGCTTTGCAAAGCTGCGCGAGGGCGACGGAACCGAACTGCAGGCCATGCTCGGCCTCGCCGATGTGGGCGCCGATGGGCTCGCCACCTGGAAGGCTGACGTAGACCTCGGGGATCACGTGTCCGTGGTCGGCGAGGTGATCAGCTCCCGGCGCGGGGAGCTGTCGGTACAAGCCCGGGAATGGCGGATGGCGGCCAAGGCACTACGACCGCTGCCAGTCGTGCACAAGGGGTTGGCCGAGGAAACCCGGGTCCGTCAGCGCTACCTCGATCTCATCGTCCGTGATGCGGCCCGGCAGACCGTGCGGGTGCGCGCCGACGCGGTCCGATCGATCCGTGACGTGCTGCATTCCCGCGACTTCGTCGAGGTCGAGACACCGATGTTGCAGGTGGTGCATGGGGGTGCCGCGGCGCGACCGTTTGTGACGCACTCCAACGCTTTCGACAGCGACCTGTACCTGCGGATCGCTCCGGAGTTGTACTTGAAGCGCTGCGTGGTGGGCGGCATCGAGCGCGTCTTCGAGCTCAACCGAGTGTTCCGCAACGAGGGCGCGGACTCCACCCACTCACCCGAGTTCACCATGCTCGAGGTGTACCAGACCTACACCGACTACGATGGGATGGCGGAGCTGACTCGCACGTTGTACCAGACTGTGGCCCACGATGTGTTCGGCTCCACAACACTTCGACTCGCCGACGGCAGCGAGTACGAGATCGGCGGAGAATGGGCGCAGATCAGCCTGTTCGGCGCAGTCTCGGAGGCACTCGGCGAGGAGATCGGTCCGACGATGCGCAGCGCCGAGCTACTCCGCCACGCCGAGCGAGTAGGCTTGGAGGTGCATCCGGACTGGTTACCCGGAAAACTGATCGAGGAGTTGTTCGAGCATCTCGTGGCACCAGACCTGCACGCTCCGACCTTCGTGAAGGACTTTCCGGTGGACACCTCACCGCTGACCCGGGAGCATCGCAGCGCTGCGGGTCTGGTAGAGAAATGGGATCTCTACATCCGGTCCGTCGAGTCGGCCACAGCCTACTCGGAGCTGGTCGACCCGGTCGTGCAACGGGAGCGTTTCGAGGCCCAGGCCGCGCTCGCTGCGGCTGGTGATGACGAGGCGATGCCGCTCGACGAGGACTTCCTGGACGCGATGGAGTACGGAATGCCGCCGAGTGGCGGCATGGGAATGGGGATCGACCGGCTGCTCATGGCGCTCACAGGTTCGGGTATCCGTGAGACCATCCTGTTTCCGCTGGTACGGCCACAATGAGCTGACTGGGCGGCGGGGCATTTCGCAATCCGACGGTAAATGCGCTAACCTGCTCGTTGTCGTTGGAGTCGTCGTGCGATGGCTCCGTCCACCACGTGTCCCAAAGGAGGACGACGCGCATGGCGCAGAAGGTCACCGTGACCTTGGTCGATGACCTCGACGGAGGTACGGCCGAAGAGACCGTTGAGTTTGGTATCGACGGTGTGGCTTACGAGATTGATCTGTCGGCGGGTAACGCAGGGAAGCTGCGTGGCTCACTGGCTGACTACGTCACCAAGGCCCGTAAGGCCGGTGGGCGCCGTAAGGCGGCCGGCCCAGCTCGCCGGGCTAGTAGTGGTGGCCGGGCTTCGGTGGACCGCGAGCAGAACGCCGCGATCCGCGAGTGGGCCCGCAAGAACGGTTTCAACGTCTCAGATCGCGGCCGCATCCCGGCTGAGGTGCTGGACGCTTACCACAAGGGCAACTGACGTATCCACCGGTGCCGTCCGGATAGGACGGCACCGGTGTGTTGGGCTGGCTAAGCAGCAGGCTCGGCTCAGTCGGACCCGGCTTCCTTGGCCCGACCGGGAATGAGAGCCTCGCCCATCGTTGCCTTGGGTTGTTTGAGCACGCGGACTCCGTACACGAAGGTGAGCGCGCCGCCCAGGTAACCACCGACGACGAGTAGCACCCAGGAGATGATACCGAGGGTCAAAGCCAGCGGGATGATCTCGCCGCTGGAGTATCCGGCCAACTGCACCCGGAACGTCCCGGCAAACATCCCGGTGGCGCTGGCCATCACGGTCAGATGCCACCAGCCAAGTGTGCGCGCTGGCGAGGTGGCGGGAATGCCGAACAGGTCCACCAGGCCGGTGATGATGGTGGGCACGGCGGCGATGAGGCCGACTGCGATCGCGAGTACTGAAGCGGTGGCCATGGCGCCTTCCTCGAACCCGGCCGCGCCAGCCACGAGCATCGCGACGCCGGCGGTGTAGGCACCGATACCGATGTCGGTCAGTGGTGCGTGCGGTGGCTTACCCGCGAAACCCTTCATGAGCGATGCCATCGGACGGCTCCCCTCCGTTGAGCATGCAGGACTTGCGGGCAGTGCTGCTCGCATCTCAATAAACGCCCAAGCCTCGCCTGCGGTTCATGTGTTTGCGCAATGGTGCCCGATTGAGCGTTGAGCTCCGCTCGGCTCGCTTCGGCGATCGACTCAACTCCCAGCCCGGACGCGGACCAGCAGAGCACCCGGGTCGACGCGTATCCGCAACATCCGCACCTCGCCCACCGGATCGCCGTCGAGCTGGGCCTGCTCTGGCGTCTCCGCGGCGATGATGACGGTGCCGCCCTGCCAATGCTGCACGATCCGGTGGCCACTACGACGGCGGCTCAGCACCCGCGCCGTCACCGCCAGCCATCCCCGGATGCTCCTCGGCGCGATCGCCACCACGTCCAGCAACCCGTCGTCCACTTTGGCCGCAGGCATCAGCACCAGCCCGGCGAGCAGCTTGCCGCAGTTGCCGACCACCACCGTCCGGACCTGACGGGGCAGCTCGGGCTGACCGTCTACGGCGAGGACGATGCTGATCCGCTGCCTGCGCAGCGCGCGCATTCCGGCGATGAAGTACGCCAGCGCGCCCAGCCGGGTCTTGGACTCGCGGTGCGCGCCGGTCATGATCGCCGCGTCGAAGCCCATCCCGGCCATCACCAGGAAGACCTCCTCCTCGGCGCGGTCGTCGAAGGTCACCCGGCCGATATCGATGGGGCGGCTGTCCCCGGACAACGCAATCCGGGTGGCGCCCGCCGTGTCGTCCAGCGGCACGGCGAGATTACGGGCCAAGAGGTTGGCGGTCCCCGTGGGCAGCAGGCCTAGCGCGGTACCCGATCCGGCGAGGACCTGTGCCACGTGACGGACCGTGCCGTCCCCGCCGCAGGCGAGCACGACCTCGGCGCCGGCGGCCAGCGCGGCCTTGGCCTGACCCACACCTGGGTCCTCAACGCTGGTCTCCAGCCATAGCGGTTCGATCCATCCCAGCTCGCGGCACACGCTAACGATCTGGATGCGTACTTGCGTCAGATCGTTGAGGTTGATCGGATTGACCACCACTGCCGGCAGCCGGCAGCCCGGCAGTGGTCTCGGCGCTGGCTCAGGTTCCACAGGGCCTGAACATAGGGCCTGAGGATGGGACCCGGAGATAAGGCCAGTGACCGGCTCAGCTCGGGTCGAGCATGCCCAGGATCCGGACCCGTTCGGCGTCACTCACCCGCGGGCAGCTGGCGCACGGATGCTCGACCCCAGGCAGCGCGTAAGTGAAACAGCACCAGCCACGCCGGCGGATCCAGTGTGTGCGACCGTGCTCATCGGCCACCTCGCAGATCGTCGACGCCGAGGTGAGCGGTTCCTCACGCTCGGCAAGCACCAGCCGCGCATCGGTCGCACCGGCCTGCGCTGACCCGAACGAGCGCCCCGCTACCAGCAGGGTGACATCCAGCATGTCGGTCACCGCGGCCCACAGCGTGCGGCGTCCGAAGCGCACCAGCGGCCCGTAGACCTTCAGGAAGCATGCGGCGTGCGCCACGATCTGGCGGCGTAGTACGGCGGCCAGCGCTACCTCGTCGGGAACCTGCGTCGCGTCGGGATGTCCGGCGTCGGGATCACCCGGTAGGCACCAGAACGGGCCGGGACGCAGCGCCACTTCCTGCACCCACGCTAGGTCGAGCCGGAAGGCGAGTTCGTGCGGCTGCAGCGATGGCACCCGCCGGGCGGAGTGGAACAGCATCGCGCCGAGGTAGGTCGGGATGCCCAGGTACCACTGCAGCACGTGGGCGGCGGTGGTCTGCTCGGGCACGTGAGCGTACTGCTGCCCCAGCCGTTGCGCGAGTGCCGCGCGCCACTGCGCGAAGCAGGTGGGATCGGACAGCGCCTGTTCGCAGGCGGTCCACTCGCCACGAAGGGTTGATGGGGTGCCGGGGGTGTCCAGTATCCGGAACGACATCCAGTCCACCGCACGGTCCACCGCCGCTACCGACGCGGCCAGTGGGTGCGCAGCGCAGGGTCCGATCACTGCCGCCCTCGAATCGGCAGGCACCACAGCTTGCGGCACGGCCTCTTCCCTGCCTTACTTGAGATTGCCTTAATTGGCCCCAGTCTCAGGCGCTCCCCGTTCAGGATTGCCTAACCTAACGTCGGGCAACATACCGTAGCGTTGGCCTTGAAGCACGGTCGGTGGAGCGGGACCACCCGAGAGTGGTGGCGTCTCGTTCACTCTGAGCGGACGGCGTGCCGCTCTCGGAATCCTGACCAGCGCCGGCACGTTGCACCGGGTGTCGGGCAGAGGTTCGAAACAGAAGTTCGAAACGCCGTGTTCATCGCCCGGCAGCTACAGTGGTCACACGGCCTGTCTCGTGCCGAGGATCGATGACCAGTGTGGCCGTGCGACGGCGCAGCAGTCAGGAGTGCACATGTTTGAGAGGTTCACCGACCGCGCAAGGCGGGTGGTTGTGCTGGCCCAGGAAGAGGCCAGGATGCTCAACCACAACTACATCGGCACCGAGCACATCCTGCTGGGCCTGATCCACGAGGGTGAGGGTGTCGCGGCTAAGGCCCTCGAATCGTTGGGGATCGCCTTGGAGGGGGTGCGCCAGCAGGTCGAGGAGATCATCGGCCAGGGTCAGCAGGCGCCGTCGGGTCATATCCCGTTCACCCCACGAGCCAAGAAGGTGCTGGAGCTGTCGCTGCGTGAGGCGCTGCAGCTCGGGCACAACTACATCGGTACCGAGCACATCCTGCTTGGGCTGATCCGGGAAGGCGAGGGCGTGGCCGCCCAGGTGCTGGTCAAGCTTGGCGCCGACCTCAACCGGGTGCGTCAGCAGGTGCTGCAGCTGCTGTCGGGCTACCAGGGCAAGGAGCCCGCCGAGTCCGGCACAGGTCGCGGTGAGGGCACGCCGTCTTCCTCGCTGGTGCTGGATCAGTTCGGGCGCAACCTCACCGCGAGTGCCCGCGAGGGCAAGCTGGATCCGGTGATCGGGCGCGGCAAGGAGATCGAGCGGGTCATGCAGGTGCTGTCCCGGCGCACCAAGAACAACCCGGTGCTGATCGGCGAGCCCGGCGTGGGTAAGACCGCCGTCGTCGAGGGGCTGGCCCAGATGGTGGTCAAAGGCGAGGTCCCCGAGACGCTCAAGGACAAGCAGCTCTACACCCTGGACCTGGGCTCGCTGGTGGCGGGTTCCCGGTACCGCGGCGACTTCGAGGAGCGCCTCAAGAAGGTGCTCAAGGAGATCCGTACCCGCGGGGACATCATCCTGTTCATCGACGAGATCCACACCCTGGTCGGGGCCGGTGCGGCGGAGGGTGCGATCGACGCCGCGTCGATCCTCAAGCCGATGCTGGCCCGTGGCGAGCTGCAGACCATCGGTGCGACCACGCTGGACGAGTACCGCAAGCACGTCGAGAAGGACCCGGCGCTGGAGCGCCGGTTCCAGCCGATCCAGGTCGGCGAGCCAGGGATCGACCACACCATTGAGATCCTCAAGGGCCTGCGGGACCGCTACGAGGCGCACCACCGGGTGTCCATCACCGACAGCGCACTGGTGGCGGCCGCGTCGCTGGCGGATCGTTACATCAACGACCGGTTCCTGCCGGACAAGGCGATCGACCTGATCGACGAGGCCGGCGCCCGGATGCGAATCCGCCGGATGACCGCTCCGCCGGACCTGCGCGAATTCGACGAGAAGATCGCCGCGGTGCGCCGGGACAAGGAGTCGGCCATCGACGCCCAGGACTTCGAGAAAGCCGCGAAGCTGCGGGACTCGGAAAAGCAGCTGCTGGTGAAGAAGTCCGAGCGGGAGAAGCAGTGGAAGGCCGGTGACCTCGACGTCGTCGCCGAGGTCGATGACGAGCAGATCGCCGAGGTACTGGCGAACTGGACCGGCATCCCGGTGTTCAAGCTCACCGAGGAGGAGACCACTCGGCTGCTGCGCATGGAAGACGAGCTGCACAAGCGGATCATCGGCCAGCATGAGGCGGTCAAGGCTGTTTCGAAGGCGATGCGCCGGACCCGTGCGGGCCTGAAGGATCCCAAGCGGCCGTCGGGTTCGTTCATCTTCGCCGGCCCCTCCGGAGTGGGTAAGACCGAGCTGTCCAAGGCGCTGGCGGAATTCCTGTTCGGCGATGACAACTCACTCATCCAGATCGACATGGGTGAGTTCCATGACCGCTACACCGCATCCCGGCTCTTCGGTGCCCCTCCCGGATACGTGGGTTACGAGGAAGGCGGTCAGCTCACGGAGAAGGTGCGCCGCAAGCCGTTCTCGGTGGTGCTCTTCGACGAGATCGAGAAGGCGCACCAGGAGGTGTACAACACCCTGTTGCAGGTGCTCGAGGACGGCCGCCTCACCGACGGCCAAGGCCGCACGGTGGACTTCAAGAACACTGTGATCATTTTTACTACCAACCTCGGTACGTCGGACATCTCCAAGGCCGTGGGCCTGGGCTTCTCGGTGGGCAATGACGACGGCTCGAACTACGAGCGGATGAAGAACAAGGTCAACGACGAGGTCAAGAAGCACTTCCGGCCGGAGTTCCTCAACCGGATCGACGACACCATCGTCTTCCACCAGCTCACCGAGGACGAGATCATCAGGATGGTGGATCTGATGATCGCCAGGGTGGAGGTTCAGCTGCGCAACAAGGACATGGAGCTGGAGCTCACCACCCTGGCCAAGAAGCTGCTGGCCAAGCGCGGGTTCGACCCTGTGCTAGGAGCCCGGCCGCTGCGCCGGACCATTCAGCGTGAGATCGAGGACCAACTGTCGGAGAAGATCCTGTTCGGCGAGATCGAGCCCGGGCAGATCGTCATCGTCGACGCCGAGAACTGGGATGGCGAGGGCCCGACCGAGGACGTCAGGTTCTCGTTCCGCGGCGAGCCAAAGCCCTTGCGGGTGCCTGACGCACTCCCAGTCGACCTAGACAGCGCCTCAAACGCGGACTGATCCTGACCGACACCACGAGGGGCCCCGATCCGCAGCGCCGGATCGGGGCCCCTCGTGCGCGCCTCCCGGCATGTCCGGCTCTGGTGCACGCTGTGTCCCGCTCTGGTGCACACCGGCCCCCTGCCGGAGCCGCCCGATCACCAGCGCGCAGGCCGACTTCCCGGCTCAGTCCGACTTACCGGGCGACGGCTCGGCTGACTGGACTACCTCGAACTCGAGCAGGGAGGAGCCGGTGGCTACCGGCTTTGCTCGTTCGCCGGAGTGGGCTTCCATCGCCGGGCCGTTGCGCCAGGCCTGGAAGTGCTCCTCGGTCTCCCACTTGGTGTAGACGAAGTACCGGTCGTCTCCGGCGACGGGGCGTAGCAGCTCGAAGCCCAGGAAGCCCGGGGCGGATTCCACCGAGCCGTGGCGGGCGGCGAACCGGCGCTCCAGTTCGGGACCCGCGCCTTCCGGCACCTCGATAGCGTTGATCTTCACGATGGCCATGTAGCCAGCCTACGGGCGCTGCGGCCGCTCAGCGCTCCCCGGGCAGGACGAAGCGGTCGTCGAAGGTCTGCTCCACGAGACCGTCGATGAGCAGCGAGCTCAGGCACCGATCTCGCTGCTGGGCGTCGACCCAGACCGCGTCCAGCCGGGCCCGGGGTACGGGGTCGGCTGTTGCCCGCAGTACGTCGAGCAGCAACCCGCGCACCTGGCGGTCGGTGCCGGCAAAGCGTTGCCCGGATCGACTCGCGACAGGTCCGGCGGGCTTGCCGGCGCGCACCCAGGCGCACTGGCCGGCTACCGGACAGTCGGTGCAGCGCGGGTTGCGAGCGGTGCACACCACGGCGCCAAGCTCCATCAGCGCGGCAGAGAACCGGGCGGCCTGTGCCTCGGGCAGTACACCATCCACATCAGACAGATCACGGGAGACCGACGGCGCGGCGGGGTCGGCCATGCCGTGCACTGCACGAGCAACCACCCGCCGGACGTTGGTGTCTACCACCGGCACGCGGTGTCCGTACCCGAAGGCCGCTACCGCTCGGGCGGTGTAGGCGCCGACCCCGGGCAGCCTAAGCAGTACGTCCACCTCGGCGGGGACGACGTCGTCGTGCTGCGAGGCGATGGCTAGGGCGGCCGCGTGCAGCCGCAGCGCCCGCCGTGGGTAGCCCAGCTTTCCCCAGGCGCGAACAGCGGCGCCGGGCGTGTCGGCGGCCAGGCTCGAAGGTGTGGGCCAGCGGGCTACCCACTCGGTCCACACACCGGCGACGCGGTGCACCGGGGTTTGCTGCAGCATGACCTCGCTGACCAGCACACCCCACGGTGTGATGCCAGGCTCGCGCCAGGGCAGCTCGCGCGCGTGTGTGTCGAACCAGGCAATCAGTTTCGCAGCGTTCACGGGTTTGACGGCGGTACCTCGGCGAGATCGCCGGTCTCGACATCCACCACGAAGCCACGCACCGCCGTAGTGTTCGCCAGGAAGGGGCTGCGCCGAACCTGTTCCATCGACTGCCGCACGTCGGACTCGGCGTCGCGGAATGTCCCGACCGCCCAGGTCGGCCGCAGGCCGGTGACCTCCTGCAGTTCGGACCAGAAGTCCTCGTCGGTGAACGTCGCCATCCCGCACTTGGTGTGGTGCAGCAGCATCACCTCGGTGGTGCCCAGCTTTCGTTGGCTGACCGCCAGGGAGCGAATGACGTCGTCAGTGACGACGCCACCCGCGTTGCGGATCACGTGTGCCTCGCCCGGTCGCAGGCCGAGCAGGTGGACCGGGTCGATCCGGGCGTCCATGCAGGCCACCAATGCGATACCCAGGCTGGGCGGGGACGGCAGCACGCCGGGCCCGCTACCCGCGCGAAGCGTGTTGCGATCCACCAGGTCCTCGATCGCCGTCACGGCCGCCTCCTTCACTGCGATCAACGTTGCGCTGAAAGGCGAATCCTAAGCCACCCCACCCCCGGCCCCGGCTCGACGGACCGTCACCGCCCACGTTCAGCGGGCTGAGCGGGGTTATCGGCACCCGATTTACCCCGTTCAGCCCGCTGAATGCGGGTGCTTGATCAGATTTTTGGTCGCAACTTGCTGTGAGCAACGTCAATCGGGTTGTAACTGGCGGGTTCACTACCTACTCTGGGTAGCGGGGCGAGGCGCGGTGATGGTGCCTGCCGATCCGTCGGCAGGCACACGTTGCTGGTCGCATCGAGACGAGGTGGTGAGTGTGGTCGGTTCTCGCTCCGCCGACGAGTTTGTACACTCGGCGTTCTTCTACCGCGGTACCGCGGAGTACCTCAAAGGCACGGTGTCGTTCATCCGCGACGCGCTGGCGGCCGGCGAACCTGTGGCCGTCGCAGTGCCGGGCCCGAACCTGCGGCTCATTCTTACCGAACTGGGCTCCGATGCCGGGCGGGTGCGCCTGCTGGATATGACCCGCGCCGGCCGGCACCCGGGGCGGATCATCCCCAGCGTGCTGCGAGCCTTCGCCGACGCCCACCCCTCCGGGCGGGTCCGGATCATCGGCGAACACAGGTGGGCCGGCCGCGCCGCTATGGAATACCCGGCCTGCGCCCAGCACGAGGCGTTGATCAATATCGCATTCGCCGGCCGGCCCGTCACCATCCTGTGCCCCTATGACGCCGACAGAGTGGGCCCGCAGACTCTCGCCGATGCGCAGGCCTGCCACCCACTGCTGATCGATGCCAGCGGGGAGCGGGTCAGCACCGCCTCTGCGCCGGAGCGCGTCGTCGCTGGCTACGACCAACCCCTGACGGCGGCAGCCGCCACCAGCCTCACCTTCGATGCCACCAATCAGGCGCATGCTCGACAGTTCGCCAGCGACCAGGCCACTCGCCTCGGCCTTGACGGCGATCACGCGGAGCTCAAGCTGATCGTCGGTGAGCTGACGGCGAACAGCCTCGTCCATGGCGGGCCGACCGGCACGCTGTGTATCTGGGTTGAGCGGGGCTACCTCGTATGCGAAGTGCGGGACTGCGAAGTTCAGGACTGCGAAGTGCGGGACACGAGCCACTCCGTCGATCCCCTCGTCGGCCAACCGGCTGACTCCAGCCGACCGCACACCCGTGGCCTCCTGCTGGTCAGCTACCTGTCCGACCTGGTCCAGCAGCACACCAGCCCGCAGGGAACCACCACCCGGGTGTACCTGAAGCTCCCGTCTCAGGGTGAGCTGTCCAACGACCCGGGTGAGCGCATTCCTTCGCCGCGCACCCGACGTGCGCCCCCTCGCTCGACGCCGTTGCCGTGGCAGACCTACGAGGCGCTGCACGCGGCGGAGCGCTTCGGGCGATACCTCCCGCAGGATGTCATCACAAGCACTGAGCGGCCCGCCCCGGTGAGTACCGAGCAGCCCAAAGACGGGCGCCCGGTGGAGCCGGTACTCGAGGCCTTGACCGCGGTGGAGACTCTTGCTCGGGTCGTGGATCGGTGGCGGGCCAGGCTGGTACGGCTGGCCCGGACACGTGGCGCGCCATGGACCGAGATCGGCCACTCGCTTGGGGTGAGCAAGCAGGCCGCTCACGAACGCTACGGGCAAGCACGTCGGCGGAGGGCCGGTCGGCCACTTCCTGGTCCCGTCGGCCCGCTGCCACCCGTGCAGGGCATGTAGCCGGTGTCACCGGGTCTAGCGATCCTTGGTCGCTAGTTACCAGGCCCACTCGGAATGCAGTTCGGCATGCCAAGGATGGGGGTACGACTGGTCGATCACGAAGCCCATCCCGACACCGCGGGCGAGTGACACGGTGCGCTCGAGTTTGCGGGTGATCGGGGTACCGGGAGCGTCCTTGTTGTCCCACCACGATTCCCACTGACGGATACAGGTTCGAGTACCGAGGTAGCTGTTGCGGCAACTGCTAGGCGGGGACCACACCTGGGTGTGAAGGAAGTCCACGGTCTTGCCGGTGAGCTGTTCGGTGATGGTGCCCCACGCCTGAAGGCAGTACGCCCGGGGCGGGATCGTCCACCGCACGTAGTGCTGGCGGCCCCCGTCCGATGGCATCGGCTCCAGATTCCGGCAGGATCCGTCCCCGATCAATTCCCGGTGCACCCGCTGCACGTAGTAAGTGCCATGGTCGCGCCATCCGTCGAGGAATACCCAGTCGCCGGAGTGGATGAACCGTTCCGCGTTGGCCGGTGGCCACGTCGCCGGGTCGCCCCACAACACCTCCGACTCGTTGCCCAGCGGTGTCCAAGCCCACTGCCCCGCCGGGCTCCCGCCGGAGTAGAACTTTCCCGCATGGCGCTGACTCATCAGCGAGTATTGGCCGTAGTCCTCTGGCTCGGCGGTGGCGACAGGGTCTTCCGCGAACAGCAGCGAGGTCAGCAACACGAAGGCCAGCACGGCACGGAAGGCAGACCCGATCAACGACCGATCGGTGACTCTGAGGTGCATCGTCAGGTCCCCCACCGCACGATAGCGTGACCAGTCCTGCCGTTCTCATCGCCGGGGAGTAACTAGACGTTACCATGCTTATCGCTGTACGTGGCGGCGGGCGAGTTGGGTGCGGGTTTGGATTTCTAGTTTCTGGAAGATGTGGGTGAGGTGGGTCCCCACCGTTCGGCGGGAGATGAACAGCTGGTCTCCGATCTGGCGGTTGGTCAGGCCGTCGGCTGCCAGCCGCGCGACGGCCAGTTCGCTGTCGGTCAAGCTCTCCCAACCCGTCGACGGTCGGCGTGCGCGCCCCACCCGCCGCCGCCGGACTCCCAGCGCCCGCAGCGCCGCTTCCACCCGGGCAGCCCCCCGCTGCGTGCCGGTCCGCAGGTAGAAGTCCAGGACGTGACTCAAGACGGGAATCGCCTCCGCCGCGCGACCGGCCCGGCACAACGCCGCGCCGGCATCCTCACCGGCCAGCGCGAGCTCCACGGTCTGCGGCCCCTGGCGGTAGGTCTGCACTGCGGCCAGCAGCACCGTGGGATCGTCGTCGACCAGACCCCGGCAGCGCAGCGCCGCAGCGGTTGCGCCGGGTACCCCGGAGCGCCGGGCACCGCCGGCTACCTCGTCAGCCACTGCAGCCGCTCGCTCACGGTCGCCTGCCTCGACCGCCAGCCGGACCAGGTCGGGTCCCAAGAACCGGTAGGACAAGCAGAAACGCAAGGGAGCAGCCAATTCCCAGGCGTCCTCCAGCAGCGCACGCGCCTGGCCGGTATCGCCCCGAGCCTCGCAGAGCAGCGCCTGGATCCACAGGCCCCACTCCAGCGGCCAGCGGGCTCCGGCCATCCGGATGCCGTCCGCGACGGCGGTGAGTTGCCAGTCTTGGCTGACTGAAGCGATGAACTCCGCCTCGGCGTCGGACATCCGGGCCTCACCGGTGGCGATGTCGCCCTGTTGGAGGGCGACCAGGGCGGCCACGCCGTGCAGCAGGGGAGCGTGCAGGCGGGTGCCTACCTCGTCGGCGAGCACCAGGCCGGCCTCCGCCTCGGCCAAGGCGTCGGTCAGCTCGCCGCTCATGACTCGGTGCATGGCCAGCATCGCGTGATGCAGGGGCAGCCACATGACGTTGCCGCGCTCCTCGCTCAACTGCATGCCCAGCTGGAGCGTGGCCGCAGCCTCGTCCCGGCGGTCGGCGTCGAGCAGCGCCATCCCGAGGTGCAGGTGCGGGTGCAGGTGACCGACTCGGGGGTCTCGGCTGCGGGCCGCGATCTCGACGGCCCGCTGCGCCAGCTCCACTGCCCCGGCCGACTCGCCTCTCGCGTGTGCCGCCAGGGCCAGGGTTTGAGCGGCGAGGCAGCCGGTGAAGTCGTCATCGGGTCCCAATGCACGGGCCCGGTGCGCCTGGTCCTGCGCTCCCTGCGGATCGCCGAGGAATATCCTGATGTTGGCCGCCAAGGCCAGCGAACCGGCCCGGTCGCGGTCCGAGGCGCCGGGCACACGGGCAACGGTTTCGAGTTCGGTGACGGCCGGTTCGAGCCAGCCGATCGCCCACAAGACCTCCCCCAGCGCCCGTCGCAGGACGACCTCGTGTGCTGCCCTGGGACCGCGGGCCAGGACTTCCCGGGCGACCTGCTCGGCGTCCTTCGGTCGACCCGCCTGCAACAGCAACGGTGCCAGCTCCGCTGCCACCGCCTCTCGGTCCGGATCGTCGGCGCTGGTGAGGTGGAATGCTCGCTCGCACAGCTTGACCGCGACCGCCAGCGATCGGGGTGCGGCCTCGGCAGCCGCTTGGCGCAACCACCGTCGAGCTTCGGGATCCGCAGCCGACGCCCCCAGGAACAGGTGGTCGGCCACCCGGCCCACGGGGGCGCCGGCCGCGGTCAAGACCCTGGCCACCTCCCGGTGCAGGCCTTGGCGCAGGACCGGGGTGACGTCGCGATAGATCGCCTCCCGGATGAGCTCATGACGGAAGACCAGCCCCATCGCCGACTCCGCCAGCAGGCCTGCACGCAGGGCCCCGTCCAGCTCGGGCAGCAGCGCGACGGCGCTGCTGCCGGTGACCATGGACAGCTCGGCCACCGAGAACTCCCGCCCCAGCACCGCTGCGACCCTGAGGACCTCCAGCGTCTGCGGCGCCAGGTTGCTCACCCGTCGCAGGATGGTCAGCGGCAGGTTCGGGGGCAGTGCGAGGTCTGCGACATCGGCCCGGCCGTGGCGAAGGATCAGGCTGCCCTGCTCGCGCAGGGCCTTGACCAGCTCGATCACGAACAGCGGGTTCCCCCCGGCCCACGAGAGTTGTCCGGACAGCACCGTGGCGGGTGGCGCGCCGGCGACCACTTCGGCCAGCGCGATGACCGTCGGGTCGTCCAGCGCCGCCAGCGTCAACGCAGCTGCGCCGTGGCGCACCAGCTCGTCTATCAGCTTCGCCAGCTCGGAGCGTTCAGGGAAGGGCCGCAGCGTCACCAGCAGCGCCACCGGCAGGTCGGGCAGGGCCCGACTGATGGCCCGGACGGCGCGCAGGGTCGACGGATCGGCCCAGTGCAGGTCCTCGAAGGCGACAACCACCGGCCGGTCGGTGGCCAATCGCTCCAGCAGGGCTACCGACTCGTCGATAATGCGAAAACCGACATCCGCAGCGAGGACGGGAGTCTGGGGGACCCGGCGGTCCGAATCCCCGGTGATCAGCCGGCCGATCGCGGCTCGATCCGGATCTGCCGAATCGGCCTGCAGCCCGAAAGCCTCGATCAGTGCCCCGAGTGGCCGGTCGCAAGCCAGCTCGTCGGTCGTACCTGAGAGGACCTGGAAGCCCTGCTCATCGGCGTGATCCAAGATCTTCGCCAGCAGCCGGGTCTTCCCGATCCCGGCTTCGCCCCGCACGACCGCGGCCTTGCCGCCTTTGTGGCGGGTGTCGCGGAGCACCTGCCGCAGGGCCGCCAACTCCCGGGATCGGCCAAGGAACGGGAAAGGTTCGGGCGGCTGGGTGATGCGCGGGTGGGCGCCCTCAATCACCCTGGGCAGGGTACGCCGCTGCGCGTGTGGCTAGGGGTTGCGCATCAGGGCCCTGAGCTGGGGGCCCAGCCACGGCTTGCGACCCCAGGCGATCAGCTTGCCCTTGGCGATCGCCGTCCACTGGCTCTGCCGGCTCCAGAACACCATGAGCATCGCGACCGGGTCAGCCGAGATATGGCAGTCGACCCGGCGGGAGGACGGTTCTTCGACTCGGAGCTCCCCGTCGTTGAAGATGAAAGAGAAGCTGTCCCCGCCCCGAATGCGAACGTCATAGCTGGCCTGGACACCGGCCGCCTTCGCCCCGTTCACGAAGGCGCGAGGAGCGAGCGCTTGCACGATGGGGACGTTGAACCGTCCCAGCACCATGGCCGCGTGGGCCGGCTCGATCCGCCACGTGCGCCGTGCCGCGTGGGCGATGTCGTAACCGTGCATGATCGTCTCGCTCAGCAGGTGGTAGGTCAAGGTCGACTGCCGGACGGTGGCTCCTTGAACCAACCAAGGACGGGGGGCATCGGGGTCTGCTCCCACGCACTCGCTGAGGTATTCCTTCGCCCGGGCCTCGATGCGGTCGGCCAGGACAGCCGGATTTCGCTCGGGGTCGGACCTCACCCCGAGCGTGGTCGCGTCGGCCAGGTCCCACATGTCCTGAATCAGCGAGTCGCCGGCCGCACCGGCAAGGCTGGGTACCGCGTCGTGGATGGGGGAGAGGTCCCGCCGTGCCAGGCCGGGCACGACAACCCAGGCCTGCGAGAGATGCATGGCGACCTCAGCGAGGTTCCACTGTCCCACCGCATGAGGCCCCGGATCTTGGATGGAGCGCAGCAGGTCGGTCACCCGCGCAACCTCGTCGCGGAGTGCATCCTGGCCCTGCTGCCACTCGACCTTCGATCGGCTTGCGACCACGTCAGCCCCCTGGTCCGTCGCTCAACTGGGTTTGCCCTCATTTGGGACTTGCTGAGTGGTAACCGTAGGAACGGATGCTGGCCTTCCACATCGGGCAGATGACGTATGCGGGCGCGTCACCGTCGCCCGGCTACTCGGATGCCGCTGACGCGAGTAGCTAGGGGTTGCGCATCAACGTCCTGAACCGGGGCCCCAGCCACGGCTTGCGGCCCCACGCCGTCAGCTTGCCCTTGGCGATCGCGGTCCACTGGCTCTGGCGGGCCCAGTACACCATGAAGAACGCGACTGGGTCGGCCGAGATGTGACAGTCGACCCGGCGCGAAGACGGCTCTTCGATCCTGACCGAGCCGTCGTCGAAAACGAAATGGAGCCGGTCGCGTCCCCGGAGGCGGATCTCGTAGGTGGCCTGGAGGCCGGCCGCTTTCTTGTCGTTCACAAACACCCGAGGGCCGGCCGCTTGGATGACCGGTATGAAGAACTGCCGCGGCACCATGGCCACATGGGCTGGGTTGATCTGCCATGGTTGCCCGTCGGCCCGGGCGATGTCGTAACCGTGCATGAGCGTCTCGTTCAACAGATGGCCGGTCAGCGCCGACAGGGGCACCGTGGTGCCTTCGACGAACCACGGACGGAGCGTGTCGGGAGAGTGCCCGGCGCAGTCGCCGAAATACTCTTCAGCCCGCTCCTCGATGCGGTCGGCCAGGACCGCCGGATCACGCTCCGGATCGGACTTCACTCCCAGCACCGTCAGGTCGTTCAGCTCCCACATGTCCCGGATCAGCGAATCGCCAGCCACGTCCGCAATGCTGGGAATCACCTCATAGAGGCGCGAGAGGTCCCGTCGCGCCAGGCCGGGCACGGCGATCCAGACCTGCGAGAGATGCATGGCGACCTCAGCGAGGTTCCACTGGCCCACTGCGGGAGCCTCCGGATCCTGGATGGATCGCAGCAGGGTCGTCACCCGCGCAACCTCGTCGCGAAGTGCGTCCTGGCTCCGCTGCCAGTCCACTGCCGATCCGCTTGCGACCACGTCAGCCCCCTGCATCGCCACTCAACTCGGGTTCGCGCAGCGGCGACTGTAGCGGCGAATCTGGGTCATCCATAGCCGCTAGATGACGGATCCTCCCCACCGGGCGCGGGGCCGGTCCGTGACCTTTGCTCGGTGGCGTCCGGGGGTGGAGATCGAAGCACTGGCGCAGGCTTGGAGAGCGCCGGCCAGATCGTCATGCCTGTCGAGCAATTCGACCAGTGCGGCGATTTCAGGCGAGGCGATGGCTTCGGAGTTCGAGTCGACCACGACGGCGACGTGACCGTTGATGTCGCACCTGTCGAGGGCTTCGAAGACCGCCTGCAACCCGGCCGAGTCCAGCAAGGCGGCGGCAGATAGGTCGATCACGAGGTGCAAACGGTCATCATGGACCGCTGCGGTGAGCGTGTCGGTCAGGATCTGTGCGGTGACCAGGTCCACCTTGCCGGTTACCGTGCAGACGGTCGTATCCAGCTGGGGAGAGCTCAACGTTGCTCCCACCATGTGACTGTCAGGCGGTCGTGGAACGGTCTGAAGTGGCATGGTGTCGAGCGACGCGGTTTCGAGTGATCTGGTTTCACGTGACAAGGTGTCAGGCTGGCGTGTCATCGGTGACTCCTCCCCCCGGGCGTTACAGTCGACACCGGACCGTACACGCTCCGCAATGACCGTCAACCAGGTTGTCAGGCAAGCCTGACGGCCCGGAACCGTCTAGGGCTAAGACCGCAAGGCATTACGGTGCGTATGTGCCGGAAAGTCCATAATGCCGTTATCGGGCGGTTGCTCTTGCGCCGGGTCGTAAACTCTGTGCGCATGCCTCGGCACGGTCCGTAGGCGGGGTTTGGGGGGCTCGATGGATTCCGCGCTCGATATCGCGGTGCATCATCGCGTGCAGGTAGTCGTGGTGCACCCGCGGGGTCTGCTCACGGTGCGTACCGCGGCGGAACTGCGCCAGGTGCTGACGAACGTACTGTTCGAGCACGGCCGGGTTGTGGTCGACCTCGATGGGCTTGCAGTGGGTCGAGCGTCGTGTGTGACGATTTTCCCCGCAGTCCTGACCCAATGCGGTGGCTGGCCGTCCGCGAAGGTCGCGCTGTGCCGGCCTGATCCGGGGATGGCTCAGGCGCTGGCGGCCCGCCGGGTGTCGGACCTGGTGCCGGTGTATCACTTACTACTCGAGGCCGAGGCCGCGATTGACCGGCGACCTCCGGTGGTGCGGGTACGGATCCAGTTACCCTGCGACACCGGTGCCCCGGCTATCGCTCGGCGGCTGGTCCGCGAGATGTGCCCGCTGTGGCAGGTCGACGACCAGTTGCAGGACACCGCCCAGTTCGTGGTCGGTGAGTTGGTGGCCAACGCGGTCGAACACGCGTGCACCGGGGTCGGCTTGACCTTGGAACGTGGTCCGCGCGGGCTGCGGGTGGCCGCCCGGGATGCCTCCCCGGTCGGGTTCCCCGGATCGGTGCAGCGCTGGATCGACCCGCTGGGCCAGGTGCGCGGTCGGGGACTGGAACTGGTGGACAGCCTCACCAAGGCATGGGGTGTCGACGTCCAGCCCGACGGCAACACCGTGTGGGCTGAGATCACCAAGTAGCTGAGATCACCCAGTGACAGTGTCATTCTGAACGTTGTCAGGGTCGGGCTCGCAGCCGCCGCAGCTTGTCCCGGAACTCCCGGATGTTGGAGGAATCTGCCGCACTGGCAATCAGCTCACGATCAAGTTCGGCAGCGCAGCTGAGCAACGAGGGCAGTGACTTTCGCGCAGTGGCGAACGCTTGGTGACCGAGGTTCACCGCCTCTTCTACCTCGCCACGACGAGCAGCAACGACCCCCAGCGTCAGCCTCGCCTCGGCGACCCTCATGGGTGACCGCTGCAGGCTGGCTGGGCCGTTTCCGACGTGGTGGTTGATGACGACCCCGGCATGCTCAGCGGCAAGATCATCCAGGCCTGCTATGCGATAACAGTCCATCGCGTACAGATCCCACTTGTCGGGGTCGATGACGAAGTGGTTGTCGGGCCGTCGCGGGCGGGGCAACCTGTCGAGCACCGCATACCCGCGATCGAGCACCTCCTGCACCCCGCGAACCTCGCCGAAGTGGGCCAGCGCCTTAGCCTCCTGCCAGCCCAGTTGAACCGACACCGCATCCGACGGCACAGCCTCCTGGCCGGCGCGAGCGCAATTCAGCGCCTCGCGAAACCTGGCTTGTGTCACCGCGAACCATGCACTCATCTCGTGCGACCAGGCGATGATCTGCGCGTGATCGGATTCGTGCCCGAGGCTGGCGGCTGCGCTCCTGGTGGACTCCGCGGCGGTCACCATTCCGAGGTCATACTCGACGCAGCCGACCAGTAAGGCGAGCCAGCCTGCGGTCACCATCAGCTCGCGATGCTCACGAAGGCCGACCGGATCCCGCAGCGGCTTGGCGACCGCACTGAGCCAGCGGTGAGATTCCCGCCGCAGCTCGTCGGCCGACCGTTTCGAGTAGTCGCAGCAGAGGCGCTCGACGGTGGCCTGCAGCCCGTCCAACGTCACCGAACAGACGTCGGACCGTTCCAGCCTGCGCAGTAGCTCTGCGGTCTCCCACGGGCCCGGCACATCGACCGGCCGCGGTTCGTCCCCGGCGCACCCTGCCACCACGTCACGGTAACGACGTCCCCGCCACCAACTGTTCCACGATCTTGGCAACGTCCAGCCTTCGCAGCTCTCCATCGGTGCCGCTGGACCGATCGGTGGTTGCGTTTCGCGCCAGTATCTGGGCATGATGTAGTAGTTGCAATTAAATGGCAATAAGGATCGGCGATCATGACGAGCACCGCAGCCGCGCCGGTGAACCGCGCCCGGCGAGAGCAGTCCCACACCCACCTGTGGTCGCTGCCCGACGGCACCGGTTTGCATGCCCCGCACGGGGAGTTGGTGATCGAATCCGGCACCGGTCGGGTCTGCTGCCACCTGTGCGGGCGCTGGTATGTCTCGCTGGGCAGCCACGTCAGGGCGCACGGGTATACCGCGGACTCCTACCGGGACGCGATGGGGTTGTGCCGCAGCCGTTCGCTGGTCGCCGAGACCCTCTCCCGATCGATCGCTACCCGTCAGGCCGAGGCTTACCGGCGTACGCCCGAGTTGCGGGCCCGGCTCGCGGTCGGGCAGGAGTTCTCCAAGACCGGCCGCCTTGCCACCCTGGCCCGTACCGCGCGCATCACCAGCGCATCGTCGGAGAGCGCCCGAATCCGACGCGCGGCACTGGACGCCGGCCGGGTGACCAGGGCGGCCCAGCGCGATCGGGCGTTGGCCCGACGGTTACGCGAGCTCGGCTTCGACGACCTGGCCGGCTACCTGCGCCACGCCTACTCGGCGGGGGCGAGCCTGCGGAGTCTGGCCAAGGTGACGGGTCTGGGTTGGGCGCGGCTCCGTCGAGAGATCGACGCGGCCGGCATCACGATGCGGCCGGCTGGCACCTCCGGCGCCCGCAGGAGTTGCGCCGATACAGCAATCGCAAGATAGTGGCAACAGCGGGCTGGCCGAGATGATCTTCGGGCTGTCCTCGTTATCCGGCATCCTGCTCGACGAGCTTGCCGGTGTCACGGATCGGTCCCGCGGCGAGGTGCTGCACGCCGTCCACCGGCGTTACCTCGACCCCGGGGTCGGGCCACCGCGCTGATTCTCGGCGAGCAACCAGACCGCGCCATCGGGGGTGTCGCGTACCTCGATTCCGGCCGCGGTGAGTCGATCACGCAGGGTGTCGGCGAGTGTCCATGAACCCTGTTCGCGAGCGTGGTCTCGCAGCTCGATGAGGGCGTCGACGAACGGCGCGACGACCTCTCGTGGATCCCGCGCGCCCACCATGGCCAGCTCGGCCAATCGCGTCACCATCCGGCGCAGCAGGGCCCGGGGCCCTTCGGTGCCGTCCTCTTCCTCAGTGTCGGCCGACCAGTCGACGATCGCCTGCTCCAGCTCGAGGACAGCGGTGACGGCCGCGCTGACGTCACGGGCCCGTAGACCGGTGTCGAAGACCTGCTCCAACCGGTCGGCCTCGGCGCGCAGCGAAGGGGTCACACCAGGCGCCTCGGCGGCTGGCGATTGCGCGCTCGGTGTCCCGGGTGATGGCCCGCCGCCTGCGGCGATTGCCCGAAGTTCATCGAGTGCCACAGTGGCGCCCGACGGGAATACCGTGCTCACTGCCTGCCTGCGGACCGTGAGCGCGGCCCGACCCAGGACCGTCACCGTGTCCGCGTCGAGGTCGAACAGGACCGCGGTGTGTTCGTCCACGCCGAGCACGACGGTGTCGGTCTGCAACATCGACTCCAGCAGCCGCAGCCGCCGCTCGCCGAGGTAGCAGAACCGGGTGTCGTGGGTGCCGCCCTCAGCGTTGTCGTAGTGCGGGATCACCGCAGCGCGCAGGCCGATCTGGGCCAGCAGATCCAGCCCCGCCGCCCAGTACGGGGTCGTACCCACCTTGTAGATCTCGTACACCGGCACGGTAACGACCCCGAGGGTCAGGGCCGCCGCGCTGGCGAATGCCACGCACCCACCGGCGGTGAGCTTGCTGCCCAGGACGTCTGGCAGCCGGCTGCTGTCCCAGACTCCGAGCGCGTAGGTCGGGCTGCCCGGGCCGGCGAAGATGTAATCGGCGTTGTCGATCCGCGCCAATGCTTGTTCCCGCAGTAGGACGTCATCGACGGTACGCCACGATGCGACGTCGAAGGGAATCTGGAGGTTCCGAAAGTAGCCGACCGTGCGTTGGGAGATCTCGTCAGCGTTCTCCTGAAAGCCGTACGGTGTATCGAGGAGTACCGCGTCGACGGGCGGGGTGCCGAGACGCTGCACGAGCAAACGGTGCACCTTCGCCATCGTCGGGGCGGTCTCTCCGGAGCCGATGATGGCGAGCAGCCTTGGGCGGGGTGTCACGCGAGATCACCCCTTTGCTCACATCGTGGCTCAGGTGAGGACGAGCTGACCGGCCACATCTGGGGTGCGGGCGACCACAGCCCCCCAGAGCTGCGGGTGTGCAGCGACCGCGCCGACCACGGCCGGGCTGGTGCGTGCCACCAGTGCCAGGTGCCGCAGCGCATGGGCCAGGACGTGCTCGACCGCAACCACCGGCGGGGACGGGGTTGCGGCATCCGCCGAGCAGATGACCTTGATATCAGTGGGGACCGTGTGCAGGGCGTCGTCGTCAGGGCCCGGGTCCGGCAGGATCGCGTAGGTGAGGATCAGCCCACCTGGGGTAGGTCGCCACGATGTCGAGTGCACGACTGTCGCCGTGGGCACGTCGGTACCCAGGCCCGCGAGTTCGCGCGCCCGAGCATCGGGTCGGCATCCCGTCGGCAGATCGCCGCGCGCCACCCGCCATCTCAGCTGGGCGTCGTCCGAGATCGACAGCAGCACCACCTCGATCTGAACGTCGTGCACGCGAGCCCCCTCTCAGCCGCCATTGACTTGCAACTGCGATACTAGCTCAGCGGCGGCGCGGCAACGGTGGGCCCGGCTCCCGGGTCCCCACCCACAAGTCACCCGTGCGTTGCACGCGAGCCAACACCTCCGGCGCGGTGAACACCAGGTCGGAAGGCTGCCGGCAGCGCGCCACCTCGTCCCAGTCCACCGGAGTGGACACCGTTGGGCGCTCCCGGGCCCGCAGCGCGTAGGGCGCTACCGTCGTTTTGGCCGGGTTGTTCTGGCTCCAGTCGATGAACACCTTGCCGGCGCGGACCGACTTCGCCATCCGGGACACCACCAGCTCCGGGGTCTGGCCGGCGAGCTCCTCGGCTACTGCCCGCGCGTAGCTCGAGTTCCGCTCCGGGTCACGCACCCGCACCGGCGCGTAGACCTGCAGGCCCTTGCCGCCGCTGGTCTTCGGATACCCGGTCAACCCGTCGCGCTCCAGCACGATGCGGACCCGCTCGGCCACCCGGCAGCACTCCACGACGGTGGCCGGTGGACCCGGGTCAAGGTCGAAGACCAGCAGGTCCGGCGGGTGCTGGGCACCCCGCGGCCCCACCGTCCACTGCGGAACGTGCAGCTCGAGCACCGCCAGGTTGGCCAGCCACACGAGAGTGGCCAGGTCGCCCACGATGACGAAGTGGGCGGTCGCCGCGCCCTTGCTGCTGCCCGGGGTGGGTAGCTCGACGGTGCGCACCCAGTCCGGGGCGTGCCGGGGAGCGTTCTTCTCGAAGAAGGACTTCCCGCCGACCCCGTCGGGGTAGCGGCGCAGCGTCACCGGTCGGTCGGCAAGGTAGGGCAGCAGCACCGGGGCGATCCGGGTGTAGTAGTCGATCACCTCACCCTTGCTGAACCCGGTAGCCGGGTAGAGCACCTTGTCCAGATTGGACAGCTTGAGCCGCCGGCCCTCCACGGTGACGGTCGGGGCGTGCACCGGCCCGGTCGGCGCCGGTGGTGCCGCGTCTGGATCGGAGCGCCGGCGCACCATCCAGTCCCGGCCCTCGCCTTGGGAGAAGAACACGAACCGACCCCGGGTGCGCTCCCCGTGCAAGGTCACCGCAACCTCGTCGTCGGTCCACTTCTCGGTCTCATAGCGGCCGCTGTCCCAGATCGTCATGGAACCGGCGCCGTACTCGCCCTTCGGGATCTCGCCGTGGAAGGTCAGGTACTCCAGCGGGTGGTCCTCGGTGTGTACCGCCAGCCGGATCTCACCGGGCTGCGTCGGCAGGTTCTTGGGAACCGCGAAGGAGACCAGCACACCATCGCGCTCAAAGCGAACGTCGTAGTGCAGCCGCCGCGCGTGGTGCTCCTGGATGACGAAACGATCCGCGCCGGGACCGGCCGGTGGGTCCTCTGCAGGCACCGGCTCGGGTGTGCGCCGCGGATCCCGCCGCCGCCGATACTCGCGAAGATCACCCACGCTGTCTCCCCTCCCCTCAGACCGCATTCAGCGGGCTCAGCGGGGTTATTGGGTACCGGATAGCCCCGCTGAGCCCGCTGAATGCGGTTCAGGTGATCGAGGCTGCCGGGTAGGGGGCTGCAGGTTGCGGTAGCGGGCATGCGCTGCCTGTTTGCTGACGCCCAGAGCGCGCCCGATCTCGTTCCAGGTAGCCCCGCGGCGCAGCGCCAGCGCCACCAGTTTGCCCCGCAACCGCTCCACGACTGAGGTCAGCATCGTGACTGCGGTCAGCGCCTCCAGCGCAGGTTGCATCGGGTGGTGCCGGTATCCACAGCCCTCATCCGCCTCTGGTGACACCTTGCGTTCGAGGTGGTGGGCAAGCCTCAACGCGTCACGGGTGTACCGCCGCAACGCTGCCCGCTCCCGGTACTCGATCGCACCGTGGCTTGGCGGCAGCAACGCGATCCGTGCCTTGACCGCGATGTCGGGGTGTCGATACTTGACCATGTATTGGGAGCTTCCCGGGTCACTGCATGCCTAAACGCTCAGTGTCGTGCTCCAGCGCGCCCGTTACGCTGCTGAGCCCCCACCCCATGTCGCACTGGGGTGGCTATGCGTGGCGATAATCCACGGTGCTGTAGCGGGCCAGGCGGTCGAGGTGGTGGGTGCTGCGGACTTGGCGGACGGTGCCGCTGCGCGAACGCATCACCAGTGACTCGGTGATGGCGCGGTCGCGCGCGTAGCGCACTCCGTGCAGCAACTCGCCGTCGGTGATCCCGGTCATGACGAAGAACGCGTCGTCACCGCTGACTAGGTCTTCGGTCGTCAGCACCGCGTCGAGGTCGAGACCGACTTCGTCGGCGCGCCGTTTTTCCTCGTCGCTGCGGGGGTGCAGCCTGCCCTGGAGCACACCGCCGAGGCACTGGATCGCGCAGGCGGTGATCACGCCCTCCGGGGTGCCACCGATCCCGAGCAGCAGATCGACGCCTGAGTCGGCGGTCGCGGCCATCACCGCCGCGGCGACGTCGCCATCGGTGATGAACTTGATCCGGGCGCCGGCGTGGATCACCTGTTTGGCCAGTTCGTCGTGCCGCGGCCGTTCGAGCATGCAGACCGTGATGTCCTCAGGCGTGCACCCCTTGGCGCGGGCCAGGGCGAGGATGTTCTCCTCGGGGGATTGCCGGATGTCGAGGACACCGACGGCCTCTGGACCGGCCACGAGCTTATCCATGTAAAACACCGCGGACGGGTCGTACATGGCTCCCCGGGGCGCGACCGCGAGCACCGACACCGCGTTGCCCATGCCCTTGGAGGTCAGCGTGGTGCCATCGACCGGGTCGACGGCGACATCGCATGGTGTCCCGGTCCCGGAGCCGACCCGCTCGCCGTTGTAGAGCATTGGGGCGTCGTCCTTCTCGCCCTCGCCGATCACGACCACGC
This sequence comes from Pseudonocardiales bacterium, assembly GCA_052390115.1. Lineage (GTDB taxonomy): Bacteria > Actinomycetota > Actinomycetes > Mycobacteriales > Pseudonocardiaceae. The sequence goes on along the minus strand of JBQTHE010000057.1, from coordinate 18,554 downwards.
CGTCCATCGCGACAGTCACCATCATCGCGCGCATCGCCGCCACGGCCGAAGCATCGGCCCCGTCCTTGTCCCTACGGCCGACCCACCGGCCCGCCGCCATCGCGGCGGCCTCGGTGACCCGCAGCAGGTCCAGTGCCAAGTTGCGGTCCGGTTGGCGCTGGATAGCCGGGGTTGTTTCGCCTGATGCAGCAGCCGCCTGAGCCATGCCAGCACACTAGGGGTGGTAACCAGAACTCACCTCCCTCAGCGGGAGGATTCCCAGGGGGAGCAGAAGGCTGACCCGGGCCTCCCACATTCGACCTCCCACCGCCTTCAGCGGGCTGAACGGGGTTATTCGGCGCTGGAAACCCCGCTGAGCCCGCTGAATGCGCGCGGAGGGGCGATGGGCGCGGCGAACTTCCGGCGCATGGGCAGCGAATGTCATCGAGAGGTAATGGTTGGGCACGCCGCGGGGCCGGACACTGTGTGCAGTGCCCGGTGAGAGGGGGATCGTGCCGCGAGATGACTGGGGGGCTGCGCGCGGCACGCTGCGCGCAGCCCCACGGGCGGCGCTGCTGGTGCTCGCCAAGGCACCTGTGCCGGGCGAGGTGAAGACCCGGTTGAGCCCACCGGCCACTCCGGCTCAGGCTGCCCGGATAGCCGCGGCGGCCTTGCTGGACACCCTGGATGCGGTGCTAGCGGTGCCACATGTGACGCCCGTGGTGGCGCTGACCGGCGATCTCGCGAAGGCGGTCGACGCCACCGCGTTGACCACACGGTTGCGGGCTACCACGGTGCTGCCCCAGCGCGGGACGACGCTGGGCCAGCGGATCGCCACCTCGCACGCCGACGCGGCCGCAGTGGCCGGTGACCTCCCGGTGTTGCAGGTCGGGATGGACACCCCGCAGGTCGATGCCGGGCTGCTTGAGCGGTGCCTGGACCTGCTCGATGGCGACAGCGTCGATGCCGTGTACGGGCCGGCGGCCGATGGTGGCTGGTGGGCACTGGGAGTGCGGCGACCCGCGGTGGCCGAACTGATCGCCCATGTTCCGACGTCGCGCCCGGACACCGGGCCACGGACCCTGGCCGTGTTACGGGCCGCCGGTTGCCGGGTGGGGGAGCTGCCCGAACTATCCGATGTGGACACTTGGGCGGACGCCACCGCGGTGGCCGCCGAAGTGCCTGGTGGACGGTTCGCCGCCACGGTGGCCGCAGTGTCGGCAATGCTGGGTAGCCGCCAGTGAGCGCAGCAGTGTTCGACCCGGCCCTGGCCGGTCGGCCAGCACGGCTCGTCGGCTCCGACGGACGGATCCTCCCAGTGGCCGTCGAGCGCTGGCTGGCACCCGCCGACGGCGAGGACGATTGGCTGCTGGACCGCTGCACCGGGCCGACGGTGGACTTGGGCTGCGGCCCTGGCCGGTTGGTGGCCGAGCTGGCCGACCGCGGTGTGCCTGCGCTGGGCGTGGACTGCTCACACAGTGCCGTCCGGCAGTGTCACTCGCGCGGCGCACCGGTGTTGCATCGCGACGTCTTCGCCCGGCTGCCCGGCGAGGGGCGGTGGCATCACGTGCTGCTGGCCGACGGCAACATCGGCATCGGCGGCGACCCGGCGCGGCTGCTGCGCCGCTGCGCTGCGCTGCTGCGCTCCGATGGCACCATGCTGGTCGAAGCCGAGCACCCCGGAGCGGGGCTGTGGCGGGGAGCCGCCCGGCTCCAGGTAGCAGGTGCCGCTACCGGACCCTGGTTCCCCTGGGCGGCCGCTGGATTGCAGGCGCTCGTCGCGCTCGCCGCGCAGATCGGATTGCCCGTCGGCAACCGCCATTGCGGGGACCGCTGCTTCGTCGAGCTGCGCACGTCAGCGGACGGTAAGCGAAACAGTCCGCCAACAGAGCCACTGGGGAGCTAGCGTCTGGACCATGACAGTGCTGGGCCGGTGGGCCCGCCGGGTAGCGGATCACCCCCCACCAGGACCGTTCCGGGCCGGTTTCTGGCGTAGCCCGCTGCGCGGACCGTGGTTCACCGCGCTGCTCGGGGCGGCGTTATTGCCGGGTATCACCCTGATGTTCCTCACCGGTCTGGCTTCCTACGCCGCCTACAACCCCAACCTGGCGCCGGGCAACGACACCACGCCGGACAAGGGTTTGCTCGGTTCCTGGCTGCCGACTTGGCCGGCCAGCCCGTCCTGGCTGTACTGGGTGATCCAGGGCGTGCACGTCTCGCTCGGCCTGGTGCTCATCCCGATCGTGCTGGCCAAGCTGTGGTCGGTGCTGCCCAAGCTGTTCGAGTGGCCACCGGCCCGGTCGATCACTCACCTACTGGAGCGTGCCTCGCTGCTGCTGCTCGTCGGCGGCGCGGTGTTCGAGCTGGTCACCGGTGTGATGAACATCCAGTACTTCTACGCCTTCCCGGTCAGCTTCTACCAGGCGCACTATTACGGGGCGTGGGTGTTCATGTCCGCGTTCGTCGTGCACGTGGGGCTGCGGCTGCGCCGGATGGTCAGCGCACTGCGCTCCCGCCGCCTTAGCCAGGAGTTGCGCACCCCGCTGTCGGCGACCATCCCGGAGGAACCTGACCCCGACCACCTGGTGTCCCCCGATCCCGCCCCGCCGACCATCTCGCGGCGTGGTGCACTGGGCATGGTGGTGGCAAGCTCACTGGCGCTGCTCGGGCTCAGCGTGGGCCAGACCATCGGCGGCCCGGCCCGGTCGACCGCGCTGCTGGCACCGCGCGGCCAGGACATGGGTGACGGCCCCGCCGACTTTCAGGTCAACAAGACCGCCGCCGCGGCGGGGATCGGCCCGGTTGATGAAAGCTGGCGGCTGGAGCTCACCGGCCCGGTCACCACGGCAGCGATGTCCACGACGTCACTGTCCCGTGCCCAGCTGCTCGCGCTGCCACAGCACACCGCCCGGTTGTCGATCGCCTGCGTGGAGGGCTGGTCCACCGGCGTGCAGACCTGGACCGGGGTGCGGCTGGCCGATCTTGCCGGGCTCGTGAGCGCGGCGCCCGATGCCCGGTTGTTCGTCGAATCGCTGCAGCGCGGCGGCGGGTTCGGCTCGGCGACCCTGTCCGCCGGACAGGTCAGGGCACCCGACGCGCTGCTCGCGCTACGGGTCAACGGCGCCGATCTCACCCCGGACCATGGTTTCCCGGCCCGGGTGGTGGTTCCTGCCCTGCCTGGCGTGCACAACACCAAATGGGTGACCCGCATGACGTTCCTGCCGGCGGCACCGTGACCAGCCGCCAATGGGTCACGCTGCTGGCGCTGCTCGCCAGCTTCGCCGTCGCCGGGTACGCCGGGGTCCGGTTGCTGGCCGGCAATCCAACCGGGGTCGGTGCCTGGTTCGTCGGTAGCGCTGTGGTGCACGACCTGGTGCTCTTCCCGCTCTATGCGGGGCTGGACGCGGCCCTGGTCATGCTGCTGCGCCGCCGTCCCGCGCTGGCCACCGTGGCCGGCGTGCCGTGGCTGAACTACCTGCGGGTGCCCGCGGTGGTCTCGGGGGTGTTGCTGCTGGTGTGGTCCCCGCTGATCCTGCGGCTGCCCACCGCCACCTACTTCGACGCCTCCGGCCTGTCGGCGCAGCCGTTCCTACCGCGCTGGTTGGCCGTGACGGCGGTGCTCTTCGCGATCTCCGCGGCTACCTTGGTATTACGCATCGTCAGAATCCGTCGCGCGGTATCGCGAGGTGCATCATGAGCGCGGGCGGTGTCGTTCTCGTTGTCGATGACGATGTGATGGTGCGTGATGTCGTCGGCCGTTACCTGGGCCGCGCCGGTTATCACGTGACCGTCACCGGGGACGGCGAGGAAGCGCTGCGCGTGGCCGGTGCCACCCCGCCCGACCTGGTGGTGCTCGATCTCATGCTCCCCGGTCTACCCGGTCTGGAGGTGTGCCGGCGGTTGCGGGCCGCGGGCCCGGTGCCAGTCGTCATGCTCACCGCGCTGGGCGAGGAGGAGGATCGCATCGCCGGCCTGGAGCTGGGCGCCGACGACTACATCACCAAACCGTTCAGCCCCCGCGAGCTGGTGCTCCGGGTGACTTCGGTGCTACGCCGGGCCCGATCCCCGCAACCGGTGAAGGCGCTGCCCCCGGTCACCGACGACGGGCTGGTAGTCGATATCGCTGGCCGTCGGGCCGTATTGGACGGACAGGAATTGGGGCTCACCGTGCGCGAGTTCGACCTGCTGGCCTTCCTGATCCGGCACCCGGGTCGGGCCTTCACCCGCAACGAGCTGCTCGAGCAGGTCTGGGGCTGGACCTTCGGCGACCAGTCCACGGTGACCGTCCACGTGCGACGGCTGCGGGAGAAGGTGGAGGCCGACCCCACCGTGCCCCGGCGGATCGCCACCGTGTGGGGTGTGGGCTACCGCTACGACAGCACGGGGTGACCGCAGTGCTTGACGAGCTGCGCCACGTCGGCCCGGTCGCCTTGCTGTGCACCCTGCCGGTGGCCCTGTTCGGCGCGCTGCTGCTGCACTACATGCGCCGCCGCTCGATCACTGCGGCGGTCACAGTGCTGGTGCTGGTACCGGTGGCCGCGACGCTGGCCGGGGTGCTGGGTGTCAACGGGTTGATGTTCACCCCCCAGCTGACCGCCGAGCTCGCCGTGGCCGCCGCGGTAGCCGCGGTGAGCGTGCCGGCCGGGTTGCTGCTCGGCCGCGGCATCGCGCGGGACGTGACCTGGCAGCGGGAGGCCCGCGCCCGGGACCGGGCGGCCGAATCGGCCCGGCGTGAGCTGGTGACCTGGATCAGCCACGACCTGCGCACCCCGCTGGCCGGTATCCGGGCGATGACCGAGGCCCTGGCCGACAGCGTGGTGGCCGACCCGGACGAGGTGGCCCAGTACGCGCAGCGGATCGGGCAGCAGACGCAACGGTTGACCGGCATGGTTGACGACCTCTTCCAGCTCTCCCGGATCAGTTCCGGGGCGCTTCGGTTGACGCTGTCCGCGATACCGCTGGGCGAGGTCGTCTCCGAAGTTCTGGCCGTCGAATCCGTCACCGCCGCCCGCAAGGGTGTCCGGCTGCACGCCGACGCCGGCAGTGAGTGGCCGGTGGTGCACGGCAGCGACCCGGAGCTGGCTCGGGTGGTCCGCAACCTGCTGTCCAACGCGATCCGGCACACCCCGCCGGACGGCACCGTGGTGGTCGCCGCGGGATCCCGCGACGGACAGGCCTGGTTGCGTGTCGATGATGCCTGCGGCGGCATCCCCGAGCACGACCTGGAGCGGGTCTTCGACGTCGCCTACCGCGGCAACACCGCGCGCACCCCGGCACCGGCCGATGAACCCGGCGCCGGCCTAGGCCTAGCCATCGCACGAGGCCTAGTAGAAGCCCACTCCGGCCACATCGAGGCCCGCAACCACGGCCCAGGCTGCCGCTTCGAAATCCAACTCCCACTCGCCTCCACCCCCGACTGACCTGTACCCGCATTCAGCGGGCTCAGCGGGGCTATTCGGGTGCCGATAACCCCGCTGAGCCCGCTGAATGCAGGTAAGCGTGGCACGGTAGCAGGGCGAAGCCTTCTTTTGCGGCGGCTGCTCGTAGGGTGTTGTCGAAAGCCGCCATCGTGCGGCAGTCCGGTACCGCCTCGGCGGCGGCTTTCGCGCTGGCCAGCTGAACTGCGTGGTAAGCGCGCAAGCTGTGCACGCCGACCAGCCGGGCGGCGGTTTCCAGCACAGTTGTGGTTGCGGCCACCACGGCGAAGCGCGGCTGGTCCTCGGCAGACCCGTGATAATCGGCCTCGAATGCGGCGACGAGGACTGCGGCGTCTGCGGGGTCGAGCTCGCCCATCCGGTGCTTGCGCCAGATCGCTGCCGGTACCTCCACCCTGGCCAGCGCCGATATGACGAGCCCGCCCTGCTCGCGGACCAGCTTGTGATCCGGCTCGTCGGCATAGAGCTTCACCAGGGCGGAGGAATCGGCGAAGACGATCACTCGCGGCCGTCGCGGACCAAGTCCGCGAGAGGGTGACCTTGGCCGGCTCGACGTCGGGCACCGGCCAGGTCGTCGCCGGCCGGCCTGGGTCGAGGCGGGCCGACTGGTGCCAGCAGGCCCGCGGCCGCCAGGCGCTCACGGACCCGCAGCGACTCGTCGTCGGTCAGCTCCGGGTCCGTGGCGGCATCGAGCACGCGCGTGACGAACTCGTTGACGCTGCTGCCGCGCTGGTCGGCGGCGCGACGTACCCGCGCGACAAGTTCGTCCGGAGCACGCCAGGTTAGCTGAGTCATGCCTGCATGCTAGCAGGCGTGACAGTACACCCTCTCACGTGACGGATCATGGCCGGCACAGGACTTCGCCATGGAGGATGGCGAACCAGGCGTCGTCTTGCTCGGCCCACTGGCGCCAACCGTCCGCCATATCCTCAAGGTCTTCCCAGGTGGCGAGGTGGCTGTCCAGAGCCTGGTCGGCGAGCGTGGAGCTGGTGACCCGCTGTGCCCACAGCCCGCCCCACCACGCGCGTTCCTCCGGCGTGGCGAAACACCAGGCCGCGGCAGAACAGGTGATCCTGCTGAATCCGGCGGCGCGGGCCCACGACAGCAGCAGCCGTCCGGCGTCTGGTTCGGCCCGGTTGCGCCGTGCGACGCGCCGGTACATGTCAAGCCAGTGGTCCAGGCGGGCGTCCGGTGGGTGCCAGGTCATCGCCGCGTAGTCGGCATCCCGAGCGGCGACCAGCCCGCCCGCCTTGCACACCCGGCGCATCTCGCGAAGCGCGGTGATGGGCTCTGCCAGGTGCTGGAGGATCTGATGAGCATGCACGACGTCAAAAGTGTCGTTCGGATAATCCAACTGGTAGATGTCGCCGATGGCGAAGGACACGTTGCTGATGTCGCGGGCGCCGGCGCGGGCTGGCCCGAGCGGCGCCGGCTCGTTGTCTATGCCCACCACGCTGCCGGGCGCCACCAGCCGGGCGAGGTCGGTGGTGATCGTGCCGGGACCACAGCCGACGTCGAGGACCTGCTGACCCGACCGCAGATGCGGGATCAGGTACGCGGCGGAATTCTGCGCCGTCCGCCAGCGGTGTGACCGCAACACGCTGTCGTGGTGGCCGTGGATGTAGCTGCTCTGGTGATCCGGCACCCACCAAGCCTGGCAGCTTCGTTACTTCCCCGCCATCCGCGTCGACGGCTGTTTCTGTAACCATCCCAGCACGGTTCGGTTCACCGCATCGATCTGCTTTTCCTCGTAGCGATAGTCGTGCTGCACCCCCGGCAGGATTGCCAGTTCTTTGCGCTGGCTGCCGCATTTTTCGTGTAGTGCCCGAACGCCGTCCGGTGTGATGTAGCTGTCATCTTCACCCGCGACAAAAAGAACCGGTTGGCGCAGGTTCTCCCACGCGTCGGTCATGAGGTAGCTCTTCGCGTCCTCGACGACCGAGTAAGGCACTTGCACTGTGACGGAGCCAGTCAAGTCCGGCAGGTCGCGGATATAGCAACGCTCACCGTCGATCCGCCAGGTGTCCTTGGACTCATCGTAGTCCTCGGTCCAGATGAACGAGCGTGTCGGCATGATCGCCGCCACCTCGGTGATCCGCGCATCGGACGTGGCGCTCAGCGCGGCGACATAGGCGCCATAGCAATAACCGATGAGGATCCGGCGGTCGGTATCACCGCGCGGGGGCATGTCGAGTATTGCGGTAATATCGTGGATCTGTTGCGTCGTAGTGCAGTCTGTCGGGCGCCCACCACTTTGCCAGGTGCCACGAGGATCAAAACGCACGGCGGTGATCCCGATTGTGGGCAATGTACGCGCCAACGCGACAGAGGACGCATAGTCCTTGCTGTCGAGAAAACCCGGGAGCAGAATGGCGATGCCCTGGGGGGCAGCCGCCTCGTGAACTGCCACGGACAGATCGTCGAGATTAATGTCAGCCGTTCCTTTCAGACGATCAGGGGTTCAGGCCAACCAGGTCGCCGCTCAGATCGAGGTAGTCGGTGGCCGATGAGAACTGATCCACCGTGCTCAGGTCACCGATCCGCTCCACCCATGCCTGAGCATCGATTCGCCATGTCTGCAGGTAGCTGCCGCACCAGGCCGGCGTGACCTGCGATCGACGTCGTTCCGCGGCGGCCAGCGCGACCAGGGCTGCGGCATGCACCGGCTGCTGGTTCTGGGCGGCTATCCGATCGGCGGCGCGGGCGATGAACGCCTTGCGGCGGAGCAGGAAGGCCTGCCAGTAATCCGGATCAGTCAACTGGACCAGCGGGACACGACGGTGCAAGAGATCGATCATACCCTCCGCGATGACCTCGCCGACCTCCTCAGCTGCGGCGCGTCCCGGGTCTTCGAACGGGTCGTAGCGCAATTGGCGGACCGACCTGACGCGTCCTACCAGGCCGGCGGCCATCCAGTCGAACAGGAACAACCAATCCTCATTGTAGATCTTCGGGAAGAAGCTGAACTGCTGCGTGGTGTCGACCAGTAGGGCGGAACCGCTGACAAAGACATCTTGCCTGGGCTCGCCAAGTCGGTTGGCATGGCAGACCACCGAGTTGTCCGGCCAGTCGGCGACCGCCAGAGCAGACGCCGCGAGCCTGCCCAGTCCGGCCGCGGCGCGACGCACCAGGCCGTCGGGTACGTCGAAGATGTCGTCGTCGAGGAACAACACCGTGCGCCAGCCGAGCATCCGGGCCAGCAGCAGGCCGATGTTGCGTTTGGTGTTCAGCGGCCCGTGCCGCCCGTCCTCGAGCTCGGCCAGACGCGACGATGCGAAGGCGAGCAGGGGATGGTCGTAGCCGTCCGGCAGATGCACGGCATGCCACCGCAGCCCGGGCCACTCACTTGCCAACGCGGCGAACTCCTCGGACCGGACCTGGCCGCTGCACACTGCAACCAGGTGGCAGCCCAGCCGAGCGGCCAGCTCGACAGCGGGGGCCACGTGGCGGGTGGGACGCCCTGCTGCCACCACGATCGCGTCGACCGGGCGAGGTAACCCAGGTGCAACGCGCTGCAGCAGAGCGGAATGAGACTCGCAGTGAGCGGCAGACATTTGCTGCTTACCGTAACCCGCTCAGGTGCGTGGTCAGCTCCGGGAGGGGAAGTCGTACAGCAGGTTCTTCTCAACACGCAGGTCTGGTGTTGGAACCGTGTGATCGACTACCTGTATTCGCATGAGCAGGCCGAACGTCGCGGCGTCAGCGAAACGACCGCGGAGGTACTCGGAGTTCTCCTCCCGCAGGCCTGCGTCAGTGAGGCATCTCACCGCCCCGTACACACCGCGGGTGAACACGCCACTACAGATCGTGAGAGTCCGGGTGCTGTAGTGCGGGTTCGGGGTCCGAAGGAGCAGCCCGACATCTTCGACCACCGCGCCCCGTGGGCTATCGCCAACCAATCGTGGTCCGAACCGCCGCGGAGGCTCGGATCCGACGATCTCGAAGATTTCGCCGTCCAATTCACGTGTGTCATCCTCAACCTGCCGGATCGGAATCTCGCTGCCCGGGAGAATACGACCCTCACCCTGGATCCGGGCCATGCCGCCGAGCAGCACGAGGTGCGCTTTGAGATCATCGGACTTGAAGCTGTCAGCGAGCTCGAACCGGACGTCTGATGCCGGGTTCTCTGCTCGGATATGGCCGAACAGCTCCACGAGCGCGTCGACGTCAGCGTACCCGGCGAGCGCCATGTAGTTGTGGTTCTCGGTCGCCGCGAAGGGTGGCCGGTCCTTCTTCAGCTTCCCACAGATGATCCGCACCGGCCCGCCATCGGGGAAGTGCCACAGGTTTCGCGGCACGTTCGCCGCTGACTGGTCGATCTCGCCGACGGCAGCGGCGCGGAGGCTCCTCAGCTCTGCGAAAAGCCTGTCCCGTTCGTCGCGTTCATCGGCGGTCAGCTCATCGTCCCGGAGCAGCCGGGGCGGATCGCTGTCCAGCGACCGGCGCGAGGCGAAGAACGTCGCATAGCCGCGTAGCCGGGCCTCTAGCGGGATCTTCGGAGCGTCGGCGCTCTCCCATGAGGACACGCTGGACGTCCCGACCCCCAGTGCACTGCCCAGATCGGGCTGCCGCACCACCTCATCCCAGCGGTGCAGGCGCAATGACCGTAACCGCCTAGCGAGCTCGGACGCCTGCTCCTCCGACCGTCGCGACTGGCTTGTCACTCAGCTCCTCCAGATCCTTCACTGAACTTAACCGGGCTCACTTGGCAGAACAACGTGCCGCTGCTATCACGGTATGTCACCGCCTATGTACACACAGTAGCGATGGTGCCAAGCATGTTGGCGAAATCCGACCGGGTTCTACCCTATAGAGTGTAGTATCAGCGAATTTTACTGAAGTTCAGTAAACTTTGGTGATGATGCTGACACTTAGTCAACCATCCTCGCGGGAGGGCTCCGGCTCGGGGTCCCCCACCGCCGGGCCCAACCGCGTGGCCGGCTTGGGCCCGCATCTGGCACCGAACGGCAAACACCCCCGGTCATCGTTTGGCCGCGACCCGGGGGTGTCTGCGCACGACGAACTCCGCTGTACCGGCACCGCAGTACCAGCTCCAGGGAGACGCCATGTTCACTGTAAACGTCCTGGCAACAGTGCAGCCGCCTGATCAAGGGCAGTCCACCTCGCTGCTCCTGCTGCTCATCGTGGTCGTGGTTCTGATCATCATCGGCAAGGTGCTGACCGGGGAAATCGGGACACTCGTCGGAACGCTGGTATCCGTCACAGCGGCCGCTGTCGCCACCATCTTCGCGAGCCTGCGCGCCCTCATCGTCGTGCTGCTCGCGATCCTGCTCGTGCTCGCGTTGGCCTACACCGGCCGGGACACCGGGGGCGCCAGCGCGCCTCCCGGACATTCCTCCACCCAGTCCAGCACCCCGAGCGGCACCCGTTGATCTTTGGACCTTGGCGTCAGGCGCGTGCGTGCAAGCCTGGCATCAGCTCGCCGGCCGCTGGGTCGCACCCGCTAGCGTGTGCTGGTGGCCGATGAGGCGTACCGCTGTGTGGCCCATGTCGCGCGGGCCCTGTTTCGTGCCTTGGATCTGCGGCTCGACATCGCCGGGCAGGAGCACATCCCCGCCACCGGCGGTGGTGTGGTGGTGATGAACCACACCGGCTACCTCGACTTCGCGCTAGCCGGGTTTCCGTTCTGGCGTGAGCATGGGCGGCTGGTGCGTTTCATGGCCAAGCAGGAGGTGTTCACCAGCCGGATGACCGGGCCGTTGATGCGGGCCATGCACCACATCCCGGTCGATCGCGCAGCGGGGGCGACCTCCTTCCGGGCAGCGGTCGAGGCGCTGCGGGCGGGCGAGTTGGTGGGGGTCTTCCCGGAGGCGACGATCAGCCGCAGCTTCTGCCTGAAGGAGTTCAAGTCCGGTGCCACCCGGATGGCGCGTGCCGCGGGCGTCCCGCTGATCCCGGTAACGCTGTGGGGCAGCCAGCGGGTGTGGACCAAGGGTCGCAAGCCCACCATCGGCGCCGCGCGGCATGTCCCGATCAGCATCACCATCGGGGCACCGCTGACGCCCGGGCGCGGCCCAGCGGCCGACGCCGCGCTGGTCGACGTGATGAGCGACCTGCTCGACGCGACCCGTGCCCGCTATCCCGAGGCGCCCGGCAGCGATCCCTGGTGGCTGCCGGCGCATCTCGGGGGCACCGCACCGACGCCGGAACGCGCCGCCGAGCTGGATACCGAGGAGCAGTTGCAGCGCGCCCGTCGCCGCGAGGCCCACGGATGAACGCCTCCGTGCCAGGGGTGCCATACCGCAGTTGGGCTCTGCTCGAACGCCGGCAGCGGGCCGAGAGACTGGCCGCTCTACTCGATGAGCTTGATCGGACCGACGGGCCGCTGCCCGCAGATCCCGAGGAGGATTCGCGGCTGGACCGGCTGCTCGGCGGCGCCGCGTGATCGTCTCGTTGGACGCCGAGGCCTTCAACGCCCTGGCCGGCCCCGACTCGCCGCGCAAGCAACACGTCCGCCGCATCCTGCGTTCGGCGCAGCGGCTCGGCCGGCCGGTCCTGGTCCCGTCGCTGGTGCTGGCGGAGCTGTACCGCGGCCGGGGCCATAACCAGCTCGTTGATGCGTGTCTGGCCCGGGAGCGCAGGTCGCTTGACAGCCGCGATACCGACCGGCAGCTGGCACGTATCGTCGGAGGTGTCCTGGCCGCGGCGGACGCTGGGTCGACCATGATTGTCGACGCGCACGTGGTGGCGCTCGCGGTCGAAGCGGGCGGGGGCGTGGTAATCACCGGTGACGAGGACGACCTGCGCAGGTTGAGCGGCCCGTATCACAACGTCGCGGTCGAACAAGTCTGAGTTCTCAGCAGCGCTGAACACCGGCGGGATGTGTACCGGTGATGCGCGTCCCGGCTTCCGGGGTTCTAGCGGGCTTCGGCCCGGGCTTGCGCCTGCGCGCGGCGCTCTTCGAATCGGCTGGCTTGCCGATCGAGCTGGGTGAGGAAGTCGGCGAGCTCGGCGCGGGCTTTCTCCCCCTCCGCGTCCAGGCCCTGCAGGTCGAACACCGCCCAATTACGCAGCAGCGGCCAGATCACTTCATCGTGGTGGATGCGCAGGTCGTAGATGCCGGCCCGGGCGATCAGCGTGGCCTTGCGAGCGAATCCGGGGATGACGATGCCCGGCATCGCGAAGTTGGTGACTTCATCGGTGATCGCGCGCAGGGTGGGGCCGGGGGAGACGTCGAGGGCCGCTTTGACGAGGTTGCGGTAGAAGACCATGTGGAGGTTCTCGTCGGTGGAAATTCGGGTGAGGAGTCGTTCGGCGATGGGGTCTTCGGTGTATCGGCCGGTGTTGCGATGGGAAATACGAGTGGCGAGTTCTTGGAAGGAGACGTAGGCGAGGATGCGCAGCAGCGGTGCTTGTTGAGTGTTGTAGCCGGTTTGCATGACCTGCATCCGGGCCCGTTCCAGCTCCACCGGGTCGACCCCGCGGGTCACCAGCAGGTAGTCGCGGATGCAGTAGGCGTGCCGACCCTCCTCGGCGGTCCAGCGATGTACCCAGGTACCCCAGGCTCCGTCGCGACCGAACGCGCGCTCGATCTCCCGGTGGTAGCTGGGCAGGTTGTCCTCGGTGAGGAGGTTGACCTCCAGCGCGGTCCGGGCGATCGGCGATAGCCGCGACTGCTCCGGGTCCCAGGGTTGCCCGCCAAGGTCGGCATAGTCACGGCCCAAGCTCCACGGCACGTACTCGTGCGGCATCCACTCCTTGGCGGCAGCCAGATGCCGGTGGAGGTTCTCGGTGACCACCGGCTCGAGGTCGTGGAGTAGGCGGACGCTGTCCGAGGTCGTCGTCATGGCGGTCCTCAGCTGGTGGTCGAGACGAGTCTACTGAGGTCACCCTAGCGTTCGCCGCACTGTAGATCCTTCCTAACACACTACCGCCGCACTGTCACACTGAGTGAGCGCTGAGGTCCACGATGGCATCCGGGACGGCATCCTCTACGCCACCGTAACCGCCATTCGCTTCGACATACGGGGTGACCACGACCTGCTCTGCTGTCGCCGAGTTCGACAACAGGGTTGTCCGAAGCCGCCTGAACAGCCCTGTTGTCGAACTCGGCGCACGTAGAGTTGTCGCGCCTTGCAAGTCGAACCGTTTCACACCTCAGGGCGGCGCGTAGCGCCCTCGACATTGGCTCCGAATGGGGGGACGTGACCATGTGTTGCGGGCGGAGAGGGGCAGCCGTCCCACGATGTGAAATGCGGCTGTAGTGCTAAGGATGAAGCCTTTCGGTGGGCAGGCCGGCCTGCACCCAGTCCTGGATGCCGTCGCGGTACTTGCGGACGTTGCGGTAACCGAGTTGCTCGAGCCGGGCGGCCACTGCCTGGCTGTTCCCGCAGGAACTGTTGGAACAGTAGGTCACGATTGCGGCGCCCTTGTCCGGCAGGAGGGCAGGTGCGTTGGCGTCGACGTCGTCCTCGACCAGGTTGAGCGCGCCGGGCAGATGCTGTTGAGCCCAGTGGGTCTCCGGTAGGGCATCGAGGACGGTAACGGCACCGGCTTCGATCTCGGTGCGGAGTTCGTCACGGGTGATCAGGGCGGTCATGCTGGTCGTCTCCCAAAGCTAGCGGTTTCGGTGAAGTGGACTATGGTCCGTTTATGTCTGACGACGTTAGCGGACCGCGGTCCGATTTGCCAAGCGCGACTCTGGGGTTCGGCCCGCCGGCCCCGCGTCGTGAGCGGGCCGACGCCGCGCGCAACCGGGCTCGGATCCTGGCCTGCGCCGAGGCGCTGTTCGCCGAACACGGGGTGGGCGCCGTGTCGATGGACCAGGTCGCGGCTGCCGCCGGGGTGGGCAAGGGGACGCTGTTCCGGCGATTCGGGGACAAGGCCGGTCTGGCAGTCGCGCTGCTCGACACCCGGGAGCAAGATCTGCAGCAGGCGATCCTCAGCGGCCCGCCCGCGCTGGGACCCGGTGTCGAGCCAGCGGCACGCCTGGCCGCATTCCTCGCGGCCTACCAGGACTTTCTTGACCTTCACCTGGATCTTGTCCGGATGTCGGAGACCGCCAGCCCCGGCGCCCGGTACCGAATCGGCGCATACCGGTTCTGGCATCAACACGTCGCCATGCTCGTGAAGGCCGCCCGGCCGGACCTGGACGCCGACTACCTCGCCCACGCCCTGCTGTCCGTGCTCGCCGCCGATACGCACGCGGCATTGTGTGAGCACACCGGTGGCGAACGGGTACGAGGTGGCATTCGCGTTCTCGCAGCGCTGATGCTCACCGGCGTGGCGGCCCTCCCGCACTCGTAGACACCCGCGGTGATCAGGCACCCTGGAAGGCGTGCCGCGACCGGATGCCCCCGAGCCGTTGACGGCACTGCTCGGCGGCCGCTGGGCAGCGCTGGACGCCACCGCGCCCGCCGTGGCCTTCGTGGCTGCCTGGTTGGTCTCGGGCCGCTCCCTCGGCTGGGGTGCGGGTGCGGCGCTGGTCACCGGGGCCGCGGTTGCGGCGGTGCGCTGGCGCCGCGGTGACCGCCCGCTGGCGGCTCTCCTCGGCCTACTGGGTGTCTTGGTGGCGGCGCTGATCGCGTTGTACACCGGCCGTGCCGCGGACTTCTTCCTCGCCCAGTTGCTGTCCAACGTCGTCAGCGCGCTGGTCTGGGCGGTCAGTGTGCTGGTCCGCTGGCCGCTGCTCGGCGTGATCGTGGGCGGCGTGCTGGGACAGCGCACATCCTGGCGCCACGATCCTGCCCTGCTCCGGGCATACTCGCTGGCGTCCTGGGTGTGGGTGGGGCAGTACCTGATCCGGGTCGCGGTGTTCACGCCGCTCTGGGCGACCGGTGCCGTGGTAGCACTCGGGGTCGCCCGGGTTGCACTGAGCTGGCCGCTGGTTGCGGCCTGCGTCGCGGTGAGCGGGGCGGTTCTGATCAAGGTGCTGCCCGCGAACCATCCTGGGCTGCGTTCAGTACGCCGGTTCTGACCGTCTGCGCGCCTCTGCACCACGAGTAGTGAGAAGAACACCCACCGTATGGGTTAAGGTGTCTCACCGAATGGGCTCTTCACCACTGGGTGACTGATCCGTAGCGTGGGGTGACCGTCGGGGGAGTCTTGTGCGCCATCTAACTGGACGAGAGGACCCGATCTGTGCTCCCCCGAAGCCGTCCTCGCGCGCTGGCTGCCGCCGCCTTGGGCTTTCTGCTCAGCGTGTGCGTCGCGCTACCTGCTTCTGCCGCGACGGCATCCCCGGAACTGGTCGGCCCTGGACTGGGTGGCCCTGGACTGGGTGGCACCGCCCAGCGGCTGGCCAACGAAGCTGCGGCGGGCGGCATCGAGTCGACGTTGCGAACTGCGCTGGGCAGCTCGTTCGCTGGTGCGTGGTTCGAGCCCGGCAATAATGACCTTGTCGTCGCTACCACTGACCCGGCCGCCGCGCAGCGGGTCCGTGCCGCCGGAGCCCAGCCGCGGCTGGTGTCCCTAAACCTGCTGACCCTGGACCGGGTCATGGCGGCGCTGAACGCTCGAGCCGGCAGCGTCCCCGACGCGGTGACCGGCTGGTACGTCGACCCGGCCAGCAACTCCGTCGTGGTGTCGGCCACCGACGATGCCGCCGCCAAGGCATTCGCGGCGGGTCAGGACGGAGTGCGGATCGAGCACGTCAACGCCCGCCCCGCACCACTGGCGAACCTGCGCGGTGGGGACAAGATCACCAGCAGCGAGGGTGGGCGCTGCTCGGTCGGTTTCAATGCCGTCTCGGGCGATACCCGCTACATCATCACGGCCGGGCATTGCACCAAGCTGGGCGGCACCTGGTCCGGGCCGGATGGCAGCCCCATCGGCCCGGTTGCCGGATCATCGTTTCCCGGCCACGACTTCGGCCTGGTCGAGGTGACGTCTCCGTCCTGGAAGCAGACTCACGACATCGGCACCGCGGGCGGCTACCTCACGGTGATGGGTACCGAGCCGGCCGCAGTGGGCTCCTCGGTCTGCCGGTCCGGGTCCACCAGCGGCTACCACTGCGGGCAGATCACGGCCGTCAACGAGACCGTGAACTACGGCGGTGGCGACGTCGTCCGCGGGCTCACCAGGACCGATATCTGCGCGGAGGCCGGCGACTCCGGCGGCCCCTTCGTCAGCGGCACGCAGGCTCAAGGCACGCTGTCCGGCGGCTCCGGGGGCTGCCTGCTCGGCGGGCAGAGCTACTTCCAGCCGATCGACGAGGTGCTGTCCACCCACGGGCTGACCCTGCTCACCGGCGAGCCGTCCAGGGACGCCCGCTAGCGCGACGAGCACAGCCGCTGCGCGAAGGCGGCGGCGGCCGCCTGGGGGTCCGATGCCTCGGTGATCGCGCGCACCACCACGACGCGGTCTGCACCGGCGGCGAGTACCTCGTCCAGCCGTTGCGTGGTTTCGACACCGCCGATCGCGAACCAGGGACGGTCCGGGGCCCTCGCTGCGGTGCGGCGGACCAGGTCCAGCCCGGCGGCCGGGCGGCCGGGCTTGGTCGGGGTGGGCCAGCACGGGCCCGTGCAGAAGTAGTCCACCCCGACCTGCCCGGCGGCGTCGGCGGCCTGCGCGGGATCATGAGTGGACCGCCCGATCACCACGTCGTCACCGAGAATCTGGCGAGCCCAGCCGACCGGCAGGTCGTTCTGACCCAGATGTAGCACCTGTGCACTGGCGGCCAGCGCGACGTCAGCTCGATCGTTCACCGCGAGCAGCGCGCCGTACCGCTGGCAGGCCTGCCCGAGCACTTCCAGCGCGGCGAGCTCGTGGCGTGCCTCCAGGGCCTTGTCCCTCAGCTGGATGATGTCCACCCCGCCCGCCAGCGCCGCGTCGGCGAACTCTGCGAGGTCGCCGCGGTCGGTCCGAGCGTCGGTGCACAGATACAGCCGCGCGCCGGCCAGCCGAGCCCGGATCTGTGCCCCGTCCATAGGACACCGTATCGAGGTAGGGTGGGAATTGGTCCGCACGGGAGCCTGGGCCACACCGGGCTGAGAGGGGGTCATGGCGACCCCGACCGTCGAACCTGATCCGGGTCATGCCGGCGCAGGGAGCGTGATGAACAGTGGGTTCATCGGGAGGTCTTTCCGGCACCGTTGCCGTGGTCGGCGGCGGCGTCATCGGGCTGAGCTGCGCCTGGCGGGCCGCAGCCGCGGGATTCGCGGTGACTGTGCACGACCCGGCCCCAGGATCGGGAGCTTCGCACGTCGCCGGCGGGATGCTTGCCCCGGTCACCGAGGCGGTGCCTGGTGAGCACGAGGTGCTGGCGCTGGGGGCGGCCTCGCTGCGCCGCTGGCCGGACTTCGCCGCCGAGCTCGCCACCGCCGGTGCCGACCCGGGGTTACGGACCCGAGGCACCCTGGTGGTCGCGCTGGACCCCGGCGATCGTGCCGACCTGAACCGCCTCGCCGAGCAGCTGTCCGGGATGGGACGGCAGGTGGAGGCGCTCTCCGGCCGGGACGTGCGCCGCGCCGAGCCGTCGCTGGGCCCGCAGGTGTCTCGCGCGCTGTCGGTCCCGAACGACTTGTCCGTGGACAACCGGGCGCTGATGGATGCGCTACTGGTGGCCTGCCGCAGCGCCGGGGTGGAATTCCGCGGCCAGCGTTGTGTGCAGTTGCCGGCGGCCGATGTGGTGGTGCTGGCCGCGGGTGCACACAGCGCCGCGCTGCACCCCGCGCTGGCGCGGGTGATCCGCCCGGTGAAGGGGGAGATCCTGCGGCTGCGGTGCCGGCGGGGCACGTTGCCGCCGCCGTCGCGGACCGTCCGCGCGATCGTCGGTGGGCGGCACAGCTACCTGGTGCCCCGCGACGGCGGGAGGCTGGTGCTCGGAGCCACCCAGCGCGAGGTCGGGTTCGACACCGATGTCACCGCCGGTTCGGTGCGCGAGCTGCTGATCGATGCTGAGCGAGTGCTGCCCGCGATCGCGGAGTACGCGCTGGAGGAGACCGCGGCGGGGCTGCGGCCGGGCAGCCCGGACAATCTGCCGGTGATCGGCGAGCTGGAGCCCGGGGTGCTCGCCGCGACCGGCCACCACCGCCACGGGATCCTGCTGGCACCGCTCACCGCCGATGCGGTACTCGCGCTGCTGCGCGGTGAGCCCGTTCCGGTTGAAGCCGGTCCGGCTGCGCCGGCCCGGCGTCAACCCGTGAGGGGGGATGCGCGCCCGGGCTCGCATCCCCACGC
>JBQTHE010000056.1:0-16145 GCA_052390115.1 Pseudonocardiales bacterium | reverse complement strand
ACGCGATAACAATATCGGGTTCAGTGCGTTTCTCGCGGTTTTCGAACGTTGACACGCCGAGCCATTTATGGCGTTGTAGAGCAACGAGCCAACGCCGCGGACCGCGCCTCTAACTTAGCGGCATTGCCCCAGGGCACCGTGCAGCGTGAGTTGCGGGCCGAGTACGTCACCTTGCCGACGAAGATTACTGACCATACTTTCGCAGTAGCGGAGCGTTGGCTCGTCAAAGGTCGACGGGTCCTGTAGTACCCGAGCGACCCGTTCATGCTCGTCTGAGTCCAACACATCGAACAATGGTGCAGCGGCTGCCAGCGCAAATGCTGCGCTGAGCTTAGACAGCACCTCGCATCGGCTCACGGCAGAGCCGAGTCCTTGCATCCACATGACGATCACCTGTGCCAATTCAACGAAGTTGGCGTCTTCTAGCCGCTGTACCAGCAATGCGGCACCTCGTGACAAGACTAACGGTGATAGCTTAGCTTGGTCGTCACTATCCGCTTGCCTGAAAAGATCGGCAAACACTGATTCTATCTGATCTGCCACCGCGATCTCTCTGGTCGCTGCCAACGTTTGGTGCGCGCTGTCAAGGTCCCGGTAATCTGGCTGATCTACCACGAGGTCGCTGACACTGCATTCGTAGAGCTGTGCCAGCTTGCCGAGGACGTCGAGCGACGGCTCGTGACCAGTAGTGCTGGGCCAGATTTCCCAATACGAGAAACTCTTGAGAGTCTTCGGTTCGTCCGGCCAGCGCTGGTTCCATTCCTCAGCGGCTTGCCGTTGGCTCCAAGCATGTGCCAACCGGAACGCTACCCGAGGATTGACGCGATACCTCAGCCGAAAGACCGTGGCTACCTCAACCCAGGTCTTGCCTTCGCTCCGAAGATCAGCCGAGAGCCAGACCTGTTCCTGCCTGAGGCTGCGTGCCTTGTACTGCACGTGGTTCTCCACCCTACGCGGTTCTGCTGGTCTACTCCGTTGGTGGCTAGACGGTACTCCGATCACGACACTGCAGGTGAGGGCAACGTTCCCCTCCACGCCGGGAAGATCTGAACCCACAGATTACGCCGACACGGGATGGGCTGCGGTCGAAGACGCGGGCATGGTGATCGGCATGGCACCGGGACGGGTGCGGGTCGTGAGATCAGGGCCGAACCCCCGTACTCCGCCCCTCGCGTAAAGGAACCTCAGCTGTCCCGGTGCCTTCCAAGTCGGGCAGAAGTGCGTGGGAGCTGAGCACGTGGAATATGATGGCAACCTGGACTCAGACGGTCTTCGTGACAGTGACACCACAAATCAGCGCGAGCGCCAGAAGTTACCACCCGGCATCGAGCGCAGCATCCGGCCGGATGTGCCCTGCCCTGAGACGAAGCTGGCAGCGGTCATGAGTAACGGCAGCTACCTGCTCGTGGCCTATCCGCGAGGTGAACCGGCAGCCTTCATTGTTGAGGAGGCCGACCTACTCAAGCAGGCACTCGCGGGGACGTTCAGAAAACATAGAGACGAGCAGGCTGCTAGCGGGAAAGACAGCGGAACACCCGAACGCGGAACTCTGGGTGCCAAGCAGGTTCAGTCATGATCCGCGAGGACCGAGAGTTACTCGCTGAGCTAGCCCGGATCAACACCACCATGGTGCCGCTGGCTATGCGCATTATGGACGGAAACGCCAGCGCATCCGAACAGGCGCACTACGCCGACAGGCTGATTACCGCCGGTAAGCGGCTGCAGCGCCGCGCCAATGAGACAGATGGATCGGTCATCGAGGGGGAGACCATCGCCAAAGGACCGCTTACCCTTCCTGTGCATACCGTAGAGCCCTATCGGGAGCAGTGAGCAACGTTTGGCAGACTCGGCACCGGCTGATGCTCGAACGGCTTGAGGAGCTAGCTGACCAACTCAGAAGCATGGACCCGATCGCGCCAGCGATACTGGAAGGACAGACGGTGCGGTTACTTGCGGGCGCGGTCATGTTGCTCAGACAGCATGAACTAAACAGACGGGGCCAATGCCGATACTGCCGGTGGACGAGGCGGACATGGCGGCTCTGGCATAGGCGGCCGCAGTGCACGGTGTATCGGGCTTTGAACTTCGCCCTAGGTCAGCGTATAGACACCTTATGGTGGCAACTGCTGGAGGACCACAAGACGCAGTCAAAATTATGATGGCGTTGGGGAGAATAACAAGTCTCAGAACCAGCGCCAGCGGCCCACGTCGATCGGCGTTGTTTGTGAGGGGTTCAGAGCAAGTTGAGCGTGACAGCGGCCACAGTGTCGCGGGGTGGCGAGCGATCGCCCCGAATGAGTGCTACGGGTTCGTGGCCATGACGCACCGACGCCTCCGTCACCGGGTGCCCTGGCGGTTGGTCATGCGGTGGCTTGGCCGGACAGCAGACGGTGAGCGCGCTCCGGCCCGATGGACAGCAGCAGGGTTGGCAGCCGGGGACCGGTGTCCGACGAGCACAGGAGCCTGTACAAGGCGGCGAAGAACGTCCGTTGCGCCTTCTTCAGCTCCGGGCTCGGCGCAGCGTCTACGGGCAACCCCTGGAGCAGCTTCGGAATGGCATACACCAGATGGGTCAAGCCTTCGAGCGTCCAGGCGTCATCGAGACGTTCGTCGAGCATCCGCACGCCTTTCTGCGTCGGCTCGTCCAGTTCCCGCCATGCCTCGTCGTTGAACTCGGTGCGAGTCGTGGTTCGTTCTTCGAGCGGCAGCAGGCGGGTCGCGTAGTTGATCGCGCAGGTCAGCCGGGGCTCCAGCTCCTTCAGCAATCCGTCGCCCGCAGGAAGGGCGTCCGCGCTGTCGACATGTTGGCGAACGAGGCGATCGATCTGCGCTGTGTTGGCCTGGGTGATGTCGGCGGCCGACGAGAGCAGACGGAACGAGACCGGCCTCCTGCTGTGGTCGACCGTGCCCGCCGAGGTCCGCAGGCACACCTCTCGCAGGTGGGCGTCTGCCGGGGACGCCCCAGCCGATTCAGCGCGCTCACCGAACTGATCCCACTCGTCGTAAAGCCTTTGCACCGCGCGTGGCGAGAGGTCGATCGTAAACGACTGGGACGGGGTGCGTCGCGCATACAGCCAGCGCAGCATCGCGGGCTCCAGCACATCCAGCGCGGTAGCGGGGATCGCCGCCCCACCGGCCGAGCTCGACATCTTGCTCGACCCACCCGCCAAACCGACAAACGTGTACCCGAACGAGTATGGTGCCGTCCCACCGAAGATCTCCCGCACCAGAACACCGCCGGACGCGTAGCTGCTCGATGGTGCGTGATGGTCTTCTCCCGCTGGCTCGAAGTCCACCTGTTCGTGGACCCACCTCATCGGCCAGTCCACCTTCCACACCAACTTGCCGGAGATCGGCGCGCCATCGGCGAGCGCCATGTCACCAGAGTGGCCGCACCGGCATCGGTAGGAAACGACGAGACCGGTATAGTCGACAACCGTCGTGAAGTCCTTGCCGCAGGACTGGCAGTACGGCTTGAACGGGTAGTACTCGGCCCTGCGCTCCTCGACTGGCTTGTCGTGCAGACCTTCGGTCTGGAATCGGGCGAGAATGTCGAAGACCTCGCCCCGACGGTCCATCGCTCGGCGAATAGCGGTGTTGTACGTTCCGCGTGGATACTGCTCGGACTGGCGCACCTCGCGCATCCGCACACCCATCTTGGCGAGGGCACCGGTGAACTCGGCTATGAAGTGCGACGCGTACGAGTCGCGTTCGCCGTAGGGGTCTGGCACGGCCGCCACAGCGCGGCCGATATGCTCAGCCAGCCCTTGGCCGAGCCCGCACGGGACCTTCCGGAATCGGTCGTAGTCGTCCCAGGAGTGCAGGTGCACCGCATCGTAGCCACGGGACGTGATCTCCTCGGCCACCCAGTGTGCGGTCATGACCTCCCGCAAGTTGCCGAGATGAATTGGCCCTGACGGGGAGACGCCCGACGCACACACGATCCTCTCCACACCCGAACGGTGGGCGTGCTCGATCGCGACATCGGCCGCTCGTTGAATCCAGCTCAATTCCGTCTCGGCCACCAA
This sequence comes from Pseudonocardiales bacterium, assembly GCA_052390115.1. Classification (GTDB taxonomy): domain Bacteria; phylum Actinomycetota; class Actinomycetes; order Mycobacteriales; family Pseudonocardiaceae. Next base: position 12,117 of record JBQTHE010000056.1, on the reverse strand, counting down.
ACCTCCGCAACACACCTAGCCAGGAACCCATATAAGTTAGCAGCGCACGCTTCTGCCTCGATGTCGGCCCGGCTATGATCCGGTTCAGGGTGCGCTGCGCAATCCCAGCAGCGTCTGCCAGGCGCGGGTCGCGAGCTGCAGGTTGAACCGGGTATCCGGGCAGGACAGATCGTGGCCCGAGATCTCCCGGATGCGCTGCAGCCGGTATTTCAACGTGTTGCGGTGCACCGACAACGACGAAGCGGCGGCGTCGTAACTTCCGCCGCATTCCAGATACTCGGTCAACGTGTCGACCAGGCCGGAATGCTTGCGGGAGTCGTAGTCGAGGAGAGCACCCAGCCAAGATCGGACGAACCGTTCCACATCCACGGTGTCTTGAACCCCGGACAGCAGCCGGTACACACCGAGGCCATCGAAGTCGACGACCTGGGCGGCACCTTTTGCGACGGCCTGCATCTTCAGTGCGAATTGGGCCTCCCGGTAGGAGCGGGGGAAGTCACCCGGCCGCTCGCACACTCCGCCGACCCCGATCCGGCACCTGCCGCCGCCGAGCTCCGCCAGGACGGCGCAGTGCAGCCGGTCGAACGGCGCCTTCGCGGGGGAGAGCAGCACGACGGCGCGCCCGCGGGCGACCAGCAGGACGCCCGCTCCGACGTCGCGGGCCGCCCGGCGCACAGCGTGGAAGAAGGCCTCCTCGTCGCGGCGCCTGCCGCGGCCTTCCACCACGAGTACCTGGTGGGGCCGTTCGAGGTCGTAGTCCAGTGCCTGGGCCAGCGCGAGGGCGCCCTCCTCATCGGCACCGCCGAGCAGGTGGTCGACGAGTTCGCGGCGGACCCGCAGCTCGGTGTCAGCCAGGCTGCGCAGCCGAGCCAACTCCATCGCGAGCACGGTGGCGCCGTGTTCCAGCGCCACGAGCTCCTGCTCGCCGGCGCTCCCGCCCGGGTCGATGAGGACGAGCACGCCGAGCACGTCGTCCCGCGGGCGGGCGATGGCCAGCAACCGGCCGGCCTCCCGGATCGGCCGACCCTCGCGCAGCGCGCGGCGCAGCATCTGTTCCCGGCGGGCCTGCGGGTCCTTCGGGTACGGATCGGGCCGGTCGGGTCCGGCCCAGGCCCGCAGGTTGCCGTAACGGTCCTCGACGGCGACCGGGTAGCCGGTCAGCTTGTGCACCGCCCGGGCGATGCCCTCCTGGCCTTCACCACCGACCGCGACTCTGGTCAACCGGTCGTGGATCGCGGTCGAGCGCTCCAGCGCACGTACCGTCCGGGCCAGCGCGGTGTTCGCCACGGACAGCTGCTCCGCGGTGGCCCGCTCCTTGGCGTGCAGCCGCGCGTTGACCAGCGCGACACCGGTCTGCTGGGCGAGAACTCGGAGCAGGAACTGTTCGGGTCCCGACGGCACCTGAGGTGCCGCCACCACCAGATGGCCGATGGGGCCTTCCAACCCACGCAGTGGGAAAGCCCATGCCCACTGCTCGTTCGGAACGGCCAGCATGCCGCCACCCCCGCCCAGCAGGCTGAGTTGGGCATCAACAGTCGCACGCACGTCGGGCTCGGTGAAAGGCGGTGCGGCCGCCTGCCAACCGCTGTCCCGCAGGTGAACCCCGCCCAGGTGGCAGCGCCCCAGCGACGGTATCGACGTGGTCGCCAGGTGCAGGATCTGCCGGACGTCGCCACTCTCGGTCATCAGCATCGACAGCACGAGCAGCCCCTGCAAGCTGCAGAGCTGGTCGCGCACTAGCGGATCAACCCGGGCGGCGCCGTCAGCGACGGGCACCTCGGTGCTGGGCAGGCGGTCGTCCACGACGTCGACCGCCCACGCTGAGCTGCTCATCACTGCGCTGGGTTCCTGGTGGCTGGGTTCATGGTCCTCGATCGGACCGCGAGGAACTCGTCGGGCTCGAGATAGTTCGGGTTGTCCAGCACCATGCTGCCCAGCAGTACCAGGGGGTGAGTCTTGAGCAGGTCGATGATGATCTCGCCGCTGAACCGTTCCAGGTCGTAGAGGCAGAGGATGACCTGGGGATAGCGGGGCAGGAACCGGTTGAGCTCGGACTCGTAGCCCACCAGCTCCTCGACGCCCGGCACCTGCCGCAGCGCCCAGGTCATCTCGCCCACCGAGCGGGCGAAGTGGAACCTGCCGGCCATTGCCGAACCGACGAAGTTCTCCCAGAACGCCAGCATCTCCTCGGTGCAGAACCGGCCCGTGCGCAGGTACGCATCGGTGGACGCGCGCAGTTCCAGCTGGGTGTCGCCGATCCACCGGTCGACGTCGGCCTCACTACCCAGAGCGGCCAGCACCTCGCGCGGCTCGACCGCGTCCACCACGCAGATGCATTTATCCCCGGTCGCGAGCCCGGCCCGCAGGTACGGGATCAGGATCTCGTCCCGCTCACCAGGGCCCCGGTAGAAGGCGCAGATATGATCTCCCACGGTCAACCGCAGACCGGGAATCCCGAGTTCCAGAGTGTCGGTCACGCCGTACTCCTCGTGGCCCACTTCGTAGCACAGCGCCGCGCGGGCACATCTGGTGTGAGTCCCATCACGGTACGCGCCGGTCGACCGCCGGGGCCAGGGTCGAGCTGCCGGAATGGGCACCGCAGCCCCTTTCGGGTCACCGGCTACCTCCCGTACCGGGCCCAGTGAGTGGCAAACAGCTCCTCCTCCTCGGCCGGCCGGGGCGGCACCGGGCGCGATACCCAGGTGAGGTTGATGAAGTGGCGAGCGTTGACATTCTCCGTGGTGATGTTGCCGCCCCAGGTGCCGCAGCTGAGGCTGAGCGTGAACGGCAGGCCGTTGCGCGGGCTGCCGGCTCCCTCGTTGAGGTTCTGGTTGACCAGCACCCTGGCGGTCCGGGTGCCCAGCGCCAGCGCGTCGACGTGTTCGTCGCTTCTGGTATGGATACCGCAGGTGTGCCCGGCGCCCTGGTAGTCGGTAATCACGTTGACCAGCTCGACGGCTCGCTCGATCCCGCCGGAGTAGCGGTACAGCGCGAGCACCACGGAGAGCTTCTCGCCGGAGAACGGGTGTTCCGGCCCGACCCCGTCCTCGCCGACGATGAGGAAGGTACGGTCCGCCGCAATGGAAAACCCTGCCAGCTCCGCGATATGCGGGGCCGGCTTGGCGATGACCTCGAGCACCGGGATGCCGGCGCCTTTCGGCCACATCAGCTGCTGAAGCGCCGCGCGCTCGGAATCCGAGCAGAAGTGGCCACCGGCCGTCACCAACCGGTCGAGCAGCGCGTCGTGGATGCTCGCCTCGGCCAGCACCGCATTGTCCGCCAGGCAACTCGTCGCGTAGTCGAAGGTCTTGGCCATGGCGATCGCGTTCGCCGCGTCACCGAGATCGGCGGTCTCGTCGACCACGTGAACGGCGTTGCCGACCCCGACGCCGTAGGCGGGGGTCCCGGAGCTGTACGCGGCGTGCACCATCGCGTGCCCCCCGGTCGCCACGATCAGATCGGCCTGGCGCATCAGTTCCTGGGTCCGGGAGATCGACGGCGCGGAGATCACCTGGACCAGGTCGGCCGGTGCCCCGACCTGCTCGCAGGCCTCCCGCATGTAACCCACGACGGCCGCGCTGGTGCGCTTGGTCCGGGGATGCGGGGCGACGATGATCGCGTTGCCGCCCTTGAGCGCGAACAACGTCTTGACCGGTGGGGTGGCGTCCGGCCCGGTCGTCGGGATCAGCGCCGCGACGACACCGACCGGTTTGGCGATCATCACCAGACCCCGCTCGGGGTCCTCGGAGACCACCCCGACGGTGCGCACCGAGCGCATGTCGCGCAGTACGCCGAGCACTCGCTTATTAATCTTGATGACCTTGTCGGGATAGTTGCCGAAGCCACCCTCGTCGACGGCGAGCTGGGCCAGCGCCTCCGCCCGGTCCTTGCGGGCCACCGCCCACGCAACCGCGGTCACCAGCTCGTCGACCTGTTCCTGGCTGTAGTCAGCGATGGCGCCTTGCGCGATACGCGCCCGCGTCACCATTGCCGACACGTCGTCGCTCATGGCTCCAACGATCTCGCGTGGGCCCAGGTGAAGGATTCGGCTCCGCCGGACGAACCTGGAATGCTCCCCTGTCCGGCCAGGACGTCACCGGACACCGTCCGCTACGCATAAGGTCAGGTCTCCTTGGCTAGCACGACGGGGACGGTGGGCTGTGGATATCCGGGACAAGCAGTTCAACCTCGCCGAGTGGAACACTCTGATCGAGGACAGCCTGGCCGATCCGGATTCCGAGCCATTGTTCAACGTGGTCGGTGCGGGGGCCGTCTACGACGCCATCTTCGTGGGCGGCGGTGCGGGTGGCCGGTTCGGTGCGGCATACATGAAAGCCATGGGCGGGCGACCGTTGATCATCGATGCCTGGCCCTTTCTCGGCGGGTCGTGCCCGCACCAGGCCTGCGTGCCGCATCACCTGTTCTCCGACGCCGCCGCCGAGCTCGACCTGATGCGCTGGTTCTCCGATGAACTGTTCTTCCCGAAGTTCGACGCCTCGCGCGCAAGCATCCAGGCGATGGTGAAGCTGTTCGTGGCCGGCCGGGGCAGCGCACACGCGTTCATGAACTGGCAGACCAAGGAGCAGCTGGAAGTCGAGTACGTGCTCAACACGCGGGCGACCATTGTGGACCGCAACACCGTGACCGCAGGCGGGAAGACCTTCCGTGGTCACAACCTAGTGCTCGGGATGGGCGCCCGACCGGTGTACCCGGACATTCCCGGCCTCGACCTGCGCGGGGTTTACGACTTCGTCAGCCTCGTCGAGGAACTGGACTACGAGCCGACCCGCTGCGTCATCATCGGCGGCAGCAAGGTCGCCATGGAGTACGGGGCGTTCTTCCACGCGACCGGGTGCGACACGACGATCGTGACCCGTTCGCCCCTGATGCGCACGCACAGCCTGCACCACGTCGACGAGGACCTGCGGCGCTACGTCGTGGAGGGCATGCGTAAGCGCGGCATGGACATCCTGGAGGGTGCGGTCCCCCTCTCGGTGAACGGCACCGGTTCAGTACCCAGCGGTTCGGTGCGCAGCGTGACGGTACGGCTGGCCGACGGTGAAGTGATCGAGATCGAGACCGACTTCGTCTTTATGGCCACGGGGGAGCGCCCGAATTCCGCGCACCCGCAGGAGGTGCTGGGTATCGAGGTCGGCCCCACCGGACGGGTAATCGCCGACAAGACGATGCGGACCACCGTGCCGAACGTGTACGCGATCGGCGACATGATCGACGGGCCGATGGAGATGTTCAAGGCCCGCAAATGCGGCGTGACGGCGGCCCGCAACATCATGGGGGAGCACATCGAGTTCGACTTCACCGAGTACCCGGACTTCCTGCACACCACCTACGAGGTCACCTGGGTCGGGCTCACCGAGCAGGAGGCTCGGGCGGCGTGCGACGAGGTCATCATCATCCAGATGCCGCCCTACGTCGAAGGCCTCGACAGCGAGAATCTGCCGCTGCCGTGCTCGGACCGGTCCATGCTCTACGCCTTCAGCAGGCCTGAGCTGAGCGGTTTCCAGAAGCTGGTGGTGGATGGCAACTCACGCAAAGTGCTCGGCGCGCACCACGTCGGCTACGGTGCCAAGGACGCCTTCCAGTACCTGGATTACCTGATCCACCGGCCCGAGGGCCTGACGATCGATGAACTGGGGTGGATGAACGAACTGTTCCTCAATCCCGAGCATTTCATCCAGCTGTCCCGGCTTCGCGCCGGGCGCCAGAAACTCGTCGACCTGTAGTCATACCTGCGGGCTCAGGCTGGCTAGCAGGGCTCGGGTTCGCTGCACGCTCGCCTCCTTGTCGCCTACCGGGAACACGACCGGCCACAGCTCTGTGACGCCGATGTCGGCGTAACGGCGGAGCTGTTTGTCCACCTCGGCCTCCGTCCCAGCCACGGCGAGGGCGCCTACTGAGGTCACGCCCTCGCGCTCGAACAGCCGGCGGTAGTTGTCCAAACCCCCGTAGCGGGCGAAGACGTCGTCAGCCACGGTGCGGGCCTGGTCCGCGTCGTCGCAGACCGCTACCGGCAAGGCCGCCACGATCCGGGGCTGCGTCCTGCCGGCTGCGGCCGCCGCCGCGTGCAGACCGCCCACGATGCCGTCCGCCAGCCAGCGCGGGCCGGCCAGCCAGGTGACGACGCCATCGGCGAGTTCCCCGGCCACCCGCACCATCTTCGGTGAGAGCGCGCCGACCACGATCGAGACCGGACTGGTGCCCTTGATCGTGAAACCGCCATCGACCTGGTAGACCGATCCCCGGTAGGTCGCACTGCCTTCGCGGAGCAGCGGTCTGAGTACGGACAGGTACTCCCGCATGTGGTCGGCGGGGTTGGTGTAGGGGATCCCGTGCAGGCCTTCGATCACCGGACGGTGCGACACGCCGACCCCGAGGGTCAGCCGGCCGCCGCAGAGGGCCTGCGTCGTGGCCGCCTGCTGAGCCAGGGCCAGGGGATGGCGCGGGTAGGTGGGCACGATGCCCACTCCGAGTTCCACCCGGCTCGTCTGGCTGCCGGCTACGGCGAGGACACTCAGCGCATCGACGCCGCGGGAGAAGTGCGTCGTCCACGCCGCGGGAAAGCCGTCCGCTTCGGCGCGCCGGGCCTGCTCGACGATCTCGCCCGGTGACATCGGCGTGCCGATGGCGTCGCCGCCGATACCCATCGCGACACGCATCTTCCCTCCACCTCCGGGTGGTCCGTTCAGCCGGTCGCGTCGTCCTCGGCGAGGGTCGCCAGCCGGGCCAGCGAGGTGGTGATGATCTCGCGTTCGCCGTCGAGCCGGTGGGTCTCGGAGTCGGGCAGCGCGACGTGCACGTCGATCCGGGTGCCGGGCCCGTCCTCGGCGAGCTGCCAGACAAAGTCGATGTCGGTAACCTGGCAGGAGATGGTGACGCGCCCCTCGGCGCGGTCGCCGCGCAGCCGCTGCGGCCACGGGAAGTCCGGATCGCCCTGGAACCACTGGGTGTAGCCGCCCGGACCGTCGTTGCGCACGGTCTGCACGCCGGCCCACCACTCGGGGAACCGGGTCGGGTCGAACAGCAGCTTCCAGACTTCCTCGACAGGCGCGTCGGCGCGGCCGCTCAGGGTGAATTCGGGCACCCGGCCTCCTCCGTGTCGATCTTCGTGTCGATTCCGGCCAGCTCGGCGGTCAGCCGGGCCAGTTCGCGGTCCGGCTCGACGAGGCCGACGACCGGCGCCCGGCCGAGGTCGACGAGGTTGGCGATGTACTCCTGCCCGAGCCGAGGCCGGCGCAGCCGTCGCCAACCCGAGGCGGCCTCGGCCAGCCGCCGACGGGCCTCGCCGCGATCTCCGCGGGCCAGGGCGGCCAAGCCCTGTACCCGCGCCATCCGCGGGACGAGTGCCCACGGCTGGTCGCCCGGACCGACCGGTTCCAGCGCGGCCAGCCGGATCTCCGCGGCGGCCGCCTGGGGGTCGCCGCGGCGGGCCAGCGCCTCGGCCCGGCCCAGCCGGGCGGCCGGTCGGCTGATCTGGGCCTGGTCGTCGAGCGCGGTTGCCAACAGGTTAGCGGCCTCGGCGTGCCGCCCGGCCGCCAGTGCGACCAGGCCGGCGTCGTGGCAGGCCAGCGCGGCGAGCGCGGACGAGTCGAGACGCTCGGCCATCTCGCGCTGCCGGGCGCTGGTGGCCAGCGCCTCGTCGTGGCGGCCGAGCCGGGACAGCAAGTGGGCACGGGCGGCCAGGCAGGGCAGGGTGACGACCGCGACGCCGCGGGCGGCCGCGACCGCCCGGTCGGCCAGCCGCAGCGCGGTCGGCAGGTCGCCGGCGCAGGCCAGCGCGCAGGCGGCGTTGACCCAGATGCTGTAGGCGAGGTCGGGTCGGTCGGCCCGCTCGATGGCCGTCCCGGCCCGCTCGGCGACCGGCACGCATTCGTCGAAGCGCCCGAGCCGGATCAGCGCGAGCAGCCGGACATGCTCGCGGTCGCCGTAGCTGACGTCGTCCGGCTCGGGTTCCAGCGCCTCGACCTGGGCGAGCAGCCCGATGACCGCGTCGGCGTCCCCGGCGACAGCCTGGGTCCAGGCCAGCCCGAGCAGCGTTTCGGCGCGCAGCGGTGCGGGGGCGTCAGGGGGCATCAGCTCCTGGGCGCGCAGGTAGGCGGCCAGTGACCCGGCCGGGTGGCAGATCACTCCACGCAGTAGCCGGCCCCGCTGGCACCAGGCAGCCGCGCAGTCGGGGGCCGACAGCGTGTCGACGGCGGTCCGCCACTCCTGCTCGAAGTCGTCGCGGCGGCCGAGCCAGGCGTACACCTCGGCCAGCTCGAGCCGGGGTACGGGGTCCGCCGGCGCGCATGCGACGGCCTCAGCCCAGAACGCCGCTGCCTCGGGCAGCGCACCGACCGAGCGGGCGTGCCTGCCCGCCCGTTGCCAGCGCGGGCCGGTCAGGTCGGTGCGCCCGGCCTGCTGCAGGTGCCGCGCTACTTCGGCGGCGACGTGGTCTCCGTCCGGCCCTGCGGCCGCCTCCGCCGCCAGCGCCAGCCGCTCGTGGCAGCGCTCGGGGTCGAGCAGGTCGGCGCGGGCCGCTTCGGCGAGCAGCGCGTGCCGGAACCGCAGGCAGCCGCGCTCGCGGCGCACCAGCCCGGAGTCCAGCACCTGGTGCTCGGCTTCCGCCCGGTCGGCCAGCTCGAGGGCGGCGATCTCGCCAGCGGTCAGCCCCCGGCCAGCTGCAGCGATCGCCTCGGCGAGTTCGCGGCCGCCCGGGGACAGCGCGCCCATCGCGGCGCGCACCGCCGCTCGCAGGCTCGATGGCGCTGCGGTGCTGCCGGCGGCCAGCGCACGGGCGCTCTCCACGGCCAGCAGCGGGTTGCCCTCGGCGGCGGCCACGGCCCGCCGTACATCGTCCTCGGTCAGCGGGGCGACGCTGCACACCACCGCGGCCAGCTCTCCGTCGGCCAGCGGACCCAGTTGCACTTCGCTGACCTCGACGCCCCGGCCAGCCAGGTCCGCGACCAGCGCGTCGGCCTCGGCGCGCACCGGCCGGTCCCGGCGGGTCAGCACGAGCATCACCGGCAGCCCGACCAGCCGCCGCCCGATGTGTGTCGTCAGCTGCAGGCTGGCCCGGTCGGCGCGATGCACGTCCTCGGCTACCAGCAGTACCGGGCGGCCGGCCGCGGCCCACTCCACCAACCGGAGCGCCCCGTCGAAGATCCGCAACCGCTCCAGCTCGGGTGCGGCGACCGGCGCCGGGACCCCGGTCCGTCCGAGCCCGGTGGCCAGGTCGGGGGCCAGCCGGCCCAGCTCCTGCGGCCAGCCGGCGTCGTCCGGCGGGGCTGGCACCGTGCGCACCAGCTGGCGGGCCAGCTCCTGCCACACCGCAAACGGAGCCTCGCCGCCGACGTCCACCCCGGCACCGACAGCCACCCGGCCGCCGGCGTTGTCCGCGCGCCGGGCCAGCTCGGTGACCAGCCGGGTCTTGCCGATGCCGCCCTCGCCGGTCACCACGACGACCCGGCCGCGGCCGTCCCGGGCCGCCGACCAGGCCGCAGTCAGCGCCGCCAACTCCCGGGCCCGGCCGAACAGCGGCCGCGCGGCGACATCCGGGCTCGCGCCGGCCGCGGTCGTCGGCCCGCGCAGCTGGGCCAGCACCGCCCGGGTGGCTGGTCCCGGCGTCACACCCAACTCGGTCCGCAGCCGCTGGGCGAACGCCCGGCCGGTGTCCAGCGCCCCAGCCCGGTCGCCAGCGGCGGCCAGCCGGCGGAGCAGAGCGCAGTGCGCCGGCTCGTCGAGAGGGGTCAGCGCGCAGCGCGACCGCGACCAGCGCACCGCCGCCGCGGCGTCGCCGCCAGTCTCAGCGCGCTCGGCCAGCCGGTCCAGCAACCCGGCCTGTCGCGCCTGATGTTCCGCCCGGGCGGCCCGCGCCCACTCCTCCTCCAGGTCGGCCAGCAGCTCACCCCGGCATTGCTCGAGCGCCAGCATGTCCTTTCCCGCGGCGGCCAGCGCGGCGACCTCGGCGACGTCGACTCGCAGTGCCTCCGGGCATAGCTCAACAACGCTCCTTGACGTCACCAGCGCGTTCTCGCCCAGGCCGCGGCGCAGCGCCCACACCGCGGTCCGCAGGCTTGCCCGCGCCGCCGGCTGCGGCACGTCGGGCCAGAACCGGGCGGCCAGCGCATCGCGGTCGTGTGGACCCGGGCGCAACGCAAGGAAGGCGAGCAGGGGCCGCGCGGACCTCGGCACCTGCACCGGCACGCCGTCCCGCTCGACGGCCATGGCACCCAGCAGCCGCATCCGCAGCATGCACCCGACGATAGCGGCGATTGACGCTACGTTGACGCCGCATTCGGCAACTCTTGTGACGTTGGCGCGCATACCGTCCCGGACCGACTGGCAGCCGTTGACGACGCGGGGCGCACCGGTGGACCCTCGTCCCGAACACCGGCCCAGGAAGGTGCGTCCGCGATGGTCCAACCTCCCAACACCGACAAGCTGGTCGCCGCCGCGGTGCAGGCGGCGCCGGTATTCCTCGACCGGGACGCCACGGTCGACAAGGCGACCGGCTTGATCGCGCAGGCCGCCGCCCAGGGCGCCTCGCTCATCGCGTTCCCGGAGGCCTTCGTGCCGACCTACCCGGACTGGGTTTGGCGTACCCGGCCCTGGGACGACGGCCCGGCCGCCTGGTACGAGCGGCTGCTCGACCAGTCGGTTGAGATCCCTGGACCGGCCACCGACAAGCTGGGCGAGGCAGCCAGGGCCGCGGGCGCCTACCTGTCGATCGGGGTCAACGAGCGCGCCGGGACGACCCTGTACAACACCCAGCTGTGGCTCGGACCGGATGGTGCCGTCGCCGCCGCGCACCGCAAGCTGATGCCGACCGGTGCCGAGCGCCTGGTGTGGGGCTACGGGGACGGCTCCACGCTGCCGGTGCTGGACACCCCGATCGGCAAGCTGGGCGGCCTGATCTGCTGGGAGAACTACATGCCGCTGGCCCGCTACGCGCTCTACAGCCAGGGCATCGACATCCACGTCGCTCCGACTTGGGACAACAGCGACGCCTGGGTGCCGACCATGCGGCACATCGCCAAGGAGGGCCGGATGCATGTCATCGGCGTGACGTTCTGCCTGCGCGGCTCGGACGTGCCCGCCGACGTTGCCGGCCGCGACGAGCTTTACGGCGGCGACGAGGACTGGCTGGCCCGGGGCAACAGCTGCATCGTCGGCCCAGACGGAGACCTGTTGGCCGGTCCGCTGGTCGGCGAGGAGGGCATCGTGACCGCCGAGATCGACCTCGCCCGGGCAAGGTCCGCGCGGCGCCAGTTCGACCCGGTCGGTCACTACGCCCGCCCGGACGTCTTCCAGCTCGTCGTTGACCGCAGACCCCGGCCCGCGACCGTGTTCGTGGACCGGGAGCCGTCCGGGCCCTGACCCGTCAGCGACCCGGCCGCTGCGGCACCCGGGCGGCGGCATGACGCTGGGTTGACGGTGCCCGAACGGGCCGGGGCGACGCTGCTGGTGTCGGTAGTCGGCACCTCACCTAGGGAGATCACCATGGCCGTTGACCAGGACAAGCTGAATGAGTTTCTCGGCCGGTTCGTCGGCGACCTCGGCGCCACCATGGCCGCCGGGAACATCGTCGTCGGGCATCGCCTCGGCCTATACCGGGCGCTGGCCGCCGGGCCGGTCACCCCAGAGGAACTGGCTGCACGTACCGAGACCGATTCGCGCTACGTCACCGAATGGCTGCGCGGCCAAGCCGCCGGTGGCTACGTCACCTACCAGCCCGAGACCTCCAGCTACGGGCTGAGCGAGGAGCAGGCATTCGCGCTGGCCAACCCGACCGGCGCCGTGTACGCACCGGGTGCCTTCGTGCTGGCGCTGGGGGCGCTGCGCGCAGAGTCGCAGATCACCGAGTCGTTCCGGACCGGGGCGGGCATGGGATGGCACGAGCACCACGATGACGTGTTCTTGGGTTGTGAGCTGTTCTTCCGCCCCGGTTATCTGGCCAACCTGGTGTCGAGCTGGATCCCCGCGTTGAACGGGGTGTCAGCGATCATGAAATTCCCCCGGTGTGAGGGGTTGGCGGTCACGTAATTCCCCCACTGGGACGGTCACGTAATTCCTCTGGGGGAGGACGTGCGTGTCGGTGCCGGGTTTGGACCTTAGTAG
>JBQTHE010000055.1:0-32472 GCA_052390115.1 Pseudonocardiales bacterium | reverse complement strand
TCCTGGTGCCCCGGGTCGAGACGACCGATGCGATGGTCCGGCAGGTGGATCAAGCGATGCTGTCGATCGGGCGCTACCAGCCAGGGGATCTGGTGGTGATCGTGGCGGGATCCCCGCCGGCCACCGTGGGCTCCACGAACCTCGTCCGGGTGCACCGTCTGGGCGAGGAGGACCTTGGCTGACACTTCGAGACCCTGCGTGGCCCGGGTGCCACGCGGCCAGCCGGTGGTGGACCGTCTGGTGGCATTGCTTGATCTCGAGCGCATCGAGGACGACATCTTCCGCGGCGTCAGCCCTCCGGAGTCCCCGGTGCGGATCTTCGGTGGGCAGGTGGCCGCCCAGGCGCTGGTCGCCGCCGGTCGTACCGTGCCACCGGAGCGGGGAGTGCACTCACTGCACGCCTACTTCATCCGGGCCGGCGATCCGCAGGTGCCGATCGTCTACGACGTGGACCGGATTCGCGACGGGCGGTCGTTCACGACCCGCCGGGTGGTGGCGATCCAGCACGGTAAGGCGATCTTTGCGCTGTCCGCGTCGTTCCAGCTGCCGGCGCACGGCCTGGAGCATGCCGACGCGATGCCGGAGGTCGCGCCCCCGGAGCAGTTCGACGACCTGCAGACTTGGGCGCGCCGCGCCGGAGATACCGCGATCACGCGCCTGCCGCTTCCGTTCGACCTGCGCTATGTGACCCCGCCGGTTTGGGCCGGGATGGGTGACGAGGCCAGGTCCGGGGAGCACCACCGGCTGTGGCTGCGGGCCGACGGTGTGCTGCCCGACGACCCGCTGGTTCACGTCTGCGTGCTCGCCTACGCCTCGGACTTGACGTTGCTGTGGTCGGTGGCAGCCGGGCACGGGCACGGGATAGGCCAAGACTTGGTGGCCGCCAGCCTGGACCACGCAATGTGGTTCCACCGCCCGTTCCGGGCCGACGACTGGGTGTTCCACGATTGCGTCTCACCGTCGGCAACAGGAGGTCGGGGGCTGGCCACCGGGCGGTTCTTCAGCCGGGATGGCAGGCTAATCGCCAGCGTGGTGCAGGAAGGCCTGGTCCGGGTCCACAGGTGAGGTAGCGACGGGTCCGGTTCACTTGCGCCGCTGGTGCGGCACCGTGCCGTTGCCGACCGAGGTGGCAGACGAACCAAGTGATCGCGCTGCGACGCTCGCGTCCAGCACCGCGATCCGGAACGCGACCAGCCCGTCGCGGATCTCCTGGGATGCCACGAGGTTCTGGTCGACCGAATCGGGCAGCGCTGCGGCGACCTGGCCGGCGAACTGTGCCAGCGCACGCGTGATGTCCTCCAGCGCAGCCCCGACCGTGGCCAGGTTGTGCACGTCAAGCCGCTCGGGTGTTTCCCCTGCCAGCTGCATCCGGAAAGTGGCCTCGCGGATTGCCTCAGCAGCCTCTACAGCGTGGGTTGCCGGGAAAAGTGCTTCGTCGCGCATCCAGAAGTCGTCGTGATGCGAGTCTCTCATGGCCCTCCCTTCGCTGTGCCGATCCATCGCTGCCGGATATGCCCACCTTGGCCCACATCGAGCCGCGCTGTCCACACGGACGTCAAACTACCTTGACGAAGGGTCGCAGCGGAGCAGATGCACCTGCGTGCGGACGGTGGTGAACCCACCTGGCGCGTTGCGCAATGGCTGGGCGATCGTCCACCATCAAAGGCGGACAGCGGTCTGCGGCATCGAGCTGTGTTCCCGTCCTGCCGCCGGTCGAGGGAAGAGGCCCAGCCAGCCTAGTCCCGTTCTGCTTCGACAGCGCTTCTGAGCGAACGGTGGACAGGAGGCGACCCATGCGGGTCTACGAGGCGATCGTCAAAGGGCTCGAAGGCGTCGGGGTGGAGGCGGCGTTCGGCGGCGCCGGCGAGAACGCGGCGAGCCTGATGCTGGCGCTCAAGCACTCCAGGAAAATCCGACCGATCATGACGCGGCATGAGCAGGCAGCGTCATTCATGGCATGCGGCTATGCGATGTATACCAATCGTCTGGGCTTCTGCTTCGCGACTGCCGGTCCGGGTGCGTTCAACCTCTTTTCTGGGCTTGCGGTGGCGATGTCCGACTCCTATCCCGTGCTGGCGGTATCGGGATTCGCATCGCTGGAGTGGCGCGGTAAGGGATCGCTCAACGAAACATCCGGGGTGAACCGGACGCCCGATTCCCATGCGATGTTCGCCGCGACGACCAAGAAATCCTATCTGCTCACCGACATCGCCGATACCTGCGATGTGCTCGAGGAAGCCGTCAACATCGCATTCGAGGGCCGGCCGGGGCCGGTGCACATACACGTGCCCGAGAATCTCACACACGACCTGACGGTCGACAATTATCACGACATCAGGCTCAATGTGAAGGCGCTCCTTCCCGAATCCACGCGTGTCGAGGGAATCGCTGCGGCGCTCGCTGACGCAATCCATAAGAACGAGCCAATTGTCGCACTGGTCGGCTTCGGTGCGATCCGAAGCGGTGCCGGTAGCGAAATCAAGCGCTTCATCGAGCGCTTTCAGATTCCACTCCTCACGACACTGGACGGAAAAGGGATTGTTTCCGAGAACCATCCGCTTTCGATCGGCGTGTTCGCTGACAGTGGCCACGCCAGTGCGTGGAAGGCATTTCGCGAAGCCAAGGTCGTGGTGGCGATCGGAAACTCGCTCAACCAGCACGCGACGTTCAACTATCGCGACGACCTGTTCACCGGCAAGCTGCTGATTCACATCAATATTTCCGAGACGGAGATCGACAAGGCTTACAAGGCTGATCATGCGCTTGTCGCCGACGCGCGGCCTGCGGTCGCGGCGATTACTGATGCACTCGCTAAAAGGGTCGGCCCGGTCGCACCGAAATCGGTGGACGGCCGTGACTACGAGGCCCGACGCATTCTCCACGTGACCGGCGCGATCCATCCCGGCCAGCTCGCGCAGACGATCGGGCGGATGCTGCCCGAAAATGGCATCGTCCTTGCCGATGCAGGCGCGCATCTCGCATGGTTCGGCTATTATCTCGAGCTCGAGGAAGGTCAGAATTTCCGCAAGCCCGGGACGTTCGGGCCGATGGCCGGGCACGTCAACGGTGCCCTGGGACTGAAGGTCGCGCACCCGGATCGCACCGTCGTGGTCGGCTGCGGCGACGGCTGTTACTCGCTTTCGGGCTTCGAGCTGATGACCGCGGTCGAGAATGACATCCCGGTGATCTGGGTGATCTTCAACGACAACGAGTTCAAGCTCATCAAGCTTTACCAGATCGTGACGTACGGTGAAACCGGACTCGTCGAGTTCCAGAATCCCGACTTCGCCGACTATGCACGGGCGTGCCGCGCGGACGGCTACCGCGTCGAAACCCTCGACGAGTTCAAGGACGCGTTCGCTGCGGCACTGGTGTCAGGCCGGCCGACGGTGATCGATGCGAAGATCACGCGTTGGGCGGTTCCGCATTACAGTCCGTCACCCGACGGCGTCATCGCGGGGATCGTCGAGGCGATTGAGCAGCGTTTTCTCGATGACTGACGCTGCGGCAGTCCTGATGGTGCGTGCGGCCGATATTCCTTGATTATGATGGCGAGGGAACGTATGACACAGATGTGGCGCGAGGAGTTCGTCGGGGGCGGACCTGAGGCGGAGTATGTCACGTTCGAGCAGCTGGCGAGAGAGATCATGCTTGTTCAGCTGAAGAACCAGAAGCATGCGAGTAGAAACGGGGTTCCCCATGCCGTCGACCGGGCCTTGCATGCGAAGTCGACGCTCGCTGTCGAGGATGCCGAGCTCCGTTTCCTCGACATCCCGGCCGAGCTGCAGGTGGAATTCGCCCAACCGGGTGCGGTTTACCCAACGATAGTCCGCTTCTCGAATGCCGCCGGGAACGGGCAGCCTGACTACGAGCCGGATCTGCGGGGTGTCGCGCTGAGAATCAACGTTTCGCCCGACCAGCAGCACGACCTGCTGATGACCAATTATCCCGTGTCTCACGCACGCGACGCGTACCAGTTCGTGAAGTTCGCGACCGCGACCGCAGGCGGTACGGTGTCACGCGTGATCGGCCTGGTGCGGCTCGCATTCATCTTCGGCCCGTCCGAGACCCTGCGTATGTTGAGGAATGTGTCCGCCGGGCGCCGGCGCAAGGTGCGTAGCATCGCGGCCGAGACCTACTGGAGTCGCGGCGCGATCCGCTGGGGCGAAACGCTCGCCGTCCGCTACCTGCTCCGGCCGGCGCCCGATACGTTGCTCGGATCTGAACCCTCGGAGCAGGACCCCGAGTTCCTATCGCACGAGGTAGCCCGCCGGCTGGCCGAAGGCGACGTGCGCTTCGAACTGTGCATCCAACGGTTCACCGACGTGCAGTCGACGCCGATCGAGGACACCGCCGTCGCTTGGTCGGAGCGGGTCTCGCCGCCGGAGCCGGTCGCCGTACTCACGATCAGCAAGCGGGACGTTGATCTCGATAGCGAACAACACATCGGCACCCGCGCCGTCGACAGCATGGCGTTCAACCCGTGGCACACCACCGACAGCTTCCGCCCGCTCGGCAATCTGAACCGGGCACGCAAGGCCGCCTATGACGCGAGCGCGGCTCACCGCCGTGCCCTGCGCTGGCGGTCCGACCCGCCGCTACGCAACGTCGTTCTCGGAGCCGGCGCCCGTGCGATGTTCTCCGTCCTGAACCGCTACGTGGAGTGGCACCGGCTGCCGGTACGGCTGAGCGTGCTGAACCTCGACGTCTTCCGCTATGTCCTGCGTCGCCGTAACCTTATCGATACCGAACCCCCTGAGGCGCCGCCGGCGGCACGCCCGGTTTCGGCGTTGCCTGATGAGAATGCCCGCGTGTGGCGGACCTTCGACGGCACCTACAACGATCTGTCCGAACCCCGGATGGGCGCGGTGGGCGCCGCGTTCGGCCGCAATATGAAGCCCGATTACCGTCCGGAGTCGTTCGACCGGCCGAACCCGATCATCGTCAGCCAAGAGCTGCTTTACCGTAAGATGTTCCTGCCGGCGCGATCACTCAACCTGCTCGCCGCGGCGTGGATCCAATTCCAGGTGCATGACTGGGTGAACCACGCCCGTCATCCGCTGGGGGAAAAGGACGTCCGGGTGCCGCTGCCGCCGGGCATGGCTGGATGGTCGAACACACCCGGCGGGCCGCTGGAACCGGAAATGCGCATCGCCGGGAACATCTCACTGGGTACAGATCGCAGCGATGGGCTGCAACGGTTGTTCGCCAACTCGGCATCGCACTGGTGGGACGGCTCTGAGGTTTACGGCACTGACAGCGTTACGGCACGCAACCTCCGCGAGGGCGCCAAGCTGCGGCTTTCCCCGGAAGGCTATCTTCCCGAAGACACCAAAGGATTCGAGATCACCGGCTTCAACGAGAGCTGGTGGCTCGGCCTCAGTGGTCTGCACACGCTGTTCGCCCGCGAGCACAACCTGCTCTGCGATGAACTCCGCATCCACTATCGCGGGTGGAGCGACGATCAGGTGTATCAGACGGCGCGGCTGATCGTCTCGGCGCTGATCGCGAAGATCCACACGGTGGAGTGGACTCCGGCCATCCTCGCCACCGAGGCGATCGACCTGGGACTGGGTGCCAACTGGCACGGTCCGCCCGCCAACGACTGGATGGCCAGGCTCGGGCTCTGGTTGCTGGATGAGCACGCCAGTGTAGGAATCCCGTCGACGCTGCCCGATCACCACGCCGCACCTTATTCGTTGACCGAAGACTTTGTCACCGTTTATCGTCTGCATCCGCTGCTGCCGGACGACTATCGTTTCCACGAGTACCGGACAGGCGAGCTGCTGGGCCAACGCAGCTTCCTGGAGATCCAGGGGGACAAGGCCGACGATGAGATGCGCGCACTCGGCCTGCATAACCTGCTCTACTCGTTCGGCATTTCGCACCCGGGCGCGATCACGTTGCACAATTATCCGCGCTCGCTGCAGGCGTTCGAGCGCGACGGGGAACGCATCGACCTGTCGGTGGTCGACCTCGTGCGCACCCGCCAGCGCGGGATCCCGCGCTACAATGATTTTCGCGCTGGTCTGCACAAGCCACGGATCACGCGCTGGGAAGACCTCTGCGCGGACCCGGAATCGGTGCATCTGATGCGCGACATCTACCATAACATCGATGAGGTCGACACGATGGTCGGGTTGTTCGCCGAGACTCCGCCGGAAGGATTCGGCTTCTCGGACACCGCCTTCCGTGTTTTCATCCTGATGGCGTCGCGCCGGCTTCAGAGCGACCGCTTCTTGACCGTGGATTTCCGCCCGGAGATCTATTCACCGTTTGGGATGGACTGGATCGCGAACAACGGCATGACGAGCGTGATTCTGCACCACTGCCCGGAGCTGGCGGCGGTGCTTCCGCGCGATGCGAGCGCCTTTGCCCCGTGGCGCCCCGTAGCAGGGCGTTAGCCGTGGCTGTGGAAGGGAGCCCGATGACCGACCAACAGACGACGCAGGCCCACCCGGGTCTGGATGCGTTGTTCAGCCGCCCGCTACTGGAGACGATGTGGCGTCGGCGCACGCACCGGGTCAGCCGCGGCAGCTCGGTCACGGCCGGCTCGATGAGCTACGAATCGAGCCGGCCACGCGCGCCGTTGTCCGAGCTCGAGGAGGCGGTTCTCATCGCGCTCACCGGCTGCTCCGGGCTCACCATGCCGGATCGCCCGTTCGCCGATCCGCGCGACGGCAAGCCAATCATGGCCAAGCCCAACCTCAACATGGCGGGGCGGACGGCAGGCAGCCCCGACAACGCCCAAGGGACGTACTTCTTCCTGATCAATGACAGCGGCACATATTTTCTGCGCAAGTTGTCGCCGGTGGTCGACGGCTCTTCGCCGTTCGACCCACAGATGCTGATCGCACGTGCCAACCAGTCGAAGGTGCGCATCCTGGATCGCCGCATCGACGTGCCAGACGGCAACCGGGACTTTCCAGCCTATCTGGACTCCAACCGGTTTCTGTCGAACCTTCCGGGAACGACTATCCTGTTCCCGGTTGTCGATCTGTCTCGTCAGTACATCAACGGCATGATGTATCTGCTCACGCAACCCGAGGGCGCCCGCCCGACCGTCGTCGACGACCGCAACTTCTACCGTCTCGCGGGCGTGAAGAGCTGGGTCGAGAACGGTTTTCTGAACAAGAACATCAAGTTGCCGCTCGGCGTGATCTGGGCGATGCGCACGCAGATCGAGGCCGATCTCATCCTGCAGAACCTGATGTTGGCCGCCGACGCGATGGGGCTGGGAGCGTGGATCCACGCCTCGATCGCGCCGCCCGTCCTGTTGGGTGATCCCAAGTTCCGCAAGGCCTACGGCAGGATGCTCGGTTTCGACTGGGTCACGCCGAAGTGGAAGGTGGCCGACGTGCTGCGTTGGCACGTGCCCTTGCCCCTGCCGCGGATCGCACAACTAAGAGCGAACGCAATCGGGCTTCGTCACGAGGGGGAGCACCTCATCAAGGCGATGTGCCCGCCCAATTACGGCAGCATGGCCGAGGCGGTGGATGTGGTGATCGCCGACAAGTTCGGCCCAGACGGTATCTACACCGACGAGGCGCTGTTCGAACGTATCTACAAGGGCGATTTCGGCGCGAAATATCTCACCGAAGCCAGCGACTACACTGCCGACGTCATCGCATGCACGCGCGATATCTGTACGTATATCTACGAAACTCACGGGCGTTTCCCGGCACACGCCGAGGCGATCCACGTGCCCGGCGTATGGCTCCAGACTCACCATCTCGAGGAGGAATACTACGACCGGTTCTTTCGCGACGGCCTGACCGATGCCCATCGAGCA
Source organism: Pseudonocardiales bacterium (assembly GCA_052390115.1). Classification (GTDB taxonomy): domain Bacteria; phylum Actinomycetota; class Actinomycetes; order Mycobacteriales; family Pseudonocardiaceae. The sequence goes on along the minus strand of JBQTHE010000055.1, from coordinate 24,680 downwards.
CACGATCGCGACTGGCACCCGACCGGGTGACGGTCGCACCGGCATCACTGTTTCAAGATCGAGCTGAGCGGCCTCGAACTGGCCGCCCACGTGGTGATGCCCGCAGAGGTACGGCGGTTGCGCCGAGGCGCACGGTCAGCCCGGCGCACGGCGAAGTCGTGCCCGGCGGAGAGACCTGGCGGCGATGGATACCATGCCGGAGGCGTTCACGGTGCTGTTGATCTCCACCGGGGTGCCGGAGCCATCGTCTTCTCGCTGGTGGTTTGGAAGTCGGCAGCCGGGGAAATTTCGATGGTCAGCAAGAGGATAGGGACACGGGAGGCGGCGGTGAGGTATGGCGGCGTGCTGAGCACTGTCGGCACCAACCAGACTGGTGAGTCGTTGACTCACCAGGCGTTGCTGTACGGATCTGAGGAGGAGTTCCTCTCGTGCACTATTCCCTTCATCCGGGATGGCTTGGACCGCGGCGACCCGATCCGGGTCACGACCACCGACCGTAATATCGGGTGGCTGCGCGCGGCGCTGGGAGCGGATGCCCGTCATGTGGTGTTCTGCGATAGCAGCCAGTGGTACCGGCATCCGGTTCGGACGCTGGCGGCTACGCACCGCGCCGTTGCGGCGGTGCCGGACGGGCAGCGGGTGCGGATGATCGGGGAGCCGTTGTGGACCGCCCGCAGCGGGCAGGAGAGCATGGAGTGGGCTCGACACGAGTCGCTGATCAACGCCGCGCTAGCCTGGGCCAACGCCGCGTTGATGTGCACCTATGACACCCGCGTCGTGGGTCCCGATGTCGTGAGCGAGGTGGCCCGAACCCACCCCGAGCTGGTGGCCATCGGAGGCTCCCGACCTAGCCCGAGCTACGCCGACCCGGCGGTGTTCAACGCCGAAGCAGACAAATCGCCCTTGCCCAAGCCGCCCCCCTCGGCCCTGCGGCTGAGGTTCAGCGGAGTGGGTCAGCTGTCCACCTTGCGCGATTTCGTGACCTCCTATGCCACCTGGGCCGGCGCGGCTCTGCAGGAAGTCGAGCAGTTTGTCCAGGCGGTCGACGAGGTCGCGACCAACGCGATCGAGCACGGCGGCAGGTCGGGCGTGCTGCGGGTCTGGACCGGCCCGCACACTATGTCGTGTGAGGTCAGCGACACCGGTACCGGACTGCACGACCCCTTGGTCGGGCGCCTGCCTACCGGCCGCTCCGCTGCGCGCGGACGCGGGCTGTGGTTGGCCCGGCAGCTGTGCGATCTTGTCGAACTGCGCACCAGCCCGGCAGGCACCACCGTACGGTTGCATCTGACCCTGCCCTGACGACGGCGCCGTTCGCGTCAGGGTCAGTTCTTCAGGGCGTCCGGCACGCTGTCGGCGAAGGTAAAGTGTTCCCGCAGTCCGGTGGCCTCCAGCGCGAGGTTGGCGGTTCGGGAGTTGCACACTAGTCGCAGGTCGCGGTCTTCTCGGGTAGCGAGTTCGTTGGCCTCGAACAGCACGGACAGCCCGGCAGATCCCAGGAACCGCACGCTATCAAGGTTCACTACCACGACTTGGGCAACGGTCAGCTGCGCGGTCAGGAAGGTTGCCAGTTCCGGCGCGGTCAGCGCATCCACCTCACCCATCACGGTGACCACGCGTGCATCCGGACCGTGCTCGGTGACCTGCAGACCGATGTCGGCGGGGAACTCGTTGCTCACACTTACGCTCACCCCCCGCACGATATAGCGCAGTTCGCCGAGAGGCGCGCGCGGCCGGGGCGGGGTTGCTGATCGGTGTATCCAGTCGCTGGGCGGCAGCGGGCGGCCAGCACCGCCCAGCAGGTTTGGACGCCCCCGGCGCCGGGTACTTGGTCTCTGGGAGAGCCAGAGGGCATATGAGGGGAGTCTGGAGGGGCTTATGCACGACCATCCGGCCCTGCGGACTTGTGACCAGGCGCACGCCCGACCGCTGGACGGTGACGCGGAGACGGTCCGGTGGGGCTCCGTTGCTGCCCAGGAGGCAGTCGAGCGGACCTGCCAAGAAGTGGCGCTGCGGTGCCAGCGAACCATCGACAGGTACAGCCCTGCGTCCATCCCGGACGAGGACGGGCACAACCGCCCGGACCCCCGGAGCAGCGACCCGACGAGGCCTCAGCTGGCCGGGATCCTGGTCGCCGATACGACTTCGCCGCTCCGAGGGCACATCCAGGTGTAGCAACCACGTGCCTTGAACGCAGATCCCGAGCCGGAACGATAGTGGTGTCCCGCACGTTGGTTGGCCGTGCTGACCGCCCGCTGCATGCCGTTGCTGATCGCGCTGCCCGACCGGGCTTTGTTGCTGATCGCCGGTATGCCTGGTGTCGGCAAGACGACCCTGCTGCAGCGGCTGTCGGCATCGTGCGAGTCAGCATCGGATTCGATCGTGGTGCTCGACTCCGACGCCATCCGCGGCGCGCTAGCGCGGCGTTGGCCGATGGCTCCGTACCGCCGCTACCGCCCGCTGGTGCATCTGCTCCACCGCCTCGTCATAGGCCGCGCTGCGTTGGGTGCGGTGCCCATCCTCGTCGTCCACCTACCCGCTACCGGCGCACCCACTCGGGCCGCGCTGGCTGGGCTGGCCCGGCTCACCGGTCGGGAGGCACACGTGGTCTGGCTTGATACCGACCCCACGCAGGCCCGGGCCGGCCAGCTCGCCCGCGGTCGGGTGGTGTCCGCCGGGTCCTTCGCCCGCCACTCCCGCCGCGCGGTCGCGGTTACCCGACGGCTGCGGCAAGGTGACCGGCTCCTCGGCTGGCGAAGCGCTACTCTGCTCGACCGCGCAGCGGCCCGCCGCGGAATCGTGCTCATGCCGTCCTCGCTACCGCCTCGTGAGCGGTAACAGATCTCCGGGGCACATAGCGGTCATGCCCTCGCTGCGCAGCCACACCCTGTCCAGTCGTCTACGGCGGTACTGCTGCAGGCAGCTACCTGAGATCTCCGGTGAGTAGACGTCGAACACGTTGCCCCGCCGGCCGTAGACCAGGACTGCATGACAGTCGACCTGAGCCCAGCTGTTGTCGACAGAGATCCACACAAGGTGGCCGCGGTCCAGGGCGCCGCCGATGTCGGCGAGCGTGGGCTGACGGTGCTCAGTCCGTATCCTGGCGCCGAAGGTGCTCAACCCGTGCGCCGCGAGACACTCACGGCGGTGCCGCTCCAGGCGATGCCGTGTCCAGTACTCGTCCCACGATGGGTCCCACTCCTGGCGGTAGTAGTGCCTCAGATAATCGAAGCCCTCTTGCAGGAATCGCTCAGGCTCGTAGGCACACACCAGGTGCAGGGAGAGGCCTTGCTGGAGCAGGAAACGCCTGGCACTGGTGCGCTGCGCTCCGCAACCTGGCTCCCGACCAACCTCGCGATCAACCCACCGCGTGTCCGGGGTATCGGTGACCCCTAACACGTACAGAACGTTCGCAGTGACACAGGTCAAGCATGACTTGTCGTCCACCTGACGCAGGTTCAGCGGTTCTCGCCGGCGCATAACGACGGTCACGGCACGATCCCCTCAACAACATTACCTGGACGCCTCGTTGCGTTGGACCTTCACGTGCACTGACCGGACCCGTGCAGGTTCGGGTATGAGAGGTATTCAAGGCCTTCCGGCTCGATGAACAGCTCCCGGTTCCGCGTCCCTGCACGGACGCGCCAGCAACGGGACCGCCGGTGCCCGACCGTGCTGCCGAACCGGAGGTCCGAACTGTGCTTGTCCATGGCGCAGCAAACCTACCGGGAGCCGGACAGTCGCGGCGGGGCGGTGCTCAATGGCCCGGGCGAGTCCCGTGGGGGACCGCGAGCGAAGATGATCAGGTGAATCGCGGACTATTTTCCATCCACCGACCAGTGCCACGGCTCTTTAGGTAGGTTGTACAGTCCGAAGCGTTGCGCATTGGCTGCCAACCATCGAAATCCGGGATTGTCGTGGGAATTGATCTTCGACCCGTTGTAGGTGAAGTCGATCGCGAGTCCCTGCTCGTGCCGGGAAGTGCCGGGTATCGCGGTCTGCGGGTCGCATTCCGAGGACGGCTTCTTGTAGATGTCGTAGTCACTGGTGCCGCAGTTCTGCTTCCGGAGGGCGATCTGTTGTTCGTACGTACGGAAGCCGCTGGCGCTACCCAACGTGACGCCATCTGCCCCAGCTGCGGCGAGGAGATCGTTGATCCGCGACGCGATCTTCCGGGCGACTGGGATCCCTCGCACCGTCACGATGTCGGGGGCTCCGGTCCCGGTGCCGCCGCCCGGACTCGGAGCGGGCCCGGTGGGGGTCGACGGCGCCGGCTGGCCTGGTGTAGTGCCGCGCAGGACGGGCCGAACCAGCGTATCGCGAATGTGCAGCCATTCCTGACTGAGCTGTGGGAAGTTCGGTTCATCACGGGAGATGAGGAGGCCGTTGCGCTCGGGGTGGCGCCGGAAGAACACCAAATTGGCCAATTGGTTCTCGTCCGTCATGCCACTACGGACTGCCGAACGCAGCATCTCGCTCTCCGTACCGGACTGGACGTAGGAGTTCGGACCTGGTGGCCGGCCGGCGGTTTCCTCGCCCTCCCAGGACGGGGCCTCCCACGCCATCGAATGGTGGCCGTTGCGCCACGACCCCTCGTCGTCGTCGCGCTCGGCCGCGAACCCCGGACCATCGTGGTCGGATGGAGGACGCTCGCGTTGGATGTAACTGGTGGCGCCGACACTAGCCCGCGCCCGGGCGGCGATGGCCCCCAGGTCGAGCTGCCCGGGATCCCAGTGATCGTTGTCCGGCACGTTCTTGTGCCCGCACACGCCGTTGAACGCCTGCCACTCGTCGGATCTCATCCGGCAGCTGGAGTTCTTGCCATAACAGGGCTCTCCGGGGCCGGTGGGGCTGACCTGGTTGAGATTGATCGGCACCAGCCGGGCCACCGGCGCGAGGACCCGGTCAGCCAGCCACGCGAGCACCTCGGGTGTGGCGTTGACCATCTTGGCGGCGAAGCCCCAGCACTCGACCTGGATCGTGCGTAGCCGGTTGGTCTGGATCGACCCTGGTCGCGCCAGCGCGTAGGCGGACCGGTCCAGCGGGATGGTTTGCAGCAGCAGGTCCGCGGAGGGCATCGCCCACAGATGGGGCGGGTTGGCATGGCCGGCCGCGAGCGTGCGGAATCCCTGCGCGCTGGGCTCCCCCTCGATCGTATGGAAGACGAATCGCCAGGGGGCGTCGAGGTACGTGCCCCCGGCCGATTTCGGGTTGGCGAGTCGTTCGGCTCCGGGGACCCACAGGCCCGTCGTCGTTCCCGGAGACGGGCCTGTGGCCATCAGTGGGCGGACGATGGTGTCGCGGATCGTGGTCCACTCGGCGCCGAGCGCAGCGATCCCGGGCTCGGACAGGGAGAGTCCACGTCCGTTGCGCTCCGGATGCCGAGCGAAGAACACGAGGTTCGTGAGCTTGTTGACGTCGCTGGTCCCGCCCGCGATCGCCTGCCGGACTGTCGATTGCTCCGGTGATTCGTGCGCGAGTGGCAGGCTGACGACCTCCGCGCCGAGGTGGGTGGTCGATGTGAAGCCGTAATCCCCCTCGAACTCCTGATATGCGGGCGACTCCGCGGCGATGCCGACCGCAGCGAAGGGTGACTCCGCGTCGAACTCTCCGGAGAATGGCGAGGCGGCAAGCTCGTGGCCGCTCCACGGGGTGCTCATCCCGGGCCTCAGCGGCTCAGGCCGTTGGCGGCGGCGCCCACCGGCGCAGGCGTGGCCGCCGGCCGCGTCGTGACCGGCGCTGGTGCAGCGGACGGCGACGGGATTCGCAGTGGTTGCGCGCTCAACGATATCCCGGTGCCGGTGGGACGATCTTTCACCCGCTCGCCGGTGGCCGACTGCCACAGGTTGATGAGGTCGCGCATCTCCACACCCAGCGGCTCGTCTGCGTCGAACAGCCCCGAGGCATCCGTGGGGTCGTCGAACAACCCGAGCTCGATCGCACGCAGCACGCTCGACATCGGCTCCGAGATCAAGAACAGCTCCCGGGACCGAGCGGCGGGTGCCATCCCGACCCGCTGGGCGATCATCGACAACCGGTCTGCAGGGCTGGTGGCCTCCGCCTTGAGGTCCTTCACGATCGGCGTGTCGGTCTGCAGCGTGAGGTGGAACCAGCTGAGGACGGTGACGTACACGAACTCCTCGCGGGCCAGCAGACCGCCGCGCCTGCGGATATTGAGCATGTCCTTGATCGCCTCGCACAGGAACGACACGTAGGAGGGGTCCGTAGGGTTGCTCCCCGAGGTGTTCTTGTCGTTTTCCAGCCCGAACCACACCTGGCGGAGCAGCTCCGTCCACTTGGCCCGGAAGTCGGCGTTGACCAGACCAACGTGCGCCTTCCAGTCCTGCTGACCGCCGGCTCCGTCCCGCAGCGACGGGAGCGGGTGCGGGAGGTCGAGTCCGAACATGCGCCAGTAGGCGTTGCGCCGCGTCACCCGTGCGTGCGGGCGCGCCTCGCTCACCACGCCGCTGATCGAGAACAGCGGTGGGTCACGGAAGAACAGCTCCTCGGTCGCGCGCAGCCACTTCGCCCCCTCGATGGACAGCGTGCCCAGCGTCTCGCCGAGGACGAGGCGCCGCACGACCTCGGAGAAGATCTCGAAGGCGCCGGTGCTCTCGATCAGGTATGCGTAGACCAGGTGATGCCAGAGGAGGCCGACACCACCGGCCGCCGGGGGTCCTAACGTCTCGGACCAGCTATCAGGATCGGGGGGGTTGATGGCATCGATGGTGATGCCCGACGGCAGCAGGAGCGGGGGTGGTGTCAGCTGCGTAGGCAGGTCGAGAGCGCCGATGATCGCGTCGTTGCCGAGGAACGGCGCGTTCGCCGAAGTGGATCCCACCGGCAGCTCGGGGACCAGCCGTGCGCCGGCCCAGGCCTCGTCCAGCCATCGGCTGAGCTGGATCGGATGCACCAGGAAGACCTGCTCGCGCGAGCCGCCTGCTTCGGCGAAGAGTTTTGCCAGGCTGAGAAACATGACCTTTGTCCTTACGTCACGCGGTCGCGGTCTGTACGTCGAGGCGGAACCGGTTCCAGTCGGGGTCCGAAGGCGATGAGCGGCCCCAGCCTGGTCCTGAGGAACACGACCGAGCCGATGGGGTCGGCGTTCTTGAAGTCGCGAGGGCAGACCCGCCCCTTGCCGGATTGCTCGTTGCGAGTTGCGTCATTCGAGGTCGAGTACTGGTCGTCCCTGGGCTCGTCCTCGATGCGGAGCACCTCGACCTTGTTGCCGGCACGCAGCTCCGCCCAGTCAGCGCCGGGCGGCAGACCCTTGAACTTGATGACATCCGGCTCCCGGCACGCTTCGACGACGCGGACGTCGAACTCGTTGCCGCTGGAGGAGCTGACCCGGCCGGTGAGCGTGCCGAGGACCTGGTAGCTGAAGGCGACACGCTGGCGGATGCGATCGGCTGCGGTGGAGGAGTCGAATGACGATGGTTGCGGCGCTGGCCGCTCCGCCAGTTGCTTGACCGCCTTGACGAGCTCCTCCAGAAGTTCCTTGGGAGTGTCCATCGGTGCTCCTCAGGTTGACGGGTCGCTCACGCGACGCGGTTGACGGTCAGTGGTCGGGGACTCGCGTCCGCGCCGAGGTCGGAGACCCAGGTACGCAGCCGGCTCCGGTGTTCCTCGGCGTTGCGCGGATCGAGGACGGCGCGGGTCGCGAGCAGCGCGAGGATGCGCAGGGCATGACGCCGACGCAGGTACGACGAGGTGAGCAGCGACCCGCCCGCTTGCTGCTCCAAGACCTGGAGGCTGGCCGGGTGCACCTGGCGCGGGTCGAGCACGGCCGGCAGCGGCGCGCCCCGGAAGGCACGCATCGGCCGGCGGGTGCAGGCGTCGACGATGTCGCCGAGCGCTTCGATGCTCACCCGGGCGACGTGTTCGACCTCACGGCCAGCGGCCTGGGGCGGGTGGCGCTGCCACCACACCTTCGCCACATCGTCCCACGGCCCGGCGCCGAACCAGCTCTGGCACAACGCCACGTTGAACATCACCCGGATCCACGCGAACGGATGCGGGTCTCCGGAGCGGATCCGGAAGACCTCTGCGGTGGGCCCGTCGACCACGTTGGCCAGTGCGACGACCGGCGCCCATCCCGCCTGGGCGAAGGCGTGCACGTCGGCAGCGATCTCGCTCGCCCACGACCGCCACAGCTCGGCGACATCGGGTGACCTGGGGGCCAGCACCGCGTGCAGCGCTTCGGCCAGCTCGGCGTTCCACCCGGTCAGGTGTGCGACCTGGTGACCCGTCTCGTGCAGCAATGCGGTCGGGTAGGACAGATTGTGCCTGGTGAGCTTGATCGCTGCGGCTGGCGACGGGTGGGCCTGATCCCACAGGCGCACACCGGCGCGCAGGATGGCGGCCCCCAGACCCTTGTCGAGGTAGACCAGCGCCGGCGGCGCTGGGATGCCGAGCGGCCCGAGCGACGCGGCCATGGAGTCGCCGGCCAGGGTGTCGTAGCCGCGCAGCAGGGCCCGCATCGCCGGGTTCGTGCGGGTGTTGATCGCGTCGCCGTAGAAGTCCAGCACCGTCTCGGCCTGCAGATACCGGTGGCGGAGCCGGAGTACGCCGCGGCGGATCACGTCCGCGTCCCGGCCGCTTGCCGCCATGCGCTCGAGTGCGCGGGCCTCCTGGGTGAGCGACCCGACCACGCCCGCGAGGCGTTCGCGGATGCTGTGCTGCAGGTACTCCTCGAGGCTTGCCCATGCACTTGGGGCCGCGACGGCGTCGAGGTCGCCGAGCGCCTCCACCGCGAGGCGCCAGTGGGCGACCTCGGCACCCGCCTGACGGGCGGAGGCAGTCTCAATCACGGTGCACGCCGCTTCTGATGGTCAGCGTCGGGTCCCCGGGCTCACCGCGCCCGATCGCCTCACGGTCCTCGAAGGAGAAGACGAAGGTGAGCGTCACGCCGGGCGCCGGGTCCTTGGCCGCGGTGGTCAGAGTCGCGGCGGCGGCCGGGAGCTGCTTGGCGACGGCGCGGGCGAGCGCCTCCGCCAGGGCGGCCGACAGGCGCGCCCCGGCACCTTCCGGCAGCGTGATACCGCGCTTGGTGAGTAGCCGCTGCAAGCGGGTGGCCAGCGCCTGCTGCACTGGCGCCCCGACGAGCTTGCGGATCGTCGCCACGACCTGCACGAGCCGCTGCTTCTCGAGGTGCTCGACGAGCTGGTGCGCGATGCGTTCGCTGATGCGCAGGTGTACCCGCAGCTCCGGCTTGGCGGCGGTCAGATCGAGACGCAGCGCGAAGGGGGGGCGATGACGCAACCGCAAGCCTGGAACCTTCAGGCGGAAGACGCGCGTTCCCGGTCGGCGGCTGCGACCCTGCTGGGGTGCGGCGGTGCGGCTCCTGGCCCGGGGATGAGGGATCGGCAACGGCCGTGACGGCGCGAGCTCCTCGAACTCCAGCGCCGCTTCGCTGTAGGACGGCACCTCGCCGTCGAGTTCGAACGCCGCGAGGTGACCGAACTCGGCGCCCGGCAGCAACTCGTAGAAATGGGCCTCTCCCTGGATGGGCCATATGCGGGCACCAGCGTCGAGGAGCCGTTCCTCGAGCGTTTCGCCGTCGTCGAATGTCACCGACCGCGCGAGAGGCCGGGTGATGCGCACCGGCTGGATGACGGTGTACTTCTTGTACCGGTAGTGGGGCCGGGCCGCCCGCGGGTGCATCAACCAGAAGCCGTGCTCGCCGTCGGTCTCCGACTCGACCAGGTCGGCACGCAGGACCTTGGCCGGCAAGTGCCGGATCGCGGCGGCCGTGAACGCATCCTGCACAGCCGCTTCTAGCAGCAGCTCGTTCTCGAGCGACTCCGCGGGCAGGGCCAGCACCTCGCGGATCGTGTCTTCGGTGGTGGCGACCAGCGCCTCCGCCCCGAGCATACCGTCGGCCGTACGCTCGGCTTCGAGGCCCAGCAGACGCAGGCCGGCGTCCGCGACGTGCCCGGAGAGCTGGCGAGCCGCTTGCTCGCCGACCATCCCCTGGATGAGCGTCGCCAGCAGCTTGGCGATGAAGTCGACGACGCGCTTGCGCCCGATGACCTTGACCCCCAGCTTGATGAACTTCATGGCTGCCATCACGACCGGGATGAACTGCTCCATCTCGGCGAGCGGGGGACGACCGGGTTCGGCGTCGACGAGTTGCCGGGCGAGTCGCTGCCGGCCGACATCGAGGGCGGTGTAAGGCCCGTCTATGACGAAGTCGGCCGCACCGCGGGACTCGGCCTCGAACTCGGCGAGCAGCTCGGTGGCGACGGCGTCGTTCGGGGCGAGGATCGCCTCCGCGAGCCTGGCGTCGAAGGCGTCGGCGAGCGACTCGGCGCTCCATGGGCTCTCGTCTTCGGCAGGGTCGGGGGCAGCGGGTGTGGCGGGGGCACTCGCGTCGGCCGGGGCGGAGTTGCCCGCGCTGGCCGAGGCGCTCTTGGTGAACCGGGCTGCCAGCTTCGTCGCGATCGGTTGCAGCTCCTTCGGCAGCTTGCCGATCGCCTTCTGCAGCACGCGCTCGAGCAGCGGGCGCACGAGCTTCTTCAAGAAACCGAAGAGCTTGCCGAGCGGCAACAGCTTGCCCGCCGCAGCCACGCCCTTCTTCACGAGCTTGCCGACGCCCGTGACCACCTTCTTCACCTTGCTGACGAGCTTTTTCAAGAACAGTTCCTGGGCATCGACCGGGCTGTCCAGGCGCTCGTACTCGAGTTCGGAGAATCCGACGACCGCATCGATCTCGGCCTTGGTGACCGCATCCACTGGCCGGTCGCCGAAGTGTGTCTCCAGTTGGCCCAGCAGACGATCAGCCTGTGCCGCGATGGCCTCCATCCACTGCTCCGCATCGGAGCTCGGGAGCTGGAATGCCTCCGACTCCTGTCTCCAGCTGCCGGCCGCGGTCAGGTGTCTCGCGGCTGCCTCATCCGCCAGCGCCTCCAGCGCTTCGAAGAACTCTTCGTCCTCGAACTCCGCCCTTAGCGCGTCAAACGCTTCGGCTTCGAGGTCGGACTCGTCGAACGAGGCCAGGCCCTCGGCGAACGGCGTTGTGATCACCTGGCCGGCGGGGAGCTCGCCGACCGATGCCGGCAGCGGGTCGGAGGCATACAGACTGGCTGCGGCGAACGGGCTGGTCTCGTACGACGGCGGCTCTAGCCGCGTTCCGCCGACCTGTCGAGCTCCGTTCGCGGTCATCTCGAAGACGCTCATGGGTACCTCCTGGGACCTTGGCGCCGAACGTAGGGACCCGCCGTCCACGCCACCGTCCATCGCCCGTCCCGTCTTGCGTCTCTGATCGGCCACGATGTCATGTATCTGGGGCGCGGGCCGGCGACTCATTCATTCCTGACGACGGGAGATGCCATCGTGATCACCGAACAGCCGCTGCCCCGCCTACGCGTCCTTGGAGGGTTCCAGCTGCTGGTCGGGAATCACCCGACGCCACTGCCGGTGCAGGCACAACGCCTGCTCGGATTGCTGGCCGTCCGCTGGTCCCTCCAGACCCGCTCCGCGCTGGCGGGCACGCTGTGGGACGACGTCCCGGAGCGGCGCGCGCAGGCCAATCTGCGCAATGCCGTGTGGCGGATTCGCCTGACGAGCGATGCGGTGCTGCGGTGCACCCGCCACGCGATCGGCCTCGACACCGCGCTCGCGCTCGATCTCCACGAGGCCCAACGATGCGCTCAGGCGTTGCTATCCGGTGCCGGCGCCGAACCCGACGGTCGCTTGATCGATGTGCTCGACCATGACCTGCTGCCAGCCTGGGACGAAGAGTGGTTGGTGATCGAACGGGAACGGCAGCGCCAGTTGCGGATGCATGCGCTTGAGGCATTGAGCGCTTCGTTGCGTCGGGTCGGTCGGTACCCCGAAGCAATCACCGCCGCGCTCGCCGCAGTACGGGCGGAGCCGCTGCGCGAGTCCGCGCAGCGGGCGCTGATCTTGGCCCACCTCGGCGAAGGAAACGTCAGCGAGGCTGTCCGACAGCTTGATGCCTACCGGCAGCTGCTCGACGGCGAGCTGGGAATAGCGCCGAGCGAGCAGCTGGAGGCGATCGTCCGGCAAGGTATTGCGAACCAACCCATGGGCGCTACGCGCCGCCCTGAGGGGCGAAAATGGGGGGCGGCTGCCGGTCGCGTAGACGTCGTGGCTCTTGTGGCGCCGGTTCATCGGTACCCCGCACCGTAGTCAGGAATGAGAAGGTCAGAACCGGTGCCCCCGGTGGGAGTCGAACCCACACTGGACGGGTTTTGAGTCCGTTGCCTCTGCCGGTTGGGCTACGGGGGCGGGTTGTTGGCGGGATCACTATACGAGGCGGTTGGTGATGGCCCCGACTCCGATCCTGGCCCGCTATCGTGGCAGGCCAGGGTGTTGGCCGGACGAACGGAGGTCTCCCCGGTGACTCAGCAGGGTGAGGTAGGTGCGGTGCCCACCGAACCGGACAGCACCCCGAGCGCACGCCGGGTCCTTGTCGCCGAGGACGAGGCGCTGATCCGGCTGGACCTCGTCGAGATGCTCTCCGAGGAGGGTTACACCGTCGTCGGCGAGGCGGCTGACGGGCAGCAGGCCGTCGAGCAGGCCGAGCGGCTAGGCCCGGAGCTGGTGATCATGGACGTGAAGATGCCGAAGATGGACGGTATCGACGCGGCGTCGATCATCGCGGAGCGGCGTATCGCGCCGGTGGTGATCCTCACCGCGTTCAGCCAACGCGAGCTGGTGGAACGGGCCCGCGACGCCGGTGCGATGGCTTACCTGGTGAAGCCGTTCGGGCGCAAGGACCTGGTGCCGGCGGTGGAGCTGGCCGTGTCCCGCTTTCGTGAGTTGGTCGCCCTGGAGTCCGAGGTGGCGGGCCTGACCGACCGGCTGGAGACCCGCAAGGTTGTGGAGCGCGCCAAGGGGCTGCTGATGGCCCGGCATGGGCTCACCGAACCGGAGGCGTTTCGCTGGATCCAGCGCAACGCGATGGACCGCCGGACCACCATGAAAGCGGTCGCCCAGGCGATCATCGAGAACCTGGCGGCCATCCCGCCGGGTATCGCCCGCGGCAGCCGCTAGGGCGGGTAACGCGGCGGATTACATCTTCGTCACGACAGGCGATCGATCGTGTCACCCCGGGCACCGGCAGCACTACGGTCTGACGATCGGATGGCGGGATGCCGACGCTGGCAGCCCGCAGCACCGTCTGTTCTGAGGAGATATCCATGGCGCAGCGCACCGCGCTCCGCGTGGCAGCCCTGCTAGGCGCCCTATCGGTCGTCGTGGCCGGCTGTGGCGGTGGTGGCAACACAGCAGCACCGGGGACCCAGCAGCCGGCCGGTGGTGCGGGCACGCCGGTGAAGACGTGTGAAGACTTCCCGCAGGCCCAGGCGAGCGGGCAGCCGAGCATCGCACCGTTGAAGATCGGCACGTTGCTGCCGGAGACCGGCAGCCTGTCCTTCTTGGGCCCGCCCCAGTTCGCTGCGGTTGACGTGGCGATCAAGGAGATCAACGCGGCCGGCGGGGTGCTGGGCAACCCGGTCACCCATATCCGGGGCGATTCCGGCGATGACAAGACCGACACGGCGAACCAGACCGTCGACCGCGAGCTCGGCCAGGGCGCCCAGGTGATCGTCGGTGCTGCTGCCTCCGGTGTGACCAAGTTGGTCATCGACAAGATCACCAATGCCGGCGTGGTTCAGTTCTCGCCCGCCAACACCTCCGATGAGTTCACCTGCTGGCCTGACAAGGGACTGTACTTCCGGACTGCCCCGCCGGATTCGCTGCAGGCCCAGGCCCTGGCGGCGCTGATGGCCGCCGATGGTGCGCAGCGGATCTCCATCCTGGCTCGCAATGACCCCTACGGCAGCGGCCTGGCCGACAACACCGCGCAGAATCTGCGTGACGCCGGCATCCCGCAGAACCAGATCCAGAAGATTATTTACGACCCGAACGCGACGTCCTACAACACCGAGATCGACGATGTTCGGCAGTTCAACCCGGACGGGATCGCGGTGCTCGGTTTCGACGAGTCGAAGAAGATCATCAGCCGGATGAGCGAGGTGCAGATCGGGCCCGCTCAGAAGCGGGTCTACGGCACGGATGGCAACATGGGCAACGCGCTGGGCGTGGGCCTGCCTCCGGGGCTGCTCGATGGTATGAAGGGCACCACCCCGTTGACCGAACTCTCCCCCGACTTCGAGCAGCGGCTGAGAGCCGAAAATCCCGGCCTGGTGGACATTAACTACGCCGGTGAGGCCTACGACGCCATCGTGATCACCGCAGTGGCCGCCGAGCAGGCGAAGTCAACCAAGGGGGTGGACATCGCCTCGGAGATCATCGGGATCACCAAGGACGGCGAGAAGTGCACCACCTTCCGGCAGTGCCGGGATATCATCGACAGCGGTGGTAATCCGGACTACGACGGTGTCACGGGCACGCTGGACTTCACCGTCGCTGGTGAGCGCGCCGTTGGCTCCTACGGAATTCTGGAGTACAACTCGCAGAACCAGATCGATGAAGCCGCCATCCAGTACCGCATAGTGGGGGCCCGCTGACGTGGGGCGCCGAATGGGGGCTCGGTGCCCCACCCCCTGCTGATTTTTGGACTATCCGGTCTCGCGTGATCCGGCCAGGGTGCCCAGGTAGAGCTCAACGACCTTGGGGTCGTTCATCAGCGCCGACCCGGTGTCGGTGTAGGCATTGCGGCCTTGGTCCAGCACGTAGCCCCGGTCGCAGATCTGCAGGCAGCGCCGGGCGTTCTGCTCGACCATCACGATCGAGATACCAGCCGCATTGATCTTCTTGCAGCGTACGAACACCTCGTCGGCGAACATCGGAGACAGGCCGGCGGAGGGCTCGTCGAGCAGCAGGACCGACGGTTCCATCATCAGCGCCCGGCCCATCGCGACCATCTGCCGCTCGCCGCCCGACAATGCGCCGGCCTTGGTCTTGCGCCGGTCACGGAGCAGCGGGAACAGCGAGCACACCGCGTCGAACCTGGTGGCGAAAGCGCGCGGGCGCAGGTACCCGCCCATCTGCATGTTCTCCTCGATGGTCAGCGAAGGGAACACATTGTTGTTCTGCGGTACGTAGCCCACGCCTTTGGTGACGAGCACGTGCGCTTTGGCCGACGTGATGTCGGCGCCTCGCAGTGCGAGGCTGCCGCCCCGCACCGGGATAAGCCCGAACATCGCCTTGAGCAGCGTCGACTTGCCGGCACCGTTGGGTCCGATGATGCCGACGATTTCGCCGTCCCGGAGGAAGAAATTGCAGTCCCGCAGGATGTCCACGCCGGGCAGGTAGCCGGCCACCAGATCGTCGGCCCGCAACAGCGCGCCCTGGGCGAGCTCGCGATGCCGCTGCCGGGTCGCGGCGAGCTCGGCGGGGGACAGTCCGTGTGCTGTCACGATCGGTTCTCTCGGTGTGCGACGGCATTGTCGATCGTGACCGGGGCCGACAGATCCTCGCCGCGTTCGATGGCGGCTTCGAGCTCGCTTTCGATCTCGGCGACGAGCACCGCCGTCTGCCCCACCGGGTTGCCCTCGGCGTCGAACTCCAGCGCCTGGTCGTGGTGCGCACCCAGGTAGGCGTCGACCACCGTCTTGTTGGATGACAGCGCCTCTGGCCTGCCCTCGGCGATCACCCTGCCTTGGGCCATCACCACCACCCAGTCGCTGACGTCCCGGATGACGTCCATGTCGTGCTCGACGAACACCACGGTCATGCCGTCGTCGCGCAGGGACTTGACGTGCCCGAGGAGGCTCTCGGTGAGTGCGGGGTTCACCCCGGCCATCGGTTCGTCGAGCATCACGACGGTCGGGTCCATCATCAATGCTCTGGCCATCTCCAGCAGCTTGCGTTGCCCGCCGGACAGGCAGCCGGCGAGATCGTCGGCCTTGGTCTCCAGACTGAACCGGGTCAGCAGCTCCATCGCCTTGCGGGTGTTGGCCCGCTCCTGCCCTCCCCAGTTACCGAACAGGGCGCCGAAGAACCGCTCTCCGGTCTGTTTCGGCGCACCCAGGCGCATGTTGTCCAGCACGGTGAGCCTGGCCAGCGCCTTGGTGAGCTGGAAGGTGCGGACCACCCCGCGACGGGCCACCTGATGGGGAGCGAGCCGGGACAGCG
The DNA here is from genome assembly GCA_052390115.1 of Pseudonocardiales bacterium. Taxonomy (GTDB): domain Bacteria; phylum Actinomycetota; class Actinomycetes; order Mycobacteriales; family Pseudonocardiaceae. The sequence continues at coordinate 8,612 of JBQTHE010000055.1, read as the reverse complement.
AGGTTCCATCGAAGGTCCAGCGGCCGGCGTTGGGCCGGTCGAACCCGGTAAGCAGGTTGAACAGCGTCGTTTTTCCTGCCCCATTCGGGCCGATCAACCCGGTGATGCAGCCCCGCTGGAATTCCAGATGGGCCACGTCGACGGCCCGCAGGCCGCCGAACGAGCGGGTGATCGAATCGATCACCAGCACCGGGTCGGGCTTGGGGGCACCTGGCTCGGCCGGCACCCCGGCTAGCGGATCCTCAGCGCGCATCGAGCAGCACCTCGCTCTTCTTACCGAAGATACCCTGCGGCCGGAACGCCATGAGCAGCACCAGAGCCACACCTACCAGCACGAACCGGATGGCGCCGACATCCTGGTCATCGATGAAGATGATCAGCGGGTTGCTACCCGCGGTGGCCTGGCGCAGGAAGTTGTCGGTGACCGAGAGCACGAACCAGAAGATCATCGCGCCGATGACCGGACCGAATACCCGGCCGGCCCCGCCGATGATGAGCGCCGCATAAGCGAAAAACGTCTGCGGTGGTGAGTAGAAGTCCGGCGTGAGGGACTGCGTGGTCAGCGCAAAGACGATCCCCCCGAGCGCGCCGAACACCCCGCCCAGCACCAACGCTTGCATCTTGTAGGCGAAGACGTTCTTTCCCAGCGCCCGGGCCGCATCCTCGTCCTCCCGGATCGCCTTGAGCACCCGGCCCCACGGGCTGCGCACCAGGAGGAACACCAAGAGCAGCGAGAGGCCCACCACAGTCCAGCCCACGCAGATCGACCACAGTTCCTGGCCGAGGAAACGAACTCCGAAGAAGTCATAGAAACGGCCGTTGTCGAACGGGCTGAGCTGGCGGAAGCCGCCACCGAAGCCGGTGAGGCCCTGGGTACCGCCGGAGAAGTCGGTCATCGACGTCGATCGGGTGATCAGCCGCAGGATCTCGGAAGCCGCGATCGTGACGATCGCCAAGTAGTCGGCGCGCAGCCGCAACGTCGGGATCCCGAGCAGCAGCGCGAGCATCGCACCGGCGACCATCCCCACCAGCACACCCATCCATAGCGGCAGGCCGAAGTTCACCACCGCGATCCCCATGCCGTACCCGCCGACCAGCGCGAAGCCGATCTGGCCGAAGTTCAGCAGGCCGGTATAGCCGAAGTGGATGTTCAGCCCGATCGCGAGCAACGCGAAGAAGATCGCCGAGGGGCCGACTAACTGCGCGATGCCGGTGGTGAGCAGGTTCGCGACGTCGATCATCTGTTCATCCGATCCGCGCGCGGCTGCCGAGCAGGCCCTGCGGTCTGATCACCAGGATGACGATGAGTACCGCAAGCCCGCCCAGGTACTTGAGGTCAACCGGGATGATCTGGGCCGAGACCTGCACCAGCACCCCGACGAGCAGGCAGCCCACCAAGGCACCGTAGGCGGTGCCCAGCCCGCCCAGGATCACGCCGGCGAACATCAGCAGCAGCAGGGCGAAACCCATCTCGTACTGCACCGTGCCGGCCAGCTCAGACAGGCCGAACAGCACGCCGCCCAACGTTGCCAGCGCGCCGGCCAGGACCCACACGAACAGCACCACCCGCTCGACGTTGATACCCGAGGCGGCGGCCAGGTCCCGGTTGTCCGACACCGCTCGCATCGCCTTGCCGATCCGGGTCCGCTGCAACAGCAACGCGATCCCGATGAGGACGGCCAGGCTGATCACGATCGTGGCGACGTCCTTGTCAGTGATGCTGATGATCCCGTAGTCGCGCTCCACCTGGTTGGTGTAATCGGCGAACGCCTCCGACCGGCCACCGAAGTAGATCAGCACCAGGTAGCGCAGCGCGAGCATCAGGCCGATGGAGATCACCAGCTGGGCGATCAGGCCGATGCGGCGCCGTCGCATCGGCCGCCAGAGACCAAGGTCATTCGCCGCGCCGACGGCTGCGCCGACCACGATCGCCAGCAAGGTAGCCCAGATCAGCTGCATCCCGAAGGTGATGTTCAACGTCCAGGCCACCACAGCTCCGATCGTGACCAGCTCGCCGTGCGCGAAGTTGGTCAGCCCGGTCGTCCCGAAGATCAGCGACAGGCCCACTCCGGTGATGCCGATGACCAGGCCGAACCGGATGCCGTCGACCAGGACCCGCAGGACCTGTGCGGTCGTCGAGGTCTGCAGGCCTTCGCGTTGTTCTCCGAAGCGGAACACCACCAACGGCAACGTCCCTGGGCTCACATCGCGAACCACCTCCCCCTGGAGCACGTCGACGCCCCCGGGCAGGGACTCTTGGTCAATCCGGAAGGTGTACTGGCCGGGCTTGGGCACGGTCAGCTCCCATCGACCGCTCGGGTCCGAAGCCGTCTCGGCGACCTGCTGCCCGCCGGAGTCGAGGGCTTGCACCCGGACGCCGGCGAGCGGCGTGCCGTCGGCGTTGCGCAGCGTGCCGCTGACCGGCAGGCCCTGCTCCTCTGGTGGGGCTGGCTGCGACCGGGTCGGCGGGGATGGTTGCTGGCCGGCCAGTGCCGGTGCGGCCAGCCCGAGCAGTGCGGCGCCGGCGATCAGAGCGGCGATCAGCGCAACAAGCAGCGCGCGGAGCGCGCCAGGAGCCCGACAGGTGGATCTGGGTTCATGCGATCGCGCCCTGCTCGGTCGCCGGACGGGGCCTGCTGGTCCCACGGGCGTGCGCCTCCTCCTCCGGGCGGTCGACGGCGCGGTCGGGGGAGATCCGGCGAACCCCCCACTGGCCGACCGAGTGCCCATAGTGAGCTATCGGCAGCGCAGAATAACTGGCAGGTCTCGCAAGCTGCGGCCGCGAGCGGCCGGCTGGTGCGGCGGTCGCTCGGTCACCCTGGAGGGCGATCCCGAAGCAGGCAGGTCAGCCGGGCCGTGCAGATCGGCCGGTCCTGCTCGTCGCTGATCCGGATGTCGAAGGTCGCTACCGTGCGGCCGCGGTGCAGGGGCGTGCACACCCCCGTGACCTCCCCCCCGGTCGCCGCCCGGTGATGCGAGCAGGACAGCTCCATCCCGAGCGGAACCCGGTCGGGCATGCCCCACAGCCAGCCGGCCATCGAGCCAAGGGTCTCGGCCAGCACCGCGCTGGCTCCGCCGTGCAGCAACCCGAGGGGCTGACGATTGTGCGCCACCGGCATGGTCCCCACCATCCGCTCCGGGTCCCATCCAGTGATCTCGATGCCCATCCGCTCGGTAAGTTGCTCATCCGCCCAGCGGGCCACCAGCTCGGCGGTGGCCGGATCGGCCTCGGGCGGAACACCAAACCCGGTCACACGCAACCTCCCTGAACGACGGGTGCCCGCCCACTGTAGGCAGCACTCCGCAGCGACAAGCATCCATGTGGCTGCTCAGGCGGCCGCTGGACAGCGACAAGCAGCCATGTGGCTCGTGGCCACCCATAGGGTGTCGGTGGCCGGGCTTAGACTCCGGCCGTGACGGTTTCCGTACCGCGGCTGCTCCTGCTCGATGGTCACTCGCTGGCCTACCGGGCGTTCTACGCGCTGCCCGCAGAGAACTTCCGCACCACCACGGGGCAGACCACCAACGCGGTGTACGGCTTCACCTCGATGCTGATCAACCTGCTCCGCGACGAGCAGCCCAGCCATGTCGGCGCGGCGTTCGACGTGTCCCGCAAGACCTTCCGCGCGGAGACCTATGCGCCGTACAAGGCCACCCGCAGTGTCACACCTGACGAGTTCCGCGGTCAGGTCTCGCTGATCCATGAGGTACTCGGCACCCTCGGCATCCCGGTGCTCACCAAGGAGAACTACGAAGCCGACGACCTCATCGCGACCCTGGTCACCCGAGCCGAGCCGGACGGTTACCAGGTGCTGGTCTGCACCGGGGATCGGGACGCGCTACAGCTGGTCAGCGACCAGGTGACGGTGCTCTACCCGCGTAAGGGTGTCTCAGACCTGACCCGGTTCACCCCCGAAGAGGTCGCGCAACGCTACGGCCTGACCCCGCAGCAGTACCCGGACTACGCGGCGTTGCGCGGTGATCCCTCCGACAACCTGCCAGGTATCCCGGGTGTGGGGGAGAAGACAGCGGCGAAGTGGGTGCGGGAGTTTGGGTCGCTGGACGCCCTGGTCGATCGGGTGGATGAGGTCAAGGGCAAGGCCGGTGACGCGCTGCGCGAGAACCTCGCCTCGGTGATGCTCAACCGCCGGCTCACCGAGCTGGTCCGGAATGTCGATCTCTCCGAGCAGCCCGCTGACCTGGCGATGAAACCGTGGGACCGGGACGCGGTGCACCGGCTGTTCGATGAGCTGGAATTCCGGGTGCTGCGGGACCGATTGTTCGCCACGCTGAGCGCACCCGAGCCCGAAGCCGAGCAGGGCTTCGAAGTCCGCGGCGGAGTGATCGAAGCGGGTGGGGTAGCCGCGTGGCTGGACGCGCACGCCAGGGACGGGCGTCGGGTGGGGCTCGCCTTCCGCAGCAGCTGGGCGCGCGGTGCCGGGGATCTGGAAAGCCTCGCTCTGGCCGCCCCCGACGGCGACGGCGGCTACCTCGATCCCCGCGCGCTGACCCCCGACGACGAGCGGGCGCTGGGACAGTGGCTAGCTGACTCGGCCGCCCCCAAAGCCGCCCATGACGCCAAGCCGCTGCTGCACGCGCTGCGTGCGCGCGGCGTCGCCCTGGCTGGCCTGACCAGCGATACTGCGCTGGCCGCCTACCTGGTCCGGCCCGGCCAGCGGTCTTTCGATCTCGCCGACCTGGTGCTGCGCTACCTGCGCAGGGAGCTGCGTGTGGAATCAGCGGACGACGCCCAACCGAGTCTGTTCGAGGGCGAGGACGCCGCTGCCCGCGCTGCGGAGGAGATTCTGCGGGCCCGCGCCGTGGCTGAGCTGGCTGTCGCACTGGACGCCGAACTGGACGGGATATCGGGTCGGTCGTTGCTCACCGAACTGGAACTGCCGTTGCTGGCGGTGCTGGCCGATCTGGAGGCCGCCGGTATCGCCGTCGACGGCGACGTGCTGGCCGAGCTGGAAGCTCGCTTTTCCGCGGCGGTGAAGCAGGCCGAGCAGGACTGCTATGCGGTGATCGGCAAGGAGGTCAACCTGGGTTCACCCAAGCAGCTGCAGGTGGTGCTCTTCGACGAACTGGGCATGCCCAAGACCAAACGCATTAAGACCGGATACACCACCGACGCCGATGCACTGCAGACGCTCTACGAATCCACCGAGCACCCATTTCTGGCGCACCTGCTGGCGCACCGTGACGCGACCCGCCTCAAGACCACCGTAGATGGACTGCTGAAAGCCGTGGCCGATGACGGGCGGATCCACACCACCTACAACCAGTCCATCGCCGCGACCGGCCGGCTGTCCTCGACTGAACCGAACCTGCAGAACATCCACATCCGCACGGAGTCTGGGCGCCGGATCCGGCAGGCCTTTGTGGTGGGCCCTGGCTATTCAGAGTTGATGACGGCGGACTACAGCCAGATCGAGATGCGGATCATGGCGCATCTGTCCGAGGACGCCGCGCTGATCGAGTCGTTCACCTCGGGGTACGACTTCCACGCCGCTACGGCTGCGCGGGTGTTCGCGGTGGACGCTGCAGCGGTCACCGGTGAGCAGCGCGCCAAGATCAAGGCGATGAACTACGGCCTGGCCTATGGGTTGTCCGCATTCGGACTGTCGGCGCAGCTGCGGATCTCCACCGAGGAGGCCCGCGAGCTGATGGAGGAGTACTTCGCCCGATTCGGTGGCGTCCGCGACTACCTGCGCACCCTGGTCGAGAAGGCCCGCATGGACGGCTACACGGCCACCATCCTGGGTCGCCGCCGGTACCTGCCCGACCTGGTCAGCGACAACCGGCAGCGTCGCGAGATGGCCGAGCGGATGGCGCTGAACGCACCCATCCAGGGCAGCGCCGCAGACATCATCAAGGTCGCGATGCTGGGAGTCGCGCGCGCATTGCGCGTTGAGGGATTGCGTTCCCAGATGCTGCTGCAGGTGCACGATGAGCTGGTACTGGAAGTCGCCGAGGGGGAGCGGGACGCGGTGCAGACGCTGGTGCGGCGCGAGATGGGTTCGGCGTACGCGCTGGACGTCCCGCTGGAGGTCTCAGTAGGCTTCGGACACTCCTGGGACGACGCGGCGCACTGAGCGACCACGGTTGGCAAACCGCCATTCGGCTCCGAATAGCGCTCCTGCCAGCAGGCCAGATCGCGATTCGGCTCCGAATGGCGCCGATCAGGGGCGACGGCAGCAGAAGATCGCGGTACCGGGGAACAGTGCGCCGCGCAGCGGGCTCCATTGGCCCCATTCACGGTGCAGACCGGGCGGCCATTCCGGCTCCACCAGATCCTCCAACACCAATCCGGCGGCGACGATCTCCCTGACGCGGTCGCCCAGGGTGCGGTGGTGCTCGACGTAGGTGGGATTGCCCGCGCTGTCGACCTCGGTGTAGGGCGTCCGGTCAAAATACGACTGCGATACCGTCAGGCCGGCCTCCCCGGCATCGTCCGGGAAGATCCAGCGCATCGGGTGGGTCACCGCGAAGACCCACCGGCCACCGGGGCGCAGCACCCGCGCGACCTCGCGCATCACCGTGGCCGAGTCGGCGACGAACGGCACCGCGCCGAACGCCGAACAGGCCAGGTCGAAACTGCTATCGGCGAAGGGCAATCGACCGGCGTCGGCCTGCACCAGCGGAACGGGAAGTCCGGTTTCGCGCGCAGCCCGTACCGCGTGCCGCAGCATTGCGGCCGACAGGTCCAGCCCGACGACCCGCGCGCCCTGGGTGGCCAGCCAGCGTGCGCACGGCGCCGACCCGCAACCGACCTCGAGTACGCGGCGGCCCGGCAGCTCCCCGAGCAAGCCGGCGGCTGGCTCCCGAAGCCCCTCCGGGCACCACACGAAATCCACCCGGCCCAGGAAGTCGCCATGCTCGGCGAGGTAGTCCGCGGCGTCGGCGTCCCACCATCGGCGGTTGGCGGCCACCGTGTCCGCGGCGTTGACCAGCCGCTTGGCCACGCCGATGGTGCCCAGCAACGCTTCGGCGGGCCGGCGAGCTGTCCCGCGGTCGTCGTCTCGCGGTTGCGGCGCGCCCGTCACCGGGGCAGTCTCTCAGAAGCGATGGGGGAATACTGGGGGCTGGGTTTGCTGCCCGGACTCCGGCCTGGGTACGATCGACTTGCGCTGTAGTTTTGCGCTGCCCGGTTGTCGAGCTGGCCCCAGTATCGAGCTAGCTCAGCATGTCGCATCCGGAACACAGGGGCCCTGCGGGGGGTTGCACCACCGGCAGGGCTGTGAGCGCATCGCACAACAGCGAGACACCAGCGACATCGATACGCCAGCGACGCAGCATTGCCCACCGACGACCCTATCCCTTCGGAGCACCCCACCGCATGTCCACCGACACCACCGCCGCCCCGTCCTTGCAGCAGGTCGCGATCAACGACATCGGGACGGAGGAGGACTTCCTCGCCGCCATCGACAAGACAATCAAGTATTTCAACGATGGCGACATCGTCGAAGGCACCATCGTCAAGGTCGACCGTGACGAAGTGCTGCTCGACATTGGCTACAAGACCGAGGGCGTTATCCCGTCGCGGGAGCTGTCCATCAAACACGACGTCGACCCGGCGGACGTCGTTGCGGTGGGCGACGAGGTCGAGGCCCTTGTTCTCCAGAAGGAGGACAAGGAAGGCAGGCTGATCCTGTCCAAGAAGCGCGCCCAGTACGAGCGCGCCTGGGGCAACATCGAGGCTCTCAAGGAGAACGAGGAGCCGGTCAAGGGCACCGTCATCGAGGTCGTCAAGGGTGGCCTGATCCTCGACATCGGGCTGCGTGGCTTCCTGCCCGCCTCGCTGGTCGAGATGCGGCGAGTCCGCGACCTGCAACCGTACGTGGGTCGCGAGCTCGAGGCCAAGATCATCGAGCTGGACAAGAACCGCAACAATGTGGTGCTCTCGCGGCGCGCTTGGCTGGAGCAGACCCAGTCCGAGGTGCGCAGCGAGTTCCTCAACCAACTGGCCAAGGGCCAGGTCCGCAAGGGCCAGGTCTCCTCGATCGTCAATTTCGGTGCGTTCGTGGACCTCGGTGGCGTGGACGGCCTGGTGCACGTCTCCGAGCTGTCCTGGAAGCACATCGATCACCCCAGCGAGGTCGTCGAGGTCGGCCAGGAGGTCACTGTCGAGGTGCTCGACGTCGACCTGGATCGCGAGCGGGTGTCGCTGTCGCTCAAAGCGACCCAGGAAGATCCGTGGCGGCAGTTCGCCCGCACCCACCAGATCGGGCAGATCGTGCCTGGCAAGGCCACCAAGCTGGTGCCCTTCGGCGCGTTTGTTCGGGTCGAGGAGGGCATCGAGGGCTTGGTGCACATCTCGGAGCTGGCCGAGCGGCACGTCGAGATCCCCGAGCAGGTTGTGCAGGTCGGGGACGACGTGATGGTCAAGGTCATCGACATCGATCTGGACCGGCGGCGGATCTCCCTGTCCCTCAAGCAGGCCAACGAGGGGCTGTCCCCAGAGATGGAGTTCGACCCGACGCGGTACGGCATGACCGCCGAGTACGACAGCGAGGGCAACTACATCTACCCCGAGGGCTTCGACCCGGAGACCAACGACTGGCTCGACGGCTACGAGAAGCAGCGCCAGGAGTGGGAACGCTCCTACGCCG
>JBQTHE010000054.1:0-7383 GCA_052390115.1 Pseudonocardiales bacterium | reverse complement strand
TCGGCGCGTTGCGGGCCCGCGGGGTGGCGCTGCCGGTGCTCGCGACGCTCGCACCGTTCGAAGACCTCCGGACCCTGCAACGGTTGTCCTACGAGGTGCCGGGGGTGTCCATCCCGCTGTCTGTACTGGCTGATGCCACCCGGCGCAACAAGCGCAACCGGGACAACCCTGAGCAGGCCGTCGAGCTCTCGGTGGGTGCGGTGGAGAAGCTTCGACACCTGATCTCCGGTGTCGTGGTGCACGTGCCCAGCGGGATGGACGAGCAGGCAGAGCAACTGGTGCGGGCTCTGGCGCAGCTGCGAGCCGGCCCATGACCAGCTCGGGGACGCCCGAGCTGGCGCCAGGCTGGGGCAGCGACACCGCACTGAGCGGTCTGTCCCGGCAGAATTCGATCTACCGGCGGACCATGGCGGTCTGCGACGAGCTGGCGGACGCGGCGCTGGGAGGGGCCGATCCGGTGCGGCTCACCGAGGTGTTCGCCCAGCTGGTCGGCAAGCGGATCGTGTTGCTGGACACCGCATTCCGGCTGCGGGCCCAGGCCGGCTGCACCGACTCAGCACGGGGGCTGCGGTGGAACCGCACGGACCCCAGCGTCGACCGGTTGCTCCGCGCGCTGGAGGCCTCCCGGCGGCCGCTGCGGATCCCAGCGATCCCCGGTTCGCTGCTTGACGAGGCCTGCTTGGTGGCCCCCGTCGTGGTCCGCGACACCAGCCTGGGCTACCTGCTCGTGCTCGATGAGGCGCCCGGCGCCAGCGAGGCGCAACCCGACGACGCTGAGTTCCTCACGGTGACCTATGCGGCCACCCTGTTCGCGTTGACCCTAGCGCACGAGCAGACCAGCGCCGAGCTGGATCTGCGCTACCGCAGCAGCGTGGTCGATGCCCTGGTCTCGGGTCACTTCTTGGACGTCCAGGACGCCCGGCGCAAGGCCAGGTCGCTGGGACTGGGCGATGACGTACCACTGCGCATCGCGATGCTTCGCCCGGCGCCGCCGGAGGCGGCGGCTGGCACGCCGGGGTTGCCAGGACCGGGGAGCTGGGCGCAGCAGATCGCGGCGGTGTTGCCCGGTGCGGCCGCAGCGGTGCGCGACGGCGCGCTGGTGGTGATCATCCCCGGTGACCCGAGTGCCGAGGCGCTGACGGCCCTGTGTCAACTGGGTCCGGGCCATCTGAGTCCTGGGTGCCAGCTGGGTCCGGGCGCCACCTGCGGGGTGAGCGAGCCGTTGGACTTCCCGGAACTCGTGCCCCGCGGGGTTCGCCAAGCCGAGCGGGCGATCGATCTCGGGCTGCGTCTTGGTCGAGCCGGTCAGCTGGTCCGCTACGACGAGTTGGGCATCTACCGGTTGCTGTGCACGATCGGTGATATGCGGCAGTTGATGGGGTTCGCCCGTGATGTGCTCGGGCGGTTGCTGGATTATGACGAGGAGCACCGCACGGATCTGGTGCACACCCTGTCGGTGTACCTGCACCACCACGGTAGTCACAAGCGATCCGCCCGGATGCTGCACCTGCACACCAACACCGTCGCCTACCGCGCTGCCCGGATCGAGGCGATCACCGGTCTCGACCTCGATGATCCAGACGACCGTTTGGTCGCCCACGTCGCTGTAAAAATCATCGAATCCCAAAGCTCCACAACCCTGGAACCGCGACAAGTCTCCATATGACGATTCTCAGGGCCCTGGAACTGCGACAAGCATCCATATCGCGGTCCAGGGCAGCCTCCTGACAGCGATATGCATCCATGTGGCGCATCGAGCAGCGCGCTCAGCGGCGGGGGTGGCGGAGTGAGCCGATTATCAGCATCAGTCCGACTGACAGGGCCACGACCGCGAGCACCCACTGGGCGTCCACCTCGGGTAGCCAGTCGACGCCGCCGATCAGCGCGGTGCCGGCGACTGCCAGCGCGCCCAGCCCGACAGCCAGGGTGAGCAGGTCCGGTCCGCGCCGCGGAGTCAGGGCGCCCGGCTCCTCGGTGGGGTGAGGTCCTGGCTCCGTCATCGCCGGGTCCGTTCCGCTCATGAGTCACGCTCCACGTTGACATTGCCCATACCGGCGTTCACGTCCAGCACCAGCAGGCCACCGCCGGGGCCGTCGGGTCCGGTGTTGATGACGTCCACCTGGGTCGGAAGGCTGCCTGAGTCGCTCACGCCGAGGCAGTCGACGTTCCCGACCTGCGCCCGGCAGGTCACCTGCGCGTCGACATTCGCTGGCAGGATGACCTCGGTCTCTCCCATCCCCACCGCGACGCTGGTGGTCACAGTCTGCCCTGGCGCCAACTGCAGCCCGGAGAGGTCCAGGCGACCTTCGCCCAGGGTGACCTCGTAGCGCGGCTGCACTTGAGTGGCCGTGACCGGGCTATTCCAGCGAGCCTCTCCCAACCTGAAGCCCGATACTGGGGACGCCTGCAGTACCCAGGTGAGCAGGGCCAGCGGGACCGCGACCGCGATCAGTCCCCGACCGCTGCGCAGCAACGAGCCCGCCACCAGACCGAGCCCGACTACACCCAACAGCAGCGCGGCGATCTTGGCGGCCGACAGCGCAGGCCAGAACGCCAACGCGATGCCGCCGGTCAGCAGGGCGAGCCCGAGGGTGATCGGAGTGACCTTGGATCGGTGGCCCTGCGCTGGCGGGGGCTGTGGTGGCGGCTCCGATGCGGGTTCCGGTAGATCCCAAGCGAATGGTGCTGCCCCGAGCGGATCCCAGGCCGGGGGAGCAGTCTGGTCGGTCGGGCTCGGTTCGACCTGCGGGTCCGAGGCATGCTCGGTTCCACTGGCCGTCTGCGTCGTGGCCTCGGCCGGTGCGGGAGAAACCGTGCCGGACGGGGTCGGGGCCTCGCCCAGTGCGGCCCGCGATTGGTGCAGCAGGAACATCGCTCCCACGCCCACCGCGAGCGCGAGTACACCGGATGCGGGACCGCCGAACACGGCCCCGCCGGCCGGAATCAGCAGCAGCACGAGCACCAGCATGAGCACCGGCGACATCGAGCTGCGCCCCCGTCCCACCAGGCTCTCCGCGGCGGAAGCCTGATCTCCTTCGGCTGGCAGCAGTAACCAGCCGAGCAGGTACAGCAGTATCCCTGTCCCGCTGAACAGGGTGGCCACGACGAACGCCACCCGCACCAGTACCGGGTCGACGGCATACCGGCGTCCGATCGCCGCCGCGACACCGCCGATCTTGCGGTCGTCGCTTCGGCGGCGCGGCCTGGTGGACCAGAAGTCCTGCACGGTGTGCTGCACGTTGATCTCGCTCACGTGGTTGAGCCTGGCCCGCGGTGGCGGCAAGCACTATCGGGGGTCACCCTGATCCGTCCCCGAGTTGGGGGATACCGGGGTAGACCCTGATACCCCTTATCCGCCGGACGTGTGACGATGGCGACCATGAGCACATCGGCGGAGCAGCAGGCCGGGATTGTCCCGGCCGTGCAGCCGGTGCGCGAACAGCCTCCGGTACCGGATCGCGCCCTGGACGGTACGGGGCCGCCACCGCTGCGTCGGCACCGGTCGGGCCGGGTCATCGCTGGGGTGTCCAGCGGGATCGCCGAACACCTCGGTGTGCCGGTGCTGTGGGTTCGGGTGATCTTCGCGGTGCTCGCCGGCCTCGGTGGGGCCGGGTTGGTGGGCTACGCACTGCTGTGGGCGTTCGTGCCGGCGACCGAAGCCGGTGGCGGGCAGCCGAGTACCGCGCGAGAGCGGCAGCAGGCGGTCGGTCTGGTCGTGCTCGGCGTGGGTCTGGCACTGGCCGGTGCCGCGCTGGGCGGTGCGTGGGGTGGCTGGGTTACCGGTCCGCTGGGGATCGCTTTGGTCGGCGCGGCCGTGGTGTGGCGGGAGGCCGACGCGAGCCAGCGGACTCGCTGGCGCAGTGGCGCGGGGGTGTTGCAGGGCGCGTTCTTCGGGGGCGGGAGGATGGCCCTGCTCCGGGTGCTGGCCGGGATCGCGCTGGTGGCCAGCGGGATCGCGGTGTTCCTGGTCAATCAGGGCAACCTGGGTCAGCTACGGTTTGCGCTGCTCGCCGCTGCGGCGACGCTGGTCGGGGTGGCTGTGCTCACCGTGCCATGGTGGTTGCGGCTGATGCGCGCCTTGGGCGAGGAACGCCGGGCCCGGATCCGCACCGAGGAGCGGGCCGAGATCGCTGCGCACCTGCACGACTCGGTACTACAGACCCTGGCGCTGATCCAGCAGCAGTCCGATTCGGCCCGCGAGGTCCGCCGGCTGGCCCGGGGCCAGGAGCGCGAGCTTCGCTCCTGGCTGTACGGTCCGCGCGGCTACGGCCGTCTAGCGCCCAACGGCGCTGGCGGTGACACCGCGGTGGCAGCATTCGCGGCGACGCTGCACGCTGCTGCTGGTGAGGTGGAGGACACCTACGCGGTGAGCGTGCAGATCGTCGTAGTGGGCGATTGTGTTCTGGAGGAGCCGTTGACCGCGCTGGTGCAGGCCAGCCGGGAGGCGATGGTCAACGCGGCCAAGCACGCCGGGGTCGCCGAGGTGAGTGTGTATGCCGAGGTCGAGCCCGGGCAGGTGCATGTCTTCATCCGGGACCGGGGCATCGGATTCGACCCGGCGGCCGTCGCCGACGACCGGCACGGGCTGGCCGACTCGATCCGCGGCAGGATGGAACGGCATGGCGGAACGGTGACCCTGCGCACCGCACCCGGTGAGGGCACCGAGATCCAGCTGGCCATCGCGCGCCGCACCGGCGGGGAGGAAACATGACCACCGACGACGCGCTTTTTCCCGCGGAGGCGGCATTATGACAGTTGGGGTCTACCTGGTGGACGACCATGCTCTGTTTCGCAGCGGGGTGAAGGCCGAGCTGGACCGGGCTGGTTCGGCGGAACCCGGCGTGGCGCCGGTCGTCGTGGTCGGCGAGGGCGGTTCCGTGGAAGAGGCCGTCACCGGCATCGCGCACCTGCGTCCCGACGTCGTGCTCCTCGATGTGCACATGCCCGACGGCGGCGGCGCGGAGGTGCTGCGCCGGGTCCGTCCCGAGCATCCCGATGTGGTGTTCCTCGCGCTGTCGGTGTCCGATGCGGCCGAGGATGTGATCGCGGTGATCCGGGGCGGGGCACGCGGGTACGTGACCAAGACGATCTCCGGCCGGGAGCTGGTGGACGCGGTGCGCAGGGTGCACGCGGGCGACCCGGTGTTCTCCCCCCGGTTGGCCGGTTTCGTGCTCGACGCCTTCGCCCACCGACCCGGGGGGGCGCCGGTCGGTGACCCGGAGGTGGATCTGCTCACCCCTCGAGAGCGTGATGTGCTGCGGCTGCTCGCCCGCGGCTACGCCTACAAGGAGATCGCCGCCGAGCTGTTCATCTCGATCAAGACGGTGGAGACCCACGTGTCGTCGGTGCTGCGCAAGACCCAGCTGTCCAACCGTTACGAGCTGTCCCGCTGGGCTTCCGACCGCCGCCTGGTGTAGGACGGCCCGTGCTCGTTGGTGCCCCTTGGCAGTGGGACGGGTGTGCTGCCGAGGATCGGGTCGCCAGTAGCCTTCGGGTATGGACACCGTGGTCGTAGGAGCCCGTGGCAGCCGTCTTGCGCAGGCGATGGCGGCTGAGTTCCTGGCCCTGTTGGGCGGTACGTGTCCGGTAGTGAAGTTCAAGAACCGAGTCGTGATGACGGACGGGGACCGGGACCGCAAGAGTTCGCTGCGCGAGGTCAGCGGCGCGAGGGGGAGCGGTGCGTTCTCGAACCAGCTGGAGCAGGAGCTGCTGGAAGGTCGGATCGACGTCGCGGTGCACAGCCTGAAGGACCTGCCGACCGCGATGCCTGAGGGTCTAGTCCTTGCGGTGACACCGCCGCGTGAAGACATCCATGACGCGCTGTGCGGTTCGACGCTTGCCGGGCTCCGGCGCGGTGCGCGGGTGGGCACGGGGTCACCGAGGCGGGTCGCACAGTTGAAGGCGCTGCGCCCGGACCTCACCATCGTTCCCATTCGGGGGAACGTGCCGCCGAGACTCGCGAAGGTGAAGACCGGACTGGACGCGGTCATCTTGGCAGCGGCCGGCCTCCGGCGTCTCGGGTTGAAGGACAGCATCACCGAGCTGCTCCCGCTTGATGATTTCCCTCCATCCCCGGGGCAGGGTGCCCTGGGAATTCAGCTGCGTGTCGCTGACACCGAACTGTTGGAGATGCTGAACTTCTACGGCGACTTCGCCGCGGACGTCGGAGTGCGTGCAGAGCGGGCGCTGCTGGCCGAGTTGCACGGCGGCTGCTCAGTGCCGGTAGGCGCGTATGCGATGCCGTCCGCAGGCGGGCTGAAACTCACGGCGCAGGTCACTTCGTTGGATGGGACTCAGCGGGTATTCGCCTCCGAGACCGGTGCTGATGCCCAGATGCTTGGAGAAACGCTGGCCCGCACGATGCTGGTGCAGGGCGCGGCGGCGATTCTGCGGCAGATCCGGGCGACGGTCTAACGGAGGCTCCGGGCGATGTCGGCGGCGGCATAGGTGATAATCTGATCCGCCCCGGACCGCCTGAGCAGGGTGAAAAGCTCGACGAGCAGCCGGGGGTAACCTTCTGACCGGAGCCTCAGGTATTCGCCGGACACCGAGAATGGGGCGATCGGCACCGGGCACGCTTGCTTGAGCGCGATCAGCACGTCCGCGCAGAACATCGCCGGTTCCAGGAGCATCATGTTTGCGCCTTCGTCCACGAATCCCAGCGATGCCATCACAGCAGTCTCCGGTCGTGCCGGATCGATCTGGAAGGCGCGGCGTTCGCCCGACGCCGGGGTTGCGTCCATGGTCTGCCGGTAGGCGTCATACAGGCACGAGTCGAAAATCAGGTGCGGCATGATCTGGACATCGGGGTGGCCGGTGTCGTCGAGTGCCTGCCGGACGCAGCTCACGGTGCCGCTGATCATCGCTGCAGGACCAACCACATCCGCCCCCGCCGCAGCCTGAGCCACGGCTTGCTCGGCAATGGCCTCGATCGCGGCCAGCCGATCTGGGCGTCCATTCCGGTCTATCAGGTGACACTCGCCGGAGTCGGTGTATGAGCACAGGCACGTCTCGGTCATCACGATCAGCGAAGGATGCGCCGCCTTGACCTCCCTGATCGCGCGCGCCATCAGGCTGTCGGGAGCCCTGCCTCGTGATCCGGTACGGTCCCGGGCGTCACCGCTGGCAAACACCTTGACAGCTTGAATGCCCAGACCAGCGAACTCCTCCACTGCGGCGCCGATCTCCCGAAGCCGTACGGTCGGCATCGCCCGGCGAGAGTCGTCGGCACGAACTAGCAAGACCATGACCATGTCGGTGTCAGCGATCATGAAATTCCCCCGGTGTGAGGGGTTGGCGGTCACGTAATTCCCCCACTGGGACGGTCACGTAATTCCTCTGGGGGAGGACGTGCGTGTCGGTGCCGGGTTTGGACCTTAGTAG
>JBQTHE010000053.1:0-74993 GCA_052390115.1 Pseudonocardiales bacterium | reverse complement strand
AGCGAAGAGCCCTCCGGTTCCCGAACTCAACCGCAGAGCTGTCCACCGTCGTCCGAACAGCTCTGCTGTTGAGTTCGGGAGGCTGAGTGCACTCAGTCTCGGGCTGGCGATGATGTGCGGGACGCGGTCTAGTCGGCGAAGATTCTGAGCACCTGGCCGGTCCGCCGCACGGATGCGCACAACACCAGGTCAGCCATGGCGGCACGGAACGCCCGTTCGGTCGTTCTATAGGTCACGAAGACGACGCGGGCCACGCCCGCTACCGAGTCATGCTGCTCGACTACCCGCAGCGATATCCCGTGCACTCCAAACACCCCCGAGACCTCCGACAACACCCCGGGAGAGTCCGCCACGTCCAGCCGGAGGTAGTACGGATAGCTCATGTCATCGACAGACCCGATGGCAGCCGGGGGCCCCACCGGAACCGTCCGGCTGGTCCCGCTGATCCGGTTGTGAGCGGCGTCCACGACGTCACCGAGGATGGCAGATGCGGTGGGACGTCGACCTGCGCCCTGGCCGTAGAACATCAGTTCACCGACGTCGCGCCCGCGCACGAAAATAGCGTTGAAGGCATCGTGCACGGAAGCGAGTGGATGGCTCAGCGGTACCAGCGCGGGGAAGATCTGGGCCCGCACACACGGCACGAGTTGGTCGTGGTCCCAGTGAGCCTCTGCCACGGCAAGTGACTTGATTGCATACCCGAACCCGCTGGCGATCTCCATGTCAGCACGATCCATTCCCACGATGCCCTCGCTATGAACGGCGGAGAATGGGACAGAATGGTTGAATGCAACCGAGGACAGAATCGCGAGCTTGGACGCCGAGTCGGTGCCCTCGACGTCGGCAGTGGGATCGGGTTCGGCGAGTCCCATTGCCTGTGCCTGGGCGAGAGCAGCGTCGTAGTCCATGGACTCGTTGGCCATCCGAGAGAGCACGTAGTTCGTCGTCCCGTTGAGAATGCCGGCGATACTGGTCACCTCTTCACCGACCAGGGATTCGCGCAGCGGGCGCAGGATAGGGACGCCCGCAACCGTGGCCGCCTCGAACAGCAGGTCGACTCCCGACTCGCGGGCCTGGGCAAACAGCTCAGGGCCCGACGAGGCGATCAACGCCTTATTCCCGGTGACGACGGACTTGCCGCTGCGCAGGGTACGCAGCACGATGTCGCCGACCCCGTCCACATCGCCGACGAGCTCGACCACGATGTCGATCTCGTCATCGTGGATCACCTCACCAACGTCATCGGTCAGGACTCGCGAACCGACCGCGGGGGAGCGTGGCTTACCCAGGTCGGCGACGGCGATTCGGGTAAGTCTCAGGTCGATCCCGCTTGTCGCGGCGATGGCCGCTCGCCGTTCGTCGAGGACATCCACGAACTCCGACCCGATATTGCCGCATCCGATCATGCCGAGCGTGATACTCGTCGTCACTGACAGTTCCCCTCCTGGTCAAGCACGCGCGGGCCCGGCCTGCCCGCAGCTTCTGAACTGTAACCGCTCCCCCCGGCCCCCAGAGCGTCGGCAAAGTCGGGGGTCGTTGGTGGCCAGGCCGACCGGCGGCGCCGCCGTACGTCACGGTGGCCCCGGGCAGCCAGCGCACGTACGTGATGTGGCTGTCCGTGACGTCTGGGGAAGGACTGTTGCATTGTGCAGAGTGCCACCGAGGGCACTACGCGGTTGCTCCCCTCGTCCGCCCAGACGACTAACCTCATTTCGATGAGCAGAGCAACGCCGCGCATCGTCTCGCTGTTGCCTTCTGCAACGGAGATCGTGTGCGCGCTCGGGTTGGAAGGGTCGCTGGTCGGCGTCACGCACGAATGCGACTACCCGCCGGCAGTTGTCGGCAAGCCGCAGTTGACGGCGAGCCGTATCTCGCACCGGACGATGACGAGCGCCGAGGTCGACCACGCCGTCCGCTCGCAGCTAGACGGGCACGGCTCGATCTACGATCTCGATGAAGCCCAGCTCCGCGCACTCAAACCGGATTTGATCCTCACGCAGGAGTTGTGCGAAGTCTGTGCCGTCAGTTACCAGGAGGTCGAGCGGGCCGCGCGGAGGTGCTCCGAGGACGACAGAGACGTCGACGTCGACGTCGTCTCGCTGGAGCCGAACACGATTGCTGACGTTCTCGCCAACATCCGCACCGTCGGTCGGCTGACCGGCACCGGCGCGCGGGCCGACGCGCTGGTCGCCGAGTTGGCAACGCGGCTCGACACCCTCACGCGGGCACTCGTCGATGTCAAACACCGCCCGCGGACACTGGTTCTGGAATGGTTGGAGCCACCGTTCGCGCCGGGCCACTGGGTCCCCGAGCAGGTCGCGTTCGCCGGTGGTGATCACACGTTCGGCAGTGCGGGTGCGCTGTCACGCACGACGACCGCCGAAGAGATTCGCGCCTACGCGCCGGAAGTGATCGTGTTGGCGCCCTGCGGCTACTACGCCGAAGACACCCTGCGCGAGTTGCCGCGAGCGCAACTGCCGCAAGGCTGGCACGAGCTGCCGGCGGTGCGGGAGGGCAACGTGTGGGCCGTTGACGCAACCTCGTATTTCAGCCGGCCAGGGCCCCGCATTGTCGAGGGCGCGGAGATCCTCGCGCACATCATCCACCCCCACCACTTCAGCCCGCCGACCAAAAACATGGCCGTCCGCGTACCACCACCGCTGATGACCACTTAACCCGCCCGGCGTGTCGTGCTCCCCTGCCCCGCATGTCGGGCTCCCCTGCCCACCTTCCGTTCCCGACAATCGGGTCGGCCGCGAAACCACTGGCACGCCGGATGCCCTGGCGCGACGATGCCCGGGTGCCCACCAGACGGGACTATGACACCGACCCCGGCCGTTACCGGCTCGGAATGCACGTCACCGCATCGCATGGCACGCCAGGGGCGGACCTGCACTCCCGGATCGTGCAACTCCTCATCGACGCCGGCGCCGTGCGGGTGCTCGACATCGGCTGCGGCGACGGGGCACTCGCCGCTACCGCCGCCGGCAGCCCGCTGCAGGTGATCGGCATCGACAGCGCCGCCGCGATGGTCCGGGCCGCAAACCGGCACGGACCGACGATGTGCGCGGAGGTCACCGCGCTTCCGGTTGCGCACGGCGCCGCCGACGCCGTCGTCGCGGTCAACGTCCTGGATCACCTCGACCGACCCGAGCTCGGGCTGCGCGAGGCGCGCCGCGTGCTGCGTCCTGGCGGGCTGTTCGTCGCCGGCACGATATCCCGAGCCGACTCACCGGAACTGGCGCCGATCTGGCAGCCGGCACCGACCCCATTCGACACCGAAGAGGCGCCAGGGCTGGTCGCGGCCACCTTCGGGTCGGTCGAGGTCCAGGCCTGGGACGCGCCGCTGATCACGCTGCCCGACCGGGACGCCGTCCGTGACTTCCTGCGTGCCCGTTTCGTGCCGCCCGACGAGGCCGAGAGGTCCGCCGACGCGCTGGCCGACCGCGGCCCGCTGCCGCTGCCGGTGACGAAACGCGGCGCCCTGGTGCTCGCCCGCCGCACTTCGGGGCACCACGGCCCTGTCCCGCGGATTCACCGAGGCTGAACCGGTTCGCCTACGACCCGCCGGGCGCTTCGCCGGTGCGGTGACGCCGGCTGGCTACCCGGCCTGGCGCAGGATGGCCGGCGCCTCGGCGGCTCGGCCCAGGGCAAGCCCAACAGCCGAGCGCAGCGCCGCGCGCGCGTCGCCGCCCGGCCCGGGACGGCGCCAGGCGAGGTACCCATCGGGGCGGACGAGCGCCGCACCCGCGTCGCCCAGGCGGTAGTGGCGGGCGAGCGCGCCGTCCTCATCGTGCAGGTCGCGGCCCGCGGACAGCGCCACGATCGGCAGTCCGGCGGCGGCGAGCTCGGCAACCGCCCGGCGCCACGGCCCGCCCCGCGATCCGGTGAGCACCGTGAGACGGCCGTCGAAGAGGTCAAGCGTCGAGACCCGGGACCCACCGTGGCGCACCCATGCGTGCGGGGCCCGTTCCCCCGTCCCGGTGCCGGGCCCGGCCTCGACCACCGCCGAGCGGTAACGCACGTCGACGTCCCAGGCCAGGCCCTCCCCCGCGCGCTGGGGCTCCTGGCGCAGCGAGCGCAGCACGTTCTCGGTCCCGATCGGACGGCGCTCGGCCTGGTAGCTGTCGAGCAGCGCTTCGCCGGCCCAGCCGCGGAGCACCCAGGCAAGCTTCCAGCCCAGGTTGTGCGCGCCGTGGATCGCGGTGTTCATCCCGATGCCGCCGACCGGGGTGGTCCGGTGCGCGGCGTCGCCGACAAGGAACGTCCGCCCGGCGCGGGACGAGGTGGCGACGTGGCCACCCATGACGAATGGCATCACTGCGAGGATCTCGGGCCGTAGGTCGGGCAGACCGGTACCGGCCCGCAGCAACTCGATGCACCGATGCAGCGTCCAGTCCGCCATCGACTCGCCGCGATCGGGGTGCCACTCGCGGCCATAGATCCACCGGTCGTCGGTGCTGGTGGGCACGAACAGCCCTTCGGCGCCCGCGACCTCGACGAAGTTGAGTACGGACGGGGGACGGGGCAGCCGCCGGGTGAGGTCGCGCAGTTCGGCGTGCACCCCGGTGGCGCCGGTCGTCGAACCGGTCAACTCGGTACCGAACCGGACCCGGCCACCATGGGCCCGCAGGTGCTCCAGCAGTACGGGCTCAAGGTGGTCCTGCGGGCAGTAGCAGGGCGTGGTCGGGCTGACGGCCAGGGCGGCCTCGTCGGTCGGGTAGCCGAACGGCATGTCCATCTTCTGTGCCGGGTCGGCCAGGGTGTCGCACACTGTCAGGCCCGGCCGCACGCGCATGGCACCGGCGCGGACCCGCTGCTCCACGCCCCAGGTGCGAAGCAGCTCCATCGTGCGGGTGCTGACACCGGTGGCCTTCGGGAACGGGGACGTGCCATCGTGTCGCTCGACGACCAGCACATCGACCCCGTGGCGGGCGAGCATGGTCGCGGCGGTCAGACCCGCCGGCCCGGCGCCGACGACGAGGACGTCGGCGGTGATGAGGTCGGATCGCATCGGGAGCTCCTTCACTCTGGTGGGCTTGGAACAGCTATGGCCCGGATGACAGAGCGTTGTTTGGGGCCGCTGATACCGTGCGCCCAACGAGCTAGGCTGCGGATCCGTCGGGGCCACGGAGTTTGCCCCGGGGCCTGGCTACGCAGGGCGTTGTGGCCCCGAGCACGCTATGGCGCGCAAACCAGCACGGTTGGTCGCTCCGGTCTTGGCCAGCAGGCTGGCGACGTGGGTCTCGACGGTGCGTGGAGAGACGAACAGCCGGCGTCCGACCTCGGCGTTCGACATGCCCTCGGCGACGAGCCCGAGCACGTCCATCTCCCGGCTCGTCACCCCGAGAGCCCGCAGAGCGGGCGGGACGGGAGTACTGCCGCGTCCCCGCCGGGTCGGGGCGCCGGCCCGGCGTAGCAGGTCACGGCAGGTGCGGGCCAGCAGGTGCTCGCCGCTGCGCTCGAAGGCGGTGAGATCGGCACGCAGCGCGGGCACCGGGTCACCCCAGCGATCCGCCACCGCCGCCTCCAGGACGAGCAGTCGCAACAACCGGCGCCACCAGTGCTGACCGGCCAGGATCTCGTCGCCGGTGGCAAGCAGGTCGGCTGCGACGTCGTCCTGGCCGGCGCGGCCGGCGGCCACAGCATCGGCGTAAGAAAGCGCGGCGCGGTTAGCAGTCGCAACCCGGACCGGCGCGCAGCGCAGAAACTCCGTCGGCTCCCCATCATGGCCACGATCATGCGCAGCAGCGCCCATAGCCCCCAGTAGGTGATCGGCGCTGCCGAGGCGTGCCCACGCAGCACGATCATCCCACCGTCCAGTAACGCGTCGGCCCGGCGAAGGTCGTGGGCCAGCAGGTGCGGCAGCGCCCGCGCGGCCGCCGCAAGCGCGGTGACCTCGATGGAGGCGTGTGCACGCTGCGACGCGGCGTCGAGCAGCGCGTCCCTGCTGTCAAGGTCACCGGCGGCCGCCCGGCCCGCCGCGGCACTTGCCTCGGCCGCCGCCTGCAGCCCGGACAGGCCCAGCAGGTCGGCCTGCTTCGCGGTGGCCTGGGACATCGATTCCGCGGCGCGGGGCCCGTCGGTGGTCAGCACCCGCTCGGCCAGGATCACCTCGATCGACAGCGCCAGACCCAGCAGCCCGGCATCCAACGCCAGCTCATGCGCCTCGCCCAGCAGCACCGGCACATCACGCTCGTGCAGCTCCACCAGGCCCAGACCGCACGTCGCCTCGATCCGCCAGATCGCCAGGCCGTGCTCGGCGGCGCACTGCGCGGCCCGGCCGAACGCCGCCACCGCGCGTTCCCGATCGCTGGCTCCGGTGCACCGCCCCAGGACGAGCAGGGCCGCGCACAGCGTCTCCGGCTCGCCGAACCGTTCGGCCATCTCGGCCGCCGTCCGGGCGAACCCGGCCGCGTGGTCCGGGTGACCCGCGCCGTAGGCCGCACCGGTGACCAGTAGCAAGCCCCCCTCGCCTGCCCTCGACGCGTCGAGGAGTCGCCGGGCCGTCGCCAGCTCGGCGTCCCGGCCGACCAGAGCCCGTGTGCTGATGACGGTGGGCGCCACGTCAGCCAGTACAGCGCGACCCGCAAACCGGCACCAGTCTGGTTCTGGATGACGCCGGTCCTAGGATCGCCGGGATGGGTGCCGCCGAAGCAGGTCTCGATGTGAGCGATGCCGTGCGGGTGCTGCGCCGTGTCTTCGGCTACGACTCGTTCCGGGGAGCGCAGCAGGAGGTCATCGACCACGTCACTGCTGGTGGTGACGCGCTCGTGCTCATGCCGACCGGCGGTGGCAAGTCGCTGTGCTACCAGATTCCAGCGCTCGTGCGAACAGGCGTCGGTGTTGTCGTCTCGCCGCTCATCGCACTGATGCAGGACCAGGTGGATGCCTTGCGGGCCCTCGGGGTCCGGGCCGGGTTCCTCAACTCAACGCAGGACCCCTACCAGCGCCGCCAGGTCGAGTCCGCCTTCCTCCGAGGTGAGCTGGACTTGCTCTATCTGGCACCGGAACGGCTGCGCGTCGAGTCGACGGGCAGCCTGCTGGACCGCGGAACGATCTCGCTGTTCGCCATCGACGAGGCGCACTGCGTGGCCCAGTGGGGGCATGACTTCCGGCCCGACTATCTCGCCCTGTCCGCGCTGCACGAGCGGTGGCCTACCGTGCCCCGCATCGCGCTGACCGCGACAGCCACCAAGGCAACCCACGCCGAGATCGCGTCCCGGCTGAACCTGACCGGCGCCCGGCACTTCGTGGCGTGCTTCGACCGCCCGAACATCCAGTACCGGATCGTGCCGAAGGACGATCCCAAGCGCCAACTGCTGGAACTGCTCCGCACCGAGCACCCTGGCGACGCGGGCATCGTCTACTGCCTGTCCCGGGCTTCGGTCGAGAAGATCGCGGACTTCCTGGTGGGCAACGGGATCGAGGCGCTGCCCTACCATGCGGGGCTCGACGCACACACCCGGGCCGGGAACCAAGCGCGCTTCCTGCGCGAGGACGGCGTGATCATGGTCGCCACGATCGCGTTCGGCATGGGCATCGACAAGCCCGACGTGCGCTTCGTCGCCCACCTTGACCTGCCCAAGTCTGTCGAGGGCTATTACCAGGAGACGGGCCGAGCCGGACGGGACGGGCTGCCCTCCACCGCCTGGCTCACCTATGGCCTGCAAGACGTCGTGCAGCAGCGCAAGCTGATCGACACTTCCGAGGGCGACGACGCCCACCGGCGCCGTCTTGGCACCCACCTCGACGCCATGCTGGCGCTGTGCGAGACGGTCGAGTGCCGCCGCACCCAGCTACTCGCCTACTTCGGCCAACACGGCGACGCGTGCGGCAACTGCGACACCTGCCTGTCACCACCGGAATCGTGGGACGGCACGATCGCCGCGCAGAAGCTGCTGTCGACCGTGTTCCGGCTCGATCGGGAACGCCGCCAGAAATTCGGCGCCGGCCAGGTGATCGACATCCTGCTCGGCAAAGCGACGCCCAAGGTCACCCAGTTCGGCCACGAGTCCTTGAAGGTGTTTGGCATCGGCACGGAGCTGAGCGAGGTCCAGTGGCGTGGAGTGGTGCGCCAACTGCTGGCCCAGCGGCTGCTCGCCGTCGAGGGCGACTACGGCACGCTGGTGCTCACCGAGTCCAGTGCCGAGGTGTTGAGCCAGCAGCGCCAGGTTCTGCTGCGCCGAGAACCGGAACGGGTCGCGAAGGCCGCCGCCAGAGCCGCCAAGTCCCGCCGCGCTGCACCCGTCGACCTGCCCGAAGCGGCGGTCCCGGTGTTCGAGCAACTCCGCGCCTGGCGCGCCGCCGCCGCGAAGGAGCAGGGCGTGCCCGCGTACGTGATCTTCCACGACGCGACCCTGCGCCAGATCGCCACCGAGGCCCCCTCAACCCTGGCCCAACTCAGCACGATCAGCGGTGTCGGCGAGACCAAGCTGGCCAAGTACGGGCAGCAGCTCCTGGACTCACTCGCTGGATCTGCCCCCGACGGTCGGCTGCCCTCAGGAAGATAGGCAGGTCCTATTCTTTCGTGGCACCGTTGCCACAACGAGTGCGCGGTTCGCCACCTTCCGTGGCTGGCAGTCCACGAAATGAACACCGGGTGAATAAGCGCACAGCCGTTGCCTGCCGTTAATCTCTGCAAGGCATTATCTCCCGGTGCCCGAAATATCGGAGGAAAGCCGGTTCGCGTTTCAGCCGCTGATTAATCTGCACACCGGCGGCGTAGTGGCTATGGAGATGCTCGCCCGACCCGTGCACCGTGATGTGCAGTCGCTGTTGCATTCAGCCGCCCACGCCGGACGGCTGGAAAGCCTCGATGTGACGCTTGCCGTTGCAGCCACACGTTACGCTTCGGAGCACGAAACAGTGCTGCCGTTACACCTCAACCTGACGGCCGACACCGTTGTCGCCGAAGCGGAGACGCTCGCTCCGCTGCACCACGCGCTGAGCGGCACCGGGCGGCAGCCGGGCGAGGCGGTGCTGGAGATCAACCCGTCGCACGCCGCGCTCAAGCCCGAGCTGCTCCTCGCCGGGCTGCACCGGCTACGTCGCCTCGGGTACCGCATCGCGTTGGATGGGGTGGGCGCCGGGGACTATCCACTCACGGTGATCGCCGGGGCCAGACCCGATCTGATCAAGATGGATCGTCAGGTCGTCGCCGGGCTGCCGCGGGATAGCAGCTGCGTGGCCGTGCTCGAGGCGCTCCAGCAGCTCGCGTCCCGGATCGGGGCGCAGGTTGTGGCCGAAGGAGTGGAACATCCGGAGCAGGTGGCCACCCTGCGGCAGTATGGGGTGGGCATCGCGCAGGGCAACCTCTTGGCACCACCCAGCCGCCGTCCCCCGACCTATTTGCCGATCGCGGGTATCGGGGAGTTTCGAGCGCCGGTCTCCCCGACCCCGGCGCGCGGCCTGCCGGGGGCACGGATCACGGACTTCATGCATCCCGCCGTCACTCTCCCGGTATCGGCCACCGGGGAGGAAGTCCGCACAGTGCTCTGTGATCGGCCGACCAGCAGCGGGGTGGTGCTGCTGGATGACGACGGCAGACCGCGCTACAGGCTGGACCGCAACCGGTTCCTGCTCGCAGTCAGCGGGACCTTCGGGCACGCGCTGTACGCCAAGCGAGAGGTCGCCCAGCTCGGCGACGAGCCCCGGGTACTCGAGTCCAGCTCCAGCGCACTGGCCGCACTCGAGCTTGTGCTCAGCAGCGTGGCGCACCGAAGGTACGACGACATCATCGTGCTGGACTCCAGCGGCCGGTGCGCCGGTGCAGTCTGCATCGGCGATGTGGTCCAGGGCGTGGCCACGATGAACCTTGCGCAGGCTGCGGCTCTGCACCCGCTCACCCGGCTGCCGGGCAGCGACATGGTCGCCGAACTGGTGGACCGCAAGGTCGCCGAAGGGGACACCTTCGTGGTGAGCTGGCTGGACGTTGACGACTTCGAGGCGGTCAACGACAGGGGCGGCTTCATCGCCGGCGAGGATCTGATCCGGGAACTGGGCTGCGCGTTGACCGATGCGGCCGAAGCGATCCCCTCCGCGGCTGTTGGCCACATCGGCGGGGACGACTTCGTCGTGATCTGCGATCCCGATGACGTAGTCCCGTTCGGCTCCGCAGTGCTCGATGAGCTGCGGGAGGTCGACGGTCGCGAGGTGACGCTGTCGCTGGCGTCCTTGATCTGCCCACCGGGAACGGTCGCGGGGCACCGAGACGTGTCCCGGATGCTGGCCCGGCTGCATCACCACGCGAAGCTGATACCCGGCACCAGTTGGGTGTCGGGCAGTCCAGATTCGGACCGGGTGGACGTGCTACGGGGAAATAGGGACTTCGTATCCGAAGCCGGGAATGCCGGCCCGCGCCCCCCGGCTGACCGACCGCTGCTGAACTGCGGGTAGTACGTGCAGCTGGGCTATCCGTAATGCGTCGGCGACCACACTCACGACCTCCCGGTCAGACATCGATGATGGGGAGGCCGGTACCGGCCGACCGGAGGAGGTGGGCGATGTCAGCTCGGTCGCTCGTCACCACCGTGGCAGAGCGGACGACGGCTGCGTCGACGACCGCCCCGTCGACGATGTCGAAGGTGCAAGCTTGGGCAAGGATCCGACCGACGCGGTGTGCGGTGTCCTCATCGAGGTCGGTGACGTCACAGCCGCGGAGCAAACGGCGAAGCTGAGCCTGCCGGGGTGATCGGCTGACCTGGGCGACGACGGCAGCAGGGACGATCGGAATCATTCCCTGCTCCAGCCGTACCCGGTGATCGGCCCACGACGCACGGTCGTTGCGCTCGGCGGCGATCAGCACTCCAGCGTCGTAAACGACCCCGCTCACGCCGACTGACGACCGGTGGCAGTTCCTACCCGCTGTCGAGCCTCCGCCAGCTCGGCAGCCGTGAGCAAACCGTGCTCAGTCTCCCACTCGGCGACGGCGGCGAGCCCGTCACGGACCTTGAGCGCTCGACGGGCGGCGGCGGTCATCCAGGATGACACGCTGACACCCTCGGCCGAGGCGGCCTCGATGACCTGACGGTGAACGTCGGGATCGACGGTGATGGCGAGCTTCGGCGACGGGTTCCCTCTTGGCATCACAAAAGCATACGACTGCCCTACTACCGATGTAAACGTCGGGCGTCGTGTGCTGAGAACTGGCCGCGCTGCACTTCAGTCCGCGAGGTCAGCCAACAGCAGTCCGCTGCGTGGTTTCGGGGTGAAATAGGTGCTCTTGCGCGGCATCCGGCGGCCTTCCTCATGCACGGCGAGCACGTCCGCGAACGGCACCGGGGCCAGCTGCAACACGGCATCGACGCCTGCGCCCGCGGGATGTCCAGCAGGTAGGGCATGTACCTGCGGACCTTCCGGATCGATGCCTAGCGCGTCGGCGATGAGCAGCCGTTCTACCAGCCCGTGATCAATCCTGGGTACCGGCTCGCCCGGCTCTGGTCCGGGCAATTCGACGAGCAGATCGGCACCGGATGCTCGGACCACCACGGTGCCGGCCAAGGCAGGTGGGGCCGGATTGGTAGCTTTGCGGACCGTCAAACCTGCCCGCCGCCAGGCATCGGCCAGATCCTCAGCGGTCAGCCCGGTGCCGACCAGCGCCCGGTGGATCGCGCCGATGCGCAGCGCAGGTCCGCCGGTCATCAAGGCGAGCAGGCTTGGCTGATCGCCGGCCGCCGCGGCAGCCACCCGGTGATTGCCGTCGGCGACCAACAGCGGACTGCGCACCACGGCGTCGAGCACTGCGTCCTGCCCCGCACCGGGACCCAGCAACCACAACCGGTGGGTCCGGCCGCCGGAATCGGTGGTCGACACCGCCGGCGCTGCCAGGGCATCGATGCTCCGCAGTACGGCCGCGGTCAGCAGCTCACCATCGACGACCGGTACGAGCATCGCCGCGCTGGTCGCGCAGCCAAGCCCGGCGAGCACCGCGGCGCGTTCGGCCACCACCTCCGGATAGACCTGCTCGCTATGCCGCACCCGGGAAACCCCGTGCACGTCCACGGCGGCCGAATCGACCAGGCACAACACGCCAACCGCCACACCGTCTGGACCGTCCACCCGGTAGGGCGCCACCACCTCGTCCACCTGGCGATAGGCGTTGGTCCGCAACCGGTCCAGGGCCTGGCGTGCCGCTGGCAGCGCCGCCGTCAACGAAAGCCCTTCGGCCAACGCCCCGGGTGTGCGATGTGGGTGCTGCACGGCCAGCAACGTGTCACCGCCACCCTGGGGCCCGGCCAGCGCCGACACCACCTCGGTGGCCTCGGCGAACTCGTCGACGTCAGGTCCGGGTACGCCGTCTTCAACCACCCAGCCATGCCTGATCGCCCGCACCCACCGAGTCATCCAGCACCGTCTCAGATCCCCACGATGGCGGCGATGGCCAGACCGAGGACGAGCAGCGGGCCAGCGACCCGCAGGTGCACGAACGCCAGCGCGGCGAACCACAGCGGCCACACCGGCACCGGGCGCGGCGGCTGCTCAGGCCGTGGCTGGCGGAACCACTGCCATACCTTTCCCAGCCGGTACAACCCGCCGAGCGCGAGCAGCGCCAGCCAAGGCAGCGCACCAACCAGCACACACACGACGACGAGCAGGTAGAAGCCTGCCATCATGCCCAACGTCACGGCCCGGGCCCGCCGCTCGCCGAGCAGCACCGGCAGCGTGTTAATCCCCAACGGCGCGTCATAAGGGATCTTGTCGGTGTGCTTGCCCATCAGCACCGACGTGCACAGCAGCGCATAGGGCAGCGACGCGAGCAGCACCTGCCAGGTGATCGACCCCACCGCCGCGTAGTACGTGCCGCCGACCATCAGCGGCCCCCACACCACCAGCACGTCCGGCTCACCCAGGCCGCGCTTCTTCAGCCGCAGCGGCGGTGCGGTATAGGCCACTGACAGCACGAAACCGGCCAGTGCGAACGCCACAATGGGCCAGCCCCGCACCATCGCGAGCACGACGAGGATCGCCAGGTCCGCAGCGTTGACCACCAGCACCGCCACGACCAGCGCCCGCCGAGTGACCAGCCCGGACAGGATCGGGTGCGGGGCGTAGAGCGCCCGCGGATAACCCGCGGTGTCGGAACCGGCGCTGGTGTCGTAGAGGTCGTTCATCAGGTTGTTGGCCAGGTGCGCCAGCACGATCCCGATCACGGCCAGGACAAGCCAGCGCCAGTCCACACCGGGCGCGCGGGCGGCGAGCAGCCCGGCCACCAACCCAGCGACCAGCGTCATCGGTAACACTGCCGCGCGGGAGACCACGATCCAGCGGGTCACCGCGTCGATCGGGCCGTCGGGCGGGTTGGTGGTGCGCAGCGCGTAGTACCAGGCGTTCACCCGGGAGCGAGCCGAAGTATCGGTCACACCGCCGAGCCTGGCACAGCTGCGGCGGATCAGTCAGGATACCTGCCTCATTCTCCGCGCCCCCGGTCCACGACACCGCTCCACCCGACTCGAGCTGGGGCACGAGGAGCGGACGGCAAGTGCTCCTGACTCGACCGTGAGCGACAGGGGTTGTCGCTGAGATGGAGCAGGCGACCGCTCGTACGAGTGAATGGCGTCCATAGCTCTGTACCCATCGTCGCATTAATAATGCTTCCATAGGGTGGCATCGAGTATCGTAGTTTCGACGACGGGGGTGCGATGCTGACGTTGGGAGAAGTACATACAGGGCTCTTGCGGAACCGTGCGTCAGTTACGCAGCATCTCGCCACCCAGGTGCTCAGCCTGCTGTTGGGCGAACAAGTACGCCGTTCCGAACGGCCTATCGTGCACGCCGTGTCGCCCGATCTGCTTACTGGGGTCGATTGTCGATTGGCGACATCGTCGGGTGCCCGAGTGCGAGGTATCGGCACGGCCGTGTCGCGGGCTGCGATCACCGGTGGCCATGTGCTGCAAGGATCCACGTACGCCCAAGTCGTGAAGAGCGACGTCGATCGGCGGCTGCCGTGGTCCCACTACCTGTCCAGGCCCGGGGCCATCGAGACGTTTGGCAAGACGGATCGCGCGGACCTCGCTGGCGGCTTCCTCACCGCCAAGCAGTCGCCGACAAATCTCGACCTGGGAGCGATCAGTGGCCGGATGATGGACATGGTGCAGCGGTCGGCGGCGCTTGATAATACAATGCCATTCAGGGTGGCACGCACGCGGCTACGCTGGGTAGTTGCGGTCGACGCAGCGCAGCCCGCCGCCAGTCGAGCCAAGTTCACCATTGAGAGCTCAACCGTACGGACGTTGCGGTTGACGGTCGTTAAGAATGATCTTCCTGCTGCTGTCGAATTGTGTGAGGATCTGGCACTACACGACTGGCTACTCACCGCGTTGCTCGAGATGATCGAACGTAGCCAAATCGGCGCCAGTCCACGCCCACAGGTGGTGGACAGACTGCGGCCTGCCATCGATTACCTGCTTCACCTGTGGATGCCGGCAGCAAGACTCAACGAATCCATGCTGCCACTGTGGGAAAGCCTGGAACGGCAACCGGGTTTCTCCAAACAGTGGGAGGTTTCGGTCAGCCGGATCCGAGATCAAGTGGCTTTGAGCACTATTGTGCAGTTGGGCTCCTGGGCCGAGAAGAACGCGGAGAGATCATGACCAGTGAAGGCTATGTCGGCCACGGTCGACCGCGCAGGGGGGTAATACGCAAGATCTTCTTCACCCTCCTGACCGGCGGAGGAGCATTCCTCATCACTAACCTGTCGGACCAGCCGCTGGCCTGGGAGTTGACGATCTCAGTGCTCATAGGAGGAATCACGCTTCTCGTGCAGTTCCTGAACGACTTGGAGAACCGCATGGAGAAGATCGAAGAGAGACAGGAATATCACTCAATCGAGATGCGTTCGCTGATCAACGAAGGATTTGTCAGAACGAATAAGGCGACAGAACTGTTCCAAGCAGTGGAGGCATCAGCGCTACACACTGATGCGGTCATCCAACTGGTGCGACACTCCACCCAGATCGCACCCGCTTCGCCGCCACTGTTTTACGAATTCGCACAGTTGCAGATCGACCGGATGTCCGAGTTCCTGAAGGGGCTCAGCGGGGGCGGAGTAGTCGAATACGATGGCGAGGACCAGGACTGGATCCTCGGACTCACCATGCGGGCCAAACACACTATCGACGCCACCAGCTTGAGCGCGGTAGATGCCGGCGGCAAAGGTTTCGACGGCGGACTGTGGACGAGCGACCAGGGCCGGCGCTACCTCAAACTCCAGAAGGAGGCCGCGAACCGAGGGGTCGCTATACGGCGGGTTTTCATCATCGACCGGCCTGAGCAGACCAACGAGGCGGACTTGCTGCGCATCTGCCGGCAACATCAGGATCTAGGAATTCAGGTGAGGGTTCTGGATCGGTCGAAGACACTCGAGGCCTCGCTGTTCGACTTTATTGTGTTCGATGGTGTCCTCAGCTATGAAGCTACGCCTGCGTCATTGATTGACGACAACACGAGGCCGACGATAATCAAAACCCACCTGATACTCCGACCGGAACGGGTAAAGGAACGAATGCAGCGATTCGAGGATCTCTGGAAATCTGCCCAAGAGTTAGAGCAGCTTCAAGTTCACCCTCTCTCTCAGGAGAGGGCCGTCTGACCTTTGGGGTAGTCTCTACTGTGGCTGGTCAGCGCTGATGCCGGCAAAGACGTAGTCGATCCGGTCGACGAGCTCCAGCGGAAGTTCGATACCTTCGCTTCGGCTGCGTGTCATCACCTGGCCGAGCACATCACGATCGACCGCTGTTTGGCTGAGAATCGTGCGCACAGCATGCTCAATGGGCAAAAACCGTGTCGAGAGGACCGACAACGTTCGATATGCGCTGAACGGCGCGGCGGTCGGGTTCAGCTGGGTCACTGCAGGGAGCTCGTCCCAGTCATCGGGAAATGAACCTTCCCGTTGCTGTGCAGTCGCGACGCTCTCGCCGTCGTGACGGAGCATCCCCAACCGGAGCAACTGCCAGACCGCCGCCAGAAACGGGCACGACCATGTCCTCCGACCATTGCTCTCATCCAAGTCCCACAGTTCCACGTCGAGAAAGATCGAGTGCCGGCGGGCTGCATTCTGGACCGGTGGTGTCCACCGCGGGATCGCGTCCATAGCCTCGGCGGTACCGCTCGCCGGTGACCGCTGACCATTGCAGAGCCATCCCACCTCGGCGGCCGGTGGCCGGGAACCATTGGTGTCGGGAGGTGGGTCTGCGACCAGGCGATCCTCAACAAGACGTGCCAGCGTCACACCATTAGCGTCGGCACATCCGGACTCGCGGCCCAGGTAGTCGATCTCCAAACCGGCCTCATGGGCCGCGCTCACCAGCTCAGGCACGAGCTCGGCGGGTGAGCTGAATCGCGTGAAGTAGTCATCGACCAGGAAACATGTGCTGATGCGGACTCTCGCCTTTCGGCCGTCCTGGCCGCACCGGCCCTGCTGGGTGCGCTGGCTTTGCAGGCCGTCAGCACAAGCTTGACGTGCCGCGTTCACCCACGGAGCGACCTGCCGAAAACACTGCCGCAGATGCTGCGGACCGGCGGCAAAGTCTTCCATGTACAGGTGACCAAGCTCAATCGACAAATGCGCGAGTGGAACGGATGCCACCCGGCGCTCTGCGGACGCCTCGTGGAAGACTGCATCTGCCGGTGTCACAGACCCGCCCACGCGGCATCGTCTACCAGCCGCTTGGCGAGCGTCTCGAACGCATCGACAGTCTCCCGGTTCGCGATCTGACGTGAGTAGACGTCATTATCGGAAATCAACTGTTCACGCCACTGAAGCACCGGATCGAGAGGCACCTTACCCAACATTGCGGTGCGGCCAAGCTTGTTTCGCCCCGCCAACTGCTGGAGATCCTGGTTGACCTCCCGCAGCCAAGCCACCTGCGCCGGACGCAGCCCAGCCAGCTCCGCAGAGTTGGGATCGACAACCGCTGTCCGGACGAAACGGATCGAGTCGCTCAGCGTGCGCTGGTCATGACCTCGGGTAACCCCTATTTCGAGGATGCCTCGACCACCGTGTACCAGGCCGGACGCAGCGATGATGTGCTGCCGTGTCCAACGGTGGAACACCAGCCAGCGGACGGTCACCGACCGCAGCTCTGGCTCGGCCGTGGCCGCGAGCACCATCTCGGTAGCGTATGTACGCCCAGCGCTAAGGTCGATCAGGCACAGCTCGAACTCCTCGTCTAGCCTGAGGAAAAGGCTGACACAACGCTGCACCACGTCCCGGCTGGACGACAAGTCTCCGCCGCCGGCGTCGCCAGGAAGCAACACCAGCCGGCCGGCGCCCGGGGGGCGACCGCGTAGACTTGTGCGGTCCGACTCCGACCAGACGTCGAGCTGTTCTGGCTCGTTGAGTTTGCCTTGCAAGTACGAATGGAGCCCGCCCTTAAGGGTGCCGCGGACTGCCGCAGGGATGTTGAAGATAGTGCCCACCGTCGGGGAGCCGAAGTCAAAGTCGAGATAGCAGACGTCACTACCCTGAAGTGCCCGTCGATACAGGACATTGCTGCTCGTCACCGAGCGTCCGGTGCCACCCTTGTCAGAAGTCGCAAAGACCAGCATCGTCAGGTCGCTCCGGTCACATCCTGGCGGGCAGCGGCCAGCCGGTCGAGATCGCGCAGCACTTCGCTCGCGAGGACCGTGGCGCTGCCCGGACGGTCGTGCAGGATCTCCCGAGCGCGCCGCAAATTCGCGCGTACCGCCTGCAGAGTCGTTCGCATCGCGGGGCCAGCCTCCCCTGACCAGCCCAAAAGCTCGCGATCGAAGAGGTGATCTGCCTCATTGAGCAAGTCGGTGGCCACATCGGTCAGGCGAGTGCTGCGTAACGGCGCCCGGCCGGCCATATTTGCCGCCGCGACCAGACATTCGACCACGCGCTCGGTGTGATACCACGACTGCAGCTCATGGCGGACGCTTACTTTGTCGAAAACCTCGCCTGGTTGATCCCAGAGATCTCGGCCCGGACCGTCGTGGAGCCGCCGCCGAAGTAGATGATCCCACACGTCGTCGGCGAGTTCGACGAGGCGGCCACGCAGGTCGGTGTCACGCAGCAGCTCCACGATCCGGACCGTACGCTTCAACAACAGCGGCGCGAAGTTTGAGACCATCCAGCCGATGGGATGCTCACCGACCTCCTCACTGCCACCCAACGGAATCCGTAAGCCGGGTGCATGTAGTTGGACCGCCGGGTCATCACGTAGCGGCCGCCGAGTAATTCGACTCCGGCTGGCCAACTCCTCCAGGACACGACCGACTCGGCCGAGGTCGGCGTCAGATCCCCGGCGTTCCACCAGGTCCTGCACCACAATCGAGGAAACCAGCAAACTGAAGTAGTCGGACTCCACTTCATCCGTCGTCCGCCAGGGGAGATCTTCTAGAGGCCAGCGATCAGCGCCAAGGCTCGCGATGGTCGACCAATACTGCTGGGTAAGATCCCATCGACGCTGAAGCGCTTGCGCAAGCCGCAACTGCTCCTCGTTGAGCAGGGCCAGGACTCGCGTGCGCGTGGAAAACAAGTCCGCTATACCGTCCAAAGCTACGACCGTGAAGTACAGATACGGAGCGGCCTGGGCGATGCCGTCCGGCTGCGGTCCGACCTCTTCTGTCGTCTCAATGCGAGGAGCGTCCTTGACAATCCCCCACGACCAGCCACACTCGAAAAGTCGATTGGGATTTTCGATGTCGGTGGTCTGCTCCAAACCGAAGGTCAGGTCGCGTAGCCCGGCCCTGTTCTCCACCAGCGCGCGTTGCAGATCTTCAACGATCCGACGCTCAGGCAAGCCACTTTGGTTGGTCACGCGGCACAATGCGCGGCCCGCTGCAGAGTTGGCGTCGAAAACGTTGACGCTGAAGCTGCGAAGCAAGCCGACCATCGCCGCCGAGAGCCGAGTGCTCGCCAACGCTTCGAGCTTGTCGACCTCTTGGCGAAGGTCTTCCCGGCTGACCACACTGCGAAAGACGCGGCTGAAACCAATCATGGCCAGCGTCAGTGTGATCGACATCGAGAATGAGTCGACGACATCGAGATTTCGTTGACTAAAGCTCGGCGCCGCGCCTGACTCGTGTGGGTCGAAATAACTGTCACCAGAAAAGATCGGCGCACCGGCGTCTCCCGTATACCGCTCCATGTATTCAGTTGCGATCTTGATGAGCAGCTTGGGAACGTCGACGCTGTCACCGAGAACTTCGAGCGCGTCGATAATGTCGTCGGCGGTCTCGTCGGGGCGGTCCAGCCGGAACGAGGGGTACATTGTAGCAGGATACATGATGCAGAGCAATTGCTCTGCATCACTGATCGAGTTAGCTCGGTCGCGACCACCCCATGCCCATTTACCATCTTGAAAGGATGCGTTGGCGACCGCTCGCCAAATCTCCAGTAGCTGCTGCCGTGGCTGAATTCTCATCGATCGTCTTTGTCATCCTGGTGTATATGATGTATTTTTGATCGAACTTTTCCGAGGGCCAAGATCATGCCGTCATAACCGTCGCGTAGCGGATTGCTGGTCTTGCCCAATCGATGGATCTTGAGACCTTCTGTTTCGCCCACCAGATAGTTTTCTACTTCATCCTCAGCAATGGCGACCGCAGGAAACCGGTACGCGCCCACATCATACCCCAGCGAGTTCTCCATAAAGGCAGCCGCGAACGGTGCACCGGGCCGCAATGACCTGATGAAACTTCCCAGCGCGGCATGAAATTCTGCCCGGGCGAATGAAATTGATTCTGCGACGAAAAACATCGTACCAATGTCCCACCGCGCCTCAGGCAAGTCAAAGATGCTGCCCCTCTTGACGCGGACGGCGGCCGCCAGCGCCGCTCGCGGAGAATAGACCGACTTATAGACCGGCTCTTCAACGAGAAGACTCCACCAGGGGTCCCAGGACGGCGAGTAAAACTGCGTTTCGCGCCGTAGCCACGCGACATTCGAGGCAGCGTATTCGTAAAGTGTAATCTCGTCACAGAACGGCAGCATAGTCAATGCTGGGTAAAGATTGGCGCCAGCACCGACGTCGATGCCGTGTCGATGGCCTGGCAAGTCGAGCGTAGCGAAAAAATCTCGGACGAGCTCCGCGATCTGGCGGTCGTCTTCTCGCAAGTTTTTGTAGTTGCGGTCGAAGTACCAGTTGGAATCGAAGTCGTCCCACGGAAAGTGGCTGTTGAGTTCCGATAATTCGCGCGGAAAGGGTTGAGAGCCCGAGACGCCTGACTCGGTGCCGTCAGCAGCCACCAATGGGGCGTCCTGAGAAACCCATCGGTTTGCCATCTCAACACCTCCCCCCTGCACGGTTGAGTACGGTTGAGTCTCTTCGGCTAACTGTAACAGCCCGGTGCCAGCCCACGCCAAGAGGCGGCCCACGTCATCGCAGCAGGAAGCGGTCACTCTCGGTAGCACTTTGCCCGTCGACGCACAGAGTGAACCCCTTCACGCTACGTGGAGCGTAGCAGAAAGTCTCGACACATCTTCGAGGCAGGGCGCTACACCTGCGGAAATAGCCAGGGAACGCCTCGTTGGAGGTATTCACTAAAGAGCCGGAGTCCAGTCTTAAACGATCTTGTCGTGCGCGGAGTCGGGGCCGTCACGGGTGGTAGCCAAGGTCGGATGGTGAACGAATGCCGCACGGCGTCGAGCTTGTCGATACCCGTGTGATGGGCGTGGACGCCGGCTACCGTGGCCGGGTCGGGTGCGCGGCAACCAGCACATCCGCCCACTGGTGTAGGCGGCCTTCAAACAAGTCCAGTGCAGAGCAGAAGTCTGCTCAAGGTTTGGCAACAAAGGTTTCTGACGTGCTCGTTCGCACCAGCGGAAGGGTCATGCATCGAACACCGCCACCCACCTTGGTGATCTCGTCGAGCTGAACCGTGATACACTGGAACCCTCGGATCGCAAGAGCGTTCTGTAAGCGCTCATGCCGGGCATCCAGCATTACCATCCCTTGCTTCAAGACTAGTATGTTCGCCGCCTGCTCGGTAAACTCATCGTCAGTGATCTCGATCCACTCGACCTCACGCAGCGACTTCGGCAAATCACCGGCGATAGAGGGCCGGTGGAGCACTCCAACGCCCGGACTCAGCAAATTCGCAGCCACATCAAGGTGGAGCACGCCAGCCGCGAGCCGGATCGGCGTAACCTTGCGTGTCCCCCCCAGCAGATCACGCAAGGTTGCGTACCCTCGCTCATCCGTTCGTTCGCCAAGTCCGACGAACACCTCGTCCGGCGTTACAGCGATGTCGCCGCCTTCCAGCTGGCCAGCTTCGACGGTAACAACGGACTCCGCGCCCAGCGCAACCCCGAACACAGCTGGTTCGGACATGCGCACCGCGCACGCCATACGTCCGAGGATCAGACGAGAACCGATCACAACGGCAGCATCACGCACGTTGAATTGACACGGCAGATCTAAGGTGGGCTCGACATCGACGACCTGAATTCCGGCGGTGGTGAGTACCCGAACGACGTTTGCGTGCTGGTCGACCAGCAGACTCGCAGACGGTTGCTCTTCGGTGCCGTAGAAGCGGCGCTGGGTCGAGTTGATGGGTTCAGTCAGGACAAAGCACTCTGGCCGGACCACGGCAACGACCGTAAGACGATCCCACTCCGCCTCGACGTGCAGTAGGCGGTGCATTCCCACCAAGCCAACCTCCTCTCACACCATCCGCCACATCCCGCAATGTTCTACCCCCGGTAGTGACCCGACCGTTCTTCCGCACCCTCCGAACGATGTTACCGAAGGCTTTGGTCCGCGGCGGTGGTGTACGACAAGGCTGCTGTTGAGCGGCATGGCGCCGTGCTGTTCGACGACCGCCGCATGATCATCTTCGAGATCTGGCGACGGACTCGGGGATCAGAAATAATGGAGAGTTTCCTCATCGTTGGCGCGAAACGCAGCCTACCGCCTGCGCCCGTTGCGCTGCATTTGTCCTGATCGTCAACAAGACCCCGGTAGGTGGCGCTGCCGCACCGCACATGGCAGCGTCAGACGGTGAAACCCAGCGCTCGTAGTTGTTCCCGGCCATCCTCAGTGATCTTGTCCGGGCCCCACGGCGGTATCCAGACCCAGTTGATCCGCACGTCGTTGACCAGCCCACCGCCGGGGCCACTGGTGAGCGCAGCTCGGGTCTGGTCCTCGATGACGTCGGTCAGCGGGCAGGCCGCGGAGGTCAGCGTCATGTCCAGGGTGGCGACGTTGCCCTCATCGACGTGGATGTCGTAGAGCAGACCCAGGTCAACCACGTTGATACCCAGCTCCGGGTCGACCACATCGCGCATGGCCTCCTCGACGTCATCGACGTCAGCCAGCTCACCGTCCGGACGAGCCTCCGGGACCTCGGGCATCCCGGCCGCACCACGCCCCACGTCGGTTTCCTCGTTCAAGCTCATCGTGCCTCCGCTCGATTGGCGCCGTTGCCGGAGCTGCCGTCGGCTACCTGGCCGACAGCGTCCTTGAAGGCCATCCAGCCCAGCAAGGCGCACTTCACCCGGGCCGGATAGCGGGACACGCCAGCGAACGCGACCGCGTCCTGGAGAACATCCTCGTCCGGCTCCACCTGGCCCCGGCTCTGTACCATCTCCATGAACGCGTCCAACGTGGTCGCCGACTCGGCCACCGTGCGGCCGACCACCAGATCGGTGAGCACCGATGTGGCAGCCTGGCTGATCGAGCAGCCCATCGCCTCGTAGGACACGTCGGACACCCGGTCGCCATCCAGCGCGACCCGCAGTGTCACCTCGTCCCCGCAGGTGGGGTTGATCTGGTAAGACTCGGCGTCGAAGGGCTCCCGGAGACCGCTGCGGTGTGGGTGGCGGTAGTGGTCCAGGATGATCTCCTGGTACATCTGCTCCAGTTTCATGCCGGCACCCGGAAGAACCGGCGCACCTCGTGCACACCGGCCAGCAGCGCCTCGACCTCGGCAGGTGTGTTGTACAGCGCGAAGCTGGCCCGCACCGTGGCTGAGATACCGAAGCGGCGGTGCAGCGGCCAGGCACAGTGGTGTCCTACCCGCACCGCTACCCCCAGGTCGTCGAGTACCTGCCCGGCGTCGTGCGCGTGCACATCGTCCAGGATGAAGGAGACCGCGCCGCCCCGGTGCTCGGTGTCGGTGGGACCGATGATCCGCAGGCCGCCGAACTCCGACAGGCCGGCCAGCGCCTGCTCGGTCAAGACATGCTCATGCGCGGCGACCCGGTCCATGCCCACCTCCGACAGGTAGTCCACCGCCGCGCCCAGACCGACCGCTTGGGAGGTCATCGGAACACCGGCCTCGAAACGTTGCGGCGGCGGGGCGTAGGTGGAGCCTTCCATCTTCACCAGCTCGATCATCGACCCACCGGTGAGGAACGGCGGCAACGCCTCGAGCAGCCCGCGGCGACCGTAGAGCACGCCGACCCCGGAAGGTCCCAGCATCTTGTGCCCGGAGAACACCGCGAAGTCGACGTCCAGCGCGGCGAAGTCGATCGGGCTGTGCGGCACCGACTGGCAGGCGTCCAGCACGGTCAGCGCGCCGACCTCGCGAGCCCGGCGGACCAGTTCCGCGACCGGGGGGACGGTGCCCATCACGTTGGATTGGTGGGTGAAAGCCACCACCTTGGTGCGCTCGGACAGTTCCAGCGAGTCCAGATCAAGCCGGCCGCCGTCAGTTACCTGGTACCAGCGCAGCGTCGCGCCGGTACGACGGCACAGCTCCTGCCACGGCACCAGGTTGGCGTGGTGCTCCATCTCGGTCACCACGACCTCGTCGCCAGCCCCCAGGGCGAAGCGCTGCACCGCTGCCCCCGCGATCGAACAGTTGCTCAACGCGTAGGCGACCAGGTTGATCCCCTCGGTGGCGTTCTTGGTGAACACCACCTCCCCGGGGCCGACACCGACGAATGCCGCGATCCGGGCCCGCGCTGACTCGTAGGCGTCGGTGGCCTCCTCGGCGAGCTGGTGCGCGCCGCGGTGCACCGCCGCGTTGTGCTGCTCGAGGAAGGCGCGCTCGGCGTCGAGAACCTGCCGGGGCCGCTGCGAGGTGGCACCGGAGTCGAGGTACACCAGCGGCCGGCCGTCCCGCACCGTGCGCGACAGGATCGGGAAGTCAGCGCGGATCTTCTCCTGCTCGCTGGCCGTGAGTGGCCCAGAAGCCATGATTGGCCCAGAAGCTAGTGCAGCCACAATGGTCACCCCCTGTCAGGTCCTGATGGCGAAGCGCTCATAGCCACCAGCCTCCAGTTCCTCCGCGAGCTCCGGGCCGCCGGACTCGACGATCCGTCCACCCGCGAAGACATGCACGTGGTCCGGCGTGATATGCCGCAGGATCCGGGTGTAGTGGGTGATCAGCAGCACCCCGACGTTGCCGCTGGCCCGGTACCGGTTCACACCCTCGGATACCACCCGCAGTGCATCCACGTCCAGGCCCGAATCGGTCTCGTCCAGTATCGCGATCTTAGGCTTGAGCAGGGACAGCTGCAGGATCTCGAAACGCTTCTTCTCCCCGCCGGAGAACCCCTCATTCACGTTGCGCTCGGCGAAGGACGGCTCGATGTCCAGATTGGACATCGCTGCCTTGACCTCCTTGACCCAGATGCGCAGCTTAGGTGCCTCGCCACGGATCGCGGTGGCGGCGGTGCGAAGGAAGTTCGTCATCGAGACGCCGGGCACCTCAACCGGGTACTGCATGGCAAGAAATAGGCCCGCTCGGGCGCGTTCGTCCACCGACATCGTGAGCACATCGGCACCGTCGAGCAGCACCTGTCCGGAGGTGACCTGGTATTTGGGGTGCCCGGCGATCGAGTAGGCCAGGGTGGATTTGCCCGACCCGTTGGGGCCCATCATCGCGTGGGTCTCCCCTGCCCGGACGGTCAAATCGACACCGCCGAGGATCTCCTTGTCGGGGGTCTGCTCGTCGTCGGTGCGGACCGAAACGTGCAGGTCCTTGATCTCCAGAGTGGCCATCGGTGTGTTCTCAGCTCCCGCTAACGGTTGGTAGGACTCGACGGATCGACGTAGACGTCGTCACCGTCGATGGTCACGGCGTAGGTCTCCACCGGTTCGGAGGCCGGTGGTGAGGACGGCTCGCCGGTGCGCAGGTCGAAGCACGAGCCATGCAACCAGCACTCCAGGCCCTTGCGGGTGATCTCGCCCTCGGACAGCGCGATCTCAGCGTGCGAGCAGACATCGGCCAGCGCGAACACCTGATCGCCTTGGCGGACCAGGACCACCGGCACGCTGTCAACCTCGAATCCGGCAGGTACGTCCTCCTTGAGATCGGTCAGGCCGCAGACGCGGATCGGGCTCATACCCCCACCGCCTGCAGCTCGGCCTCGATCGCCGCCTCGAGCCGCTCGCGTACCTGCGGGACGGTGATCTTCTGCAGGATCTCGCCGAAGAAGCCCCGGACGACCAGCCGCCGGGCCAGCTCGGCCGGGATACCCCGGGAGGTCAGGTAGAAAAGCTGCTCGTCGTCGAAGCGCCCCGTGGTGCTGGCGTGCCCGGCGCCGACGATCTCCCCGGTCTCGATCTCCAGGTTGGGCACCGAATCGGCCCGCGCGCCGTCGTTGAGTACCAGGTTGCGGTTGACCTCGAAGGTCTCGGTTCCCTCGGCGGCTGCCTGGATGAGCACATCCCCGATCCACACGGTGTGCGCGTCGGGTTTGCCAGGACTGCCTTGCAGCGCACCCTTGTAGGCGACGTTGGATCGGCAGTGTGGCACAGCGTGGTCGACCAGCAACCGGTGTTCCAGGTGCTGCCCGGCGTCGGCGAAGTACAGCCCGAGCAGCTCGGCGTCCCCGCCGGGCTGGGTGAACGTCACTGTTGGGGATTGCCGGACCAGATCGCCACCCAGGCTTACGGTGATGGCCCGCAGCACCGCGTCGCGACCCAACCGGGTGTGTTGTGCAGCGACATGCACGGCGTCGTCGGCCCAGTCCTGCACGCTGACCAGGGTCAGCCGGGCACCGTCGGCCAGGATCAGTTCGACGTTCTCGGCGTAGGTGCCGTTGCCCCGATAGTCGAGCACCACCACGGCCTCGGCGAAGGGCTCGAGACGCACCTGCAGGTGCCCGTAGGCGACTTCACCCGGGCCGGGCCCGGTGACGGTGATCATCACCGGGTCCTCGATCCGAGTTTCCGCAGCCACGGTCACCATGGTGGCCTTCTCTACAGCGCTCCAGGCCTGCGCAGCCACCCGGTCGGCCGGGACGCCACCGTCGCCGAGGCGCGGATCCTCCCGCCCCACCTCCTCGACCGTGACGCCGCTGGCTGCCTGCACGATGACCTGCGCAGTGCCGGTGGCCGCGACACCCTGGTGCAACCCGCGCAGCCGGCGCAACGGGGTGAACCGCCACACCTCCTCACGACCGGTGGGCACCTCGAAGGCGTCCACGTCATAGGAGGTGAACCGCTGCCCTCGGGAGACCATCGGCACGCCGTCTTGTGCAGGGCTGGCGCCGTGCGAGTGTTCGACCAGGCCGTGCTCGGCCGGTCGGTCAGTGGTAGCCGTCATCTCAGCCGACGGCTCCTTCCATCTGCAGCTCGATCAGGCGGTTGAGCTCCAGCGCGTACTCCATGGGCAGTTCGCGGGCGATCGGCTCGATGAATCCGCGCACGATCATGGCCATCGCCGCGTCCTCGGTCAGCCCCCGGCTCATCAGGTAGAAGAGCTGGTCATCGCTGATCTTGGAGACGGTGGCCTCGTGGCCCATCGACACGTCGTCCTCGCGGATGTCGACGTAAGGGTAGGTGTCCGACCGGCTGATCTGGTCGACCAGCAGGGCGTCGCACTTGACCGTGGAACGGGAGTGATGGCTACCTTCGTTGACCTGCACCAGCCCGCGGTAGGAGGTGCGGCCGCCGCCACGGGCCACCGACTTGGAGACGATCGTGCTCGACGTGTGCGGCGCGGCGTGCACCATCTTCGCCCCGGCGTCCTGGTGCTGGCCCTCACCGGCACAGGCCACCGAGAGCACCTCACCCTTGGCGTGCTCACCGATCAGCCACACCGACGGGTACTTCATGGTGACCTTGGAGCCGAGGTTGCCGTCGATCCACTCCATGGTGGCGCCCTCGGCGGCAGTGGCCCGCTTGGTGACCAGGTTGTAGACGTTGTTGGACCAGTTCTGGATCGTGGTGTACCGGCATCGCCCGCCCTTGCGC
The DNA here is from genome assembly GCA_052390115.1 of Pseudonocardiales bacterium. GTDB lineage: Bacteria > Actinomycetota > Actinomycetes > Mycobacteriales > Pseudonocardiaceae. The sequence continues at coordinate 47,880 of JBQTHE010000053.1, read as the reverse complement.
ACGATGATCTCCACCACGGCCGAGTGCAGCGAATCCGACTTGTAGATCGGCGCCGTGCAGCCCTCCACGTAGTGCACGTAGGCGCCCTCGTCGACGATGATCAGCGTCCGCTCGAACTGGCCCATGTTCTCGGTGTTGATCCGGAAGTAGGCCTGCAGTGGGATATCGACGTGCACACCGGGCGGCACGTAAATGAACGACCCCCCGGACCATACCGCGGTGTTCAATGCGGCGAACTTGTTGTCCCCAGCGGGGATAACGCTGCCGAAGTATTCCTGGAAGATCTCCGGGTGCTCGCGCAATGCAGTGTCGGTGTCCAGGAACTGGACCCCCAACTCCTCGAGGTCCTCACGGATCTTGTGGTAGACGACCTCGGACTCGTACTGCGCAGCCACACCGGCCACCAGCCGGGCCTTCTCCGCTTCGGGGATGCCCAGCCGATCGTAAGTGGCCCTGATGTCCTCGGGCAGTTCCTCCCAGGATGTGGCCTGCTTCTCGGTCGACCGGACGAAGTACTTGATGTTGTCGAAGTCGATGCCGGAAAGGTCGGCGCCCCAGTGCGGCATGGGCTTGCGATGGAACATTCGCAACGCCTTGAGCCGGGTCTCCAGCATCCACTCAGGCTCGTTCTTCTTGGCTGAGATATCGCGCACCACGGCCTCGGACAGACCGCGCTGGGCGGTAGCTCCAGCGGTATCAGAGTCGGCCCAGCCGTATTCGTAGTTACCCAGCCTGGAGAGCGTTTCTTCCTGGGTGAGCGGTTCCGTATGCGCTCGCACGTCCTGCTCAGGAGCAGTCGTCATGCCGAGACGCCTCCATCCGGTTTCTTTGTGGTGGGATCAGTCGTCCGGACGCCGTGCGGCACCCGGGCCTCGGGAACGTATGTCGTACATACCGCGTCGCCGCGGGCGATAGTGGCTAGCCGCTGCACATGCGTGCCGAGCAGATCGGCGAAGGCGGCGGTCTCGGCCTCGCACAGTTGCGGGAACTCCGCGGCCACATGCGAGACCGGGCAATGATGCTGGCACAGTTGCGCACCGGCGCCGACGTGCTCGGTTGACGCAGCGTAGCCCTCGACGCTCAGAGCGACCGCCAGTGCTTCGGCCCGCGCGACCGGGTCGGCCGCAGCGGCCACCTCGGCCCGGTGCCGATCGACTAGGTCGATGACTCGCCGCTCGGCGAACGAGCGGACCGCCTGCTCGCCCTCGCGCTCGGACAGGAAGTGCAGTGCCGCCACGGCAAGATCGTCGTAAGTGTGCCCGAACCGCGACCGCCCGGCAGCGGTGAGCAGAAACAACTTGGCCGGACGGCCCCGGCCGCGGGGACCGCGGCGCGGTGCCGAGCGGTAGCTGGCCTGCCCGTCAGCGAGCAGGGCATCCAGATGGCGACGCACCGCAGCGGGGCTCAGCCCGAGCGATTCGGCGACCTGCGCCGCGGTCACCGGCCCGTGCTCCAGCAACATCCGCGCCACCGACTCGCGGGTCCGGCCATCACCACCGGGGGGCGCAGGCGCCACCGGTGTTCGGTCCGTCCCGACGTTTTTCACAACGTCCATGTTACGTATTTCAGCGGTAGGTGCAAACCCCCGGTGTGCTCACTGGAGGGTGGTGGCGATGGCACGGCTACCCTTCGCGGCGTGGTGGCCGGGAAGGTGCGGGGTGTGGGTGTCCGTTTCTGGGCATCCGAGCCCGCGCTGGAAGCGCCGCTCGGCGCCCCATCCGGGGGCACCGGTTTGGGTCCGGTCGAGGCCCGCCAGTTCGATACGGTGCGCCGGTTCGGCACCGCAGGCGCACTGCTCATGGGGCTGGGGTCACTCGGCGCGGGCACGGCTCCGGTGCTGGGCAATCCGGTGGTCGGCCAGCCTGTGCTGGGTCTGTTCAACCGGATGCCCACCGCATCGCTGGCGGTCGCCTACACCGGCATCGCCATGGTGGTGCTGGCCTGGTTGTGGCTGGGTGCGTTGGCCGCTCCCGGACGTGCCCGGCTGATCTCCCGAGCCCAGCTGGACCGCACGATGATGATGTGGGCGCTCCCGCTGCTGGTCGCCCCACCGATGTTCAGCCGGGACGTCTACAGCTACCTGGCGCAGAGCGCGATGGCCAATCGCGGGCTGGACCCCTATGTACTCGGCCCGGCCGACGCATTGGGCGTGGACCACCCGCTGGTCCGGGGGATCCCCACGATCTGGCGCAATACGCCGGCACCCTACGGCCCGTTTTTCCTCACCCTCGGCCGGCCGATCGACTGGATCGCCGGCAACGACGTCGTGCTCGGTGTGCTGCTGCACCGCACCCTCGCGGTGGCCGGCCTGGTGATGATCGTCTGGGCGCTGCCGCGCCTGGCCCGCCGGGTGGGTGTGTCACCGGTGTTCGCCCTGTGGCTCGGCGTCGCCAACCCATTGGTGTTGTTCCATCTGGTCAGCGGGGTGCACAACGAAGCGCTGATGATCGGCTTGATGCTGGTCGGGCTGGAGTTGGCGCTGCGCCGGCCCGCAGTGGGCCGACCCGTAGTGGGTCCGGCCCTGCTCGGCGGCACGGTGCTCATCGCGGCCGCGGCGCAGGTGAAGATTCCCGCCGCGCTGGCCCTCGGGTTCGTCACAGTCTGGCTGGCCCGCCACCGTGGTGGTCGACCGCGCGACCTCCTGCAGGCGGCGGCGCTGGTCAGCGGAGTCGCAGTGGCCACCACCGTGGCGATCGGGCTGGGCACCGGGCTGGGCTTCGGCTGGACTGGTGCGCTGGGCACGCCCAACGCGGTGCGCAGCTGGATGTCGATAGCGACCGACCTCGGCCTGCTAGCCGGCGGGATCGGCAGCGGGCTAGGACTGGGCGACCACACCACCTCAGTGCTCGTGCTGGCCCGGGCCGTCGGGCTGGTCGCAGCCGGGGGGGTCTGCCTGCTGCTGCTGTGGCGCTGCTGGCGGGGGCGGATGGAGCCGCTGGCCGGGCTCGGCGTGGGGCTGGGTGCCGTCGTGCTGCTGGGGCCGGTGGTGCATCCGTGGTACCTGCTGTGGGCCGCGATCCCGCTGGCGGCGTCGGCCACCCACCCGGCGTTTCGCACCACTGCCACCGTGGCCTCGGCGCTGCTTGCGGTGGTGGTGGGACCGACCGGGGCGGACTTCATGTTCCGGGCCTGGGTGGTACCGACCGCGATCGGGGCCGCGATGGTCACCCTGGTGGTGCCGCTGCTGCTGGTTCGCGGGCGCATGCCACCGCTGTCGGCGACCCTGTGGCCCGGCTGGAAGCAGTCGCCCGCGCAGGGCGTCGCGGCTCGGGCCGGTACACCCGGATCCGGGGTGGCGACCTAGGCTCTGTGAACGTGAGCCCGTCCGCGCCACCGGCTGCCGTCGAGGTCTGCGGTCTGGTCCGCACCTTCGGCGCCGTCCAGGCTGTCAACGGCCTCGACCTGCGCATGCCGCCCGCCACGGTGCTGGCTCTGCTCGGGCCCAACGGTGCCGGCAAGACCACCACGGTGGAGGTGTGCGAGGGGTTCCTGCGCCCGGATGCCGGCGTGGTCCGCGTGCTGGGACTGGACCCGATCGCCGACGGTGCAGCGTTGCGTCCCCGGATCGGGGTGATGCCACAGGGCGGCGGGGCCTACCCGGGCGTACGAGCCGGCGAGATGCTCGGCCTGGTCGCGGTATGTGCGGCCCGGCCGCTGGACGTCGGATGGCTGCTCGACGTGCTCGGACTCGCACCCGTAGCCCGGGTGCCCTACAAACGGCTGTCCGGCGGCCAGCAGCAGCGCCTCGCACTGGCCTGTGCCCTGGTCGGGCGGCCGGAGGTGGTGTTCCTCGACGAGCCCACCGCCGGGATGGACCCGCAGGCCCGCCGGCTGGTCTGGGACATCGTCGCAAGCCTGCGCGCGGACGGCGTCGGCGTGCTGTTCACCACGCACCTGATGGAGGAGGCCGAGGCGCTGGCCGACCAAGTGGTGATCATCGACCATGGCCGGGTGGTCGCTCAGGGCAGCCCCGCAGAGCTGACCACCGCAGGCGCGCAACGGCAACTGCGGTTCGCGGCCAGGCCCGGTCTGGACCTCGGCCTGCTGTCCAGCGCACTACCCGAGGGGTGCCGGGCCAGTGAACCCCGTCCCGGCGGGTACCTGGTCGAGGGCGGGATCGACCCGCAGGTGATGGCCACCGTGACGGCGTGGTGCGCCCAGCAGGGTGTGTTCGCCGAGGACCTGCGGGTGGACCGGCGCAGCCTGGAGGACGTCTTCCTCGAGCTCACCGGGCGGGAACTCCGGTCGTGACCCGATTTCCCCCCGGCACCTTCACACCGGCACCGGGCCGGGGCCGGCTGCCGCGGATGCTGCTCACCCAGGCCCGCACCGAATTCGTCCTCACCCTGCGCAACGCCGAGCAGGTCCTGCTCACCCTGCTAATCCCGCTGGGGCTGCTGGTCGGGCTCACTGCGCTGACGGTGTTGCCGGTACCCAGCCCACGGGTGGACAACGTCACCCCGCACATTCTGGCGCTGGCGGTGATGTCGACCGCCTTCACCGGGCAGGCCATCGCGCTGGGCTTCGACCGCCGCTACGGCGTGCTCAAACGGCTGGCCGCCACGGCATTGCCGCGATGGTCGCTGGTCACCGGCCGGATGCTCGCGGTGCTCGGGGTGGTGGCAGTGCAGCTGGTGGTGCTCGGGGTGGTGGCCGCCGCGCTGGGCTGGCGCCCGGAGCCGGCAGGTATCGCGCCCGCCGCGTTGCTGATCCTCGCCGGCACGGCGGCGTTCGGCGCGCTCGGGGTGCTACTCGGAGGTGTGCTGCGGGCCGAAGTGGTACTCGCGGTCGCCAACACGGTGTGGCTGCTGCTCGTCGTGGCGGGCGGCATCGTGCTGTCGGTGCGGGCCTTGCCCGGCCCGTTGTCGATGCTCGCCGCCGCGCTGCCCTCCGGCGCGCTGGCCGAGGGGTTGCACGCCGCCTTGGTCCGGGGCGCTACCCCCTGGGCCGCACTGGGGATCCTACTGACCTGGGCCGCCGCCGCCGGCGCGCTTGCCGCCCGCACCCTGCGCCTGTCCTGAACCCGCAGGCCCCAACCTCCAGGTTTGCGATCAACCCTCCGGTTCCCGAACTCAACAGGAGAGCTGTCCGGGGCCGGGCGAACAGCTCTCCTGTTGAGTTCGGGAACAGGAGAGCTGTTCGCCCCGATCCGGCGGGCTAGTTGGCCGGGAGCGTCGCGAAGATCAGCTCAGCGACCACTACTGAGCCCAGGCGCTCGTATAGGACGGCGCGGAGGCGTCGGGGCGTTGCACGCAGATCCCGTTGTGGCTCATGGAGTCCTCCGTGTCTCTCGACACGCTGACCTCGACTACCTGGCGGACGGACCCGGCAGGTGTGTCGTACACTTCTGCCATTGGTGGCGAGCCAAATACGTGCCAAGGACGATCAGGTCCGCGTATTTGGTTAGTAGATTGCCGGGAGTTCTCACAGCTCCCGGCTGTCGTTCTGCGTCAGGTCATTCTCCCCCTGCGTGTCCCCCCGATCGTGCACGGCGCGTCGCTGTCCACTAAGCACTACGGTCGGTGACGGGACCGATATACATTCCGTTATGGACAACAACATGATGCTTTGGTTGATCATCCTCGGTATCGGTGGCGGCATGACCCTCGGCCGATGGCGAGCGGAGCGCCTTCGTGCCCGGCGGGACATGCACAACGTCTGGGCGGGCAAGGACAAGTATCGGGACTACAAGAAGTGGAAAATCATCCGACACTAAGCCGATCCGCGTCGTCGCGGCTGAGCCAGCACCGTTTTCATTTCCTCAGCTCAGTCGCGGCACGCTCGACAGGCCACGGCATCCGGCCCTGTAGTCGACGAAGCGCGGAGCGTCTCGAAACGCTTCGAGGATGGGCCGGGCCTGCTCCGAAGTACTCAGCAACTGCTCTCCAGCCAGCGACTCGACGAACACGAACTCGTCGTCCAATAACCGAAAGCCCCGAGACCGGCATTGCTGGCATCGGGCGGGAACCATCGCCGGTTGGTACTCACCGATGGGGTAGCTGCCGCTTCGACGGCACAGGAGACGAACTCTCCTCAGCAAGCCGACGTACCCGAGGGAGGGCAGGCGCGGCGGATACCTACCATCTCAGCTGTGCCTGCCGCAGCCTCCCCGACGCGCCCGCTGGCCGGCCTGTCGCGGGCTACGGCGATCGCTGCGGTGATCACCCAGGGGGGCATCGCGGTAACCGGCTCAGTGGTGCGGGTGACCGGCTCAGGGTTGGGCTGCCCGACCTGGCCGCAGTGCTTCCCGGGCAGCCTGGTGCCGGAACCACATCCGGACGTCGCCGCACTCAATCAGTGGATCGAGTTCGGCAATCGCCTGCTCACCGGCCTGGTCGGTCTGGTCGGGCTGGCCTGCCTGGTGGTCGCGCTGCTGGTCCGGCCCCGGCGCCGGCGGCTGGTACTGCTGGCGGCGACGATGCCACTCGGTGTCGCGTTGCAGGCCGTCCTCGGCGGCATCACGGTCCTGACCGGGCTGGCGTGGTGGACCGTCGCGGCGCACTTTCTCGTGTCGATGGTGCTGGTGTGGCTGGCGGTGCTGCTGGTCGCGGCCTTCGCTGAGGGCGACGCCCCGCCGCACTGGCACCTACCTGGCGCGCTACGCGGCTTGCTGGGCATCTCCACTGCAGTACTAGCGGCGCTGCTGATCGCCGGGACGCTGGTGACCGCAGCGGGGCCGCACGCCGGCGACACCGCTACTCCCCGGCTCGCGGTTGGTGTCCCGGCAATGGCGCAGCTGCACGCCGATCTGCTCGTCGGCTTCCTCGGATTGCTCGCCGGTCTGGGTTTCGCGCTGCGGGCGGTGGGTGTGCCGGCTCGCACCTGGCGGTACTACACAGTGCTGGTCGGCGTGGTGCTCGCCCAGGGCACGCTGGGTCTCGTGCAGTACCTCACCGGGGTGCCCGAAGCACTGGTCGCGCTGCACGTCCTAGGTGCTGGCTTGGTGGTCGTGGCGATGGCCGCGTTCTGGACGAGCTGCCGGATCCGCGACCACGTGCCCCTGCCGGCACCGCACGCCGGTGATCCAGCGGCGAGGGAGTCCCGACCGGCGCAAAGGTTGGGATAGTTTCGAGAGTCGTGAGCCACGATCCTGAGCCCGGCCAGATCGCCGCCTACCTCGACTGGTACTTCGACCGGAACCCGGTGCACGCGGACGCGCTCGGCGCCCCCGGGTACTCCCACCGGCTCGGCGACTTCAGCGCCGCCGCCTTCGATAACCACATGCGGGAGGCCACGACGTGGCTGGCCCGGTTCGAGGCTGAGCAGGACGGGATCGATCGGGACCTCGTCGTCTCGACGCTGCGGGGAGAGCTGCTGCTAGCCGGGTGGCCTGCCTGGCGGCGCGACCCGTCGGTGTATCTCACCCCCGTGTTCGCCGGTTTGCTGCTGCCGTTCCTGCACCGGCTACACCCGGAGCCGGAGCTGGTGGACGCGGCAGTGTCCCGGCTCACGGAGCTGCCCGCGGTGCTGGCGTCGTGCCGGGCGAACCTGGACGCCGGGCTGGCCGCGCCGCGGATAGTGCGCCGGGCTGTCGGGCAGGCCGCCGCCGGGCCGGCGTTTCTTCGCGACTCGCTGCCCGCCGAGGTCACCGACCCGGAGCTGCGGGCGCGCCTGGTGAACGCGGCCGGACCTGCGGTGCAGGCGTTCGAGGAGACCACCGATTTCCTCACCGACTTCGCTGATCGCGCCACCGGCGACTGGCGAACAGGCGAGACCCTCTACTCAGCGCTATTACAACAGCGAGAGCTGCTTGGCCACGGAGCAGCCGAGCTGCACCGCCGGGGCGTCGCGGCCTGGGACACCCTCGATGCGCAGATGCGGGAGCTGGCAGTCCAGGTGCCCGGCGGCAGCGCCGACTGGCGAGCCACCATGGAAGCCCTGCAGGACGACCACCCGCCCACGTTGCAGGCGATGCGCGCGGAGTACGAGGCCGAGACCGCGCGGGCCCGGGCCTTCCTCGCCGACCGCGAACTGGTGACTTTCGCCGAAGGCGAGCAGTGCCGGGTAGTGCCGGCACCGGCCTTCCAACGCCCGATCCTCGCGGTGGCCTCCTACCTGCAGCCGCCTGCACTGACCCGATCCCGCACCGGCCACTTCTTCGTGCCCTTCACCCCGGACGGCGCCACCGACGAGCAGATCACCCAGCGGCTGCGCACCAACGCCCGCGCGCAGTTGCCCACCATCGCCGTGCATGAGGCCTACCCCGGGCATCACTGGCAGCTGTCCTGGTCGGCCGACCGGTCCCCGGCGGTGCGGGCCGTGCATCGCAGCAGCTACTTCGCGGAGGGTTGGGCGCTCTACGCCGAGGGCATGATGCGCCAGCAGGGCTACTTCACCGATCCGGCGCACGAGCTCGCGCACCTGGAAGCCCGGATCTTCCGGGCAGCCCGGATCGTGGTGGACACCGCCCTGCACTGCGAGGACATGGACCCGGCACAGGCCGAGGAATTCATGGCCACCCGTGCGTCGCTGTCCCCCGGCACCGCCAAAGCCGAGGTCGACCGGTACTGCGCCTGGCCCACCCAGGCTCCCTCCTACCTGACCGGGTGCCTGGAGATCGAGCACATGCGCACGGAGTGGACCGGCGACCTACGGGGATTCCACGACACCCTCGCCGGTTCCGGGTGCCTGCCGCTCGGGCTGGCCAGGAGGGCCTTGGCCGGCGGCTCGTAGGCTGGCGCCATGCGCGCGATCCAGGTCACCGAGACCGGCGGTCCCGAGGTCCTGCGGCTGGCTGAGCTACCTGACCCGGAGCCTGGCCCCGGCCAGCTGCTCGTCGAGCTCGCCGCAGCCGGGGTCAACTACATCGACACCTACTTCCGCAGCGGCGCGTACCCGATCCCGCTGCCGTTCATCCCCGGTTCGGAGGGCGCCGGCACCGTTATCGCCGTTGGCCCCGGCACCGGCGGCATCGCGGTCGGTGACCGGGTGGCGTGGGCGACCAGCCTCGGCAGCTACGCCGACCTTGCCGTGGTGCCCGCCGAGCAGGCCCTGCCGGTACCCGACGGCGTGGACATTGAGACCGCAGCGGGCAGCCTGCTGCAGGGCATGACCGCGCACTACCTCACGGTGTCCGTGCACCCCGTGCAGCCCGGCGACACCGTACTGGTCCACGCCGCGGCGGGCGGGATGGGTCAGCTGCTCACCCAGCTGGCCACCGCCCGTGGCGGCCGGGTGATCGGGACCGTATCCACCCTGGAGAAAGAGCGGCTGGCTCGGGAGGCCGGAGCGGCGGACGTGATCCGCTACACCGAGATCGACGACGTAGCCGGCGAGGTCCGCCGGTTGACCGGCGGGCAAGGCGTCGCCGCTGTCTACGACGGGGTTGGCGCGTCGACGTTCGACGCCAGCCTCGCCTCGCTTCGTCCACGCGGGATGCTCGCGCTCTACGGCGCGGCCAGCGGGCGGGTGCCCCCGGTGGACCCAATGCGGCTGAATTCGGCCGGCTCGGTGTTCCTCACCCGCCCGATGCTGGCGCACTATGTCGCGACCCGCGACGAGCTCACCTGGCGAGCAGGCGAGGTGTTCGACGCAATCCAGGACGGGTCGCTGCGGATCAGCATCGGCGGTCGCTACCCGCTGGCCGAGGCCCGCCGCGCCCATCAGGACCTGCAGGGCCGCCGCACCACCGGCAAGCTCCTGCTGCTACCCCGCTGACCGGAGTCCCCTCGTGGCGGTGTGGAAATGGTCCAGGGCGCGTCGCCACGGCCTGGCCTCGTTGCCCAGCATCCGAAGGTGCGGCACCAGGTCGGCGGAGAAGGCGGCGCTTGCCTCAGCCGGCAGCAGCGACGGCAGGTTGTCGATGGCGATCACATCGACCGGGGTGTGGCCCTCGCGCAGGCGCCGCGCCGGCGCGTCCCACTCGGTGATCCGATCGGAGACCGGCAGCACGTTGCAGTCCGAGGTTACGTCGCAGCTGACGTCGGCCAGCACCCGCAGCTTGCGCGCCGGATCGTCCAAATCGGACTCCGTGACGAACGGCGCCACCGGGTGGGTGTTGAGCACGGTGTTGACCAGCATGTCGTGCGCCAGCAGCGCCGGCTTGTCCAGGTTTCGCGTCTCCTCGAGAGACCAGGAGGTCGGGGCCAGGCCGGCCATCGCGAGCGCATCGCGGGCACCCCGCCCGCACCGGCCGAGCGCCCCGATCACCAGCGCCGTCGGAGTGCCGGACGTGGAGCGAAGCGCCTCATCAAGCTCATCGCGGGTCTGCGGGCGCAGCGGCGTCTCCAGGGACCCGCACAGGTGCAGCACGGCCAGCCCGGCGCCGACGTAACCGGCCCAGTACCCGAACGCGGCCAGGCGATGCCCGGCCTCGTCGGTCAAATACTCCAGGTCGAGCAACGCACCACCGCCCGTGACGAACCGGCTGAGCAGCTCGGCCGCGGCCGCCTGGCCCTTGTATGCGTGTCCGAAGTAGACGTGCCGGTGGCGCAGAGCCTCCGGGATATCCGGCAGCTCCTTGAGGCCGACCACGAATACGTCGTCCGGTGCGTCGACCCAGCTGCCCGCCGGGGCTACCGCGCAGCCCGCCGCGGCGTAGTCGTCCACCGGGAACACCCGCTGCGGTGACTCCTCGACGGTGACCAGGATTCCTTCGTCGACGAGCAGCCGCACGTCCGCGGGCACGATCGGTGCGCGGCGTTCGGTGGGTCGCACCTCGTGCCGCATCCACAACCGTGGTGCGTCTGCCATGACGCCAGTGTCCTATTGCCGTCCTATTGCCGGGCCCGGGTGGTAGCCGACCGGCGCCGACGCCCGCGGCGGGTGCCCACTTCGTAACGTCGGCGAATCCGCTCCGGATCGACGCCGAGGAAATACTGCAGCTTGAGTAGCTGCATCAGCACGGTCATGCGCCACGGCCCCTGCTCGATCAGCCGCCGAGCCGAGGCGGTGACGGTGGCCGGTAGCACCACAAGCCGACCCCGTCGCCGCAAGATGCGCGACATTTCCAGATCCTCCATGAGCGGCAGCGCGGGGAAGCCACCTACCGCCTCGAACACGTCACGGCGGACGAACATCGCCTGGTCGCCAAATATCCAGTGCAGCCGGCGAGCCCGCTGGTTGGAGCTGATCGCCAGGCAGTCCAGCCCGAGGGTGCGCTGGTCGAATCTCAGTTGCAGGCCGCCGCCGACCACGCCGGAGTCGGCGACCGCGCGCCGGAGCAAGGCGAGGGCCTCGGGAGGGACCTGGCAGTCCACGTGGATGAACCAGAGGATGTCACCGGTGGTCAGCGCGGCTCCGGCGTTCATCTGGGTGGCGCGGCCGGCAGCGCTGCGGACGGTGTGGGCGTGCCGCGCCGCGAGGTCGAAGGTCTCATCGGTGCTGCCGCCGTCGACCACCACCAGCTCGCAGTCGGGGAAGTCGCCGCGCAACCGCCGCAGGCAGCCCTCGATGTGTGCTGCCTCATTGAGTGCAGGCACCACGATCGACACCGTCAGCGGCTTGCTTACCATGGTCGTGGTCGATCCGATCTCCCCGCCAGCGCCGAACAGGTAGCTGGAATAGCCCCTACCTTATGGGCGCATTCGAGCATGACCGAGCTGACGGAGGGCACGTGACCGCGGTAGCTGACGCAACCACCGAGGGCCTCGAGACACCCGCATCCAATCCTGGACCTGGCCGCGTCGCGATCCTCGGCGCCGGGCCGATCGGCCTGGATGCCGCGCTGGCCTGCCTGGACAACGGTTGGCCCTGCACCGTGTACGAGTCGGCTGCCTCGGTGGCGGCCAACGTGACAGCGTGGAGCCACATCCGGCTGTTCACGCCCTGGTCGATGAACGTGTCACCGCGGATGCTCGGGTATCTGAACGCCGCCGGCATTGCCCCACCCGGACCGGCTGAGCACTGCCCGACCGGCGGTGAGTTCGCCGAGCAGTTGCTTCGCCCGTTGGCCGAGCTACCCGCGCTGGCCGCGGTCATTCGCCGCCGCACCCAGGTGCTCGCCGTCGCCCGGCAGGGCCTGCTCAAGCACGAGGAGATCGCGACCCAGCAGCGCGGTTCGCACCCGTTCCGGTTGCTGCTGGCCGGCCCACACGATGGCGCCGACGACGTCGAACGGGTCGAGCACGCTGATCTGCTGCTGGACTGCACCGGCAACTACGGCCGGGCCAATTTCCTCGGCGACGGCGGGATCCCGGCACCGGGCGAGTTGCGGGTGGCTGACCGGATCACCAGCCGGATCCCCGATCTGGGTCGCGAGGCCGACGAGTGGGCGGGCCGCAGGGTACTGCTGGTCGGCGCCGGCAAGTCAGCCCAGACCGTAGCGCGTGATCTTGCAGAGCTGGTGGTCGAGCGACCCGGAACGAGCGTGGTGTGGGCGGTGCGGGCGGCCGACCCGGACTGGGGGGAGGTTCCCGAAGACCCCCTGGAGCAGCGCCAGGAGTTGGTCGCGGTAGCCCAGCGGTTGCGGTCCGGCGCGGTCCCCGGCGTCCAGGTGCGCACCGCCGTGGTGATCGACTCACTCCGGATCCCCAAACACGGCACCGACGACGGGGTGGTGGTCACACTCCGGTCCACCACCGGCGACGTCGACGAGCTCGTCGTCGACCGCATCATCGGATTGACCGGCTTCCTGGGTGACACTTCGCTGTACCGGCAGCTGCAGGTGCACGAGTGCTACGCCACCGCCGCGCCGATGAACCTGTCGGCGGCGCTGCTGGGCGCAGCGGGTGACGGCTCGGGGGATTGCCTAGCACAGGCTTCGCATGGGGTGGATGCACTGCGGGTGCCGGAGCCGAACTTCTTCGTGCTGGGGATGAAGTCCTACGGACGCAACAGCACCTTCCTGCTCCGGGTCGGCTACGAGCAGGTCGACGAGGTGGTCAACGCCTACTCTCAGACTGTGCACTGAACGGCACCTACTGCTTCTCGATCATCGTGCGGTCCAGGCTTAGGGCATTATTCGTGCTGCGCTACGAACACGTCGACGTCCGAAGGAGCACTCCGTGACCGAGCTCGCCGAGCTGCGCGGCGACGAGTGGCGCACGCCGGTGACGGTGGTGGTGCCCACCTACAACGAAGCGGACAACCTCCCGTCGCTGGTGGACGCGTTGCTCGCGTTGCGCTTGGAGGCGTTGCGGGTGCTCGTCGTTGATGACGATTCGCCGGATGGCACCGGCCAGCTGGCTGACGAGTTGGCCCAGACCCACGAGCGCGTCTCGGTCCTGCACCGCACGATGAAGAACGGGCTGGGTCGCGCTTACGTGGAAGGGTTCACCGCCGCGCTCAACGGCTATTTTGACCACTTCCCCGCCACGCCCGACGAGCCGGAGTGGATCGTACAGATGGACGCTGACGGCTCCCATCCAGTAGACGCGATCCCCAGGCTGCTGCACACCGCCTTGCGAACAGGCGCGGATCTCGTGATCGGCTCCCGCTACGTCCCCGGCGGCAGTATCGACAGCAGCTGGGGCATCAACCGCAGGTACTGGTCAGGCTTCGGGAACTGGTACGCCAACCGCGTCCTTGACCTGGACATCCATGACGCCACCGCTGGTTTCAAACTATGGAGCGCTTGTGAGCTCCGGAGTCTTGATCTCGCCCGCGTCCGGTCCAACGGTTACGCCTTCCAGGTCGAGATGAATTTCCTTGCCCGCCGCCGGGGTTGCCAGATCATGGAGATACCCATCCATTTCACCGATCGCGCCGTGGGTCAGTCCAAGATGGACTTCCGAGTCAAGGCCGAGTCAGCCCTGCGACCCTGGCGGCTACGTTGGCAGTACCGGGGCCAGCATCGCGAATTTGTCAGCGGCCAACCAGTGCGCGAATAGCGAATCACCCGGCACTACGTGCGCAGCGATTGTGCACGTAGTGAACTCGACATCACCGACGTTGCAGTGAGCGGAGATGTCGGTGGGGTCGAGTTCACGACGCACCTCAACAAGGCTGCGCGAATAATCGGCGACGGTGCGCTGCTTGCCACCCACAATCGTTCGGCACCTGCTCGGGTTACCCACGTTTGGCGGTGCCGAGGGCCAGCACCCTCAAACCCGGGCATACCGTGCAGGAGAGCCCGACACACCGTGCAGGAGAGCCGGACACGCGGGGGGCTTAGACGGCGCAGTTGTAGACCAGCGGTAGTGAGCCGTCGCGCTGGCGCAGCCGCAGGAACAGCTCTACCGCGCGCCGCTTGGCCTCGGCCATGCTGACGTCGGGTCCGGCGAGCAGCAGGTCCGGCGAGGTGCCGAGATCAGCGCCGGCGGGGTGCCAGTGCCACCCGTCGGCGGTGACGGTCAGCTCGGGAACGGTGTTGTCGTCACTGATGGCCACCCCATCTCCTGAGTGTCCCCGCTTGACCAGCGGCCGCACCGCGAAATCCCGGCCATGGATTCCCTTGGCGGCCAGCAGCGCCCGCAGCGGCTCGATCTGGGCAGAGTTCAGCGCCGTCTCGGTCATGCCGACCCGCACCGGCAGTCCCAGCGACAGTGCCACGTCCAGGCCGTTCATCGCCTTGGCCCAGGATCCCGGCCCCCGGTAGGCGTCGTGGAACCGGGCCTGCGCACCATCCAGCGAGGTCTGCAGGATCAGCCGTTCGCGGCCAGCCAGCCGCTCCAGCTGGGTGCGTCGCCAGCCCTGATACAGCATCGCGTTGGTCAGGCATACCACGTCGAGCTGCTCAGTGGCGTACAGCAGCATCTCGACGAGATCCCGTTCGAGGAAGGGCTCGCCGCCGGTGACGTACAGCTCGGTGAAGCCCTCCGCGACTGCTTCGTCGACCAGTTCGCGGAACCGGGGCAGGCCGAGCGCCCTGCGGCGGGCCTGCGGGGACGAGGCGACGGAGCAGTAGCTGCAGGCCAGGTTGCAGTGGAAGTTGGTGTAGAGCCACAGGCGGGGCGGGAACAGTGCGGTGCCGAACAGCGGCAGTACCGGTAGACCGTTGTCCGGGATCTCCGGCGCTGCGGCCCAGGAAACCTCCGCGCCGGCGAAGGACGGCATCGCCGATTTGTAGAGCTGGAAGCGGCCCCGGGAGCGTTCGACCGGCGGCACGATCTCCAGGCAGGTGGTCCACCAACCGGTCTCCACGGCCTGCGTGAACGCCTCCGGTAGCCCGGCGTTGCGCATTGAGGCGGCGTGCGCCTGCCAGTCGTAGTCCAGCGCCACCAACTCCGCGGTGATCCGGCCGCCGGCGCAGTCCAGCAGCGCGTACCAGACATGCTGACCGCCGTCGTTGGCCGGCCGGCCGAGCACCCCGACGTTGACCACCAGAGTGCCGTCGGGGAAGTGCCTGATCCACGGCAGCCCGGAGTGCGTGCAGCAGATCACGTCCGCGCCGGACGCATCGATGCGCAGCTGGTGGGCGTCGTCGGGCAGCGATTCCCACCAGAAGTCGTTGACGGCCAGCGGGGAGCCGTGCACGAGGTGCAGCGCCACCCCGTCGACGGTCTCCCGGTGCTCGGTGGCCAAGGTCCGCATCCACGCCGCGAACTCCCGGGAGGTGTGCCGCAGCGTGTAGTCGTAGGCGATCGCGGCGAAGGCGTTGTCGTCGGCGTCGGCGTACCCGCAGCCGCAGTCGGGATCACCCCGGCCGATGGCGAGTTCATAGTTGCCGGCGATGCACTCGATGCCGTTGCCGGTCAGCAACGGCCAGATCGCCTCCGGCTCAGCCCCGTAGGCGCCGAAGTCACCCAGGCACCACAGCCGGTCGGCACCGCGGGCTCGGGCGTCGTCGACGAAGGCCCGCAACGCATACGGGTTGGAGTAGGTCCCACCGCACAGCGCTAGCTTCGTCATAGGGCCACCCTCGTCATCGACGCACCTTCCCCTCAGGTCGCTTAAGTGCTGTTCTTATCTGGTCGGCGAACCGGTTCGGCACGATGAGCGAATTCAAGGGCGTCTGCCCGTCGCGAACCGCGGTCACGGGAAGGCCACGGAAGGGCGCGGTGCACATGCGATTGATCGACGTCTTGCGACGGTGGGAACGCCGAACCCGGCCGGTCGACCCGGAGTTCGCCGCGGTGCTCGACCGCCGCTGGGCCGAGCTTCCCGATCATGTCAAGACACCTGGTCAGTTCCTCGGCAGGCACGCGGTGGGCTGTGAGGGCACTCACGGGGTGTTCCCGAAGTGCAACCTGGCCTGCACGCCCTGCTACCACTCGCGCGACGCCAACCGGGTCCGTGTCGACGGGTCGCACACCATCGCCGAGGTCGACAAGCAGATGGCGTTGCTGCGCCGGCTGCGCGGCCCCCGGGCACATGCCCAGCTGATCGGTGGGGAGGTGACCCTGCTGAGCCCGGACGACCACGCCGAGACACTACTGACGATGCGCCGGTACGGGCGCGAGCCGATGAGCATGTCCCACGGCGACTTCGACCCCGACTACCTGGAGCAGCTCGCGCTGGACGAACAAGGCCGTCCACGGCTGAAACGATTGTCGTTTGCGGGCCATTTCGACATGTTCATGTTCGGCCGGCGCGGCATCGCACGACCGGGTAGCGAGCGGGAGCTCAACCCCTACCGGCAGCGCTTCGTCACCATGTTCAAGAACCTGCGCGCCAAGCACGGCGTGCGCTTCTTCCTGGCGCACAACATGACGGTGACCCCGGCGAACCTCGGTCAGGTCGCCGACCTGGTGCGGGACTGCCACGCGATGGGCTTCGGAATGTTCTCGTTCCAACCTGCGGCGTTCGTCGGGGATGACCGGCGCTGGCACGAGGACTACGAGCAGGTCGGCATGGACCAGGTCTGGCGCGAGATCGAGAAGGGCGCGGGTACCACGCTGGACTACACCGTGATCCAACACGGCGACGTGCGGTGCAACCGCGCGGCCTACGGATTCTATGTCGGCCCACGGTGGCACCCGTTCCTGTCCGGCGACGACCCGGGTGACCTCGCCGCCCGGGAGGCCTTCTTCCGCTACTTCGGCGGGGTGAACTTCGCCGGAGAGCAGCTGGCGAACCTGATCGGCAAGGTGGCGCGGACGATCGTGCGCCACCCAGTCATCCTGGCGATCGCGGTCCGGTGGATCGCCCGCCTCGTGCAGCGCGTCGGCGGGGTGCGGGCGTTGCTGCGGCACGGCGTGCGACCGGTCTCATTCGTGGTGCACCAATTCATGGACGCCGCGGATGTCAAACCGGCCTGGGAGTTGATGCAACGCGGCGAGAAGGCGTCCGATCCGCGGATTCTCGCCACCCAGGAACGGCTCGCGTCCTGCCACTACGCGATGGCGCACCCGGAGACCGGCGAACTCGTGCCCGCCTGCGTGCAGCACTCGGTGCTCGACCCGATCGAGAACATCGAACTGCGCCGGTTGCTGCCGATCGTGGACGTCCGTGCCCCGTGAGATCGATCGTCGGGTCCCGCTCGACGGGCTGGTGCTGCCCGACGCGCGCACCGGCCGGGCCGTGGACCTCGGCGCGCTGCCCGGCAGGTACCTGCTCACCGCGATCCGGCACCGGTATTGACTGCCCTGCCAGCAGCACCTGGTGCAGGTGCGCGAGCAGGCCGCCGGCCGCCCGATCGGGCTGATCGCCTTCGGGTTCAGTCCACCCGGCGCGCTCGCCGCGCTCGCCGACCACGTCGGCTGGCCGGGTCTGTTCCTCGCCGACGAGGACCGCCGGCTCTACCGGGTGCTCGGCATGCGCCGTGCCAGGCTGTGGCAGGTGTACTCACCGGGGACCCTGGCCCGCTACGCGATCGCCGCAGCGCGCGGGCAGCACCTGCCGCGGCCGGTGGAGGACACCCGCCAGCTAGGCGGCGACGCCCTACTGTGCGACGGCGTCGTGGTCCGCCGCTGGCTCCCCCGCACCCCCAACGACCGGGTCCTACCTTCACGCCTGCTCACGACATGCGTTCTGGATGCAGACTGCGGTAATCCGGGGCCCGATTAGTGCAGTCTGCATCCAGAACGCCCTGGCTGACGGGACATACGAAGATGGCGTCGTTCGAGTACGACTTGGCGATCGTTGGGGCTGGGTCGGGGGGTTTGACGGCGGCGCGGGTTGCCCGGTTCTTCGCCAAGCGGGTCGCGTTGATCGACAAGGACCGGTTGGGCGGGGACTGCCTGCACTACGGCTGCGTGCCGAGTAAGGCGTTGATCAAGGCGTCCCGGGTGGCCCACGAGGCCGCCACCGCTGTGCGATGGGGGCTGTCCGTGCAGCCCGTGCACACCGGGCTCGGCGCGGTCAATGCCCGGGTGCAGCGAGCCATCGCCGATATCGGCAAGCTCGACGACGTCGTGGCGTTGTCCGAGCTCGGAGTCGATGTCCTGCTCGGCGGCGCCACCTTCCGCGACCCGCACACACTGCGGGTGGCAGACCGGGACGTCACCGCCAAGTTCGTGCTGATCGCTTCAGGTAGCCGGCCGGCGGTGCCGGACGTCGAGGGACTGGCCGACGTCGGCTTCCTCACCAACGAAGACGTCTTCGACCTCAGCGATCTACCTGGCCGGTTGGCGGTGATCGGTGGCGGTCCGATCGGCGTGGAGCTCGCGCAGGCATTGCACCGGCTCGGTTCCACGGTGACGGTGTTGCAGCGCGGGCCGCATCTGATCCCCCGCGACGACGCCGAAATGGTCCAGATACTGGAACATCAGTTCGCCGATGAGGGCATCGACGTGCGACTGAATTCCCGGCTCAACGGGGTTCGCCGGGATGGCGGGGACAAGGTGCTGGCACTCGGCGATGACGAGTTGCGGGTGGATCAGATCCTGTGCGCGGTCGGGCGGGTGCCCACTGTGGAATCGCTCGATCTCGATGCCGCCGGGGTCATGACCAATGCCCGGGGAATCGCCGTCAATGACCTGCTCCAGACCAACCAGTCACACATCTACGCCGTCGGGGACGTGACCGGCGGTCCGGCGTTCACCCACTACGCCGGCCACCAGGCGGCGCACGCGGTGCGCAACATCTTCGTCCCGATCAAAGCGAAGTTCGCCCCCGGGCACCTGCCCTGGGTGACCTTCACCGACCCGGAGATCGCGCACGTCGGCCGCACTGAAGCCGACGTGCGCGCCGCGGGCGACACCTGCGAGATCGTGCGCTTCCCGTACAGCCGCAACGAGCGCGCGGTGACCGACGCCGAACCCGTCGGCCTGATGAAGTTCCTCATCGGCGGCAAACGCCGGCTCATCGGCGCCCACATCGCCGGGCAGTGCGCCGGCGAGCTGATCAACGAGCTGACCCTGGCGATGAACAACGACCTCACCGTCGACGCGATCATCGGCTCGATCCACGCCTACCCGACCTACTCCTTCGCGATCCCGATCGCGCTCTACGACTACGCCCTGACCGAGAACCCCAGCACCGCCGCCAAGGTCGGCCGCTTCCTCAGCCGCCTCACTTAGTGGTCGCCTCCGGAATGCATCGGGTGCGAGACAACCACTTAGCGTCCTGAAACACACGGCGCTACCAGCGCAGCGATTGTGCGCGTCGTGAACTCAACCGCCACCGACGTTTGCAGTGAGCAGAGTGTAGGTAACGCACGCCCCAGCGGGCTCCACGTCCCTTGGCGTATCGTCTTACGACGACGCAGCCAGTGCAGACAGGTGATCGCTCCGGGCCTCTCGGGACGGGAGCTGGTCTAGGTGTGCCTGCACCTCGTCGAGAGCATGTTGAAGTTGCGTGAGGTTGCGTGGCGGGAACGGCTGGGTGAAAGGGCTTAGCGGTGTGGTCACCACACCGGTGGCCCCCGCCACGATGCTCTCCGCGATGTCTTGCGATGAGCCATCCCAGAGAATGAAGGAGGGTCCGGCTTGGGCTCGGACAGCTGCGACCTCGCGGCGGGATGCCTTCGACAGCTTTGCGCCCACGGGGAGGCAATCGCTGCTACGAGCTTTCGAGCACAACTGGGCATCAAAGACCGTTGGGGAGTTGCCCGGGTGACTGTAGATGAACGACCCGGCGGGAAGCGAGGCGAAAAAGCGCAGTGTTGCGTCGTCGTTGTGAAGGTGCGGTATCACGACTATCGGCGTGACTCCTTGCTCGACGGCGTTGTCTACGTCGGCACGTGACCAACAGCAGGCAAGCAGCCGAGCTGGATCGGTGTGGTCGAGCCACACGCGCACGACGCACAAGCGTTCCTGCTCGGTCATCAAGTAGCCGCGCGCGGTAGTGCCCGACAGAATGAAGCGATCAACCCACGTACTTGCAGCTCGCCTCGCGTATTGCCCGGTTCCCTGCTTGTCGAGGCCGCCCGCGGGATTTCTGATGGTGAGTGCCGGCACCACGATATGCGGATCCACTCAGATCCCCTGCCTGTCTTGATTTTTCATGCCTGCATTCGTACTGCGATCTCGCGCGCCTGGTCGGCGAGCGCGACAGCAGCATTCAACCGATTGTCGACAGAATGGTGGTCGAACGGGGGTGTAAACTCCGGGTCGATGGTGTCGATATAATCCCGCCAGTTGTTGAGTTTCCAACTATCTCGGGCGGCGCCGCGGAACGTGATGTAGTCGTGCATCGACTCCTCGTCACAGCTCATCCACACAACGCTGAGCCGTGCACCGTGAGCCGTGCACCGGTTGCGGACCCGTGTCATCCATTCCATGTCCGCGAACTCGCGCACAAATGGACCGGTGACCACCGTGGAGACGCCGCATCGCAGGTTCTCTGTCATGGCGTCCATCAAGCAACGATACTCGAACGGTCTCACCTTTTCCAGGTAGAGGGTACTGTGACGATCGTTCACGTCTCCATCGTAAGCGAGTAGCAGTCGTTCCACGAGCGCGCGTGTGATGGTCTCCTTATCGAGGATGGTCCATCCTGTTACCGAGGAAAGAAACCGGGCGAACTCGCTTTTGCCCGAACCAGCGAATCCTCCGACCAGGACGACGCACAGTGCCTCGGCGGCGGTCCTTTGCTGTTGGTAAGCATCGAGCACGCAGGTCCCCAGGTCGCCCGGTTCGACACCATTAGAATCGTTGAAAGCGTGGTCAGTGAGAGTGGCCAACGCCTGTCTTATCGCCAAGGCAGCCGCGCCGTTGCCGGGATTTTCAGGAATCGCGCATCCCCGTTGGCGCCATTCAGCGATCTGCGTCTTTCGGTCATTCTGGGCTGATGCAGCGGCCCGGCGATGTGACTCTCGTCTGAGTTCCTCCAACTCGTCGTGAGCCTCGCGAAGCACACCGCCGACCGAGAGCACGTCATCACACTTCCGGCAAAAACGCGGACTGGCTAGCTGGTATCCAGCCTCGATGTTGGCGACGGTAGAGCGTGAATAACCTGTGAGCCCAGCGAGGTCAGCCTGCGTCAGATTTGAGGCTGCGCGTAGTTCAGCCAGCTGTCTGCCGAACGCCCTTCGTGCCGCCGTGATCGTGGACCGTTCAACCATCATGTCAGGGGCCAATCGCCGTATGCAGATACGCCACGTGTCGGTACATTGTCGGCGCGGTGCCAGACTTCGCCGCCGGCGCTGGCCGACACGGCAAGCGACTGTCAATGCTGTCCTTCATGCCGCACCCCACCACCTCGCCGTTCCCTCGGTCGAATCCTGGTGCAATCATGTCGACCGACCAAGT
The DNA here is from genome assembly GCA_052390115.1 of Pseudonocardiales bacterium. GTDB lineage: Bacteria > Actinomycetota > Actinomycetes > Mycobacteriales > Pseudonocardiaceae. The sequence goes on along the minus strand of JBQTHE010000053.1, from coordinate 26,428 downwards.
CACCAGTGGCGCCACCTATCAAACCAGCCAGGGCCTGTTGCAGGCGGTGTTGCGCGACGCGCTGCTGGATGTGGTGGTATCCGCGCACGGGGTACAGGCTATCGGCCGGGTGGGGTTCGGAGCGTGCGCGGGATTGTATTCGCTGTTGGCCGCTCATCCGGTGGATCGGCGGGGTCGGTGCCGGTCATGTCGGGGTCCGGGATGGTTGGGGCGCCGACGCCAGGTGTGCATGGTGTTTCAGAAGGCCCATTACTGGTTACGGCAACCAGCCCACCGGCTGCAGGCCCACCTGGCCAGCGAGCTGGGCGTGGACCTTCCGCCGCTACCCGATGCGGCTGATCCGGAGGCCACCGAGGTGCTGCCCAGGGTCGAGCCCGACCTGAGCGAGCCGCCCACATATCCCTTGCAGACCCCGGCCATCCCGCCGACTCCCACCGCCCGGGCGGGACGGCCGGAACTAGATCACGGCGGGGCCGGGGAGCACCCCGACAGCCTCCGGCCCCGCCGTGGCCCATCGGATAACCCGTCGCCGGGTCCGGGTCGGTCACTACTGCTCACTGGGCTATGACGTGGCCGAGTTGACCGGTATCGACACCCACATGAGCGTGTGCTTCACGGGGTCCGGGTGGGTGTGCTGGGCACATTCGACCCGGGATGAGGACCGCATCTCGGCTGCGCATGAACGTCGAGTACCTCGACCTGCCGCGACCGACGGCCAGCCATTCGGTACCTACGCCGAGTTCGACACCAGGGCTGTCCCGGCCAGCGTCGGGCAGCTCGGGTGTCGAACTCGGCGACAACAGAGCAGGGTCGTCACCCGTATTTCGAAGCGAATCGCGGTTCCGGGCATCGTGCCGCGCGCTATTCGGAGCCGGATAGCGGTTCCGACCCAGCCCAGAGCGACCGGTTCACGGGCCGGTGGGGTGGGCATTGCCGACCGCCGCGCGAGGGTGCCTGGCCACCAGATCCGCGGGCAATGTCCAGCGCGAGTGCGGGCACGAGCACCGGTACGCCGCGGGCAACTGAAACTTGCGCGGTCAGCCTCGGCGGCCGTCAGGGCTGTATCAGAGAGAGCACGGGACGACCCCACGGATGCGCAACGCAGTCAACGGGTTACCCAGCGGGTTCGTCACCGGGGGGTTGAGGGTGACCAAGCAGCTCGTGGTGGCCACTTTCGTACTCACTTGCAGCCTGACGACCCAGCCCGGCTGAGGAGAAGGCTAGTTAAACAGGACCTAACGAGCATTGTCCCGCCAAGCCGAGGTTCGCTCTACTCCTCGCATGCTTCGCAAAAACCCCAACACGACCCGACGCCGCTGCGACGTCCTGGTCGCTATGTGCGCGACAACGGCCCCGGTCCCGTCACCGCGCCGCGCCGACCGCCCGTCGCAGCCACCAGGTTCCGGCCGGGCAGCGCAACCGGCGTTCGTGAGAACCGACTTGGGCGTTCAGGTCAAATGACTGCGCCAAGCGGCCTAATCCCAAGCCGCTCGTCGCCGTCACCCACCGATGAACCGGCCGACGGGCGCCGAGATTCTCAAAATCGACCGCCGCCGGCCCCGGCGTCCCTAGGGTCACTGCGCGTGTCCGCCCCCTCGTTCGCCCCGCGCGACATCACCACTGCCCCCTCCTTCGCGCCGCGCACCGTCATCACCGCCCCCTCGTTCGCGCCGCGCGACATCACCACCGCCCCCTCGCTAGCACCCCCATCGCTGGCGCCACGTGCCGTCGTCACCGTCGCGGCGCTCGCACCCCGCGCCGGAGTTCGAGAATGGTTCAGCGACCAGAACCGGATCGCCGCACGGATCGGCCTGCACCTCCTGCTGGCCGGGCTGCCCTTGCTCGCGATCTCCGCGCAGGTCTTCGGTCTCGTCTCGATGAACACCACCGCAGCACTGGTGATAATCCCGCTGGCTGCCACACTCGCGGTGATGGCTGTGTTCGCGCCGCACCCCACCGACCGGATCGTCGGGCGCGGGCTCGTCTCGGGGATAGTCGCCTGCGTCGTCTATGACATCTTCCGTCTCGACACCGTCTACATGCTCGGATGGTGGGGCGATTTCATCCCGACGATGGGCACCTGGATCACCGACGGTACCGAGACCCGGGCCGGCGCCGTGGTCGGCTACCTGTGGCGCTACGTCGGCGACGGCGGTGGGATCGGCATCGCGTTCTTCGTCGTCGCGCTCGCGGTGGGCCTCGACCGGTGGTCGCGCCGCGACGTCGTGCTCGCGGCGGTGGCCTTCGCGGTCTTCCCGGTGTGGACCGGTTTGATCGCGACCGTCGCGCTGGCCCCGCGCGGCGAGGAGTTGATGTTCCCCCTCACCGCCACCACGGTTTCGCTCTCGCTGATCGGGCACCTGATCTTCGGCCTGGTCCTCGGCCTCGGCTTCTGGAGCGCACGCGGCGTGGGCCGGTACTGGCCGTGGCCGCCCCTCATTCCGGCCGATCGCGGGCCCGCTGTTCACGGCATGAGCCCCGCCACCTACGAGGCGTGGCAGCAACGGCTCAACACCGGCCCCACCCGCCGGGTCAGCAAACCACGCCGTCCCATGCATCATCACCCCAAAGCAGCAGTCATCCATTCGGCGCCGAATCGCGGTTTCCTGCCCCGCGCCGAGCGCTATTCGGCGCCGAATCGCGGTTTCGGTCCGTCCCTAGAGCAGCCCTACAGCAGCACTGAGTCGACGGCGATCGCTACGAAGACCAGTGCCAGGTAGGTGTTGGAGAAGTGGAACAAGCGCATGGGGTTGACCGCCAGGCCGCGGCGCACAGCGGCGTGCAGCCGGTGTGCCATCACCACGAACCAGCCGCCGGCCAGCACCGCCACCGCGGCGTAGATCCAGCCCGTGGCCGGGATCAGGAGCAGGCTCCAAGCCACCATCAGCCAGCTGAACATGACGATCCGGCGGGCCACAGACACCGGGGAGGCCACCGCGGGCAGCATCGGCACGCCCACCCGCTGGTAGTCCTCGCGGAACTTCATCGCCAGCGCCCAGGTGTGCGGCGGGGTCCAGAAGAAGACCACTCCGAACATCACCAGCGCAGGCCAGCCCACCGTGCCGGTGACCGCCGACCAGCCGATCACCACCGGCATGCACCCGGCGGCGCCACCCCAGATGATGTTCTGTGCGGTGCGGCGTTTGAGCACCAGCGTGTAGACGAATACATAGAACAGGATCGTCCCGACCGCTAGCAGCGCCGAGAGCAGGTTGGTGGTGGCCCACAGCCAGCCGAACGAAGCCACCCCCAACGCGATCCCGAAGACCAGCGCGTGGTGAATGGGCACCTCGTGGGTGACCAGCGGCCGGGCTCGGGTCCGTTTCATCTGGGCGTCGATATCGGCATCGGCTACACAATTCAGCGCATTGGCGCTGCCCGCGGCCATGATGCCGCCCAGCAGGGTGGCCAGAATCAGCCACAAGGACGGCACCCCTCCCGCCGCTAGCAACATCGCCGGGATGGTGGTGACCAGAAGCAGCTCGATCACTCGCGGCTTGGTCAGCGCGACATAGCCGCGCAGCGCACCGCCGCGATGGCGCGATACGCGCGATCCTGCGGGAGCCTCGACGGCACTGCTCACCGCGGCTCCTCGTCGTCGCTGATCGGGCCTGGTCGGGGGTGGGTACGTGACTGCCGATGGTAATCGCGTGGCGTGCATCACCCGGGGTGGGGGCGGTGCGGCAGTTCGGATCGCGGGCTGGCGTCTTCTCGCTAGGGTGGGAGGTCAAGAGGCTGGCCTGCGCAGGCCGCCCTCGCCACCGGCGCCGAACCGAACACAGTCAGGAGCACGAGTGTGTCCGTCATCGACGATCTGACCCAGCTCACCACCCCCCGGGTGCCCGACGACTGGACCGATCTGGACATCCGCGCGGTGGACACCATCCGGGTGCTCGCCGCTGACGCGGTGCAGCGCGTCGGCAGCGGTCACCCAGGCACCGCCATGAGCCTTGCCCCGCTGGCATACACGCTGTTCCAGCGGGTGTTGCGGCACGATCCCACCGATCCAGCCTGGACCGGCAGGGACCGGTTCGTGCTGTCCGTCGGCCACTCCAGCCTGACGCTGTACCTGCAGCTGTTCCTGTCCGGCTATGGGCTGGAGCTGGAGGACATCGAGCAGCTGCGCACCTGGGGTTCCAAGACCCCGGGCCACCCCGAGTACGGGCACACCGTCGGCGTAGAGATCACTACCGGACCGTTGGGCCAGGGTCTGGGCGCCGCAGTCGGGATGGCCATGGCCGCTCGCCGGGAGCGCGGCCTGTTCGATCCCGACACTCCGCCGGGCGAGAGTCCCTTCGACCACCACATCTACGTCTTCGCCTCCGACGGCGACATCCAGGAGGGCGTCACCTCGGAAGCCTGCTCGCTGGCCGGCACCCAGGAGCTCGGCAACCTTATGGTGTTTTACGACTCCAACGAGATCTCCATCGAGGACGACACCGCGATCGCGCTGTCGGAGGACACCGCCGCCCGCTACGAGGCATACGGCTGGCATGTGCAGACCGTGAATGGCGGCGAGGACGTCGTCGGCATCCTGGACGCGATCAAGGCGGCCAAGGCCGAGACCGGACGGCCCTCACTGATCGTGCTACGCACCGTGATCGCTTATCCGGCGCCGAACAAGATGAACACCGGGGCCGCGCATGGCTCCGCGCTGGGCGCCGACGAGGTGGCCACGGTGAAAGAGATACTGGGCTTTGACCCCGAGCGCTCCTTCGTGGTCGAGGCAGCGGTGCTGGAGCACGCCCGCCAGGTGGTGGCCCGCGGCCAGGCCGCGCACGCACAGTGGCAGCAGTCCTTCGACTCTTGGCGGCAGGCCAACCCGTCAGGCGCCGCGTTATTCGACCGCCTGACTCGCCGGGAGCTACCCGCCGGCTGGGCGGAGAAGCTGCCCACGTGGGAGCCCGGGTCGAAAGACGTGGCCACGCGCAAGGCGTCCGGGGAGGTGCTGTCGGCCATCGGGGAGGTGCTCCCGGAGCTGTGGGGTGGTTCTGCCGACCTCGGTGAAAGCAACAACACCACGATCAAGGGTGCCGACTCGTTCGGACCCGAGAAGACCTCCACGAAGATGTGGACCGCGCACCCCTACGGGCGCACCCTGCACTTCGGGGTGCGCGAGCATGCCATGGGCACGATCCTCAACGGGATCGTGCTGCATGGTCCAACCCGGCCCTACGGCGGCACGTTCCTGATCTTCAGCGACTACATGCGAGCCGCGGTGCGGCTGGCAGCGCTGATGCAGGCGCCGACCACCTACGTCTGGACCCACGACTCCATCGGGCTCGGCGAGGACGGCCCCACTCATCAGCCGGTCGAGCACCTGGCCGCGCTGCGGGCCATTCCCGGGCTGGACGTGGTCCGACCCGCGGACGCCAACGAGACCGCGGCGGCGTGGAAGGCACTGCTGGAGAAGGGCACGCGGCCTACCGGCCTGTGCCTGACCCGGCAGGGTGTGCCCGTCCTGGAAGGCACCGACGCCGCAGGCGTCGCCCGCGGCGGCTACGTACTCTCAGACACCGCCTCCGACGTCGGCAAGAGGCTGCCCGACGTGCTGCTGATCGCCACCGGTTCCGAAGTGCAGTTCGCGGTCGCCGCACAGGAGATACTGGCGGCCGAGGGCATCGGGACCCGGGTGGTGTCCATGCCGTGCGTGGAGTGGTTCGACGCGCAGGGCCAGGCCTACTGCGATCAGATACTCCCCCCGTCGGTGAAGGCCCGGGTGGCCGTCGAGGCCGGCGTCGCGATGCCGTGGCACCGCTTCGTCGGCGATCACGGTGAGGTGGTCTCGCTGGAGCATTTCGGCGCCTCCGCCGACTGGAAGACGCTGTTCCGGGAGTTCGGCTTCACCGGCGAGGCGGTGGCAGACGCGGCCCGCCGTACGCTGGGTCGCATACCGGACTAAAGACCCATAGCAGGCGGGAGAATCCCTGATGGGCAGCACCGATACCTTGCAGGCTCTGTCCGAGGCGGGTGTGTCGATCTGGCTGGACGATCTGTCCCGGCAGCGGATCAACTCGGGCAACCTGGCCGGCTTGATCCGCGATCGGCACGTGGTCGGGGTGACCAGCAACCCGACGATCTTCGCTGGTGCGGTGGCCCACGCCGACGACTACGCCGAGCAGGTGCACGAGCTGGCGGCCCGCGGCGCCTCGGTCGACGAGGCCGTGCGGGAGATCACCGTGGCCGACGTGCAACTGGCCTGCGACGTGTTCAGCGGGACCTGGGAGACCACCGGCGGGGTGGACGGCCGGGTGTCGCTGGAGGTCGACCCCCGGCTGGCGCACGACACCGAGGCCACCCTCGCCCAGGCTCGCGAGCTGTGGAAGGTGGTCGACCGGCCCAACCTCATGATCAAGATTCCGGCGACGGCGGCGGGTCTGCCCGCCATCACCGGCACGCTGGCCGACGGGATCAGCGTCAACGTCACGCTGGTCTTCTCGGTACAGCGCTACCGTGAGGTGATGGCGGCCTTCTTCGCCGGCCTGGAGGGGGCCAGGGCCAACGGGCACGACCTGGCGGCGATCGCGTCGGTGGCCTCGTTCTTCGTCTCCCGGGTGGACACCGAGATGGACCAGCGGCTGGAGGCGATCGGCACCGAGCCGGCGCTGGCGCTGCGCGGGCAGGCGGCGGTGGCCAACGCCCGGCTCGCCTACGCCGCGTACCAGCAGGAGTTCGCGACCGAGCGCTGGACTCGCCTGCAGGAGGCCGGAGCGCGCCCGCAGCGGCCGCTGTGGGCGTCCACCGGGGTGAAGAACCCGGCCTACCCGGATACCAAGTACGTCACCGAACTGATCGCACCGGGGGTGGTGAACACCATGCCGGAGAAGACGCTGCGTGCGCTGGCCGACCACGGCGAGGTGCCGGGCGACCAGGTGTCGGGCACCGCCGAGCAGGCCCAGCGCACCTTCGACGAGCTGGCCGGGATCGGGATCGACCTCGACGATGTGTTCGTGGTGCTCGAGCGTGAGGGCGTGGAGAAGTTCGACGCCTCCTGGGTCGAGCTGGGTGAGACAGTGGCCGCGCAGTTGGCCAAGGTCGCCCAGCAGCCGGGGCACTGACCGCCGATGCCACAGCTCGCCGTCGAGATCCGCTTCCCCGGCCTGGCAGGCGAGACGGGGTTACTGGTCGACAAGCTCATCGCAGAGCGGGTGGCCTCCGCGCTGGCCCGTCAGGATCCGACGCTGTGGGGTCCCCAGGCCGAGCCAGAAGCCGCCCGGCGGCTGGCCTGGGTGGCGCTGCCCGAGACCTCCCGGCCGCTGCTGGCCACCATCGAGGCGCTGCGGGCCGACCTGCACTCCGACGGCATCGATCGGGTCGTGCTGGCCGGGATGGGGGGCTCGTCGCTGGCCCCGGAGGTCATCTGCGCCACTGACGAGGTCGCGCTGACCGTGCTGGACACCACCGACCCCGGCCAGGTGGCCGACGCGCTGGCCGGAGACCTGGAGCGGACCGTGCTCGTGGTGTCGTCCAAGTCGGGCTCCACGGTGGAGACCGACAGCCACCGGCGGGTGTTCGCCGCCGCGTTCACCGCGGCCGGGCTGGATCCGGCGGCGCATCTGGTGGTGGTGACCGACCCAGGGTCGCCGCTACAGCAGATCGCCGACGCCGAGGGCTACCGCGCGGTGATCACCGCTGATCCGGACGTGGGCGGGCGCTACTCCGCGCTGACCGCCTTCGGCCTGGTCCCGGCCGGCCTGGCCGGGGCGGATATCGCGAGCCTGTTGGACGACGCGGCGGAGGCGGCGCCGCTGCTGGCCGTCGACGATCCGGCGAACCCAGCACTGCGACTGGCTGCCGCGCTGGCTGCCGGGCATGCCGCCGGTGCCGACAAGGTGGTGCTCGCTGACACCGGCTCGGGGATCGTCGGTTTCGGCGACTGGGCCGAGCAGCTCATCGCCGAGTCCACCGGCAAGGAGGGCACCGGGCTGCTCCCGGTTGTCGTGGAGGATCCGGCTGCGCCCGGCTTCGCCGACGCCGGACCGGATGCCATCCCGGTCGCGATCGGGCCCGCTGTCGTGGCCGCCCCGATAGCCGTCACCGGCACCCTGGGCGAGCAGGTGCTGCTCTGGGAGCACGCCACCGCGGTGGTGGGCCGGCTGCTGGGGATCAACCCCTTCGACCAGCCCGACGTGGAGGCCGCGAAGGTGGCGGCCCGGGCCCATCTGGATATCGACAAACCGACCGCCGGGCTGGCATTCGTCGATGGTGCTGTCGCAGTCCATCCCGTCGGGGACTGGTTGCCGGCCGGTGTTGCCACCCTGCGCGACGCCATGGACGCACTGGTCGCCGCCACCCCGGAGCGGGGCTACCTCGCGGTGCAGGCGTATCTGGATCGCATCGCCGACGCCTCGGCCCTAGTCTTGCGATCGGAGTTGGCCCGCCGCACCCACCTGCAGACCACCTTCGGATGGGGCCCCCGTTTCCTGCATTCGACCGGCCAGTACCACAAGGGCGGCCACCAGAACGGGGCGTTCTTGCAGCTGACCAGTGAGGTCGTCGAGGACATCCCCGTGCCAGGCACCGCGTTCACCCTCGGAGACCTGCAACGGGCCCAGGCTGTGGGCGATGCCGAGGTGCTCGCCGCGCACGGCCGGCCGGTGCTGCGGCTGCACCTGATCGACCGGGTAGCCGGGCTGGTCCAGGTGGTCCGGGCGCTGCCCGAACGCGGGTCATGACCCCCGAAGGCGGGGTCAACCCGTTGCGGGACCCCCGGGACAAGCGGCTGCCCCGGATCGCCGGCCCGTGCGGTGTCGTGATCTTCGGCGTGACCGGGGACCTGTCCCGCAAGAAACTAATGCCGGCGATCTACGACCTCGCCAACCGGGGCCTGCTGCCGCCTGGCTTCGCCCTGGTCGGGTTCGCCCGCCGGGATTGGGCCGACGAGGACTTCGCCGAGCTGGTCCATGACGCGGTCCGGGACCATGCCCGGACCCCCTTCCGTCAGGAGGTCTGGGACCGGCTGGCTGAGGGCGTCAGGTTCGTGACCGGCAGCTTCGATGACGACGCCGCCTTCGACGATCTCGCGTCGGCCGTCGAAGATCTCGATCGGGACCGGGGCACCGGCGGCAACCACGCCTTCTACCTGTCCGTCCCGCCCGCGATGTTCCCGGTGGTGCTCAAGCAGCTCGCCCGTACGGGGCTGGCGGCGAGCAACGGCGACCAGTGGCGCCGCGTGGTCATCGAGAAGCCGTTCGGGCACGATCTGCGCAGCGCCCGCGAGCTCAACGAGATCGTCAACGACGTCTTTCCCGAGGAGTCGGTGTTCCGCATCGACCACTACCTCGGCAAGGAGACCGTCCAGAACATTCTCGCGCTGCGCTACGCCAACGAGCTCTACGAGCCGATCTGGAACAGCCACTACGTGGACCACGTGCAGATCACCATGGCCGAGGACATCGGGCTGGCCGGCCGGGCCGGCTATTACGACGGCATCGGGGCCGCCCGGGACGTGATCCAGAACCACCTGCTGCAGCTGCTCGCGCTGACCGGGATGGAGGAACCGCTGTCCTTCTCCCCCGATTCGCTGCGCGGCGAGAAGATCAAAGTGCTCTCCGCCACCAAGCTCGTGGAACCGTTGGACGAGACCACCGCACGCGGCCAGTACACGGCCGGCTGGCAGGGCGGCACCAAGGTCGCCGGGGTACTCGAAGAACAGGGCTTCCATCAGGACTCCACCACCGAGACCTTTGCCGCGATCACGCTGCAGGTGGAGAACCGGCGGTGGGCCGGGGTGCCGTTCTTCCTGCGCACCGGCAAGCGGCTGGGCCGCCGGGTCACCGAGATCGCGGTGATCTTCAAGCGGGCTCCGCATCTGCCTTTCGAGGAGACCATGACCGAGGAGCTGGGACAGAACGCCCTGGTCATCCGGGTTCAGCCGGACGAGGGGGTCACGATCCGGTTCGGCTCCAAGGTGCCCGGTACCGCGATGGAGGTCCGTGACGTCACGATGGACTTCAGCTACGGCACGGCGTTCACCGAGTCCTCGCCCGAGGCCTACGAGCGGCTGCTGCTGGACGTGCTGCTCGGCGAGCCGTCGTTGTTCCCGGTCAACGCCGAGGTGGAGCTGTCCTGGGCGATCCTGGACCCGGTACTCGAGCACTGGGCTAAGCAGGATCGGCCTGAGCCGTACTCCGCGGGTACCTGGGGACCGTCGTCGGCGGACCGGATGATCGCCCGGACCGGGCGGACCTGGAGACGGCCATGACACGCTGCGTAGTGTTCGGCGCCACCGGCTACCTCGGTGGCCGGCTCGTGCCCGCACTGCTGGGCGCCGGCCACCAGGTGCGGGCGGTGGCGCGCACGCCCGGCAAGCTGGCCGAGGTGCCCTGGCGGGATCGCGTCGAGATCGTCGAGGGGGACGTCACCGATCCGGGCAGCATCCGCGACGCGGTGGCCGGCCAGGAGGTCGTCTACTACCTGGTGCACTCGCTCAACAGGCGTGACTTCGTCGAGGTCGACCGCCGCGCCGCGCACGTGCTCGCCGACGCCGCCCGCGCCGCGGGTGTAACCCGCGTCGTGTACCTGGGTGGGATCACACCCGACGATGGGCAGCTATCCGACCATCTGGCCTCCCGCGCCGAAGTCGGGCGGATCCTGCTCGACTCCGGTGTGCCCACCGTTGCGCTGAACGCCGCCGTGATCCTGGGGTCCGGGTCGGCCAGCTTCGAGATGCTGCGCTACCTCACTGAACGGCTCCCGGCGATGGTCACGCCACGCTGGGTGCACAACCGGATCCAGCCCATCGCGGTCCGCGACGTGCTGCACTACCTGACCCATGCAGCCACGCTGCCACCGCAGGTCAACCGCGCCTTCGACATCGGTGGGCCCGACGTGCTGACCTACTTGGAGATGATGCGCCGGTACGCCGTCGTAGCCGGCCTGCTGCGCCGCGTGGTGGTGCCGGTGCCGGTGCTGACCCCGTGGCTGTCGGCGCAATGGGTGAACCTGGTCACCCCGGTGCCCCGCAGCATCGCCATCCCGTTGATCGAGTCGCTGGTGCACGAGGTCGTCTGTCACGACCACGACATCGCCCGCTACATCCCGGACCCCGACGGCGGCCTGACCCACTACGAGCACGCCGTCGAACTCGCGCTGATGCACGTCCGCAACGCCAATGTGCCCACCCGCTGGTCGGACGCTGCCTGGCACGGGGCGCCGTCGGATCCGCTGTCTACTGACCCTGACTGGTCCGGCGGTTCCCTTTACCAGGACATCCGCGAGCACCGCTGCGCCGCCGACCCGGGCGCCCTGTGGGAGGTCATCGAAGCCATCGGCGGGGAGCACGGCTGGTATTCCTTCCCGCTGGCGTGGTCGGTGCGCGGCTGGATCGACCGGCTCGTCGGCGGCGTCGGGTTGCGCCGCGGCCGCCGCGACCCCCGCCGGTTGCACGTCGGCGAAGCCCTGGACTTTTGGCGGGTGGAACATCTCGACCGGCCCCAGCTGCTGCGGCTGCGCGCCGAGATGCTCCTGCCCGGCCGCGCCTGGCTGGAACTCGAGGTCATCCCGGACGGTGACGGCGGCGCGCGCTACCGGCAGCGGGCGCTGTTCGAACCCCGCGGGCTGGCCGGACACCTGTACTGGAAAACCATCGCTCCCTTCCACGACGTCATTTTCGGCGGGATGGCCCGCAACATCACCGGCGCCGCCGAGTCACGCCGCCCTCGCGACGTGTCCGGCGACCCGCGGTAGGCCAGCACGATGAGCGTGGCGATCGCGTTGTTCACCCGCGACCTACGGGTGCACGACAATCCCGTGCTGCACGCCGCCTGCCAGGCCGCCACCGAGGTGGTGCCGCTGTTCGTGCTGGACACGGCGATCCTCACGCCCGGCCTCGGGTCCGGCTTCGGGTCGCCGAACCGAGCGGCGTTTCTGGCTGAGGCACTGGCCGACCTGGACGCCCAGCTGCGCGCCATGCAGGGACATCTCGTGGTGCGCGCCGGTGCGGTGGCTGAGGAAGTCGAGCGCATTGTCGCCGACCTGGGTGCCAGCGAGGTACATCTGGCCGCCGATGTCAGCGGCTACAGCCACCGGCGCGAACGGGCTCTCGGCAAACGCCTCGCCAGCCACGGCTGCAGGCTGCACGTTCACGCCAACAGCGTCACCGTCGTGGAACCCGGGGCGATCACCCCTGCCGGCGGACGCGCTCATTTCGCGGTCTTCACCCCCTACTACCGGCGTTGGGTCGCGGTCGGCATTCGCGGCCTGCTCACGGCGCCGGGCCGGATCACCGTGCCGACCATCGCGACCGAACCCCTGCCCGAGGCCGAGCGGATTTGCTCCGGCCGGCGTTCGCCACAGCTGCCCCAGGGTGGCGAAACCGCGGGACGGCGCCTCCTGCACAACTGGCTCGCGGGGCCGATCCATGACTACGAGAAGGCCCACGACGACCTGGCCGCCGACAGCACCTCCCGGCTGTCGCCCTACCTGCATTTCGGCTGCGTCTCACCCACCGAGGCGTTCCGTGCGGCCGACCGTTCGACGCCGGGAGGGGAGGCCTTTACCCGGCAACTGGCCTGGCGCGACTTCCACCACCAGGTCCTCGCCGCGTGCCCCGACACCACCACCGCCGACTACCGCACCCACCACGACGACTGGCGCCGCGACGAGACAGCCGCCGCGGCCTGGCGCGATGGCCGCACCGGCTATCCGATCGTCGATGCCGGCATGCGGCAGCTCCGGCAAGAGGGGTGGATGCACAATCGCGCCCGCCTCATCACCGCCAGTTTCCTCACCAAGACCCTGTACCTGGACTGGCGCATCGGCGCCCGGCACTTCCTCGATCTGCTCGTCGACGCCGACGTCGCCAACAACCAGCTCAACTGGCAATGGGTCGCCGGCACCGGAACCGACACCCGGCCCAACCGGATCCTCAACCCGCTGCGGCAGGCCGAACGCTACGACCCATCCGGGGACTACGTCCGCCGTTACCTTCCCGAGCTCCACGACATCCCCGGCCCCGCGGTACACCAACCCTGGAAACTGGACCCACACCGCCGAGCCTGCCTGCGCTACCCCGACCGCATCATTGACCTTCGCGACGGGGCGAACCACTTCCGCGCCGCTCGCGAAAGAAACCGATAGCATGGCGCGGGTCATGCCCGGAGGAGGAAAATGATCTCCCTTGCCCGAGGCGAGCAATGATCGTTGACCTGCCTTCGACGACCACGTCCGCGGTGAACCACGCGTTGATCGACATCCGGGAGCGCGGTGGTGCGGTGGCACTGGGCCGGGTGCTCACCCTGGTGATCGTGACCGATGACTCCGCGCAGGTGGAGGAGTCGATCGAGGCCGCCAACGAGGCCAGCAGGGAGCATCCCTGCCGGGTACTGGTGGTTGCCAGGGGCCTCAAGCGGGCCGGGACCCGGCTGGACGCGCAGATCCGCGTCGGTGGTGACGCCGGCGCCTCCGAGGTGCTCGTGCTGCGCCTGTATGGCCCGCTGGCCGACCACGGAGACAGCGTGGTGATACCGCTGCTGCTTCCGGATTGCCCAGTGGTCGCGTGGTGGCCGGGGGTGGCGCCGGCGGTCCCCGCGCAGGACCCGATCGGCAAGCTGGCGAATCGCCGGATCACCGATGCCGCCGCGGCCCGCCAGCCGATCAAGGCGCTGGAGACCCGCCGCACCTCCTACACCAACGGGGACACCGACCTCGCCTGGAGCCGGCTCACTCCGTGGCGCGCTTTGCTCGCCGCGGCACTCGATCTGCCGCCCTACGAGCAGGTCGAGGCGGTCACCGTCACCGGCGCCGCGGACAATCCGTCCACCGACCTGCTCGCCGGCTGGCTGCGGTCGCGCCTGCAGGTCCCGGTGCGGCGTCGCGCCAGCGATCCCGGTGGCGGGATCAGCTCGGCGGTACTGGAGCGCCGGGGCGGCCCGGTGGAGTTGATCCGGCCCCACGGGAAGGTCGGCACTCTGCGCCAGCCGGGTCAGCCGGACCGCCGGGTCCCGTTGAAGCGCCGCCCGGTGCGCGAGTGCCTCGCCGAGGAGCTGCGCCGGCTGGACCCCGACGAGATCTACCATGCCGCCCTGGCGGCACTGACCGAGGTGGACAGCCGGGCCGGTACCGCGCACCGCCGCATCCGATCACGTGAGACGCTGAGCGAGACCCGGGGCGACCAATGAGCCGCCCCGACGTGGTGGTGCATGCCACCCAGGGGGTGCTCGCCGCCGCAACCGCCGCCCGGTTGGTGACCCGGCTCGTGGACATCCAGACCGCCTCGGGGTCGGCGTCCCTGGTGCTGACCGGTGGAGACATCGGTATCGCAGTGCTCCGTCAGGTAGCGAGTACCCCAGCCGCCACGACGGTGGACTGGCGCCGGCTGGATGTCTATTGGGGCGACGAGCGCTTCCTGCCCGGTGGCCATCCGGACCGCAATGAGACTCAGGCTCGCGAGGCGTTACTCGACCACGTCGGGGTGAACCCCGCCCAGGTCCACCCGATGGGGGTCTCGGGCGGGCCGTGGGGCGACGACCCGGACGCTGCCGCACAGGCCTACGAAGACCTGCTGCTGCACCGGCTGCGGCCGGAGGATCGTGGCCCGGTGCCGTCGTTCGACATCTGTTGTCTCGGCGTCGGCGACGATGGCCACGTCGCCTCGGTGTTCCCCGGCTCCCCCGCGGTCTACGAGACCGAACGCGCCGTGATCGGTGTGCGGGGAAGTCCCAAACCGCCGCCCACCCGGATCACCCTGACCCTGCCGGCCATCCGGTGTGCCGCCGAGGTGTGGTTGATCGTCTCCGGGTCGGCGAAGGCCGCCGCGGTGACCATGGCACTGGGCGGAGCGGGCGAGGTCCAGTTGCCCGCCGCGGGCGCCCAAGGCCGTCGCCGCACGCTCTGGCTCCTAGACCGCCCCGCCGCCGCCAAACTCCCCCCAGATCTCCTCCCCCGCTGACCAGCCACCCCCGGCATGTCCGTCCCCCATGCCCGGTGTGTCGCGCTCTCGTGCCCGGTGTGTCGGCCTCTCGTGCCCGGTGCCCTCGCGGTGGGCTGGAGCACACCGTCAGCTCAACCCTCGACGCAGCGCGGCGAAGGCCCGGTCGACCAACTCGAGCAGGTCCTCAGCCCCGTCGCCGTCCACCCAGGTAATCAAAGCGGTGGTAACGGTGGCCAGCGCCGCGCCGGCAAGTACCCGCATCTCCAGGCCTGGTGGCTCGGCGGCGGGGTGGCGGGCGGTCAGAGCATCGGTGAACAGGCCAACGGTGGCGTGCTGGTTCTCCCAGAGCCGGGCCCGTAGCGCTGGGGTGGCCAGGATCAGCCGGGTCCGGATGAGCAGCGCGTCCCGCCCCTCGGGGAGGACGGCAGCAAGCCCTTCGAGTAGTGCTTGGTGGATGGCGGTCAGCGGGTCCTCAGCCGTTGGTCGACCGGCGATCAGCTCGGCGATCATCGGGTCGTAATCGTCGGTATCGACCACGGACTCCTTGGTGGGGAAGTGCCGAAAGAACGTCATGTGCGAGACGCCGGCGGCGGCAGCGATCTCCTCCACCGTGGTCGCCTCGTAACCATTGGCCAGAAAGAGCCGCAGCGCGTGGGTCTGGATCACCTGCCGGGTCTGTGCCTTCTTGCGGGCGCGCAGTCCCCGCCCGGCAACGGGCTCCCCGGCTGCCGCGTCGCGGGGTGCGCTCACCGAGTGCTGGTCTCCTGGTGCCCCACCGCTGGTCGCGACGGCTCTGGAGACGGCGTCTGGGCAGCGCCGGGGTCAAGTGCACCGGCCAGCCACCGCCGCAACCCCTCGCTGGTCCTGCCCCGCCAGGCCAGGTGCGCATCGGGTCGCACCAGCAGCACCGCGCGTGGTGACTGCCCCTCCGGGATGAGCGCAACCACCCGGTCGGCGCCGAGCCGCCCGCGGGCGAGCTGTAAGCAGTCCTGCGCGGTGGGGGACGGCGCGGCGAGCAATACCCAGCGCGGGCCCAGCTCGGCGTGCAGCTGGGTGCGGGCGCCGTCCTGGTGCCGACACCCCAGGTCGGGCACCCGATCACCCGGACAAGGCCCCCGTAACGGTGACCTTCGCCGCGGCGAGGCGAGCGGGCCGCCGCGGTAGCTCAAGGTGAGTTGGGAAGCTTGTTCCCAGATCCGGCGCTGCACCAAGGACCGGTTCAGCAACGGCACGAACACCCGGTCGCGCACCAGCCGGGCCGCGGCGGTGTCGCCGAGGACCAGCCGGGTCATCGAGCTGGTCGAGGCGAGCACCTCAGCGGCGACCGGGCGGCGTTCGGCTTGGTAACTGTCCAGCAGCCCGGTGCCGGCGTGGCCCTCGGTGACCAGGGCGAGTTTCCAGGCCAGGTTCTCCGCGTCTCCGATCCCGGTGTTGAGGCCCTGCCCGCCGAAGGGGCTGTGGATGTGCGCCGCATCACCGGCCAGCAATACCCGGCCCTGCCGGTAGGTGTCAGCAAGCCGGCGGTGGAACCGGAAGGCCGAAGTCCACTGCGCGCTGCGCACGACGCCGGCGGGGTAGCCGGCGTGGACCTCCAGCAGCCCGGTGAGTGCGTCAAGCACTGCGTCGCCCGTCAGGTCCGGCGCTGCGTCGCCCGCGGTGGGCGCCGGAGCCATCAAACGCCACAGGTCCGCTCCCGGTAGCGGGAACGCGGCCAGCATGTCTTCGCCGCGCAGCCACACCGCCACCGTGTCCCGGGGCAGCCGCAACTCTGCCTGTATGTCGGCGAGCAGGAACCGCTCCACCAGCGCCACCCCGGGGAAACCAATGTGGGCGGCTTTGCGGACCGCGCTGTGTGCCCCGTCGCAACCCACCACCCAGCCCGTCCGCAGGGTCTCACCATCGGCCAACCGCACTGCGACGCCGCTGGGGTCCTCCTCGAGGCCAACAACCTCGCGTCCCCACTGCACACTCGCCCCGCCACCCAGCTTCGCGAGATGGCACCGCAGCTCGGCCTCGATCTCGGCCTGCGAGACCAGCAGCCCGGGTTGTCGTACCAGCCGGGTCGGGCGGCCCACCGCCAGCCGGCCCACCTCCCGACCATTGATGCTCACCACGACCTGGCCGATCGGCAGGCTGCGCGCCGGTAGGTCCCCCAGCGCGCCAAGCCGCGCGAGCACCTCCACCCCGCGCGGCTGCAATCCCAAGGCCCGCGAGGTCACCGCCGGACCGGTAGCTCGATCCAGCACCTGCACCGCGACTCCGGCGCCACGCAGGCCACACGCCACCGCCAGCCCGGTCGGACCAGCACCCACTACCAGCACGGACGTCGACGACATCGAGAAACCCACCTTCAGTGTTAGTGACTAACAGACGTTAGCAGCTAACACGTTGGGAAGGTCAGTCGGGACGGCAAGCCGGACACTCGGGCCACGTCCCGTTGACAACCTCAAAGCCCGCGCCGGGCGCTGGTTCAGCCCTGCTCGTGGGGCAGCCGACCGTGTCGGTAGTCGTCATAGGCGGACAGGTCAAGGAACCCGTGGCCGCAGTAGTTGAACAGGATGACCTTCTCCTCGCCGGTCTCCTTGGCGGCGAGCGCCTCGTCGACGACCGCGCGGATCGCGTGCGCGGCTTCCGGGGCAGCTACCTTGCCCTCAGTGCCCCGTCCCCGCGTCCAGGGTTGGCCCCTGTTAAAGACGCCGCGGACCCGGGTTGGCGGCACTTGAAGGGCGACCAACGTCAGGTGCCGCGGGCTTCCTTCAGTCGGGCCAGTGCCTCGGCGAGGATGGCCTCCCCGTCGGCGTCGGAGCGGCGCTCCTTCACATAGGCCAGGTGAGTCTTGTACGGCTCGTTGCGCGGCGCATCCGGTGGCCGCTGCTCGTTACGCCCAGCCGGAAAACCGCACCGCGGGCAGTCCCACACCTCGGGTTCCTCGGCCTCGACCGCGAACGACGGCCGAGACTCATGCCCGTTCGCACACCAGTAGGAAACCCGACGACGGGGGGCAGTCTCTCCCCGTTCGGACTCGCCCATCGGACCTGCTCCGACCCGCGTACCGCGGATCGCATTGCCGCTTGCCATCGATCGCCTCACCTCGCGGAACCGCCCGGGCAAACCCTGGCGTGCTCAGCCGATCTTGATCAGAAGTCCGACCCCCACTATGGAGATCACCCACACCGCGCTGACGAACAGCGTCAGCCGGTCCAGGTTCTTCTCCACGACGCTGGATCCGGACAGGCTCGATTGAACGCCGCCGCCGAAAAGGCTGGACAGCCCACCGCCGCGGCTCCGGTGCAGCAAGACCAGCAGGATCAGGGCGATACTGGTGACCAGGAGCACGATCTGCAGGAAGAGCTTCATCACACCCTCATGGGACAACGGCTGATTCGCAAGATTACTCCGTCCAGCAACAGGTGTGAGCCCGGGCTCCCCGCCAGTACGTCAACGATCACGGCAGGGGACCGCCTGCGGCCAGCGCACAGAGCTTCGCGAACTCGTCGGCGTCCAGGCTGGCGCCTCCCACGAGGGCGCCATCTATGTCGGCCTCGGCCACCAGATCGGCGACGTTGCTCGACTTGACCGATCCGCCGTAGAGCACCCGGACATCGTCGGCGACCGCCGCACCGTACTTGTCCGACAGCGCCCCCCGCAACGCGCCACAGACCTCCTGCGCGTCGGCCGGAGTGGCGACCCGGCCGGTGCCGATCGCCCAGATGGGCTCGTAGGCCACGACGATGGTGCGGACCTGCTCCGCGGACAGACCCTTGAGCGCGGCCCGCAGCTGCTCGGTGCCGTGCGCCAGGTGCCCACCCGCCTCACGGACCTCCAGACCCTCTCCCACACACAGGATCGGGATCAGCCCATTGCGCAGTGCAGCCCGCACCTTGCCGGCCACCACCCCGTCGTCCTCACCGTGGTGTTCGCGCCGCTCGGAGTGCCCGACGACGACGTAGTGGCAGTCCAGTTTGGCCAGCATCTGCCCGGAGACGTCGCCGGTGTAGGCACCGGAGTCCTTCGGGGACAGGTCCTGCGCGCCGTAGCGCATCAGCAACTTGTCCCCCGCGATGAGGGTCTGCACGCCACGCAGCGAGGTGAACGGCACCAGTACCGCCACCTCGACTTTGGCGAAGTACTTCTCCGGCAGGGCGAAGGCGAGCTTCTGCACCAGGGCGATGGCCTCGAGGTGGTTGAGGTTCATCTTCCAGTTGCCGGCGATCAGCGGTTGCCTGGGCACTCCTACTCCTCCAGTACGGCGATGCCGGGCAGGATCTTGCCCTCGAGGAACTCCAGAGACGCGCCACCGCCGGTGGAGATGTGTGAGAACCCCTCCTCGGGCAGGCCCAGCAGCCGCACCGCAGCCGCCGAGTCGCCCCCGCCGACGACGCTGAACGCCTCCGACGTCGCGATCACCTCCGCGACGCCGCGGGTGCCCGCGGCGAACGGGGCGAGCTCGAACACGCCCATCGGGCCGTTCCAGAACACCGTGGCCGCCCCGGCCAGCGCCGTGGCGAAGTCGCGAACCGTCTCCGGACCGATATCCAATCCCATCCACCCGTTCGGGATCTCCCCCGCAGGCACCGTATCGGTGTCCGCGTCGGCCGAGAACTCCGAGGCGATGACCACGTCGCGAGGCAGCCGGATCGTGTCACCGGAGGCTTCCAGCAGCCGGGCGCAGACGTCCACCATGTCCTTCTCCAGCAGGGAGCCACCCACCGAGTAACCCTGGGCAGCCAGGAAGGTGAAACACATCCCGCCACCGACGAGCAGGGTGTCCACCTTCGGCAGCAACGCCTCGATCACGGCGAGCTTGTCGGACACCTTCGACCCGCCCAGCACCACGGCGTAGGGGCGGCCCGGCGACTCGGTAAGCCGCCGCAGCGTGGTCAGCTCGCCGAGCACCAGCGTGCCGGCGTAGGCGGGCAACCGCTGGGCGACGTCAACGACCGAAGCCTGCACGCGATGCACCACACCGAACCCGTCGGAGACGAACGCGCCGTCGCGACCCACCAGCGTGGCGAGCTCGTCGGCCAGCGCGCCCCGCTCGGCGGCATCCTTGGACGTCTCCCGCGGGTCGAAGCGGACGTTCTCCAGCAGCGCGACCGTACCGTCGGCCAGGCCGGCCACCACCGCACGAGCCGAGTCGCCGACGACGTCGGACGCCGCCGCCACCGGGGTACCCAGCAGCTCGCCGAGCCGGGTGGCGACGGGGGCGAGCGAGTAGGCCGGGTCGGGCGCACCCTTGGGGCGGCCGAGATGGGCTGTCACCACCACCCGGGCCCCTGCGCCGGTCAGTGCCCGCAGAGTGGGCAATGAGGCACGGATCCGCCCGTCGTCAGTGATCCGCGCACCATCCAAGGGCACGTTGAGGTCGGTGCGAACCAGCACGGTCCGGCCCGACAAGCCATCGTCCAGCAGGTCGTCGAGCGTCCTCACAGCTGCGAACCGACCAGGACGATCAGGTCAGCCAGCCGGTTGGAATAGCCCCATTCGTTGTCGTACCAGCCGACGACCTTGACCTGGTTGCCGATCACCTTGGTCAACGGCGAGTCGAAGATGCACGACGCCGGGTCGGTGACGATGTCCGAGGACACGATCGGTGCGTCGCTGTAGCGCAGGATGCCCTTGAGCGGGCCATCGGCGGCGGCCCGGAAGGCCTCGTTGACCTCCTCGACACTGGTATCCCGGGAGACCGAGGCGGACAGATCGGTGATCGATCCATTGGGGACGGGCACCCGCATCGCGTAGCCGTCCAGCCTGCCGTTGAGCTCGGGCAGCACCAGCCCGATGGCCTTGGCGGCCCCGGTCGAGGTCGGCACGACGTTGATCGCGGCGGCCCGCGCCCTGCGCAGGTCCTTGTGCGGGCCATCCTGCAGGTTCTGGTCCTGGGTGTAGGCGTGAATGGTGGTCATCAGACCCTGCTGGATACCCAGCGCGTCGTTGAGCACCTTGGCCATCGGGCCCAGGCAGTTGGTGGTACACGAGGCGCAGGAGATCACCGTCTGGGAACCGTCCAGCCTGGAGTCGTTGACCCCGAGCACCACCGTGAGGTCCTCGCCCTTGGCCGGCGCGGAGATGATCACCTTCTTGGCGCCGCCCTCGTCGACATGCTTGCGGGCGTCCTGCGCCGTGGTGAAGAAGCCAGTGGACTCCAGCACCACATCGACGCCCAGGGCAGCCCAGGGCAGCGCGCCCGGGTCCCGCTCGGCCAGCGCCTTGATGGTTTTGCCGCCCACCGCGATGCCGTCGTCGGTGACGTGCACGTCCTCTTTGAGCCTGCCCAGCACACTGTCGTACTTCAGCAGGTGCGCCATGGTGCCGACGTCGCCGAGGTCGTTGAACGCCACCACCTCGATGTCATGGCCGCCGGACTGCACGGCGCGCCAGAAGTTCCGCCCGATGCGGCCGAATCCGTTGATCCCTACCCGAACAGTCACGTCGCCCTCTCCTTTTTACCCAAGTTCCCTCTGCACACAGACCAGCGTCACGGCTGGCACGGCTCGGCGCCACCCTATCGGCCGGATACCACCGCGCAGGCCCCCCGGCAGGGGGAGAGCTGCGGGGGTGTTCGCCACCCAGTCGACGCTCTGTCAAGGGCGCCGGGGGATCGTCACGCGTCCAGCATGTCGGGGGTGACTTCGGACTCGGTGTCCGGCACGCCGAGTTCCTCGGCCCGCCGGTCGGCCATCGCGAGCAGCCGGCGGATCCGGCCCGCCACAGCATCCTTGGTCATCGGCGGGTCAGCGAGCTGGCCCAGTTCCTCCAGCGAGGCCTGCCGGTGGTCCAGCCGCAGCCTGCCCGCGGTGAGCAGATGTGCCGGGGTGTGGTCGCCGAGCAATTCCAGGGCCCGGCGAACCCGCGCCGCCGAGGCCACCGCCGCGCGGGCGGATCGGCGCAGGTTGGCGTCATCGAAGTTGGCCAGCCGGTTGGCGGTGGCGCGGACTTCGCGGCGCACCCGGCGTTCTTCCCAGGCCAGCACCGTGTCGTGCGCACCGAGCCGGGTGAGCAGCGCTCCGATGGCGTCCCCGTCGCGGACCACCACCCGATCGGCGCCCCGGACCTCGCGGGCCTTGGCTTGGATGCCCAGCCGGCGGGCCGCCCCGACCAGCGCCAGCGCCGCCTCCGGCCCAGGGCAGGTCACCTCCAGCGCAGCCGAGCGGCCAGGTTCGGTAAGCGACCCGTGCGCGAGGAAGGCACCACGCCAGGAGGCCTCGGCGTCGCAGAGACCACCGGAGACGACCTGCGGGGGCAACCCCCGCACCGGGCGGCCGCGCAGATCCAGCAGCCCGGTCTGGCGGGCCAGCCCCTCCCCGTCGCGGACCACCCGCACCACATAGCAGGTGCCTTTGCGCAGTCCACCGGCGGTGATCAGGTGCACATCGGAGTTGTGCCCGTAGAGCTCGTGCACCTCCCGACGCAGCCGCCGCGCGGTGGAGCCGGTGTCCAGCTCGGCCTCCACCACGACGCGCCCGGCAATGATGTGCAGCCCACCGGCGAAGCGCAGCAGTGAGGCGACCTCGGCCCGCCGGCAGCACGTCTTGGTCACCCGCAGCCGGCTCAGCTCGTCCTTGACGGCGGAGGTCATGGCCACCGGCGCTTCTCCTCCCGTTTCAGGCAAGCAGGTCTCAGTCATCGATGCTTCGACCCTGGCAAGCGGGTCTCAGTCATCGATGCTTCGACCCTGACAAGCAGGTCTCAGTATCCGACGCAGCGCCGCGGCCAGTGCTACCGGATCGTGACGATCGGCGGATCCATCATCGGCGACCCGGTCAAGGTACGCGAGCCCGCCGAGCTCCTCGGCGCAGCGGTGCAACCGAGCCGGCACCGCGACAGCGTCGATATCGGCGAGGACCGCGTGCACGGTGAATCCGGGTGGGGCGTGACCGGACAGTACGGTCAAGTGCTGCTCGGGGGAGAACCCGGCGGTCTCGCCCGGCTGCGGTGCCAGGTTGAGCACCACTATCCGGCGGGCCGCGGTAGCGCCCAGCGCGTCGACCAGGTCGGGGACCAGCAGGTGCGGTAGCACACTGGTGAACCACGAGCCCGGCCCGAGCACCACGACGTCGGCGTCGGCGACCGCGCGGACCGCCTCGGTGCAGGCCTGCGGCCGCTCCGGGCGCAGCCGCACCCGGTGCACCCGACCCGGCGTTGTCGCCACCGCCACCTGGCCGCGGATCCGCCGCAAGGTGTCCGGGTCGCAGTCCAGGCCGGCCACGTCGGCCTCGATGTCCAGTGGCTCAGCGGCCATCGGCAGTACCCGGCCGGTCACCCCGAGCAGCCGGCACGCCTCATCCAGCACCACCACGGGATCGCCGAGCACCTCCAGCAACCCAGCCAGCACCAGGTTGCCCACGGCGTGCCCGGCCAGCGCCCCGGTACCGCCGAAGCGATGCTGGAACACCTGCCGCCAGCGCCCCCCGCCGCCGTCGTCGGCCGCCAGGGCGGTCAGCGCCATCCGCAGGTCGCCCGGCGGGAGCAGACCCAGCTCCCGGCGCAGCCGCCCGGACGAGCCGCCGTCATCGGCCACCGTGACCACCGCGGTGATGTCCTCGGTGATGGCGCGCAGCGCCAGCAGCGTGGCATACAGTCCGTGGCCGCCGCCCAGCGCGACGGCCTTGAGACCCGGGTGGCTGGCACCCGGGTGGCTGGGACCTTGTTGGCCGGGATCCGGGTGGCTCACTCCCGACCCACGTCCCGGTGCACCACCTTGACGGTGATGCCGTCCTCCTGGCCGAGCCGGGCGGCCAGCGCCTCGGACACCACCACGCTGCGGTGTTTACCACCGGTGCACCCCACCGCGAGGGTGAGGTAGCGCTTGCCTTCGCGCCGGTACCCGCCGCTGACCAGCCGCAGCAGCTCCAGGTAGCGGTCCAGGAACTCCTCGGCACCCTCCTGGGACAGCACGTAGTTGCGGACGTCGTCGTGTAGTCCGGTGAAGTCCCGCAGTTCCGGGATCCAGAACGGATTGGGCAGAAACCGCATGTCGATCACGAGGTCGGAGTCCATCGGCAGGCCGTACTTGTAGCCGAAGGACACCACGGTGATCCGGGTGCGGCTGCTGGCTTCGCCCCCGAAGGCGTGCTCGATCTTGGTCCGGAGCTGGTGCACGGACACCCCGGTGGTGTCCAGCACCAGGTCGGCCTCGTCGCGTAGCGGGGCGAGCAGCGCACGTTCCGCGGCGATCCCGTCGGCCAGCCGCCCATCGCTTTGCAGCGGGTGGCTGCGCCGGACCTGCTCGAAGCGACGGATCAGTACCGCATCGGTGGCTTCCAGGAACAGCACCTTGGGCCGGTAGCCGAGGGCATCCAGGTCCTTGATCACCGCGGCGAGGTCGTCGGTGAACGCTCGACTTCGGACGTCCATGACCACCGCGACCCGGGTCACCACGCCTTGTGAGCGCGCTCCGAGCTCCACCATGGTGGCGATCAGCTCGGGTGGCAGGTTGTCCACCACGAACCAGCCCAGATCCTCGAGCACCTTGGCCGCCGTGCTGCGACCGGCCCCGGACAGCCCGGAGACCACGGCCACCTCGATACCGCCCTGCGCCTCAGTCACGGTGCGGCTCCGTTGCCCGGGTCGGTTCCCGATGCGCCGGCGCTACCCAGCGCCGTCAGCACAGCTCGCGCCGTGTTCGGACCTACCCCGGGTACCTCGGTGAGCTCCGCGACGGTGGCCTGCCGGATGCGGCGTACCGAGCCGAAGTGCTTGAGCAGCGCGGTTCGCCGGGTCTGTCCGAGCCCGGCGACACCGTCCAACTCCGAGCTTGTCATCCGCGCCGACCGCTTCTGCCGGTGGTAGCTGATCGCGAACCGGTGTGCCTCGTCGCGCACCCGCTGTAGCAGGTAGAGCCCCTCGCTGGTGCGTGGCAGAATCACCGGGTCGGCCTCGCCGGGTAACCAGACCTCCTCCAGCCGTTTGGCCAGCCCGGCGATCGCGACGTCGGTGACGCCGAGCTCGAACAGCGCCTCGGCCGCCGCGGCCACCTGCGCCGGGCCGCCATCGACAACGAGCAGGTTCGGCGGGTAGGCGAACTTGCGAGGCCGGCCCGTTTCGGGATCCAAGCCGGGCTTGCTGGTGGGTTGCTCATTGTCCTGCACGTAGCGGGTGAAGCGGCGGCGGACCACCTCGGCGATGCTAGCCACGTCGTCGGAGCGCCCGCCGCCGGCCGCGTCGCGGATCGCGAAGCGCCGGTAGTCCGACTTGCGCGCCAGCCCGTCTTCGAAGACCACCAGCGAGGCGACCACGTCGTTGCCCTGCACATGGCTGACGTCGATGCATTCGATGCGTAGCGGTGCAGCGTCGAGCCCCAGATACTCGTGGATCTCCTGCAACGCCGCGGCGCGGGCGGTCAGGTCACCCGCGCGGCGTAACTTGTGCTGCGCGAAGGCCTCCGCCGCGTTGCGCGCCACGGTGTCGGCCAGGGCCCGCTTGTCTCCCCGCTGTGGCACCCGCAGCGCCACCCGCGCGCCGCGCAGTCCGGAAAGCCATTCGGTCAGCGTGTCGGCGTCTTCGGGTAGCTCGGGAACCAGCACCTCCCGGGGCACCGGCTGGGTGGCGTCATCAGCGGACCCGGCCAGTGCGGCCTGCTCGCCGTAGAACTGGGTCAGGAACTGCTCGACCAGGTCGACCTGGTCGAGCCGCTCGATCACCCAGCCGCGCTGGCCGCGGACCCGCCCGCCGCGGACGTGGAACACCTGCACCGCCGCCTCGAGTTCGTCGCAGGCGAACGCGATGACGTCCGCGTCGGTGCCGTCGCCGAGCACCACAGCCTGCTTCTCCATCGCCCGGCGCAGCGCCCCCAGGTGGTCTCGCAGCCGCGCGGCGCGTTCGAACTCCAGCTCGGCAGCGGCCACCGCCATCTCCCGCTCCAGCCGCCGGACCATCTTGTCGGTCCGGCCGGACAGGAAGTCACAGAAGTCCTCGACGATGGCGCGGTGTTCCTCGGCGGTGACGTTGCCCACGCAGGGCGCTGAGCACTTGTCGATGTAGCCCAGCAGGCAGGGCCGGCCGATCTGGCCGTGCCGCTTGAACACCCCGGCCGAGCACACCCGAGCCGGGAACACTCTGGTGAGCAGGTCGAGCGTCTCCCGGATCGCCCAGGCGTGCGCGTACGGCCCGAAGTACCGGACCCCGCGGCGGCGGGGCCCCCGGTAGACGTGCAGCCGTGGGTAGTCCTCGTTCAGCGTCACGGCCAGCACCGGGTAGGTCTTGTCGTCGCGGTACCGGACGTTGAACCGCGGGTCGAACTCCTTGATCCAGTTGTATTCGAGCTGCAGTGCCTCGACCTCGGTGCTGACCACCGTCCACTCCACCGACGCGGCCGTGGTGACCATCTGCCGGGTCCGCGGGTGCAGCCCGGACAGGTCGGCGAAGTAGGAGTTCAGCCGGCTGCGCAGGCTCTTCGCCTTGCCGACGTAGATCACGCGATGGTGTTCGTCGCGGAAGCGGTACACCCCGGGGTCGTCAGGGATCGTCCCCGGTGCCGGGCGGTACGTGCACGGATCCATCGGGGCCAGCCTACGGCTGGCCCCGTGAGTGGCGTTGCGAGCTATAGCTCGCAAC
>JBQTHE010000052.1:0-72982 GCA_052390115.1 Pseudonocardiales bacterium | reverse complement strand
ATGATTCGCAGAGCGAGTGACGGCATATCACTGTTCAGCCGCGCCAGCTCGACCAGTAGCTCCCGGTCTACGCGGATCACGGCTGCATCGACTTCCTGTCCTGGTGCCTGCGTCCGTGCTTGACTTGCTCACGCACCTGTCGGGACCCACTTCCGTGGTTGTCTCGCTGGCTGATGGATGGCACCCAGAGCGGGGCGAGCCACTGGACGCGGTGTGGACTGAGCAGTGCCGCCGGTCGGGTCCGCCACCGCCCACGGCGGCTGGCGTCTACGGGGCAACCGGCACACCACCGCATCGAGTGGCTCGAACGTCCCGGCTCTGGGGCCTGGATAGAAGCCTGATCGGAGCGGGGTCTGGCTGGAATGGTCTGCTGGTGCCCCGGCGGTGCACTCCTGGTGCATTCGCCCGGTACTACGCTGCTTGCGGCGTCGACTGTCTCCGTGAGCTCTCCAGACAGATGCAGCCGCACGCGTCGGTCCCAGCTGTAGGTGGGTTCTGGCGGCGTAGCGGCGCCGCATCAGTCGAGATATGCAGGAGTTGCCAGTGGATTTCGCAATTCATCACGCCGCCATCAGTGCGATCGATATGGCAGAATCCGTAGCGTTCTACGAACGGTTCGGGTTTAGGGTCGTGTTGCACTGGAAAGATCCGGACGGCGAGTTGGAGATCGCACATCTCAAGCTCGGCGCGAACTACTTGGAGATATTCTGGTATCGAGATCAGACACCCGCGCCCGAGACCGCGGCATCCCTAGCGACAGATCTGCCCCGAATCGGGGTCAAACACTTTGCCCTCAAGGTCGACTCGGTGCACGAAGCCAAGAATTTTGTCGAGAACCGCAGCATTGCGTCGAACGTCGAAGTTCAACAAGGCAGGACTGGAGTAACTTACTTCTTCATCAAGGACCCGAGCGGAATTATGGTCGAGTTTCTAGAAGATAAGCGCGGATTCTAGTCCGCGGATGCGAACCGAGGCGCTATTTTAAGAACAGTTGGTTTTCGTTGGCGACGACTTTCCTCGTCAGTAATCGCGCTCCATCCCATCCGCCCGGTGCTTGCGTAGTTTCCTCCGGTCATAAGGTGCTGGGCGTACAATAGTGCTCCTGTTCGGCAGCACTGGTGCTTCTGTCCATGATTCGAAGAGGGCGGTCTCGCCGTGTCCGGGCAGATCGAACCGAAGCGACGCAACGCCTTCCCGAGCCCCGCGGTTTGCACGGCACTATGCTGCGGACGATGTTCTCGGCCAAGGAGGTGCGGTGACCATGAACACCGTTCACCGCTGGACAGGTCGTGAAACGAAGCTGCTCCGGGAGGCACTGCGACTCAGCGTCCGTGACTTCGCCGACCGCCTCGGGGTCGGCGTGCGGACGGTCAACAAGTGGGAAGCACGACAGTTGGACATCACTCCGCTGCCATACATGCAAGAAGTGCTGGACACCGCCCTTGCACGAGCCTCCGACGAGGTGAAAGCCCGGTTCGCTGCCGCGACGCGCGCTGACGTGCCAGAGCACGGAACCGCGCAGCTATCAGGGCCACCCGTCCGAGCTGCGATGTTGCCGGTCGTGGTCAACGGGCGCTTGGTGCTCGTGCCGTTCAACGCTGACGCGCTAGTAGCCAGTGGGCTCGGCGCGCTCATTGACGAACTGGCAAGTGCCGGCACAGCAGGGGGCTCAGCCCCTGCTGTCAGCGATCGGGTGCAGAAGCGGAGTATCACTCCTGCCTCGTCCGACCTCTGGCAGACGGTCACCGCGATCACCCATGGCGAGGGGCAGACCGAGCTTGATCTGGACAGGCTCGACAGGCTGATACCGCGCCTGGACGCCGACGAACCGCCGCGGCAGGTGGGGTCCGCAGACGTCGATGCCATCGAACGCACCAGCGACGCCTTGCGGCGCTGCGACCTCGCGCATGGCGGCGGCCTGGCCCGAGCGGCCACTATCGCCCAGCTGAGGTCATTTCTGCGGCTGCGTGAGGCGGCCGCGACTCTTGCGATTCGCGTCCGGCTCGACATCGCCGCGGCTGACCTGGCAGCGTGGTGCAGTTACGACGTCGAGCAGCACGACCAGGCGCGTCGCTTGTGGATAGTCGCGCTCGAACTGTGCCGGCACACCGCCCATCCCCGCGCCGCCGACCTCGCCGTGGACATCCTGCTGGACATGGCGCACCAGTCCCTGCACCTCAGGCGTCCCAACGAGGCTCTCCGGCTGGTCGGGCTCGGGCTTGTCGTGGAGAACAACTCTCCCGCCGCTGTCTCCGACTCCACACGAAGCTACCTGTCCAGCGTGCAGAGCTGGAGCTACGCAGTGTTAGGCGAAACCACCGCACTCGAGGAGATCACGCGAACCTCGTCTCGGCGCGCCTACCAGCGGCTGCGCATGCTCGACGACTGTCTCGCGGTGCACCAGACTGCAGACGTAGTCGAGCTGCGACACGACATCCGGACCGCCTGCGCCGTCTCGTGACTACCCGTCGTGATAGCGGGGCTCTACCCGGCCGCCACGAACTGGGCGCCGTCTGCGGCGCGCTCGGCCTCGACCTGTCCGGGGTACGGATGCTGCCATCCCGATCGAACGCCGTCTTCCACTTGCCCTCCGAAGCCATCGTGGTCCGCCTGAGCAGCGCCAGCCCGACCAACGAAGCGCGCGCTGGCCGCGTCGTCTCGCTGACCTCCTGGATCGCCGACCATGGTGGACCCGCACTGGCCCCGATACCTCACCCACAGCCGGTGCGGGAAGCTGGTGCGGTCGCCACGCTCTGGCCATATCTACCCTCGGCGGGCATCCCCACAGCTCGAGACCTCGCCTGGGCGGTGCGGGAACTGCACCATCTCGACGCCCAACCCCCGACGCTGCCCGAACATCAGCCGCTTACCCGGCTGCACGAAGCGCTCGACCTTGACACCACACGGGACAAGCCGGTGCTACCGACCGACACCCGCGAGTGGCTCTTCGCCCGTGCCGCACGACTCCAACACGCCTACGAAACGACCGCGACACCACTCGGACGCGGTCTCATCCATGCCGACGTCCAGCCCGACAACCTGCTCCAGGATCGCGCCGGGCGGTGGCTACTGATCGACTGGGACCGCGCCAGCCACGGCCCCCGCGAGCTCGACCTCGCCTTCGCGGTCCCCGACCACTTCCACGACCCCGATGTCGAGCGGACTGAATTCAGCGTCGCCTACGGCTGCGACGTCACCGCCTGGTGCGGCTGGACCCTGATCCGCGACCTCACCGAACTGCACTCCCTCGCCAGCTATATCCGCCGAGCAGCCACCAACCCCGCCGCCCGCGACGAGCTCCACCGACGCGTCGACTCACTGGTCACCGATAAGCGCAGCGTGGTGTGGCACAGCGTGTCAGGCTGAGCAACATCACTGGACAGCCGCCGCCTCGGCGAGACCGGCCGGGCGAGGCCATACAGCTCGGTCAGCCCCACCACCGCACCAGCAGCAGGTGGACCAGTGGGCTCGGCTAGCCGAAGTCCACCCACGTCACGATGAGTAGGTCGACCCGGTTCTGGTCGGTGAGCAGCAAGTAGGTGATCAGCCCGCGGCCGTCGCCGAAGGTCAGCTGGTACACCTCGCCGTCCGGGTTGTCAGCGTTGATCGGCTCGCCTCGCTCGGGCACGAGCGAGAGCACCTCGAAGGCTTCGGCGAGCACGGCGGTTCCCGCTGGCGGTAGCTCCCGGATCTGGGCGCGCGCGGCAGGGTCGATGTCGAGCGTGTAGACCATGAGAAAGCAGTTCTGACCTCGAGATGGGACGGTCAGAGACCGAGTTCGGTCTTGAACTGGCTCCACGGCACGCTGCCGGGCCGGGGGCGGCCGGTGTGCTGGACCTCGGCGATGATGGCGAGCATCTGCCGGTGACCCTCGGGGTCCCGCTCGGTCATCAGCGCCTGCCGCCGCCACATGCGCAGCACGTGGCGCAGCTGATCCAGGTGCCACGTCTGCCGGGCCGCAGTGAGCGCGGCGTCGAAGGCGGCGTCGAACTCGTCCACCTGCTCGGGCAGCAGCGCCGCCCGGATCGCCTTGGGAGAGCCGAACTTCGTCGCGGCGATCGCGTCCCCCGTCCACTCCGGGGACGGCTCCAGTCCGTCGACGTCCGAATCCGCCGCCGATGAACGGTGCGGCCCGGGGAAGTGCGCGGCGGCGGTCATGAGGAACACCCTAACTCCGGGCAGACCGGGGTGATGGGAGAAGGACCGGCGTATCACCCGTCATGGCGGCCGGATCGGTTACTGGGCAGGGCGCACCGCCTCGTGATCGACCTCCGGTCCGGACGGTGTCACCCGTATGGGAATCTGGCCGGGTGACCGGCGGTGCCATAGATGAGCCTGCGTGGGATTTCTTCGTGTCCTCTAAGCAGGCAGATCAGGAGTGGGCGGAGTGGGTCGCCTGGGTATTGGAGGAGGACGGGTATCGGGTGTTGGTCCAGACCTGGGACATGGTGGCGGGCAGTGACTGGATCAAGCTCATGGACTAGGGCGTGGTGCGCGCAGTGCGGACGGTGGCGGTGCTGTCCCCAGACTATCTGTCGTCGATGTACGGCACGGCGGAGTGGCAGGCGGCGTGGGCCGATGACCCGCGGGGGCGGCAGCGCAAGCTGATCACGGTGCGGGTGCGGGGGGACTGGCCGGCGGGTCTGCTGGCCGGCGTGGTGGGCATCGATCTGGTGGCCCTGTCCGAGGCTGCGGCGCGGCGACGGCTGCGGAATGAGATCGCCGCCGCGGTGCGGGGCCGGTCCAAGCCGGGCTCGCCGCCGCCGTTTCCACTGACGCTGCGGGCGGTACCGGACCCCGGCTCCGGCGCGCCAGACGGTACTGCCCGCAGTCGTGGCCACCCGGGTCTCCCGCGGCGAGCTGTTCGACCGAGTCCTGTGCGGCGGATTTCCTGAGTCGTTGCAGCGTCCGCCGGATCGGCGATCGGATTGGTTCGAGTCCTACCTGACTGCTGTGGTCGAGTGGGAGGTTCGCGATCTGTCCAATGTGGGCAGCGTGGCCGAGTTGACGGTGATGATCCGGCTTATCGCGGCTCGCGCCGGGTCGCTGTTCAACCTCGCTGACGTGGCGCGGGGCGCCCAGCTTCCGCATAGCACGGCCCGCAATTACCTCGGTCTGCTCCGGGCCGTATTCCTGGTGGTCGATGTGCCGGCGTGGACCACGAGCCTCACAACACGAATCGTTCGGGCACCCAAGCTATTCCTGATCGATAGCGGGCTGACTGCGCACCTCCTGGGTATTGGACGTGAGCGTTCGGCGGCCGAGCCACACACCGCAGGTGGGCTGCTCGAGGCGTTCGTGGCGATGGAGCTTCGTAAACAGATCATCTGGAGCCAGATTCGGCCAGGCCTAGCCCACTTCAGAACAAGGAGCGGCGACGAGGTCGACCTGGTGATGGAGGCGCGCGACGGGACCGTGGTCGGGATCGAGGTCAAGTCGTCGGCCACGGTCCGCAGCGGCGACTTCGCCGGCCTGCGCGTGCTTGAGGAGATCGCCGGTCACCGCTTCCGGCGTGGCGTCGTGTTGCACACCGGGGCCGACGTCGTGTCGTTCGGACCCAAGTTAGTCGCTGCACCCGTGTCGCTGCTCCGGTCGTGACGGCGGGACATTCCCTAGTGCCCGAGCGCCTGCTTGCGCCGCTCGATCAACCGCCAGATCATCGGCGTGAAGATGAGCTGCATCGCGAGATCCATCTTGCCGCCGGGGCAGACGATGGTGTTCGCGCGCGACATGAATGAGTCGTGCAGCATCGAGACGAGATAGGAGAAGTCGATGCCGCGCGGATCGGCGAAGCGGATGATGAGCATCGACTCGTCCAGCGTCGGAATGGTCCGGGCGATGAACGGATTGGATGTGTCGACAATCGGCACGCGCTGGAAGTTGACGTGCGTGCGCGAGAACTGTGGGCAGATGTAGTTCACGTAGTCCGGCATTCGGCGCAGAATCGTGTCGGTCACCGCCTCGGTGGAGTAACCTCGCATCGCCTTGTCGCGTTGCAGCTTCTGGATCCACTCCAGGTTGATCACCGGAACGACGCCGATCAGTAGGTCCACGTGCTGGGCGACGTCGACCTTGTCGGTCACAACTGCGCCGTGGAGCCCCTCGTAGAACAGCAGATCCGTGTCGGCGGCCAGGTCGTCCCAGGGTGTGAACGTACCGGGGGACTGTCCATAGGGCTCCGCCTCCTCGTCGTCGTGCAGGTACTTGCGCACCCGGCCGCGGCCGTTCTCGCCGTACTGCCGGAACAGCTCCTCGAGCTCCTCGAACAGGTTCGCCTCCGGGCCGAAGTGGCTGAGCGAGTGGTCACCGGCCGCGGACATCTCGGCCGTCTTGGCTTTCATCTCGGTACGGTCGTATCGATGGAAACTGTCGCCCTCAATGAGCACCGCGTTGACGTGCTCACGCCGGAAGATCTGCTCGAAGGTGCGCATCACCATTGTCGTCCCGGCGCCCGAGGAGCCGGTGATGGCGATGATCGGATGCCTGGCTGACATAGCCCTTCCTTTCGCTCAACCGTAGGTGCGGAATAAACCGCGCGTGCCGTAGAGCGGTGCGTCGTCGTCGACCACGTTGTGTTCGCGGTGGTACTGCTCGATGCGCTCGACCTCCTCACGCGCGCCGAAGATGAACGCGATGCGCTGGTGCAGGTCCTCCGGCGCGACGTCGAGGACTCGCGCACGCCCGGTGCTCGCGAGGCCGCCCGCCTGCTCAATGATGAAGGCCACCGGATTGGCCTCGTAGAGCAAGCGCAGCCGACCCGGCTTCGACGGGTCCTTCGTGTCGCGTGGATAGAGGAACACGCCGCCACGGGTGAGGATGCGGTGCGTCTCCGCGACGAGCGACGCGACCCATCGCATGTTGAAGTCCTTGCCACGAGGGCCCGTACTGCCGGCGAGACACTCGTCGACGTAGCGCGTCACCGCCGGTTCCCAGAATCGGCTGTTGGAGGCGTTGATCGCGAACTCTCTGGCGGCGGCCGGAACCTGGATCGTGGGATGGGTCAGGATGAACTCGCCGAGCTGCGGCTCGAGCGTGAAGCCGTGCACACCCGTGCCAACGGTTAATACGATCATGGTCGAAGGGCCGTAGATCGCGTATCCGGCGCAGACCTGCTCCGACCCCGGCTGCAGGAAGTCTTCCACGGCGGCATTCGCGCCCGGATTCGGAGCACGCAGGATCGAGAAGATGCTGCCGACCGCGACGTTCACGTCTATATTCGACGAACCGTCGAGCGGGTCGAAAGCCAGGAGGTACTTGCCCCGCGGGTAGCGCTCCGGGATGGGATGCGGTGCCTCCAGCTCCTCGGACACCATCCCGGAGACGAGGCCACCCCATTCGTTGGCCCGCAGGAACAGGTCGTTCGCGACCAGGTCGAGCTTCTGCTGCGTCTCCCCCTGGACGTTGGTCGTCGCCGCGGCCCCGAGTACACCGCCGAGGGCACCGTAGGCCACCCGCTTGGCGATCGCCTTGCACGCGAGCGCAACGTCGAGGATGAGCGAGTTCAGCTCTCCGCTCGCGCTCGGATAGCGGCGCCGCTCCTCGATCAGGAACTGGGTGAGCGTCGTACGGTCAGTGAGCATGGTGTCCTTCAGATCCCGGTGTGAGCAGACTAACCCGGATCTTTCGCGGGCGGGCCGGCGGCGATCACCCGGTCGGGGGTAGTCGCGACACCGGCCGCAGCGTCGTGACGGCTGGGGCTTGCAACGCGAGCAGTGTGATGCAGCCCTGCTTCACACCGTGATGCTGGGCGTTTATCGCGTCA
This sequence comes from Pseudonocardiales bacterium, assembly GCA_052390115.1. Lineage (GTDB taxonomy): Bacteria > Actinomycetota > Actinomycetes > Mycobacteriales > Pseudonocardiaceae. Next base: position 65,220 of record JBQTHE010000052.1, on the reverse strand, counting down.
CCGCGAGCGATCACCAGCTCGGTGAGCGTTAGATCGGCCGAGGGGTCCTGGTTGTCGTCGACGGCCAGGTGGTGGGCTCGGGAGCTGGTCGGAATCGATCCAGTGGCCCGGAATCCAGAATCCGTATTTCCACACCCGTCCATCGGCCTCTTCAGGGGGAGTACCAAGCCTGGGCGATCCGTCGATCTGTGGCGGGTCGAACCTGGCAGGTGACTCGCCCAACCTGCTCGATGCTGTGACGGCAGCGGCGCGGACTGATCGCCGCCCGGGATGGTGTCGCGCCCGCAGACGTCCCCTCGGACGCCGTGACCGATCCGGCGTCCGGGGTGGATCCCACCCGCGCAGCAGCCCGGCAAACCGCGATTCGGCTCCGAATGGCGCTCCGGAGGCGGCCCGGGACCGCGATTCGGCTCCGGATGGCGCTCCGGAGGCGGCCCGGGACCGCGATTCGGCTCCGAATGGCGCTGCGGTCATGATGGGGGAATGGGGCGGGTGCGGATGACGGCCTGGGTGCATGGGCGGGTGCAGGGGGTGGGGTTTCGGTGGTGGACCCGATGCCGGGCGCTCGAGCTGGGGTTGGCCGGGCATGTGTCCAACTTGTCCGACGGGAGGGTCGAGGTGGTCGCCGAGGGATCACGGGAGGCCTGCGAGCGGCTGCTCGCCGCGCTGCGCTCCGGGTCCACGCCAGGGCATGTGCTGCAGGTCACCGAGCGGTTCGACGAGGCAAGGGGCCCCGCCACCGGTTTCGTCGAGCGCTGAGACCCGCTGGATGCGGTGGCGTGGGTACCCTGCCCGAGCAGCAGGGCCAGTGGGGAATCAGCTAGGGAGGGTCTGGCACACCGTGCACTTGAAGAGCCTGACGCTGAAGGGCTTCAAGTCCTTCGCTTCGGCCACGACGCTGCGCTTCGAGCCCGGCATCACCTGCGTCGTGGGTCCCAACGGCTCGGGCAAGTCCAATGTGGTGGACGCGCTGTCCTGGGTGATGGGCGAGCAGGGCGCCAAGGTGTTGCGCGGCGGCAAGATGGAGGACGTCATCTTCGCCGGTACCGCCGGCCGCCCCCCGCTGGGCCGGGCTGAAGTCACCCTGACCATCGACAACACCGACGGCGCCCTGCGTATCGACTACACCGAGGTGTCGATCACCCGGCGGATGTTCCGGGACGGGGCCAGTGAATACGAGATCAACGGCAGCAGCTGCCGGCTGTTGGACGTTCAGGAACTGCTGAGCGACTCCGGCATCGGGCGTGAGATGCATGTGATCGTCGGGCAGGGCAAGCTCGACTCCATCCTGCAGTCCAAGCCCGAGGAGCGCCGCGCGTTCATCGAGGAAGCCGCGGGCGTCCTCAAGCACCGCAAGCGCAAGGAGAAGGCGCTGCGCAAGCTGGACGCGATGCAGGCCAACCTCACCCGCCTGTCCGACCTCACTACCGAGCTGCGCCGCCAGCTCAAGCCGCTGGGCAAGCAGGCCGAGATCGCGCGGCGGGCTCAGGCCGTGCAGGCCGAGCTGCGGGACGCCCGGCTGCGGCTGTACGCCGACGACCTGGTGACCCTGCACGCGGAGCTGGCCCGGGAAGAGGCCGACGAGGCAGCCGCCAGGGCCCGCCACGCTGCGGTGGAGGGCGCGCTGGACGAGACTCGCGCCCGGCAGTCCGGCCTGGAGCAGCAGCTCGACGCCACCACACCACGGCTCGCGGCGGCCCAGGACACCTGGTACCGGCTCTCGGCGCTGGCCGAGCGGCTGCGCGGCACGGTGCGGTTGGCGCAGCAGCGAGCCAAGCACCTGTCCGCCCCCGCCGAACCGCATCGCCCCGGTCGCGACCCCGACGAGCTGGAGCGCGAGGCCGCGGCCGCGCAGGCTACGGAGGCTGAGCTGCACGCGGTGGTGGACGAGGTCAGGGTGACGCTATCCGCTGCCCTGGAGCGGCGCGCCGAGCTAGAGCAGGCCGTCGCCGACGCCGAGCGGGCGCACCTGGCCGCGGTGCGGGCCGTCGCCGATCGGCGAGAAGGGCTGGCCCGGCTCGCCGGTCAGGTCGAGGCGCTGCGCTCAACGTCGGGCGCCACCGCGGAGGAGATCGAGCGACTGTCCAGCGCGCTGGCCGATGCCCGGGAGCGGGCCGCGAGTGCCCAGCGGGAATTCGACCAGATTCAGCACGAGATCGATGCCCTGCATGTCGGCCAGGTGGGGCTCAACGAGCGGCACGAGGCGGCGTTGGCCGCTCATGCCATCGCCGCGCAGCGGGCCGCCGAGCTCACCGCCGCCCACCGGGAGGCGGAGCAGCAGCGGGCGTCCTGGCGAGCCCGGGTGGAAGGCCTCTCGCTGGGCCTGGCCCGCAAGGACGGTTCGCAGACACTGCTGTCAGCGGGGCTGCCCGGCCTGCAGGGCTCGGTTGCCGAGCTGCTGACCGTGGATTCCGGGGCCGAGGCCGCCGTGGCGGCTGCCTTGGGGGCCGCCGCGGACGCGCTGGCGGTGACCGATCTGACTGTTGCAGTTGTGGCGCTCACCCTGTTGCGCGAGCAGGACGCCGGTCGCGCCGGCCTGCTCGTCGGCGGTGCCCCGGCCACCGGGGACCGCTCGACGTGGCCGCAGCTGCCGGCCGGTGCGCGATGGGCGGTGGATCTGGTCGCAGCCCCAGAGTCGCTACGCGCCGCGCTGCACCGGCTGTTGGAGCGCACCGCGGTGGTGGATGACCTGGCTGCCGCCCGGGCGCTGGTCGTCGCAGTACCCACCGTGTGCGCGGTGACTGTCGATGGCGATGTGCTCGGCGCCGGCTGGGCGCAGGGCGGATCGGGCCGTAGCCAGAGCGTCATCGAGGTGCAGGCCGCCGTCGACGACGGTCAGATCCGCCTGGCCGAGTCGGAAAACCACATGCAACGGCTGGCAGCGGAGCTCGATGGCGCCCGCGCCGAGGAGGCCGCCCGCGCCGAGGACGTCGACAACGCGCTGGCCGCCCGGCATGAGGCGGACGGGCAACTGGCCGCGGTGGGCGAGCAGCTCGCCCGGCTCGGCCAGGCGGCCCGTTCCGCATCCGCCGAAGCCGACCGGCTACACCGCCAGCGCGACGAGAGGGAGCACCGCCGGGCCGATGCCCTGACCAGCCTGGCGGAGCTGGAGGAGCGGTTGCGGCTGGCCCAGGACGAGCCGGCGGACTCCGAACCGGACACCGTGGAACGTGACGAGGCCGCGGCCGCGCTGGCCACCGCGCGCAGCGAGGAGGTCGAGGCCCGGCTGGCACTGCGCACCGCCGAGGAGCGCGCCCGGGCGTTGGCTGGCCGGGCCGAGGGGTTGCGGCGCAGCGCTCAGGCGGAGCGGACGGCGCGGGAGCGGGCCGCCGCCGCGGCGGCGGCCAGGGCGCGGGGAGCTGCGGTGGCCGCTGAGGTCGTGCGGGCAGGGGAGTTTGCGCTGGGTCGCATCGACATTTCGTTGCACCGGGCCGCGGCCGAACGGGACGCGGTGATCGTCGAGCGCGCTGAATGGGAGCGGGGCCTCACCGAGGTCCGGGGACGGGTTCGCGAGCTCGCCGAGGAGCTGGCCATGCTCACCGATACGGTGCACCGTGACGAGGTGCTGCGCGCCCAGCAGCGGCTGCGCATCGAACAGCTCGAGGCCAGGATCGCCGACGACTTCGGTATCGGGCTCAGCGATCTCGTCGCCGAGTACGGGCCCACGGTACCGGTGCCTGCGCCGGCAAGTGAAGTGGCCGAGTACGAGGTGGCAGCGCAGCGCGGCGAGCAGGTCAGCGCCCCGCAGCCGGCTCGCTACGATCGGGCCGAGCAGGACCGCCGCGCCCAGCGGGCCGAGCGTGATCTGGCCCTGCTGGGCAAGGTCAACCCGCTGGCGTTGGAGGAGTTCGCCGCGCTCGAGGAGCGCTACAAGTTCCTGTCCACCCAGCTTGAGGATCTCAAGGCCACCCGGCGTGACCTGCTCACCGTCGTTGCGGAGGTCGACGAGAAGATCCTTGAGGTCTTCACCGAGGCGTTCCACGATGTGGCGCGCGAGTTCGAGACTGTCTTCGCCACGCTGTTCCCCGGCGGGGAGGGGCGGTTGGTGCTCACCGAGCCGGACGACATGATCACCACCGGCATTGAGGTCGAGGCCCGGCCGCCGGGAAAGAAGGTCAAACGCCTGTCGCTGCTGTCCGGCGGGGAGAAGTCGCTCACAGCGGTAGCCATGCTGGTCGCGATCTTCCGGGCCAGGCCGTCGCCGTTCTACGTGCTCGACGAGGTGGAGGCGGCGTTGGACGACACCAACCTGAACCGCCTGATCGCGCTGTTCGACCTGCTCAGAGACCGCTCGCAGCTGATCGTGATCACGCACCAGAAGGCGACCATGGAGGTCGCCGACGCGCTGTACGGGGTGAGCATGCGTGACGACGGCATCACCACGGTGATCTCGCAGCGGTTGCGTGGCGCCACCGGTTCCGCTGGCGCCGCCTAACGTGGCAGGTGACGTCGGGAAGGAGATACCGGGGAGGAGATACCACCGTGTCGCTGCCCTTGACCATGCTGGACGAATCGCTCCTGCTGCTGCAGGAGGCGCGCTCGTCGTGGAACGTGCAGTTCGAGCTCGGTGCTGACCATGACCTGGACGAGGCGAGGTTGCGGCAGGCGGTGCTGAGCTGCTGCCGGCGCCACCCGCTGACCCGGGCTCGGTTGGCAACCGTAGGCAACGGTAAGACGTCGTATCAGTGGAACTTCGCCGATGAGGTGGATCGGGATCCGGTCTGGGTGGCCGACTGCCCCGACGATGCCGCGCTGGACCGGCTCCGAGCGCGGCTCTACACCCCGCCGATCGCGCTGGACGTCAGCCCCGGGCTGCGGGTCGCCCTGGCCCAGCGGCCCGGCGGGGATCTCGTGCTGCTGTCGGTCAGCCACATCGTCGCCGACGGAGTCGGTGCACTACGCCTGATGCAGAGCATCACCCGGGCATACCTGGGTGAGCCGGACCCGCCGGATCCTCTGCCGCTGGCCCATGCCCGCGACCTGGGCTCGTTCCTGGCTCCGAAGAACCGCAGCGAACGGTGGGCGCGGCGATTGGAAGGGCCGCGGCGACTTCGCGAGGCGCTCGATGCGCCGAGCCGGATCGCGGTGGTCGGCGGTACCAGCCGCGACGACTTCGGATTCGTCTTCCGCACCCTCGATCTCGGTGAGGCGAGGACCCCCGGGCTGATGCGACGGGCCCCCGGCACGACGGTGAATGACATCCTGCTCGCTGCGCTGCACCTCACGGTACATGCTTGGAACTCCAAGCACGGTGCGCCAGCCGGTCGGATCGGGGTCATGATGCCGGTCAATGTCCGCCCCGCTGACCGCTTGTGGGACGTCGTCAGCAACCTCACATCGAATGTCACCGTCTCCACCGCCCCGGACGATCGCGTGGACCTGACCACCGCGACCGCTGCGGTGGCCAGGCAGACGTATCAGATGCGACGTCAGGACCGCGCTTACGGCTTGCATGACCTTCTGGAGGTCATCAAGAAGGTGCCCCTGCCAGTCAAGCGCGCGGCGTCCAGGCTGTCACCACTGACTGGTGATCGTTTTGTCGACACCGCGATGCTGTCGAACCTGGGCCGCATCGCCGAAGTACCCACCCTCGCCAGTAAGCCTGGCTCTGGGCCACCGGAGCTGTGGTTCTCCCCGCCCTGCGACCGCTCGTGCAGCGTCTCTGTCGGAGTCGCCACCGTCGGCAAGCGGCTAGCGCTGGTCGCCCGTTACCGCCGCGACCAGTTCGACGCCGACGCCGCGGAGGAATTCACCGATCTCCTGATAGCCCAGGTCACCCACTGTTGATCGGAGACGGCGTGGTTATGGGTTGCGGAGCAGCCGCTTGAACCCGGCGCCGAGCCTGCCTCGCCACGGAACAGGCGTTGGCTGCCATCAATGGCGAGGTCGCCCCCCGCCACCCTGAGCTACGGATCCACCGGCCCACGGTGGCCGACCTGCACCGCCGAGCCATCCCCGGTCCGCCGTGTGAAATCCCGATAGGCCCTGAACCGGACGGTCACGGCAGGGATTCGGTGGCGTATCGAGGCGGTTTCTGTCGAGCGGCCAGCTCTGCGGGACTGGGCGTGTCACGCAGATCATCGGGCCGGGCTGGCCGGATGCTGAGTGCACTCAGCCCCCCGAACTCAACAGCAGAGCTGTTCGGCGACCGGTGGACAGCTCTGCTGTTGAGTTCGGGAACCAGAGGGCTCGTCGCTGGTCAAGATCTGCGGACCGGACCTTAACGATGAGACGAGCGGCGGCAGTTGCTCAGCGCGACCGGCGCCGTCTGCGCCCAGGAACCGTCTGTGCTCGGGAACTGTCTGCGCCCAGCGCCTCATCCAGAGCTGAATCCCACGCTGGCGGCGCAGGAGCCTCGTGCCCGTAGTTGCTGCGCTTGGCTGACCGGCACGTCCCGCCGGTGCGCTTTGATGCCAGGATGGTCAGGTGTCGAGCGTGATCTGGATCTCCGTCGCCATTGCGGTGGTGTTGTTGATCGCGCTGGCGGTGGGTCTGCTGTTGGCCCGCCGTCGGCGGATCAGCATCGCCGAGAAGCCGGACCAGGAAGTGGAAGCGCCACCGGCGCCTCGCGGCTATAAGGCCGGCGGTGGCATCAGCTTCTCTTCCGGCGGGGGTGGTCCACCGGCCCCGCCACCGGCATCTGCTCCGCCGCGGGCTTCGGCACCAGCACCTCCACAGGCTTCTGCCCCGGCCCCGGCCCCGCCGAAGCGGCCCGCACAGGCGCCACCCGCGCCAGCTGCGCCACAGCCGCCAGCGCCCGTCCGGCCAGAAGGCCCGGCTCCCCCGACGAGTCTCGCGCCCCCGGCGCCCGTGAAGCCGCCGGCCGCCGAGCCGCCACCCGTCAAGCTGCCGCCGGCTAAGGCGCCGCCGGTTAGGCCGCCGCCGGCTAAGGCGCCGCCGGTTAAGCCGCCGCCGGCTAAGCCTCCGCCGGCTAAGGCGCCGCCGGCTAAGGCGCCGCCGGCTAAGGCGGCGCCGGTTAAGCCGCCGCCCGCCAAGGCGGCGCCTGCCAAGCCACCACCCGTCAGGGCGGCGCCGGTCAAGCCACCACCCGTCAGGGCGGCGCCTGCCAAGCCACCACCCGTCAAGGCGGCGCCGGTCAAGCCGCCGCCGGTCAAGCTACCGCCTGCCGAACCAGCACCTGCCGAACCAGCACCTGCCGAACCGGCAGTCCCGACGTTTGAGCCGATCGACGCGCCGGCCGGTCGGCTGGTGCGGTTGCGCGGCCGGCTGTCCCGGTCTCGCTCAGCGTTCGGGCAGAGCCTGCTGGGCCTGCTCGGCGCGGGTGACCTGGACGAAGACTCCTGGACCGATGTCGAGGACACCTTGTTACTCGCCGATCTCGGTGCGGCTACCACCGCTGAGATCGTGGATCGGCTGCGCGAAGAACTGGCGCAGCGCGGCGTGCGGACCGCCGAGCAGGCCCGCGCTGCGTTGCGCGACGTTCTGATCGAGGCGCTGCGCCCGGACTTGGACCGTGCCGTGCGGGCGTTGCCGCATCAGGATGGCGACGGTGCAAGCACCCCTGGTGTAGTCCTGATCGCGGGAGTGAATGGCACCGGCAAGACGACCACCACCGGCAAGCTGGCCCGGGTCCTGGTCGCCGACGGCCGGCGGGTGTTGCTCGGCGCCGCCGATACCTTCCGCGCAGCTGCCGTGGACCAGTTGGTCACCTGGGGCGAGCGGGCCGGCGCGGAGGTCGTGCGGGGGGCCGAAGGCGCAGACCCAGCCAGCGTGGCGTTCGAGGCGGTCAAGCGGGGTAGCACCGATGGGGTGGACACGGTTCTGATAGACACTGCCGGCCGGTTGCACACTAAGACGGGCCTGATGGACGAGCTGGGCAAGGTCAAGCGCGTGGTGTCCAAGCAGGCCGAGGTCGATGAGGTGCTGCTGGTGCTGGACGCCACCACAGGCCAGAACGGGATGGTCCAAGCGAGGGTGTTCCGCGACGTCGTCGAGGTCACCGGCATTGTGCTGACCAAGTTGGACGGCACCGCCAAGGGCGGAATCGTCTTCCACGTGCAGCGCGAACTTGGAGTGCCGGTCAAGCTGGTGGGCCTCGGTGAGGGGGTGGACGACCTTGCTCCATTCGAGCCTGAGGCTTTCGTGGACGCGTTGCTGGACTGATTGTCGGAGAAACTGGTAGGTCAGCATGATCCAGGACCCGCTAGTAATCCGGACGTAACAGGGCAAGCCCGACGTTTAACGTTGTCGTAACATACCGTGCCTCCGGTTGAAACACCGGCTGCCCACTCTCTTCACACGCACAACAAGCACCACTCGATCGTGAGACGCAAAGGGGTGAACCGTGGACACCGGTGACACCGCCTGGATGCTAGCCAGCTCCGCCCTAGTGCTGCTGATGACTCCAGGCCTGGCGTTCTTCTACGGCGGCATGGTCCGCTCGAAGAGCGTCCTGAACATGATGATGATGAGCGTGTCCGCGATCGGGATCGTGGCCGTTCTCTGGGTGCTTTACGGCTACTCGATGGCCTTCGGCAACGACGTCGGCCTCGGCCTGGTCGGCAACCCTGGTGAGTTCGCCGGGCTGGAGGGTGTCTACGGCGGGACCTACCTTGCCGGTGAAGGCTCCGAGATCTCGATTCCGCTGGTAGGGACCATCCCGGCGACGGTGTTCGCCGCGTTCCAGGCGATGTTCGCGATCATCACGGTAGCCCTGATCTCGGGCGCCGCAGCCGACCGGCTGCGGTACGTGCCGTGGCTGGTGTTCGCCGCGCTGTGGGCGACGCTGGTGTACTTCCCGGTCGCGCACTGGGTGTTCTCCTTCGACGGGGTCACTGCGGAGGTCGGTGGCTGGATCGCCAACGACCTCGTAGCCATCGACTTCGCCGGCGGGACGGCGGTGCACATCAACGCGGGTGCCGCGGGCTTGGCGCTGTGCCTGGTGCTCGGCAGGCGGCGCGGCTGGCCGCGGGAGGCGATGCGCCCGCACAACCTGCCGTTCGTGATGCTCGGTGCGGGGCTGCTGTGGTTCGGGTGGTTCGGCTTCAACGCCGGATCAGCCGTCGGCGCAAACGGCATCGCGGGTCTCGCCTTCGTCAACACCCTGGTGGCCACCGCCGCGGCGATGCTGGGCTGGCTGCTGGTCGAGCGGATCCGCGACGGGCGACCCACCAGCCTCGGTGCCGCCTCCGGCGTGGTGGCCGGCCTGGTCGCGATCACCCCGTCCTGCTCTTCGGTGTCCCCGGTCGGGGCGATCGCGGTGGGGGCAATCGCCGGCGCGGTGTGTGCGCTTGCGGTCAGCATGAAGTTCCGGTTCCGCTTCGACGACTCGCTCGACGTGGTCGCCGTGCACCTCGTCGGCGGTCTGGTGGGCACGCTGCTGATCGGTTTCCTGGCCACCTCCGCGGCACCCGCCGGAGTGGACGGCCTGTTCTACGGCGGTGGCGCCGACCAGTTGTGGCGTCAGGCTGTGGCGGCGGGCGCTGTACTCGCCTACTCCTTCATCGTTACCGTGATCATCGCTCTGGTGTTGAAGTACACCATCGGCCTGCGGCTGGACGACGACGCCGAGCAGTCCGGTATCGACGAGACCGAGCATGCCGAGGCGGGCTACGAGCTCAGTGCGATCTTCACCGGGAGCGGGAACAGCCGGGTCGCCCAGGCGGCCTCCCCAGGCAAGATCCCGGCCTCGGCCGGTCAGGAAGGGTGAGTGGCGATGAAGCTGGTGACCGCGATCATCAAGCCGTTCACGCTGGAAGACGTCAAGGGTGCCCTGGAACAGATCGGGGTACTCGGGATGACGGTCAGTGAGGTGCAGGGTTACGGCCGGCAGAAGGGGCACACCGAGGTCTACCGTGGGGCGGAGTACTCCGTGGACTTCGTGCCCAAGATCCGGGTCGAGGTCGTGGTGGACGACATGCAGGTGGACAAGACTCTCGATGCGCTGGTCGAGTCGGCCCGAACCGGCAAGATCGGGGACGGGAAGGTGTGGGTCACTCCGGTGGAGACCGTGGTCCGGGTTCGGACCGGGGAGCGTGGTGTCGATGCGCTGTGAGCCCGCAAGGGGCTGATGCGCGACATGTTTCAAATGACCGCCAATTCGGTTCGGGTACTACTCGCGCATGGATGTCAGCGGCACCGAGGAGGGTCCATCCTGGACCCGCCAGCCGACCGAGGATATCCGCGCCCCGCTGCGGGCCGAAGCGGTCGCGACCGTGCACAACGCCACCGCGCTGCGCCACCAGTTCCACGACTGGCTGGCGCTGGACCTCCCCACCAACGTCGTCGGCGACCTGGTGCTGGCGGTCTATGAAGCGATCGCCAATGCCGCCGAACACGCCTATTCCGACCTCCGGCCCGGATCGGTGCAGTTGGAGGCACACCGCGCCGCCGACCACGTCCTGATCGCCGTCTCCGATCAGGGCCGCTGGCGAACGCCCACCGGTGACGGGTTCCGCGGCCGCGGTAGACACCTGATGCGTCTGCTGACTCAGAAGATCCACACCCGCTGTGACCACCGGGGCACCGTCGTCCACCTTAGGGTCGAACTATCGCCGTAACGCGCGCCAGTTCACGCCACTGAAACGTGGCGTTTCAGCAAGCGAAACACGCTTCGCGGAGTCTCAGCATCGACGTCGGGGTGCAGTTGAGGGCGCCAGACGTGGCACGCCAGACTCGGACGACTCGCCGTCGCGCAGCGGCGGCTCGACCGCCGGCACGGAAGGGGTTAGGGCAATGACGCTGCCTGGGGCCCCGCCTCACGCCGGTGGCCCGGACACCCCCGCGGAAGATCTCGTCAGAGCCCGTGCCGCACTACTCGGTGCGAACCCGCGACAACGCCAGCTGCCGGCGCCGGCACTACGGACGGCGCTGGCCGACCTCCACGAATTCTGGTTGACGTCCCGCTGCGCGGCGCTGGGGGTGGGCCGTGGCACCGCCCTGGTTGCGGTGGGCGCTCTGGGCCGCCGTGAGCTGGTGCCCTACTCCGACCTGGACCTGCTGCTGCTACACGATGGCAAACGAGGGGTGAGCCAGCTCGCCGATTCGCTGTGGTACCCGCTGTGGGACGCCCGCATCGATCTTGACCACAGCGTCCGGACCGTCGGCCAAGTCGTTCAGGTGGCGGCCACTGACCTGCGGGCCGGACTGGGCTTGCTGGATGCCCGCCTGATCGCCGGGGACGGTGCGCTGTTCGACGCGATGGACACCGCCGTGCGGCGGGCCTGGCGGGCCGGCATCCGCGGCAGGTTCGAAGAGCTCGCCGAGTCGGCGCAACAACGCTGGCTGCGCAGTGGCGATATCGCGCACCGGGTGGAACCGGACCTCAAGAACGGCCACGGCGGGCTGCGCGACGTGCAGCTGCTCGACGCGCTGTCGGCAGGCCAACTCACCGACCGGGCCGGGCCGGAGGTGCGCGCCGCGCGAGACCTGCTCCTGGACGTGCGCACCGAGCTACACCGGCTCGCCGGCCGCAACCGCGACGTGCTTCGCGCGCAGGACGCCGACGAGGTCGCGGCCGCGCTAGCTCTTGGTGACCGGTTCGATCTGGCCAGGAGCCTGTCCGGGGTGGCGCGGACCGTTGTCTATGCGATGGACGTCGGGTTGCGCACCGCGCGAGCCGCGTTGCCCCCGCGGGGACGCGCCCGGTTGACCGGGTTGCGGACCCTGCGGCGGGGACCCCTACGCCGTCCGTTGGACGAGGGGGTGGTGGAGCACAGCGGTGAGGTCTCCCTGGCTCGCGACGCGCATCCGGCGCGGGACCCGGCGCTGACGTTGCGGGTCGCGGCGACGGCGGCGCGAACCGGTATGCCGATCGCCAACGCCACCCTCACGTCGCTCGCCGACACCGCACCGGAGCTGCGCCGACCGTGGCCGCGCGCGGCGCTGGAGGAGCTGTTGTCGCTGCTGGGAGCCGGCCATCCGGCGGTGGATGTGATCGAGGCCATGGACCGTACCGGGCTGTGGGGGCGGCTGTTACCGGAGTGGGGCGCGGTGCGTGACCTACCGCCACGGGATCGTGCGCACGTATGGACGGTGGACCGGCATCTGATGGAGGCTGCGGCGCAGGCGGCACGGCTGACCACCACCGTCAGGCGCCCGGACCTGCTGCTGCTCGGCGCCCTGCTGCACGACCTGGGCAAGGGCCGCGGCGCCGACCATTCCGTGGTCGGGGCGGCATTGGCCGAGCAGATCGGTCACCGGCTCGGGCTGCCGGACCCGGACGTCGCGACGCTGCGCGCGATGGTGCGCCACCATCTGCTGCTGCCCCATACCGCGACCCGCCGGGACCTCGAGGACCCCACGACCGCGCAGCGAGTCGTCGACACTCTCGGTGGGGACCCGACCCTGCTGGAGTTGCTGGTCGCGTTGGCCGAGGCCGACAGCTTGGCCACCGGACCCGGTATCTGGACCGAATGGCGCGCCGCGCTGATCTTCGACCTCGCCGAGCGCTGCCGCGCGGTACTGTCCGGCCGGCCCTTACCTGCACCGGAGCCGCTCTCCGAGGAGCATCGCGCGCTGGCCGAGCGGTCGGCCGCCAGCGGCTCGCTGCACGTGACGGCGACCGTGGCATCGAACACTGCCGCTGCAGGGCCGGCGGCGGCCACCACGATCACGATTGTGACCCCCGGCCGGCCCGGTGGGCTCGCGCTGGCCGCGGGAGTGCTTGCGCTGCACTCGCTGCAGGTCCACTCCGCGGATATCCGGGTCGCCGAACTCCCCGGCGGAGCCTCCGCGGCGGTGGACACCTTCACCGTCTCCCCGCGCTTCGGTCGCCCGCCCGACGTCGCGCTGCTGCGCCAGGACCTGGTGCGAGCGCTGGACGGCTCGCTGCAACTGGCGGACCGGCTGGCCGCCAAGGAACGTGACTACGGCGAGACCCCGGCCTCCGACATCGAGACCAAGGTGCTGTGGTTCGACGACGAGGCCACCGCGGCGGTGATCCTCGAGCTGCGCACCACTGACCACCGCATCGGGTTGCTGTACCGGGTTGCCGCGGCGTTGGAGAGCAGTGCGGTGACCGTCCGCTGGGCCCGGGTCGTCACGCTGGGCAGCTCGGTGGTGGACTCGTTCTGCATCACCGGGTCCGACGGTCACAGTGCGCTGGCATCGCAGGCGCGTGAGTTGGTGGAGCGGGCAGTGCTCAATGCCGCTCGATGAGCGCCCGTTACGATCCGGCCGCATGTACGGAACTCGCGATGAGGCCGTCCCGGTCAACCCGCCGTTCGAGATCGTGTTGCGGGGGTTCGACCGTCAGCAGGTCATCGACCACGTCAACGCCCTCAAGAGTCGGGTCGGCTCGATCGGGGCCGAACGCGACGCTGCGCTGCAGCGGGCCGCCGACCTCACCGAGCAGCTCGAACAACTGCGTCGCGAAGCGGCGGGGGCGACCGCCCAGGTTGATCGTCTGCGTCGGGAAGCGGAGCAGGCGGCCACCCAGGTCGATCGGCTGGAGCGATCTCCGCTGACCGCAGCGACCGCGCGAATCCAGCGCATGCTGCAGATGGCCGAGGACGAAGCCGCCGAGCTGCAGATCAGCGCCGAGCAGGAGACCGCCTTGTTGCGCGAGAGCGCTCGCGCCGAGGCTGATCAGCTGCTGCACGAGACCACCCAGCGGTGCCGGAGCCTGGAGGCGGAGTCGGAGCGCCGGCGCCAGACCGCAGAGGCCGAATCCGCAGCCCGATGCCAGCAGGCTGAGCTGGACTCCGAACGTGAGGCAAATGCCGCTGAGCAGCGGTCCGAGCACAACATCGCGCGCCGCCGGGCCGAGACGGAAGCCTGGATCGGCGATTATCAGACCCGCAGCACCGCCGCGCTGTACTTGATCATGCAGATGGCGGCGCAGCGGTTGGGTAGCCGGATGACCGAGGTGCAGCGCCAGGCCACGGTGCTCAGGCAGCTGCGAGCCGAGGTCACCGATCAGGTGTCGGCGGTGCACCGCTTGCTGGTCGAGGCGGTCGGCCTGGTCGATCAGCCCACCGCAGCCGAGCAGGCCGATGTTGCGCAGGCTGTGGAGTTTTCGAACGGGGAGTTTTCGAACGGGGAGATCTCGGACGGCTCAGCGTGGCAGGCAGACCCACCCACCGCGAGATTCGGGCTGCATCCGTAGGCAGTTCTACCTAGCCGCGACTGCGGGGATGCACGCTACCCGCCAGCGTCTGCCAGCGCCACGCTAGCCGGGTGGCTCGGCAGCGGTCGGGCGGACGCGGGGCTGCCGCCCGTGCTGGGGAGCCGGGCGGCGGGTGTGCCGCTGGCGATCGCAACGGTCATTGCCGGACCGCCGGCAGCCCGGGGTGGGGCCCGGGACGCCGGCGGTCCAGGCGCTCCTGGCCATGCCGATGTCCGGCAGGCCGCTACGCTGGCAGTACCACCAGCCAGACTCCGGGGCCATCACCCCGCCGGACCCCAGGGAGCGCGACCGGCGTGTTCGACACCCTCTCCGACCGGCTCATGTCAGCGCTGTCCGACCTGCGGGGCAAGGGCAGGCTCTCCGAAGCCGACATCGATGCCACCGCCCGCGAGATCCGGATCGCGCTGCTGGAGGCCGACGTCGCGCTGCCGGTGGTCCGCCAGTTCGTCGCGCAGATCAAGGAACGCGCCAAGGGTGCCGAGGTCTCCGGCGCGCTGAACCCCGCCCAGCAGGTCATCAAAATCGTCAACGAGGAGCTCATCGGCATCCTGGGTGGTGACACCCGGCGCCTGGAGCTGGCCAAGACACCCCCGACCGTGATCATGCTGGCCGGTCTGCAGGGTTCCGGGAAGACGACGCTGGCCGGCAAGCTCGCCCGCTGGCTGCGCAACCAGGGCCACACCCCGCTGCTGGTCGCCGCCGACCTGCAGCGGCCTAACGCGGTCACCCAGCTCCAGGTGGTGGGTGAGCAGGCCGGGGTGTCGGTGTTCGCACCCCATCCGGGCGCATCAGCGACCGGTCAGACGGCGGAGTCGCGCCACGGCGCCGGCGACCCGGTCGACGTCTCGCGCCGCGGGGTGGCCGAGGCCCGCGCCCGCCAGCACGACATCGTCGTGGTGGACACCGCCGGACGGCTGGGCATCGACGCCGAGATGATGCGCCAGGCCGCCGACATCCGCGACGCGGTGCAGCCCGACGAGATTCTGTTCGTCGTCGACGCCATGATCGGCCAGGACGCGGTGACCACCGCCGAGGCGTTCCGCGACGGCGTCGGCTTCTCTGGAGTGGTGCTCACCAAGCTGGACGGCGACGCCCGTGGTGGCGCGGCCCTGTCGGTGCGGCAGGTCACCGGTGCGCCGATCATGTTCGCGTCCAACGGGGAGAAGCTGGAGGACTTCGATGTCTTCCACCCGGACCGGATGGCCAGCCGGATCCTGGGTATGGGAGATCTGCTCACCCTGATCGAGCAGGCCGAGCAGGCCTTCGACGCCGAGCAGGCCGAGCAGGCCGCCGCCAAGATCGGCAGCGGGGAGCTGACCCTGGAGGACTTCCTCGAGCAGATGCAGGCGATCCGCAAGATGGGACCGATCGCCAACCTGCTCGGTATGCTGCCCGGTGCGGCCCAGATGAAGGATCAGCTCGCCGAGGTCGACGACAAGCAGCTGGACCGGCTGCAGGCCATCATCTGCGGCATGACCCCCGACGAGCGGGCCGATCCGAAGATCATCAACGCGTCCCGGCGGCAGCGCATCGCGCGAGGCTCCGGGGTGGCGGTCAGCGAGGTCAACCAGCTGGTCGAGCGGTTCTTCGAGGCCCGCAAGATGATGCAGCAGATGGCCGGCCGTTTCGGCTTCCCCGGGGCTGGCCCCGGGCGCCGAAACCGCAAGGGCCGCAAGGGCAAGAAGGGCAAGGGACGCGGTCCGACGGCGCCGAGGGTGCGCGGGGGACTGCCCGGTGGTCTACCCGGGGGCATGCCTGGCGGTCTGCCCGACCTGACCGGTCTGGATCAGCTACCGCCCGGTTTCGACCCGTCGAAGCTGAGATTCCCCAAGAGGTGACCCGGTCTGCTTCTGGGTCTTCCTCGGGGCCCCGGAGGGCGCCCAGAGCCCAGGCCATGCACCTTCGTGGGGTGCTGCTGCCCGCCGGGGTGCCCGGTGAACTGTGGGTGGCCGACGGGGTGATCCACACCGAGCCGGTGCCCGCGGCGATCACTGTCGTCGACGGCGGCTACCTGCTCCCCGGCCTGGTCGACGCGCACTGCCACGTCGGTATCGGCCCGCGGGGGCCGGCCAGCCTGGCAGCTGCCGCCGAGCAGGCCGCGACCGACCGGGATGCCGGCACCCTGCTGATCCGGGACTGCGGATCCCCGCTGGACACCCGACCGCTGCAGTCCCGCGACGACCTACCGCGGATCATCCGGGCCGGCCGTCACCTGGCCCGCCCCAAGCGCTACATCCCGACGCTGGGCGTAGAGCTGGACGAACCCACACTGCTCCCGCAGGCCGTGCAGGAGCAGGCGGCCGCCGGGGACGGCTGGGTCAAGCTGGTCGGCGACTGGATCGACCGCTCGACCGGTGATCTTGCCCCGCTGTGGCCCGATGACGTGCTGGTCGAGGCGATCGCCGCGGCGCACGCCGCCGGGGCCAGGGTCACCGCGCACGTCTTCGGTGAGGACGCGCTACCGGGCCTGATCGCCGCCGGGATCGACTGCATCGAGCATGGCACCGGCCTGTCCGCCGACACCATCACCGAGATGGCCGCGCGCAGCACCGCCCTGGTACCTACACTGATCAACATCGAGACATTCCCGGCGATCGCCGACGGCGCCGGGAGGTACCCGCGCTACGCCGCACATATGCGCGCACTGCATGCCGGGGTCCGGGACACCATCGGTGCCGCCGTCGAGGCGGGGATCGAAGTCTACGCCGGCAGCGATGCCGGTGGTGGCATCGCCCACGGCCGTCTGGTGGACGAGATCCTCGCGTTGCGCACCGTCGGGATGGACGGCACGCAGGCTCTCGCAGCGGCGAGCTGGGCGGCCCGTGACTGGCTGGGCGTTCCCGGCCTGGTTGCCGGAGCGCCGGCCGACCTGTTGGTCACCCGCACCGACCCGCGCCTGGATCCGAACGTACTGCGGGACCCGGCGTTGCTGCTGTTGCGTGGCCGGGCCCGGGACAATGGGTCCATCTCCGATGCCGAGGAGAAGTCGTGAGCACCCCAGAGCCCCCGCTGCCTGCGGTGGCCGAGCTGAGCCCGCCGCCACCGGAGGCGGGGCCGGCCAGGCCCGACCGCCGCCGCGGCTGGCTCATGTTCGGCTGCTTCGCCATCGGCGAGGTGATCTTTTTGGCGGCGTCGCTGCTGGTGCTGCTGCCCTATGCGTTGGCCTCCCCGCGCCTGACTCCGGACGGATCATTGCCGGCCGCAGCGTTAGTCGTCGCGCTCGTGGTACCCACCGTGCTGGCCGCTTTGGTCGCGACGACCTGTGCGGCCCTGCTCGGTCAGGGCAACCTGGTGCAACGGCTGCGTAGCCAGCTGTCGCTGCGGTGGCGACTGTCCGACGTCGGCGTCGGGCTGCTGCTGGGCTTCGTCGGCTTGATCGTCACCGTACCGGCCGCCGGCCTCTGGGCGCACTGGGTCGGCACGAGCCAGGCGAACTCAGCGGTGGGGGAGGCGTTCGACGGTCTGCGGTTGCCGCTTGGGATGGCGCTCACGCTGTTCTTCGCCGTGTGGCTGGTGGCACCGCTGTGCGAGGAGTTGCTTTACCGCGGCGTGCTCTGGCGGGCCATGGAGTATTGGCGGTGGAATCGTTGGGTGATCTTCGTGCTGACCACAGCGCTGTTCTCTGTTGCGCACCTGGAACTGCTGCGCACTCCGCTGCTGGTGGTGATCTCGCTGCCGATCGCGCTGGCCCGGATGCTCACCGGCAACCTGCTGGCCAGCATCGTCGCCCACCAGGCGAACAACTTCCTGCCCGCGCTCGGACTCCTGCTGCTCACCCAAGGCCTAGTCCCCACCTGACCCTCCCCCCTCACCGGCGTGTCCTGCTCTCATGCCCGGTGTGTCGTGCTTTCATGCCCGGTGTGTCGTCGTCTCAAGCACGGCGCATGGACAGGTGCCACGGATGTCCGGAAGGTCTGGCACAATAGGACGCTGTTGTCGTAGCGTGCCCTCTCACCGCGCTGTGACCACTGAAGTCTCTGAATCCATGGGCAAGCGCCGGTCCGTGCCCCCACCATGGGCCGCGCATGCTCACCGTGACCACTCGCGCGTTGACAGGAGTAGCCCGACTCGTGGCTGTCAAGATAAAGCTCATGCGGCTCGGCAAGATTCGCCAGCCGTACTACCGGATCGTCGTCGCCGACGCCCGCACCCGCCGCAACGGCAAGGCGATCGAGACGATCGGCAAGTACCACCCCAAGGAGGAACCCAGCCTCATCGAGGTCGACTCCGAGCGGGTGCAGTACTGGCTCGGAGTCGGGGCTCAAGCCACCGACCCGGTTCAGCACATCCTCGAGGTGACCGGCGACTGGCAGAAGTTCACTGGTCAGCCCGGTGAGGAGGGCACGCTGCGGCGTGCCGAGCCCAAGCCGGACAAGGCTGAGCTGTTCAACCGGGCGCTGGCCGAGGCGGGTGAGGTGCCGACCACTGAGGCCACCACGCCGAGAAAGAAGAGCACCCGCAGGTCGGATACCGGCTCTGTCACGGCGTCGGCCACGGGCCCCCAGACGGCCCCGGCCCCGGAAACGGCGTCAGCCGAAGCCGACGGTCAGGAGGACACTGCAAAGGCAGCGGACGGGCGGGCGTGAATATGCTGGCGGACGCGCTCGAGCATCTCGTGAGGGGGATCGTCGACAACCCTGACGACGTGCGCGTCCAGCTGGTGACCACGAGGCGGGGTCGCACCCTCGAGGTGCACGTCCACCCCGAGGATCTCGGCAAGGTGATCGGCCGGGGTGGACGCACCGCCACCGCGCTGCGCACGGTGATGAGCGGTATCGGTGGGCGTGGGGTGCGGGTCGACGTCGTCGACACCGACCGCTGACCTTGCCGGCCGGGGCGTCAACCGTGCAGCCGAGCAGCGACATGGCAGGCGGGGACACGACAAGCGGGGACACGAAGCGGGTGGTCGGTCGGATCGGCCGGCCGCACGGTCTCCGCGGGGAGGTGACGGTGCAGGTGCGCACCGACTCACCCCAGGAGCGCTTTGCTGCCGGTGCGCAGCTCGGTGCTGGCGCCGGCCGCACACTCACGGTGGACGCGGTCCGCCCGCATGCCGGAAACCTGCTCGTGCGATTCGCCGGGGTGATCGATCGTGCCTCGGCGGCGGAACTGCGCGGTGTGCTGTTGACGGTCGAGGCTACCGAGCTGCCCGACCTGGATGATCCTGACGAGTTCTATGACCACCAGCTTGAGGGTTTGACCGCCGTCGGGTCCGACGGCACGAAGCTGGGCACGGTTCGCGAGGTCGTGCACGCCCCGGCCAGCGACCTGCTGGTGGTGGAGACCGACCGGGGTGAGGTGCTGGTGCCGTTCGTCCGGGTGATCGTCCCCGAGGTGGACCTGGCTGGTGGCCGAGTGGTGCTCGACCCACCTGCCGGGTTAATCGACTGATCAAGGGCGCAGCGGTGTTCATCGAGGTCGTGACGATCTTCCCCGAGTATCTGGCTCCGGCCAGGGAGGCGCTGCTCGGCCGGGCCATCGAACGGAACCTGATCACCTTCACGGTGCATGACCTGCGGGACTGGACCCACGATGTGCACCGAGCGGTGGACGACGCACCCTACGGCGGCGGACCCGGCATGGTGATGCGTCCAGACGTCTGGGGGGAGGCGCTGGACGAGGTCCTTGCCGGCCAACCGCCGCCGCGGTTGGTGGTGCCCAGCCCTGCCGGACGGCGGTTCACCCAGCAGCTCGCCACCGAGCTGGCCGGGCAGCCCCGGCTTGTGTTCGCCTGCGGCCGGTACGAGGGCATCGACCAGCGGGTGATCGACTATGCGGCCGACCGGGTTGCCGTCGACGAGATCTCGATCGGCGACTATGTGCTCGTCGGGG
This sequence comes from Pseudonocardiales bacterium, assembly GCA_052390115.1. Taxonomy (GTDB): domain Bacteria; phylum Actinomycetota; class Actinomycetes; order Mycobacteriales; family Pseudonocardiaceae. The sequence goes on along the minus strand of JBQTHE010000052.1, from coordinate 45,299 downwards.
GCGAGGTTGCGGTGCTGGTGATGATCGAGGCGATCGCCCGGTTGCTGCCCGGGGTGCTTGGCAATCCCACCTCGGCGACGCAGGACTCGTTCTCCGATGGTCTGCTGGAGGGGCCCTGCTATACCCGCCCCGAAGTGTGGCGCAGCCGTGAGGTCCCCGCCGTGCTCCGGTCGGGTAACCACGCCGCGATCGCCCGCTGGCGGCGGGACCGCGCGGTGGAGCGGACCGCGGCGCGGCGTCCCGATCTGTTGGCTGCGCTGCCATCCGATGCATTGGATAGTGCGGACCGTGCCGTGATCGAGGGGCTCGCCACTGCACCCGGATACCCGCCGGATAGCACTGGATAGCACCTGCCCGGTTTCGTTGTGGGCGGCAGCATCTGGCACACTGAACCGGTTCCCGCAGCGGGAGCAGGGCAGGGATTGCCCCTACGGTGTGGAAGGCTCCGCTGTCACCGACGTCGACGTTTCGCTTCCGCCCAGGGCACCCTAGACCGCGCATGACACACGATGACGAGGACGGATCCGATGAACACCCTGGACGCGCTGGACGCGATGTCGCTGCGTTCCGACATCCCCGACTTCCGGCCCGGTGACACGCTTAAGGTGCACGTCCGTGTCATCGAGGGTTCGCGGCAGCGGGTGCAGGTGTTCCAAGGCGCGGTCATCCGCCGTCAGGGTGGAGGGGTCCGGGAGACCTTCACCGTGCGCAAGGTGTCTTTTGGGGTGGGCGTGGAGCGCACCTTTCCGGTGCATACCCCGAACATCGCCAAGATCGAGGTTGTCACCCGCGGTGATGTCCGGCGCGCGAAGCTTTACTACCTTCGCGACCTCCGTGGTAAAGCCGCCAAGATCAAGGAGAAGCGTGAGACGCCGTCTGCGTCCTGACCCACCTGCGTCGGCTGTCTGTCGATAGCCTGGGGGACGTGGCCAACCTGGTTCCCTCGACCGAACCCGCTCGCGGCGACGATCCTGACGCCTCCCGTAGCCGCCGAGTGCACCGGCATCGTCTGGTGAAGAAGAAGAAAAAGGCCTCGTTCTGGCGTGAGTTGCCGATCTTGGTGATCACTGCGCTGGTTCTCACATTCTTGATTCAGACATTTCTGGCCCGGGTGTACGTGATTCCTTCAGCCTCCATGGAATCGACTCTGCATGGTTGCCCGGGCTGCACCAACGATCGGGTGCTGGTCGACAAGCTGACTTACCAGATGCGCGATCCGAGACCCGGTGACGTCGTGGTGTTCCGCGGTCCCGAGTCGTGGGGCAGCAATGTCGAGTTCTCCAACCCTCGGTCGGACAACGTGTTCGTCCGCGGGCTCCAGCAGGCTGCCTCCGTAGTCGGTCTTGCTCCACCGGACGAGCGGGACTTCGTCAAACGGGTGATCGCGGTGGGGGGCCAGACCGTGCAGTGCTGTGATCAGCAGAACCGCGTCACGGTCGACGGTGCCGCGTTGACCGAGCCCTACGCCATCTTCCTCGGCAGCGAGCCTCAGGAGGAGTTCGGCCCGGTCACGGTGCCCGAAGGTGGTTTGTGGATGATGGGAGACAACCGGAACAACAGCGCGGACTCGCGGCGCCACGTCGCTGACCAGCGGTTGGGCACTGTGCCGGTGGACAACGTCATCGGGAAGGCCCGCGTGATCGTGCTTCCGCTGGCGCGGTGGCAGGGCATCGCCGACCCCGATCCGCAGATCACGGTGCTGGGCGCAGCCGTGCCTTCCGGGCCGTCCTGGCCCGGCGGTCTCGCGCTGGACGCTGGCCTGGCGCTGAGTTGGCCGATGCTGCGGGGCGGCAGTGTCCTGCGGGAGCGGGTGGTCGCCCGCAGGCGCGGCTGAGGATCGTGCCGACCGCGACGCGCAGTAGCCGCCAGGCCGTGCCACGGCCGCCGAGGGCCGTGGTGCGTAGGGATGGCGGGATGTGGACCTTGCAGGCCGTCCTGCATCGCAAGGGCCTGGGCCCGGTCGCCGGGGTGGACGAGGCCGGACGAGGGGCGTGCGCTGGGCCGCTGGTGGTCGCGGCATGCGTGCTGCGGCCGGCCGATGCGGTGGCCCTGGACGGGCTCACCGACTCCAAGCTGCTCACCGCGGCGCGCCGGGAGCACTATTACGACCTGATCACCACCAGGGCGGTGGCCCGCAGCGTGGTGGTGATCCCACCCGACGTGATCGACTCGCTGGGCATACACGTGGTCAATCTGGAGGGGATGCGTCGTGCCGTCGCCGGTCTCCCGGTGCATCCCGGTTACGTGCTCACCGACGGGTTTCGAGTGCCCGGCCTGACCGCCCCGAACATGGCGGTGATCGGTGGGGATAGGGCCTCGGCCTGTGTGGCGGCGGCGTCGGTGCTCGCCAAGGTGACCCGCGACCGCATCATGTGCGACTTGCACGAACGGATGCCCTGGTACGGCTTCGACGAGCACAAGGGGTACTGCACGCCCGAGCACAACGCTTCGCTGCTTGCGCATGGTCCGTCGGCCGAGCACCGGTTCGGCTACGTCAACGTGGTGCTGGCGGCGCGCACGCACGGCCTGACCTCCCCACCGCGCAGGACAGCACGAGCGAGACTCTGGCCGGTAGTGGGGCCGATGGTGGAGCCGGTGGTGGTCCACAATGGGGAATCGCCGACCATGTGACGGCACGAGCAGGAGGGCCAGCAACCCGATGAAGCGACCGATGGGCTGTCGATGAGCGCCGAGGATCTCGAGAAGTACGAGACCGAGATGGAACTGTCGCTGTACAAGGAGTACCGCGACGTCGTCAGTCAGTTCGCCTATGTCGTGGAGACCGAGCGGCGCTTCTACCTGGCCAACGCGGTGGACGTGCAGGCCCGCAACGCCGACGGCGAGGTGTACTTCGAGGTGCGGATGTCCGACTCGTGGGTGTGGGACATGTACCGGTCCGCCCGGTTCGTCAAGAACGTCCGGGTGATCACGTTCAAGGATGTGAACATCGAGGAAGTCGACAAACCCGACCTGCGGCTGCCCGAAGGCGGCCCGTTCGGCAGCTGATCCCCCCGGCATGCCACGCCGCGTGCTTGGCTCGGAGTCGCTTGACGGGGGCTAGTCGAGACTTCATACTCTTGACAAGACTCACCGAACTGGACGGAGTGCGACCGTGGCATTACGACGGCTGTCCGGCGGCAAGGATGAGACATCCCCCGGCCTGTGGGACGAGGATCAGATGCTCGAGGACGTCATCGCGGTGGGTACGTTGCTCGATCCGTCGCCGGTACCGCTCGGCGAAGGCGAAGTCGCGATCCGGCTTCCCCGGCAGGTAGTCCGCGACGCAGGGATCCGCTAGGCGAAATGGACCTCGACGACCTGCGCCGCATCGGTAGCGCCGCCAAACAGTCGGCGTTCCGGCTGGAGACCCTGCCGCAGTACCTAGTACCTCAGGAGGCCGAGAGTTTCGCTGACTGGAAAGCCGGCAGGCCGATGCCGGTCCGTACCGCAGAGAACCACGAGGGGTTGGCCCGCCTCAAGCGTGATGCAATGCGAGGCTTTCGACGGTACCGGGTGCATATCCTGGACCAACCCCTGACCGCTTATTTGCGCTTTGAGCTCTATCTCTATATGGACAGCGTGGCGGTCGGCAGCGAGGTCTATGTCGTCGATCGTGACACCCACTCCGACCTGGCAGCGCTGCACGAGGACTTTTGGCTCTACGACGACGAGATCGGTGTGCGGATGTTCTACGATGACGAGGGGCATTTCCTATATCCCGAGTTGATCGACGACCTCGAGCCCTACCGGCACATGCGCGACACCTCGCTGCGCCGTGCCGAAACCTTGACCGACTACTTGGCTCGCAAGAATCTTTCATCAGAAGCCCTCAGGATGACAATTTGACCGAGCCTGGTCCGCCAATGCAACTTACCCGAAAGGAATGTAGATGGCGATACGACAGCTATCCGGTCTGTGTGAGGACAGAATCTCGTGTCCTGGTGTGTGGGAAGAAGATGAGTACCTCGAGGATGTTATTATGGTAGGAACACTCCTCGACCCATCACCGGTACCGGTCGGTCCCGGCAAGGTCGCCATACGGCTACATCGGCGGGTGGTTGGCGACGCGAAGATTGGTTAACCGAATGGACGTCGATGACCTCGTTCGCTTGATCGAAAATGTGCAGAGGGCTGCGTTCCGGCTGGAGACATTGCCGGAATACCTAGTCCCCCAGGAGGCTGAGGAGCTCGCGTCCTGGAAGGCCGGTCATCCACGGACGCCGCGGACTCCCGAGACCCATGAGTACCTGGCCGAGTTCCAGCGTGACGTCGCGCGGGGTATCCGCTGGTATCGAGTGCACATTCTTGACCAACCGCTCACCGCTTACCTGCGCTTCGAGCTTTGTGGCTACCTGGCCAACCAGGCGGCGGGGGAGGAGATCTACGTCGTCGATCGAAATACGCACGCCGACCTGGAGTCGCTACATGAGGATTTCTGGCTTTATGACGACGAAATCGCGGTTCGGATGGTCTACGACGAGGAGGGCCACTTCTTACACCCAGAGCCTGTTGACGACATCGAGCACTACCGGGAGATGCGGGATACCGCAATGCGCCACGCCGAACCGCTAAACGACTACCTGGCGCGCAAGAAACTCACGCCAGAGACACTCAGAATGACCGGGTGAACGAACTGTCCGACGAGCGGCGTCGCATGGCCGAGGCGCTGCGTGGCCTGCGGGCCGCTGCGGGGCTTTCTACCACCCAGCTCGCCCAACGGCTCGGATGGTCGCAATCGAAGGTGTCCAAGACCGAGCGTGGGGTCACCTTACCGTCACCATCTGACGTTGAAGCGTGGGCGAATGTCACCGGAGCCCCCGCCGACCTGCGCGCAGAGCTGATCGAGATCGCCAAACAAGCGACGGCTGAGTTCGTTGAGTGGCGCCGTTTCTTGGCACCCGGGCGGCGTCGGATACAACAGGACGTCCAACGCCTCGAAGCAGCAGCGTCTGTACTGAGAGTATTCGCTCCGAACGTAGTCGTCGGACTAGCACAGACTCGCCAGTACGCCGAGGCCATCTTCCGGATGGGCTGGGGTGGTCCGGCGGAGAACGTCGAGGACGTGGTGCAGGCCCGGCTGGCTCGCCAGGCAGTGCTCGCCGACAAGGGCAAGCGCTTCGAGTTGACGATGGGAGAGGCGGCGCTTCGACGTCGCCTCATCCCAGCCGCGGCGATGCGTGCCCAGTTTATCCGATTGGTAGAGCTAACCCGGCAAGCGAACGTTCATATTGGTGTAATTCGGTTCGACGCAGCCGAGACGGTGCACCATTATCACGGGTACGCCGTGATCGGCGATCCCGATCTTGATGATGAGGCCATTGTGGCGGCTGAGACTCTGACACGCGCGCTCATGGTCCGCAGAGACGAAGAGGTTCGTGAGTACATCGAGCACTTCATCGCGCTGCGTGCGGCCGCAATCGAGGGCGAGCTGCTCCGGGCGTTCCTCCGTGAGCTGATCGCCGAGCTTCCGGAGGCTGAGGATGGCTAGTCTTGACTTCGTCGACGTTATACGACTAGATTAGTCGCAACAAGATGAACAGTGCGAGACTAGAGGAGTGTGCGCGATGGACAGCACGGTCGACGAGACCTTGGTCGAGACCGATTACGAGGTGCCAACGGTGATCGAGTTGGGCTTGCTGGTGGAGGTGACGAACGGTTCGGGAGCGGTCGACACCGCTGACATGAAGCAGTGGTACAACTGACCAGCGGTCGATCACCGATGATGACCTTCACCGGTTGGGTTGGCCCGGCCAGCGACGTCGGGCCAACCGCTTTTCCTGCGGAGCAGCCAGGGGACTGGACTGTTGCTTGCCCGCTGCGGGTCTCGGGTACCGGCTCTTGGGGCTGGCAGCGCCATGTGGCAACTCCGGGTGTGGTGGTTGACGTGTTCGGGTTCAGTCCGGCTAGCGGGAACCAGATCTGCTCGACCGCGCGTGAGTTCGTCCGCAGTGGTGATCTGATGGTGTTGGACGCGATCGCCACCGGCAGCGGGGTGCTCGTGGTCCGCGAGCCGCAGCGTGTGTCGGTGCTGACCGATCTGGCCGGGGTGTGGCCGGTGTTCTACGCCACGGTGGGTGAGTCGTTGGTGTACTCGTCCAGCGCCTCGACGGTGGTCAGATATGTAGGCAGCGAGGTGGATGAGCAGTGGCTGGCTGTGCGGCTGCTGGCTGGCGGGATTCCCGACGCGTGGTCGGAGGGCACTCCGTACCGGCGGGTGGCGGCGATCCCGGCGGGCGGGGCGTTGTTGATCGACCGCGGTGGGCGGGCTGCGGTGGTTCGTCGGGAACTACCGCTGGGCACGGCTGGGTTCGACGGGGGCGCGCGACGGCTGGCTGAGGCGTTGACCAGTGCCGTCCGCGGCCGCGCAACCGCGTGTCACGAGCTGAGCACCGACCTCAGCGGCGGGCTGGACTCCTCCACTGTGGCCGCACTGGCCGCCGCCACCCGGCCGGACCCGAAGTTGCCGGCGATCACGCTGGTCTGCACCGATCTGGGCAGCGACGACCCAGCGCACGCCAGGAGAGTCGCCGCCGCGGTGCCCGGGATCAACCAGGTCGAGCTGCCGCTACCCGGTGAGGTGGAGCCTTATGCGGCGCTCACCGAGATGCCGGCGACCGATGAGCCGTTCGAGGACGTCTCGATCTTCGCCCGGTTGCGCTGGTGGATGACCATTGTTCGTGAGCTGGGCAGCCGGGCGCACCTGACCGGGGATGGTGGCGACGCGGTCCTGACCGCCCCGCCCGCCTACCTGGCCGATCTGGCCCGGCGCTGTGGGGCCAGCGAGCTGTGGTCGCATGCTGCGGGCTGGGCGCGGCTGCGACATCGGCCGGTCCAACGGCTGGTCGGTGCCGCTCGCCGGCTCGCCAGCACCACCCAGGCGAGCGCGATCGAGCACTACGCAAGCGCCCTGGAGCAGGACGGTACCGGCGCGACCAGGCAGCGACGCTGGGAGAATCTGATCGCCTGGGCTCCGCCAGCCCCGTGCCCGCAGTGGTTCACGCCGCACGCTCGCGGCCTGGCCGCCACCGCCCTCCGGAATGTCTCCCGCGGACTCGGGGACGGTGCCGCGCCGGGGGATGTCGCGAGCCTCGGGATGGTTCAGGCGTACGGGCGGGCGCACCGGATCCACCTGGAGCTGGCCGCCGGACGTGATGTGGCGCTGCATGCTCCCTACCTCGACGACGCCGTGGTCGCCGCATGTCTGGCGGTGCCAGCGGCCGAGCGGACCAGTCCCCGGCAGGCCAAACCGCTGCTGCGCGCGGCCATGACCGGCCGCGTGCCCGATGCTGCACTCGTCCGGAGCACCAAAGGTGATTATTCGATGCTCGCCTACCGCGGCCTGTGCCGGCACCATCGGGTCGTTGCGGATCTGCTCACCAACTCCCGGCTCGCCGGTCTCGGCCTGATCGAGGAGAAGGCCATCCGAGCCGATCTGGCGCGCGGTGCCGCCGGGATGCGGATCCCGCTGGCCGCATTGGACCAGGTGCTCGGCGCTGAGATCTGGCTGCGCACGTCTTGCGCTCGGGCCGTCACCACGGTTGATCGTCGCCAGTCGGCCCATGCGTAGCTACCTGCCCCGCGGATCGGTGCATCTGGCCCCGACCGCCAGTGGGGCGCTGGTGCTGCTGGACACCCGCTCCGGGCGGTTGTTCCAGCTCAACCCGACCGGTGCTACGGCGTGGAATGCCCTGGTCGTGGGCGGCGGTGACATCCAGGCCGCCGCTCGGACCCTGGCACAGCGATACGGCCAGCCCTACCTGCAGGTTCTTGATGACCTGTGGCCGCTGATCCAGTTGCTCGCCGAGGCCAATCTGCTGGAAGCGACCCGATGACCACCCCGATGGCGTGTGCTGCACCAGCGTCGGCACCAGCCCGCCGGTGTGTCCTGGCCTGGGTGGTTACCGCCGCCGCGACTGTCGCGTTGCGTTCGTTGCGGTTTGACCGGGTCGAGCGGCTGGCTCGTCGGCTGGTGCGCCCTGCCCGGCGCCCAGCCGGTGCGGCGGAGATCGAGGCCATGCTCGCCGCGATCGATCGAGCCGGCCGTTGGTTGCCCGCTCGGGTGGCCTGCCTGGAACGGTCCCTGGCTGTCGTGTTGTGGTGCGGGCTGCGTCGCCGGTCGGTGTGCTGGTGCATCGGCGTGCGCACCCCGCCGTTCACGGCGCACTCCTGGATCGAAGCCGCCGGCCAACCCGTGGGGGAGATCGTTCCGGTCGGCTCCTACCAACCCATCCTCACTATTGGCGGTCCCGACCAGGAGCAACCTTGAGTATCACCGACGATCTCGTTACCGAAGCTGCCGACCTGATCGACTACGACAGCTACGTACTGCAGCCCGACGGGTCGATGCTGCCCCAGAGCAGTGCGCAGGCCAGCATCATGGGCATCCTGCGGCTGCTGGAGCTCGAGCCCGGCATGCGCGTGCTGGAGGTCGGCGCTGGCAGCGGCTACACCGGTGCGCTACTCGGCCGGATCGTGGGCGAGCAGGGCACCGTGATCTCTCTCGACATCGCGCCCAGCCTCGTTGCCCGCGCTGAGCGCAAGCATTCCGAACACGGCCTGCACAACGTCGCGGTGCATGTCACGGACGGTTTCGGCGGCTGGGACGAGGGTGGTGTCTACGACCGGATCGTCGGCTGGACCGCCCCACACGTGCTGCCTCGTCCCTGGGTCGGGCAGGCGGGGGAGCAGGCGGTGATCGTCACGCCGGTCAAGGTCGCCCCGATCGCCGGAGCGAACATGATCCTGCGGGTTGATGTCCACCAAGGCCGTGCGATCGCGCGGGATGTGCACCTCGGTGGGTACATCGAGATGCACTCGGAGGTCATCACCGACTTTCCGGTGCCGGTGCGCTATGTCGACGGCCTGCTCCGGCTGGACCACCACACCATCTGGGTCAGCGCACCGGAGCTGCGGGAACACCCCGAACTGGCCGACCGAGCCGTGCAGCTGATCGCCACCGGCCGGTGCGCGGAGAGCTCATTCCCGAGTGACCGCGGTGTGACGGTAGGTGCCTGCCACGGTTACCTGCTTGCCCGCCAGCCGGAGGGATTGGCCAGCGCCGGGGTGGGCGGCGGCTGGGGCATCGGAATCGTGCTCGGCGACTCTGCCGCTCTTCTCCGGCCCGACGACATCTACGTAGCCGGCACTTACCATGCCGAAGATCGGTTTCGTGCTCTGCTCGTCGAGTGGGAGCAGGCTGGCAGGCCGGACCACACGTCGCTCGAACCGCGCCTCACCGAGGGACCGGACGGCTTCGGCGTGCGGGTTACTCCCTGTTCAGTGCATGGTCACGGGTAGGGCGGTCAGGCTGTTCATGAGGATGCTTGGTTTCCAGGTCAGTTGCTCCGCGGGTACCGCGAGGCGTAGCCGGGGGAAGCGATCCAGCAGGGTGCCCAGCGCGATGCGGCCTTCCATCCGGGCCAGTGGTGCGCCGAGGCAGTGGTGGATACCGTGGCCGAAGGCCAGGTGCGGGTTGTCGGTGCGGGTGACGTCCAGCGTGTCGGGCTGGGTGGTGCAGGCCGGGTCGCGGTTGGCGGCCAGCAGGCCGGACATCACGATCTCGCCGGCCGGGATGGTGACCGCGCCGATGTCCACCGGTTCGGTGGTCAGACGGAAGGTCGCTACCTGCAGTGGACCGTCGTAGCGCAGCAGCTCCTCGATCGCGGTCGGGAGCCGATCCGGGTGGGCGCGCAGCAGCGCCAGCTGCTCGGGGTGGGTGAGCAGCGCGAGCACCCCGTTGCCGATCAGGTTGACGGTGGTCTCGTGGCCGGCGACGAGCAGCAGGAACGCCATCGAGGTGAGCTCGTCCTCGGTGAGCCGGTCGGCGCCGTCGCGGACCGCCACCAGCGCGGAGAGCAGGTCATCGGCGGGAGTGGCGCGTTTGGCGTCGATCAGTTCTCGCAGGTAGCTGACCATCGCGGTGGTAGCGGCGAGGTAGGTGTCTGGGCCGGCGAGCACTCCGGTCACCATGATGGAAGTCCAGTCACGGAATTCTGTGCGGCGGTCGGTAGGTACGCCGAGCAGCTCGCAGATCACGGTCAGGGGCATTGGATAGGCGAACGAGTCGATCAGGTCGACCTGCTCCGCGCCGGCGATCGCGTCGAGTAGCTCGTCGGTGATCTGCTGGATGCGCGGTGCGAGCTGCTCGACCCGGCGGCGGGTGAAGGCGGCGGTGACCAACCGGCGCAGCCGGGTGTGGTCGGGCGGGTTGTTGTTGAGCATGTGATGGCTTATCGCCGCGAATACTGGGGGCGGCAGCAGGTCACGGCCGATATTGGCCATCGTCGCTTCGCTCTTGACCAGCCGCGGGTCATGCAGCGCCGTGCGGGCCTCGTCGTAGCCGGTGATCAGCCAGGCCGGCTCACCGGTGGGCAGCACGATGCGATGTACCGGTCCGGTCGCCGCGAAGTCGGCGTATGTTCCGTGGCGTCGCGGCCCATCGGTGACGGTGAACGGTGCCCTCAGCAGAGTCTCGGTCATGGCACAGTTCTACGGACGGGCGCGGCGGGCAGGCGTCGGTAGTCGGTGCCTATCTCGGGCCTGCTGGCTACCTATCTCTGGTGAGGGCGCGACTATGGCGCTAGCGCGACTACGGAGCTAGGCGGAACGATATGGAAATTCCCCGACAGGTCATCTTGCCGGTCAGGCTGGCCTCGGACATCATCGGTTGGCTAGCCGGGGGAATCTCCGGGCAGCTCTGCAAGCTGCTCGGGAAGGATCACCGCGACCGGCCGACACGCCCCTCGCCGCTCGACCTCCAGATCGGTGAGGCAGCGCGCGGCGAGCCGGCCACGGTAGCCGAGGTCATCACGAAGCTGGGGACGATATTCGAACTGGCCACGACCTCGCCGCAGGGTGAAGCGGACGGCATCGCCTGCTTCACGAGTCTCTACCGGACCATCACCGTGAACGTATTGCGCTGGCTCGAGGAGGGGAAGTTCGAGAACTCGGAGTATCTGGCCGCGCTGGACCTCGAGTTCGCCGAGCGGTATTTCCAGGCTCTCCGGTCCTACGCCTTCGATCGCCCAGCGACGCCGAGATGCTGGCGGGTGTTGTTCGACAACCGCAGTGACCCGCGGATCAGCCGCCTGCACTTCGCCGTCGCAGGCATGAACGCCCATATCAACTTCGATCTGGCGCTCGCCGTCGTCAGCACCTGCGCGCGACTCGGCGTCGATTTCGGCGAGGGCGATCAGCGAAAAGACTACTTGGGCGTCAACCAGATCTTCATCGCCAATACGTTGCAATTGCGCGACACGTTCGAGACCGAGCAGGACCCGGAGCTTGTCGATGCGGTGGAGAAGCTCTTCGACGATTTTGCCATCGTGGCGACCCGGGAGGTCGCTTGGAACGACGCGGAGCGGTTGTGGCCACACCGGCTCGACGCTACCCGGACAGCACAGGAGACGTGGTTGCTCGACCTGCGGGCGGCCGTCCTCGGCAAGGGCATGCTAGCCAACCCGCTCCTTCGCTGACCATGCTGTGACGGATGTGACGGAACAGGACACGCCGAAGATCCGCAAGCCGCTCCTCGTCCCGCCCCGCGCGGATTTGGGTGACCAGTCCGGCTGGCGCCGATGGCATTGTGAGGGTAATGTTTTCGGAGGCCGATTACTCTTCGTGCGCGCGGCATCCACGCCCGCGTCGTTCTCGGCCTCACCATGACACAGGCTGACGTCACGCCGGGACGGGAACACCGACATGACGTCGGTTCGCACCACCAACCCCGCCCAGATCACGTCGATGCGCGCAGCTGACGTAGTCGGAGCTCGGCGAGCGCCCAGTGGACTATCTGACGGGCTCGGCCGTGGCGGTGCTGCGCAGGCACGCGCGCAAGCTCCCAGCCGTACCACCAAGTCGGGCACGGCGCCGTACTCGCGGCCGGGCGGACCGTTGCCGGCAGTGGTGGTCAACCCGAGCAACGTCGACAACCTGGGGAAGCTGCAGATCCAGATCACTCGGGTGTGCGTGGAGCTAGGGTGGGCGCCACCGCTGTGGCTTGAGACCACTGTCGAAGACCCAGGTGGTGGTCAGGCCAGAATCGCGCTGGCCGCCGGCGCCGATGTAGTGCTTGTCTGCGGCGGGGACGGCACGGTTCGCCACGTGGCGCAAGTCCTGGCCGGATCGGGCACTGCACTGGGCCTGGTGCCCGCGGGTACCGGCAACGTGCTGGCTCGCAATCTCGGCATTGTGCTGGGCAACATCGCCCGTGCCACCCGGATTGCGTTGTGCGGGAGAAACCGCGCGGTGGACGTCGGGCGGGTGATGATCGACGAGCGCGCCGAGGAGCAGGTGTTTCTCGTCATGGCCGGGGTCGGCTTCGATGCGGCAATCATGGCCGGCGCACCCCACGAGTTGAAGGCCCGATTGGGCTCGCTGGCGTATTTCGTCTCCGGATTGCGCTCGCTGAGGGGTCCGAGGGCCCCGATCACCCTCGCTGTGGATGGCCGGATTGAGGCGCCCCGTCAGGTCCGCATGGTGGTGGTCGGTAACTGCGGCAGGCTTCTCGGCGGGCTGGTGCTGATGCCCGCGGCCAGGGTGGATGACGGGCTGCTGGATGTCGTGGCCATCGGGCCGAGGGGCATCTGCGGATGGCTCGCGGTCACCGCGCGGGTGCTGACCCGCCGCTGCCGTGGCCACAAGATAGTGCAGCACTGGCAAGGCCGCACCGTCATCATCAGCGCGGACGCTCCACAGCTGGCCCAACTCGACGGCGATCCGGTGGGTGAGGTGCGGGCATTGCGGATGCGGGTAGACCAGGGCGCCTTGCTGGTGCGCGTCTAGCCGGCCCCGCTGCAAGAATGTCGAGCATGGCTGAGACACGTGCGGGTTCCGCTGACACGTCTGCGCCGTGCCCCCCTCGCCCGTCCTCTCCGTCCGAGCTCGGTTTCGTGCGCAGGCCGATGGTGCGCTGGCTCGATCCCCACCAACTCATCGACACCGCTGTCCGGGTTCTGCTGTCTGGCATCTTCAGCTCCTACGCCGACAACCGGGAGTTGCAGGCGGCGGCACCGGCCGAGGTACCGGACCGGTCCGGGGAATCCGATCTGTGGCTGGACTACGTCGCTGACGTCGGCGATGGGTGGAACTCGACCTACACCGTGGCCAGGCTGCTGGCCACTGAAGAGCTCAAGCTGGACTGGGACGGCGAGACCCACGCCACCGAGCGGGGACGGATCCTGGCCATGGGCGGCGACCAGGTGTACCCGGTGCCCAACGCCACGGAGTACGAGAACCGCATGCTCGGTCCGTACCGGGCGGCGCTGCCGTGCGCCCCTGCAGAAGCTCCTGAGCTCTTCGCCATTCCGGGAAGCCATGACTGGTATGACGGTCTGGTCAACTTCACCAGCATCTTCTGCCGCAACCACTGGATCGGCGGATGGCGAACGCGCCAGCGCCGGAGCTACTTCGCGGTCAAACTCCCGAACGGGTGGTGGCTGTGGGGCATCGACATCCAGTTCGGGGCTTATATCGACGAAGCCCAGCTGCAGTACTTCGCCGAGGTCGCCGCCGACCAGGTGCAGCCCGGGGACCGCATCATCCTGTGCATGGCCAAGGAGGTCGAGAGCGGTAGGAAACAGGACGAGATCCATTCTGACCGGGATGTGGAGTACCTCGAGCGCGAGATCATCCAGCCGAGTGGTGCCCGGCTGTTGCTGACCCTCAAGAGTGGAAAGCACTACTACTCCCGCTACGCGGAGGAGAATGGCTTTCGCCAGCACATCGCCTCGGGCGGCGGCGGCGCCTTCTTGCATCCCACCCACAGCCTCCCCGAGCGCATGGACCTTCCCGGAGCAGAAGGACCCATCGCCTACCGCAGAGTCGGCACCTATCCGTCACCGGCGGTATCGAAACGGCTGCGGAAGCAGATCTGGCTGCTTCCCTACTACAACCTGCCCCTTGCCGCCTTGTTCGGCGCCGTTCAGTTGCTGTTGGCGTTCATGCTGGGGCTGCAGCTAGGAGACCGCCACGTCTCGCTCGGCGTCGGCGACCTGCTTCGCGCTGTGTGGGAGAGCCCGACGTCCTTTCTCCTCATCCTGCTCATGATGGTCTCCTTGGGCGGGATGGTGCGCTTTGCTCACGACGCCAGCGGCGTCCGTCGATTCCTGCTTGGGATGGTCCATTCGACGCTGCAACTGGCGGGCGTGGCCGGGGTCATGATTGCCGCCTCCTGGTTGTCGACTGCCTTCGGGCTTCGGGGCGTGTGGTCCTTGGTCGCCTTCCTCAGCCTGGTCGGCGTGGTGGGCGGCATCGGGGGGATGGTGGGGATGTCGGGGTATCTCTGGGCCACCAACTGCCTTGGCCTGCACGGAACCGAGGGGTACGCAGCCCTGCACCACCAGGACTTCAAGCATTTTCTCCGGCTGCACGTCGAGGCCGACGGCGCTCTGACGGTGTACCCGATAGGCGTCGACCGGGTCGCCCGGAAGTGGACCCTGTGCCCGGACGCGCCGGCACATGCTCCGTGGTTCGTCCCACATGGCTCTGAGCCCGAGCCGCATCTCATCGAAAAACCAATTACAATTACTGGTCAACCAAGCCCAGAAAACCCAGAGGCGGATCCAAAGCGGTAAATGGAACAGGTGCACTCGGCCTCAGCCAGCTCGCGCTCCACTGGTGACGGCGTTTACCGGTGATCGCGCTCGACACGTAGCCAACGGCAGCCATACCGCTCGAGCTCAAGGGTCACCGAACCGTCCTTCGCCACCCGTTCCGACCCGTCGGCCAGCACGTCCTTCAGCAGGCAGCAGCGGTCCAGCCCGGTCAGCTTCAGCGCCGCCTTCCTTGGATCCGCGCTGAAGTTGTGCATCACCACGATCGTGGCGTCCTCGGTGTCGCAGCGGTGTGCGAGCACGGCGGCGTCGCCGGCGTCGAGTACGGCGTAGTGCCCCCAGGCCAGCTCGGGGCATGCCCGGTACGACTCGATCAGCAACCGCATCCAGGACAGCAACGACTCCGGGTCGCGCTCCTGAGCGGCGACGTTGACGCGCTCTGGTCCGTACTCGCCCTCCGGGATCGGACCGGGCAGCTCGGACTCCTCGGCGGTGGAGAACCCGCCGCCCGGCTCCGGTGACCACTGCATCGGCGTGCGCACCGCGAGCCGGCCCTCTGCCCGGAGGTTCTCGGCCATGCCGATCTCCTCGCCGTAGAACAGCACGGGCGTGCCAGGCAGCGAGAACAGCAGGCTGTAGACCATCCGGATGCGGTCACGGTCGCCGCCAAGCATCGTCGGCAGCCGCCGGCGCAGCCCGCGGTCGTAGAGTTGCATCTCCGGGTCCGGCCCGAACGCCTCGAACACCTCCTGGCGCTGGGTGTCGGTGAGCTTGTCCAGGGTCAGCTCGTCGTGGTTGCGGACGAACGTCGCCCAGTGCGCGTCCTTCGGCGGGTCCGGCCGGTCGCGCAGCACCTCGGCCAGCGGTTCGGCGTTGCCGCGAGCCAGCGACAGGTACATCCGCTGCATGCCGATGAAGTCGAAGCACATGGTCAGCTCGTCGCGCTCCGCCCCGAAGAACGTCATGGTCTCCGGGTAGGGCAGGTTGACCTCGCCGAGCAGCACGCCCTCACCACTGCGCCGGCCGAGGAACGCCCGCAGGTCGGCGAGGTAGTCGTGCGGGTCCGGGAGCTGCCCGGCGTCGTCCTGCCCGGTGGTCTCCAGCAGGAACGGGACGGCGTCGACCCGGAACCCGGACAGCCCGAGTTGCAGCCAGAAGCCGAGCGTTCGCGCGATCTCGTCGCGCACCTCCGGGTTGGCCACGTTGAGGTCGGGTTGGTGCTTGTAGAACCGGTGCAGGTAGTACTGGCCGGCGACCTCGTCGTGGGTCCAGACACTGGTCTCCTGGTCCGGGAACACGATTCCCTCCGGGCCGTCCGCGAGCGGCTCGTCCGCCCAGACGTACCAGTCGCGGTACGGCGAGTCGGGGCTGCTGCGGGCGCTCTGGAACCACGGGTGCTGGTTGGACGTGTGATTGACGACGAGGTCGGCGATCACACGCATGCCGCGGTCGCGCGCGGTGCGCACGAACTCGACGAAGTCGCCGTGGCTGCCCAGCCTGGGGTCGACGCCGCAGAAGTCGGTGATGTCGTAGCCGTCGTCGCGGTCCGGCGACGGGTAGTAGGGCATCAGCCACACGCAGGTCACGCCGAGCCGGTCCAGGTGGTCGATGCGCTGGGTCAGGCCGCGGAAGTCGCCGCATCCATCGCCGTTGCCGTCCTGGTAAGTCTCGACATCCAGGCAGTAGATGACCGCGTTCTTCCACCACAGGTCAGACGTACGGGTCAGCCTCATGACAGCTCCGGTAGGACGTGGGCGCCGAACGCGTCGATGAACTCATCCTGCTCCTGGCCGACGTGGTGCAGGTAAATGTCGTCGAAGCCCAGCTCGGCGTAATCCTTCAGCCGTGCGGTGTGCCTGCCGAGATCGGCCGACACATTGACCACTTCGGCCACCTGCTCGGGGCCGACGTGCTTGGCGGCCTCGTCGAAGTGCTCGGTCAGCTCCAGGTCCCAGCACACCGGCGGGCCGAACACGTTGGATCGCCACTGGTCGTGCGCGATCGCCAGCGCGGCGTCCTCGTCCGGCGCCCAGCTCAGGTGCACCTGGAGGTGCAGCTTGCCGCGTCCCTCGGCGTCGCGGTAGGCGTCGGCTATCTTCCGCATCTGCTCGATCGGCGCGTTCACGGTGATCAGACCGTCGGCCCACGCCGCGCACCAGCGCGCGGTCTCCGCGCTCACTGCCGCCCCGACCAGCGCCGGCATCTGCTGCGGGCGGGTCCACACCCGCGCCCGGTCGACCCGGACCAGCCCGTCGTGGCTCACCTCCTCACCGGCGAGCAGTGCGCGGATCACGTCGACGGACTCGCGCAGCCGCGCGCTGCGCTGCTCCTTGCGGGGCCAGCGGTCGCCGGTGATGTGCTCGTTGCTCGCCTCCCCGGTGCCCAGCGCCGCCCAGAACCGGCCGGGATACATCGCGGCCAGTGTGCCGATGGCCTGCGCGATGATCGCCGGGTGATAGCGCTGACCAGGCGCGTTCACCACGCCGAAAGGCAGCGAGGTGGCCTGCAGCGCCGCGCCCAGCCAGGACCACGCGAACGCCGACTGCCCCTGCCGCTCGCTCCACGGCGAGAAGTGGTCCGAGCACATCGCCGCGCCGAAGCCGGCCTGCTCGGCGCGGATCACGGCCTCGAGCAGGCCGGTCGGGTGGATCTGCTCATGGGAGGCGTGCAGCCCGTACACCGTCATGTCATATGAGGTAACCCGATCGTGGATCCTCCAAACTCCGCGGAGGACTCGGCCTGAAAAGGCTGGCGCTGGTGGAGATCGAGGCCTGTCGATTGTGCGTGTCCCGGTCCTGCACCGATCGCAGGAACCACGCCTGCGGCTGCGCTGTCATCCCAACCACTCCCCGAGCAGGTCGAACAGCGCGGTGGCGGCGGCCTCATCGAGGACGATCACACACACGCCGGCGACGTGCGGGTCCAGGACGATGCCACCGTCGGCTCTTGTGACAAGCAGGTTGGTGAACCCCCGTGGACCGCCGTGGGTGCTGCACGTCGCGGGGATCGTCCGACGGTAGCGGCGATCAGGACCACCCATAACTGCTCACCCTCCCAAGGCTACCGATTTTCACCCACAAACTAACCTCTTATAACCCTCAGTACAAGCAGCATCGGTGGGCTAGAGTGCGGCTGAAATGTGGTACAGGTGACAGGACGGTGGAGGTCAGCCACCATGACAACGGCCCAGCCGATACCTAGCCGAGGGGACCGTAATGAAGCTGACGTTGCTGGCGAAGGACGAGGAGTCCGGGAAAGCCGGTTGCCCCTCGGTTTACCTCGCCGCAGATGGGTCCCTAGTGGTTCAGGGTCTTCTGCCCGACCCGGACACGGAGGGCAATCTGCTCAACGTGTTGCCGGGCGAGGGGGCAGTGCACATCGACCCGAAGATCGTTCGCGCAGCACTCGCGCACCTGATGTGACCGCCGGCCACCAGCTCCCCGGCGTTGACCAGCTGGTGGCCGCGTTCCATACCTTCCGCTACTCGGTATTTCGCTTGGAGACGTTGCAGACTTACACGGACGCCGTTGAGGATCAGGGCCTCGCCGCGTTCCACCGGGGTGACCCTGAGCCGCCGCCGGACCCCGTTGAGGCTGAATGGGCGGCGTTGCTGCGAGCGCACCGGGATGCTGGGCGCACACAGCAGCGGGTGCACGTCGTTGTCGAGCCGATTACCGACTACCTCGCCTATGAGCTCACGTGGGAGTACGGCCCGCACACAGCCGCCGGAGAGGACATCCGCATCATTCCGGTCACCGACCGTTGGCCCTCCGATGTGCCCCGCTCGGACTTCACGCTGTTCGACTCCCGTCTGCTGTTCCAGCTGAACTACGCCCCGGAAGGGGTGTTGCTGGGTGCGCAACCGGTGACCGACGCCGCGAGCGTGGCCGCTGCCTGTGCCGCCCGGGAGGCCGCGCTGCACCAGGCCGTGCCTTGGGCTGAGTACCTGGCCCGCTATCCAGAGCTGGCCCAGCGGTTACCGAAAGGAGTCTGACTGTGTCGCGGCGGAAGGTCAGCCCGCAGCGTGCCCGTCTCGGTGATCGGCTGCGGGAATTGCGTGCGGCCCGGTTCCGATCCGGCGCCGCCATGGCCCGCCACCTTGACTGGCAACAAACACGAGTGTCGAAGCTGGAGTTGGGTTCCCAGCTACCCAGCGACGACGACCTCAACGCATGGGTGCAAGCCACCGAAGCCGCCCCAGACGTCCACGCTGAGCTGAGGGAACTACTCGCCCAGGCGCGTATCGACCACAGGGCGTGGGGTGAGGATTACCGCTCGGGCAGCATCGCCGCCAGCCAAGCCCAGATAGGGCAGCTCGAAGCTGACGCCACTGTCATCCGCGAATACCAGCCGTCGATGCTGCCCAGCATCGTCCAGACCGTCGCTTACGCCCGGGAGATGCTGACGACCCCGGGCGGCCCGGTTCTGGTGGGCGCTACCCCGGACGCCATCGAGGCGTTGATTGCCGAGCGGGTGAAGCGGCAGGCGCTGTTGTATGAGTCCCGCCGGCAGGTACGGGTCGTGCTCGGGCAGGCCGCGCTGACGGTTCATTTCGGCTCGGTGGACACGCTGATCGGCCAGCTGGATCGGCTGGTGGTCCTCGCGGGGCTGGCCTCACTGGACCTGCGGGTGCTGCCCGCTGCGGCACCGTCACCGATCCTGCCGCTGGGTGGGTTCAGCATCCACGACAACGAGACCCTGTGGCTGGAAACTCTGACGCGGGAAATCCGCACCACCGATCCGGAGGAGATCCGGGTCCACACTGCGGCGTTCGAGTTGGCTCGAGAAGCCGCAGCGGCCGACGCTGATGCCGTAGCCCTGATCCAGCGCGTCGCTGCTGAGTTGCGGGACCGGAGCGTTACTTCCTCGAGCAACGCCGACGATTAACCCGACCTAGCTTGGGCACGCAGTCCCCGACAGCCAGCTGCTACCCGAAGGACGATCTGATCATTTGGACGAACCTGGGCTCGGGCTCCTCCCCCTCCGGGTAGATGCCGACGAACATGGTGAGCCCGGCCGCCGCAAATACCTGACCCTCGGACAGGACACCCGCGACGACACGACTGTCGACAGGCACCACCTGTTCGTCACGGTACTTGTGCTGGATCAGCCAGCCGGCGACCGGTACAGCCAGGGTGGGTGGGGTGCCGCTCGGGTTGACCTTGTGCGCGAAAAGCGGCGTGGTCGCCGTAACGAAGTTAACCGTGATCCAAGAAGTGGACGGAGAAGCGGTCACCATTGGGGTCTCCTAGCCGGAGCAACGAACGGTGTCACCTGTGTTCGTAGTGAGTGCAACCGCTCGGTGTCTGCCGCCGCTAGGTCATGCGCTCGCCCAGCCGCGGCCTGGTGCGCCGCGAACGTGGCCGATCGCGCCAAGTGGAACGAACCGGAGTTGCCCGCGGTGCTGTTCAGCGTGCGGCCGCCTGGGCTGGTGCGCACAGTGATCATCGGTGGCCTCCCTGGGTATTGCGTCGACGTGCTGCTGCGTCGCGGAGGTCCTCGACTTGTTCGGTCAGGTCCCACACAGCGGCCATCAGGTCCGCGCGGGTGGCGTGGTCGCTGTCCATCAGGGGCGCGCGTCGGTGCGCAGCAACTCCTGTGCCTGCTCGAGCTGGGTCACCATCTCGGCGTGCTGCGCGGCGCGGCCTTGCGCGGCCTTGCGTTCCTCGGCGAGGTTGACGTTGTTCAGGACCCAGGTCACAACCATCGAGGCGACGCTGACCGCCAGGGCTGGGGTCTCCTGGCCGAATACCAGCAGGATCACCACCACGGACATCCCGACGTAGCAGACCAGGTGCACGTTGTAGATGTCGGCTGCGAACTTCCGGATGACTGGCAGGATCAGGCTCACGGTGTCGGCTCCTTGGCAGTCGGGATCGAGGGCCCTCGGCCTGTGAGCTGAACACATGGTCGGGCCGCCCCACGTAGACATGTCTGATCCTGCTTTTTGCCTTAGCGCTGGCCTGTGCGTTGCTGGCCGCCGACCGCCGGATTCCGGCCGAGCGGCTGCGCGGGCTGGTGTTGATCGGGGAACTGGCCCTGGACGGCCGGCTGCGTCCGGTGCGTGGGGTGCTGCCGGCCGTACTCGCAGCCCGCCGGGTAGGTATCGGCCAGGTCGTGGTGCCGACCGCCTCGCTGGCCGAGGCGGCGCTGGTCGACGGGGTGCGAGTGCGCGGATGGTGGGGCTGCTACCCGCACTCACTGACCACGAGGCACTCGAGGTGACCGTGGTGCACTCGGTGGCCAGCGTGCTCGCCCCCGAGACCCCGCTGATCACCGCGCCCCCGTTCGTCGCGCCGCATCACACCAGCTCTGTGGCCGCGCTGGTTGGGGGTGGTTCGGGGCTGGCCGAGCCCGGCGCGGTGAGCCGAGCCCATCGCGGGGTTTGCTATGTACCCTGAGGTCTATGGTTCAAGCTGGGATCTACTGCCGTATCAGCGACGACCGGGAGGGCGCCGGGCTGGGGGTTGCCCGGCAGGAGGCAGACTGCCGCGAGCGGGCGTCACACCTGGGCTGGACGGTTGCCGGGCTGTATGTAGACAACGATCTTTCGGCCTTCTCCGGCAAGATCCGTCCTGAGTACCGACGGCTCCTTGAGGATCTTCGTTCAGGTGTTATTGATGCTGTGATTGCGTGGCACACTGACCGGCTTCACCGCTCGCCCCGAGAGCTGGAGGAGTTCATCGGCGTCTGTGAAGGTGCCGGGGTTGCCGTGGAAACGGTCAGGGCTGGACCGGTCGACCTTTCGACACCAGCAGGCCGAGCTGTTGCCCGGACGCTGGGAGCGTGGGCGCGCTATGAGAGTGAGCACAAGGCTGAGCGGATTCGTCGGAAGGCGTTGGAAGTCGCGCAGGCCGGCAAGGTGTGGGGTGGGTCTGGCCGGCCGTTCGGGTTCGAGCGAGACCGAGTGACGGTGCGGGAGGCCGAGGCTGAGGCCATCAGGGAGTGTGTCCGGCGGGTTCTCGCCGGAGAGGGCGTGCGTACTTTGGCCCGTGACCTGAATAGTCGGGGAATTCGTACGTCGACCGGGGGAGAGTGGTCGGCGCAGACGCTCAAGCGGATGCTTGCCTCAGGGAGGATCTCGGGTCAGCGTGATCATCAGCCGCACGCACACGGGGAGGCCAAACGGCATCTGGTGGGTGAGATTGTCGGGGATGCGGTGTGGCCCGCGATTATCAGCAAGGAGGACACAGCACGGGTTCGTGCGCTGCTGATGAACCCTGAGCGGCGGCTCACCCCAGCCACGCCGAGACGATGCTTGTTGACCGGCATCCTGCGGTGCGGGATCTGTGGGGAGGTTGGCGTCGGCGCACCGTTGTGTGGTCGGCCACGCGATGACGGCCGGATGCGCTATGTGTGCAACAAGATGCCCGGCAACAACCGGTGCGGGAAGATTTACATCCTTGCCGATCCAACAGACGAGCACGTGCGACGCATGATGAAAATCGCGTTAGCCTCGCCAAAGTTCGTCGAGGCACTCCGAGCGAAGGGGCAAGATCAGCAAGGCGAGGCGGTGCTCCGGCAGATGACGACGGATCAGCGCAAGCTTGAGGAACTGGCCGAGGACTATGCGACCGACGTCATCACCCGCAGCGAGTGGTTGCGTGCTCGTGGGGTGCTGGAAAGCCGTCTGGAGACCGCAAGGAAGCGACTGAGTACAACGAGCCGGACCGCAGTCCTTGAGGGGCTTACAGGCGATTCTGTGGCGTTTGACGAGGTATGGAAGGGGTTACCCCTGTCGCGCAAGCGGGCAGTCATCTCGACGGTTCTTGATCGAGTCATCGTGCATCCGGCGGTGCGAGGTAGAAACACCTTTGATCCACATCGGCTAGAGCCGATCTGGCGCGCGTAGCGCGACACCCCGGAGACTGTTCTTGCTCGTAGACCCACCTGGGGTCATACGATATACTCTTCATGACTCATTGCTCACTTTGATCATTCTTAGAACGTTGTCTTCTATCAGTTGCTAGTTTGCACACTCATTTTCCTGCCAGTTTTCAAAAAGTGCGCCATTTCCCGACCAACTTCTTGACTTTTTCA
Source organism: Pseudonocardiales bacterium (assembly GCA_052390115.1). GTDB lineage: Bacteria > Actinomycetota > Actinomycetes > Mycobacteriales > Pseudonocardiaceae. The sequence continues at coordinate 22,707 of JBQTHE010000052.1, read as the reverse complement.
AAAAATTAGTTTACTGTAGAAGTCACTGTGCAAATAGATCAACCATCCTACCTCAAAAACGATAAAGAATTACTTGAGCTTGCGTTGAGTATTGACCCCAAAGTGCTGACGTTTTTCCGGCTTCTTGAACAGCCATACCGGGGAGGGCCGGAATTTCGTTATTTATTCACCACCGATCAAGTACAAGAAGTACTCATCCAATCGGTACAGCTAACCGTCTCGCGTACGGCTCCGTTTTCTTTGACCGGTCCCTATGGTACAGGGAAAAGCACGATCATTGACAGAATTTTCACGTTGCTCAACTCCCAAGAGCAGTTCCAGGTAAATTCTGTCTACCTGCATAGAGGTGTCACGAAAAATTGGCTGATCCGGAAAATAGCTGAAGGGTTTGGTGTTCCGACAGCGCGTTCCTATAGTCAAACACTAGAAAATGTTCAAGACTATCTCATTAATAAGGTCGATCAAAGCAAAGTGACTCCGACATTGATTATTGATGATGGGCACTTTATGGACGAAGAACACCTTTCAACGCTCTATAGCTTACTCAACGTCGAGGACAATAAGGTTAAATTTATCCAACTAATCGTCGCTGGCCAAGAGCCATTACTTGATAATATTGCTCAAATGGGCGAGCTTGAGTCACGGATGCGAACGATCGAGATCGCACCAATGACACCTGATGAGCTCAAACAGATGTACCTCTTCCGCTGGCAGGTTGCGGGCGGCACAGTCGAGGACTTTCCGTTCGTTGATAATGATATCGAATCGTTTAATATCCTCTTTCGGTACTCGAAAGGGCTGCCACGTGATGCACTAAAAGTCGGCGATGAACTTTTAAAGCATCTCACGAGGAAAGAACAGCGGAAAGCAACCCCTGATGACATGGAGCAGGTTGCTCGAAACACGCTGACAAAAAGAAAATCGAAAGAAAGAGACGGAAAGCAAGAAATTCACCAAATATGACGGGTGTGTATACCAGCTTAGCGAAAAAGCGTGCCGAACAAAGTAAGACGGCAGTAGCGACCACGGAGGCGACAGTTAACGATGGTGCTTCGTCTGTGGCGAAGACGTCAGGAGGCGGTGGTGTTTGACCCTGATCCTGCTGAGCGGCAGCTGAGTACGAGTACCCCGTTTGATGATATGCCGGTTATTGGGCAGCCAAGACCTCAGGCACAGACGCCTGGCAAACGGTCAACTAACACGAGCGACGGCCAGCAGAAGAAGCTAGGTGCGGCGAAGGCAACTCGGCAGTACGCTCCAAGAACATTCAATATCTATCAAGATCAGATTGACTACCTCACAAAGGTGTCCCTAGAGCAACGTTTGGCGGGACGGGACGTTAGCATGAACGATATGGTTCGGGAAGCGATCGACCTCTATATCACCCAAAAACTTTCGAAGAAATAATACTCTCACTTGGCACACCTATAGGTGTGGGCACGCAGACACCTAGACACGTTTACACTCATACACGTGTAGGTGTTTGCACCTATGCACATACAGGTGTATACACTTATACACGCGTGCACCTATACATCTATACAGTTATAAGTCTATAGGTTTAGACACGCAGACACTGATAGACTCATGAGTGCGTGTACGCATACACTCTTACGTGTATACAGATCAATTGTTATGTGCTTATATTGGTTGTACATCGACGGTTGGGCGTCTTGCTTAGTCGGTGTGCATGAAGCGTTGGATAGGGAGCCGTTGAGATAGTACGGTGGCTACGGTGAAGACGTAGCGCATGTTCCTTTATGGGGCAAGGTCCTGAGTTACTCACCCGTCTAGAACTTGCCAACAAATTTTTTTCGGACGCGCCAGCGTCGGGAAGAAAAGCGATTGCCCTAAGATAACTCTTTCGGTTAGAGAAGGATGGGGGGTTTGGGGGGAAGGGAGTTGTGTAGCGAGCGAGTACAGCATGTGCTCGATCAGACCAGTTGCTCACCTGAGGCCCTGCGGGAGCCGTACCGGTTCAGGCCGGTAGACCAACCGCAAGGGTGTGGAGGCACACGGAGCCACCCGCTGGGTGGGATCTGAGCTGGAAGGAAGACGGCGCTACCAGCGCAAAGGGTGGGCGAGTGCCTGCGGACACGAGGTCGGCCACACCGGTCCCTTCAGTCCCTGGACGCGCCGCATCCTGCGGCCGACCTCGTGTCCTCTTCTCTGCCCCGCACGCTGTACTTCTCCTCTGGGTTGGGTCGTGTGAGTAAGTTGGGTGATCGTTGGCTAGCTGTCCGGGGGGAGCGGGGCAGCGAAGAGGCCACTCGCCCACAGGGGTAGCACCTGGCGGTGCGGGAGGCCGCCCGGGGATTCCTTCCAGACCTTCCTTCCCCGGATCGGCCGGGATGTGCTTCGCACAGAAATTGGCCTGCGGGCCAATGGGTTCGCTGCCGCGAAGACACACGCCGCAAGTCGGTGGTGGTGACGGACCGTGGGTCTCTTTCGCTAATGCATTGTGCCACATCGCTTCCGCAGGTCTGTCAAGACGCCTCGTTGCACTCGGCCCGCTGCGGCGGCTTCACTTCGTTTCGGTCTTGACAGCCCAGCACGCGATGCGTGCGTGTGGAGCGTGCCGCGAAAGAGCGACAGAAAGGAGGTGGTGCGTGTGCCAGTGTATAAAATAATCCGGATCTATCAGGTGCCGGCAAAAGACCAGATCGAAGCGACGAACCGCATGATGCAGGCAATCGCGTTGGGGGTCGAGCGGGACTTCCACGTGATGGATTACGTCAAGTCTCCCGATGATGGTCTCGGCAAGGGAACCAAGGCAAACCTGGAGCCCCCGAAGGGCTGGGTTGCTGAGTTCCTGGAGCAGCTGTTCGGGACTGCTTCAAAGAAGCGTTAAGCGCTTACGGCTTCTCCCAATAACAACTTGGGGGAAGCAGCAAGGGTTTAACCGCAACTGCGAGGCGGTAGGGCTCGCTTCGCTCGCCCTTTCCGAGGATCAGTCGACGGAGCAGACTTTTCTGCTATCCGGTTCTGTCGCTCTCTCGCTTTTTTATTGTATCACATGGCTTCCACAGTCGGGTCAAGACTCCTCGCTTCGCTCGGCCCGCTGCGGCGGCTTCACTTCGTTTCGGTCTTGACCCGCCAGTGCGCCATGCGGATGTGCAGAACGTGTCGCGAGCGAGCGACAGAGAGGAGGTGATGACGATGTACCTGACGACAGAGACAGCTGGCGTATTGTCCATCAACCTTGAAGATGTCGTACTGATTGAGGTCGAGGACGTCGTACCGGGTGATGCTAGTGCTGGTGAATACTCGGGACGAATGATCAGATTCTCAAGCCACACAGGAGAAATCGTAGAGATCTCCTGTGTCGCTGTCGGGATAACGTCCTTGCAGTTGCAGGGAGTCGAGAAACTGGCGCCGATAGACCGGCGCAAAGTTCGCAAGCGCAAATGGCTGCGGCCACGGCTCTACAAAGGGACGTAGCTTGTCTACCAACCGTTCACAAGGTGACGCTTGTGAGCGGGAGCAGGCCGTGTTCACCGCCACTCCCAATGACGACGGCGCGACAGCGGCGATGACGACGAACTGTGGACAACTCTCGATCCCGAACTCGGTGATCGCGCCGCGACCCTGACGACAGCCAGCCACGGCACACTGCGTGAGGCGCCCGGAGCGGTCGGTGGCAAGCCGACCCGCACCGGAGGCGCGCAGCGCCGAGGAGCGGAAGCGGCGCGGCAGCACTGCCCGGAGTGACCACCTGCGGGCGGCCACGCTTGTATGGACTGCGGCAGATTGACGCTGAAGCAGCCACGATGCCGACGAAGCCAGCCGTACCGTCGGCACCGTCAATGACGCCTTCATCGTCACCTTCAGCGGCGGTTAACAAGCAGGCGACGTACTTGCGGGTGGCTCCGGTGCGCCAGGCCTCGCTTCGCTCGGCCTTCAAGTTGGAGTTACTAAGCCGGATGGTTGGTCGGACTTCGTAGCCTTCAGTCGGGTGATAGTACTGGCGTGAATCTTCCGGGTCTTGCGGGTACCACCTGCTGCGGTTGGTTCCTCACTGACGATTTCGCGGCCGGTCACCTCGACAAGTCGGCCCTTCTTGATCTGTCGGTCGTCGTGCAGCTGCTCCGCCGCTTCCTCGAACACCACGACCTGATGCCACGTGGTCTTGCCGGGTTCATTAACGGCGAGGGGAAACCCGGCAGTGGGTGTCTCATCTTGCATGCTAAACCACGGGTCCCGACCGAGCCGACCGGTCAGCGTGACGGGCTCCGGTTCTCCGGCCTCGCTTCGCTCGGCCTCCGCTGGTGTGGTCAGTGACTCCGCAGTGGTGTTCTCGACAGTGGGAAGTCGGCGGTTTGTGGTCCGAAGGACGGTGGGATAGAGGCTCACGTTGCCATCCCCCGTGACAACGAGGCGGCTGCCGTCGGTGCTCTCATTGTGCTCGAAAACGATTCGTCCATCGTCGAGGCTGTAGGTGGGAACGCGGAAGAGTTCGACGCGGGCGTTGGGTGTGGTGACACGGGTGACGGCAGCGGCCGGATAGACCTCCAGGACGGCTTTGCCCTCGGCAAGTGGCAGGGCGTGTCCGTCACCATGGGCAACGTCACGCATCGCGCGCAATTCGATACCGAGAGCTTGACCTACTGCTTTTCCGTCGAATTGGTGAAATTCAGAATGTCTCTCCGTCATAAATCTTCTGGATTATACGAATCGAGTTTGCTTATTGTCAATAGGTGTTATAATCGATCCATAGCCAAATATGCCGCCGGAAGCAGAATATGAATCACTAGGCCATGAAGTACAGAGGGAGCCGTTTCCTCCGCCTGGCGCGTCATATGGCGACTACGAGGGCTTCTTGTTAGACGGGTATCCACTGCATTACTGGGCGTTGCGCTCACGGGTCCCCCTTGATAGTCTTAAGCATCCAACAGTTCGGTATTTCTTGGGCGTGGTGAATAAGGTTCATGACCTGGAAGGCAATGCAATATCAGGTCAGCTGGAAGCCAGGGACGCAGGACGTGTTGAGCTGGAAGAGGTGTATCAGATCGCTGGGGAGATTGTAGGTCAGCTCAGTCACATCGTGGACTTTACGCCTGGTGGAACGGCCTTTGTGACTCCGTGGTTCCTCCAAGCGAAACTCAGTCCTGCTGCGTCGTCGTTGGGAATGCATATCGAGTTGATTGGTGAGGTCACCGAGTCCGATAGGCGGACGCTTGGGCATGTTCCAGAAGCCCTGGTACCGCGTGTTGAATTGGGACTGTGGAAACAGAAACCGAAGGCGGGCGAAGACCCGGTAGACCGTGGGATATTAGGAAGACAGTATGCTGTTGCGGCTTTGAGTGAAGCTCGAGGGGAGCCATGGCCGGGATGGCGAAAAAAGAGTTCGGGGAGAGTCTTTGACGCGACTGCTGTCGAAATTGTGTCAAAGGAGGCGGAGCGGCTCGGTCTGCCTGGGGACTTGATGTCTGTTGATCCCGCGTTGGCTCGTTTTCTGACGGTAGTTGGGGATGCACGGTCGCTGGTGGAGGCAACGGCGCCACAGATTGTCGATTACTTGCCGCCAGCACCTGGCCTGCAACCAACAGGGCAGCAGCGTTTTCACATGATTCACCAACTTGCAAGGCTGTACGTGGCGGCCCTTGAGCGGACAGTTGGCAAAGAGCCGCCTGAGGACCTTGCCGACGGGCTTGCCAACGTGCTTAGGCCGTACGGCCTCACGGTTCTCGTTGATCTTGCATCCAACCGACCAGACTAGGACTAGCTCCAACATCAGACCCGGTAGGAGCGCTGAAGGCTCTCAAACTCCGATTTAACCTCTTGGTGTCATAGGGTGAACGCACCACCGGGAATGATACCCTATTGCTCGCCCAGTCAGCAAACAGAAGGAGTCATCGTCAGTGCAGGGTACGGAAATCGTTGCCGAGGAGCGGGAAGTTATCTCTCGGGAACTTGCCGCCGGCCGTTCTTTCCGGTCGCTCGGGCGACTGCTGAAGCGGGACCATACTGTGGTATCACGTGAGGTCGAGCGGAATGGTGGCCGATCGGCGTACCGAGTGATACCCGCCCAGCGGCGAGCTGACGAGAACCGTGCGCGCCCAAAACCGCGATTGCTGGAGAAGAACACAGCGTTGCATGACGCGGTGAACTCTGGCCTGGAGCAGAAGTGGTCGCCCAAGCAGATCAGCAAGCGGTTGCGCGAGGACTTTCCCGACGACGACACTATGCGTGTGTCCCACGAGACGATTTACGAGTCCCTGTACCTGCAGGCGCGAGGTGAGTTGCGGACCCAGCTCAAGATCTCCCTGCGGCAGGGCCGCACGCGCCGGGTCAACAGGTCACGGACGACCGTGGCCAGGGGAAAGATCCGAGACATGATCAACATCAGCGAACGTCCGGTCGAGGCCGAGGATCGCGCGGTTCCCGGTTTCTGGGAGGGCGATCTGATCATCGGCAAGGGCGGCAAGTCTCAGATCGCTACCCTGGTCGAGCGTACCAGCCGATTTACCATGCTCGTGAAGATTCCCTACGACCGGACCGCCCAGCGCGTCTCGGTCCTCGTGGCTCAGAAAATGGAGCACCTTCCCGAATTCCTCCGCAACAGTGTAACCTGGGACCAGGGTAAAGAGATGGCCGACCACGCGAACTTCACCGTCAAGACCGGAATCGACGTCTATTTCTGCGATCCGCACTCACCCTGGCAACGGGGTAGCAACGAGAACACCAACGGGCTCCTACGCCAGTACTTCCCCAAAGGAACCGACCTGTCAGGCTACACGCAGGCCGAACTCGACGCCGTCGCCGACGAACTCAACAACCGTCCACGACAGACACTCAACTGGAAGAAACCGACCGAAGTCCTCAACACTTTCCTTATCGAGGCTGCTTGAAGCTGGTGGTGCGTCCACTACTTGACACCAAGAAGTCTGGCACCCGGTCGACGCCATCACCAAAACCCACGCCGACGAATACGAAACGCGGATTGACGACCCCGAAGTCATCCGCCGCATGTTCGAAGCCCTCGGCTTCACGCCGCTAGTCACCGTGGACAAAACCCGCGAAGAATGGCGCCTACCCACCGTCGAAATCGTGTTCGACCATGTGACGGGCGCCGGGGACTTCGTGGAATTCGAGTTCAAAGGCGACGCCGTAGACGTTGACGACGCCACCAACCAGCTCGTGGCATTCATCGGATCATTGAGCGTGGAACTGGGTGAGACCGTTAACCGGGGATACCCCCATATCCTCCTCGGCCGCGACCACTAGTTAATCCAGCACGACGAATCCCGGCCCGCCTCACCGTCCCAGTCGGCACCATCGTTGCGCACGGTGAGGCCATGGTCTCGTAGTGCAACGTGTGGTGTGTGGCCGATGTTAGGTCGCTGGCTCGGCGTGTTTGGCGCTTCGCAAGAAGGGGCATCGGCTGCAAAGACAACGACGAAGACGAAGACGAAGACGAAGACGAAGACACTATTGGAGGCCCGCATGCAGCCCGAAGCGATGCCAAGGCAGATCATCGGTTCCTACCCGGATTACGCCGAAGCCGAGCGCGCCGTCGACTTCCTCTCCGACAACAGGTTCCCGGTCGATCGTGTCGCGATCATCGGCGCGGACCTCAGGTTCGTGGAGCAGGTCACCGGTCGGCGGGGGTACCTGAAGGCCGCAACGAGTACCGCGCTGTTCGGGGCCGCCGTCGGCGCTCTGATCGGCTGGCTCTTCGGGATCTTCAGCTTTGGGGGCAAGCACTTGTTCATTCAGCGCTTGGTATCCGCCAACTCGGTGAAGGGCGTCGCCAGCCCGTTGCGAACTATTCGCCGGGTGTCGCGCCAGCGGCGGGCGAACTGGCCGATCGCCAGCAACCCGTACAGGATCGATATCACAATGATCACGAGGCGGTTGGTCTCGGCGGACATGGTGATGCTGGCCAGGAACTGCGCCGAGAACAGCACGAACAGCGTGACCGCACCGGAGAAGGTCAGGCCGAGGTTGACCAGGATGCTCACCGCGAACAGCGACTGCGCCGCGGTGATCAGCAGCTCGAAGCGCTGATTGGTGTCGATCGGCAGCCCATCGGTGGTGCTCGCCGACAGCGCGAACACGATCGGGATCGTCCCGACCAGCAGCGTCCACTGGTTGACCTTGCTGGACAGCAGCGTGCCCAGCGAGTGCGAGGCCTTGAGCCGCACCGCGTACAGGCAGGCCACGATCAGCTCGGGGGACTCGCTGGCCAGCGGCGCCACCCACTGCACCAGCAGGAACTCATCGATGCCGAGCTGCCCGCCGGTGGCGACCAGCCCTTCGGCGAAATGCTCGGCGGTGCACAGGATGAACAGCCCGGCCAGAACGAACATGGAGATCACGAGTCCGCGTCGCCGCTTGCGCGGCTTGCGGCCCACCCACTGCGACACTCCGGCCAGGTCCGGAGCCTCGGCAGGCGCCTTGGACAACCGCCAGCCGTAGCAGGCGAAGATCGCGACGAGCACTGCGGCGTCCACCATGGTCAGCGTGGTGCGCAGCGGCAGGGTCAGCGAGTACAGGGTGGCGATGCCGAGGAACACCACCTCGGCCGACATCGTCGGCGCCAGATCGACCCGGCCCGGATGCGCGGACGGGCTGTCCTGGCCGCCGGTGCGCCGCCACCGCAGCGCCGCGATAGTGGCCACCAGCACCACCAGCGGCCAGCCGACCCCCACCAGTATCCGGTTCGCGCCGGTCATGTTCGCCAGCGCCAACGAGCACGGGTTGGCACCATCCGGCCCAGCCACGCACGCCCCGGTGGCCTCGTAGACCTGGCCGGCCTGATAGGTGAACACGAAGTCCACCGCGTACTCCGGCAGCACCGCCAGCAACGCCAGCAGCGCGATCGCCAACCCGGCACTGATGTCCACCTGCGCGGCCTCAGCGGCCCAGGACAGCACGAACGCCGCGCCGATGATCGCGATGCCGAACACCAGCGCGGCCAGCGGCGCGGCCAGCTCCGGGTGCGGCCAGCCCAGGTAGGCAGCGGCACCCAGGTATGCGCCGGGCAGCGCGACCGCCACCGCGAGCGGGAACTGGGCCGGAAACCTCCGCTGCTCGTCGGCCAACGTCCCCCTCCTCCGTGGCGGTCCCGGCCCGGCGAGACCGTCGTTGCTGGGAGCTCGAATCTGCAACGGTGCCGTGGAGCACGATACCGTCGGTTTGTCCGTTCACACGTCTCCAGGAGACGCCCGATGGAAGTACTGCTCGTCATCATTCTGCTCGCCGTGATCGTCGGCGTGATCGTCTTCGTGCTGCGGTCCCGATCGTCGGCGAAGTCCTCAAAACCCTCCGCGTCCGGCCGGGTGGACCCGCTCGCGAACCAGCCGGACGTCTACGACCCGCACAAGATCGGCGTGGGCGACGTCATCGTCTACGCCGGGATCGACCACGTGGTGCGCGGCACCATCTTCCTCGAGGAGGGCGGCACCACCTGGCAAGAGCACCTGCTGGACGGCTCCACCGGGCGCCGTTGGCTCACCGTCGAGGACGACGAGGGCGAGCTGGAGATGACGCTGTGGATGCGGCGCGAGGGCACCGGCCTGACCCCGGACGGTGAGGTGATCCTCGACGACAGGGTGCACCGGCAGATCGAGCGCGGCAGGGCGTCCTACACCGCAGAAGGCACCACCGGCACACCGCCGAGCGGGTCGGCCGACTACGCCGACTACGCGACATCCGACGGCACCGGCATGATCTCGTTCGAGCGCTGGGCGCCGACGCAGTCCTGGGAGGTCTCCACCGGCCGGTCGATCTCACGGGGCGAGCTGACCGTCTACCACGCGGCGCCCGAAGCATGAGCGTGCACCTGCTTGACGTGCAGCCGCGCGACGTGGCCCCCGACGGACTCGGCCTGCTCCTGTACGCGCCGGCCCCCGCTGCGCTGGCCGAGATCAGCCTTCGCGACGGTCGCGGCGGTCTGCTCACCCTCGGGGTGCTGGGGGCGTCGCACGTCGTCACCGCGACGTTGCCCGGCCACCACCTCACCGAGCAGGTGTCGTGCGACGCCGTCGGTGCCGGCGGCCAGGAGTTGCCGCAACGCGCGCAACTGGGGAGCTACCAACTGGCCACCGTCACCAGGGAGGTACCAGGCGCCGAGCTGGCGGAGACCGCAGCGAGGTTGCGCGGTCTTGCCGAGCGCAGCGACTGGTGGCTGTGCGGGACCTTCCCCGGCAACGGCAGCGCGATGACCGCGATGACGGCTGGCGCGCTGCCCGCCGGTGGCTGGACCTGGGAGAGCTGGCATCTTTACCCCGGCGGGGTGACAAGCTCTGTCGTGATGACGCGAAGCAGGTGGACGCCCCGGTGAGAGCGCGGTCTGTGGCCACGTCGCTGCTGGCGACCGCCCTGGTGCTCACCGGCTGTAGTGCCGGGAACGACGTCCGGAACTTCGTCCAGAACACCTACGTGCTGCAGAACCGCAGCGGTGACACCGCCACCTACCGCTCCAACGATCCCGTGGGGCCAACGACAGCAAGGATCGTCGGCGCGGTGAACCCGGCGGCACGCCAGGCCGACGGCGGCTCGGAGTACCTGCGTTACGACGACGACATCGTCAGTGTCAGCGCTGCGCCCGGTGGCAGCACCGTCCGCGTCGAGGATCTCGACAGCCGCTACCGCGGCGGCTTCTTCGCGTTCCTCGGCCCGGGCTTCCGTCCCGGCTCACCCGCCGCCGGATCCGGCAGCAGCGGCCCCGGAGGCGTGAAATGATCCCCGCCAGCCGACGACCAGGAGGACAAGCACGTGACTACCACGCCCCACGCCCTGGAGTTCGGGTCGGTCTCGGGCGATCTGCTCAGCCAGGGAGTGGTCGCGACCCTGCTCTACTTCGTCATCGGCTTCGGCGTACTGGGCCTGGGTTTTCTCGCCCTCGACCTCATCACCCCCGGGAACCTGCGCACGCAGGTGTATACCGACCGCAACCCGAACGCCGCGATCCTGCTCGGCGCGAACCACCTGGCCTTGGCGATCATCGTCGTGACCGCGATCACCACGAGCGCCGACAGCCTCGGGCAGGGCCTGGTCGACTCGGCCGTGTACGGGCTGCTGGGAGTGGTGCTGCAAGCCGTCGCGCTGCGGTTGCTCGACGTGTTCGTGCCTGGTCACCTGCGCAACCTGGTGAACGAACCCCGAATGAGCGGGGCGGCCTGGGCGGTCGGGATCAGCCTGCTGGCGATCGGTGCGGTGAACGCCGCCGCGCTGTCCTGACGCATGGGTCCTGATCCGATGAGCGAGCCGACGGTTAAGTCCACCCCCCGGGTGGCGGAGGCCGTGCGCGGCCGCCGCTCGCGGGCGCTGCTGCTGGCCGCCGTCGCGGCGTGCGCGGCGTGCGGGCTGATCTACGAGCTCGTCCTGCTGACGCTGTCGGTCAGCCTCACCGGTGGCGGCATCACCCAGACCTCGCTCATTGTGGCCGGCTACGTCGCGGCGCTGGGGGCCGGCGCGCTGCTCGCCAAGCCCTTCCTCTCGCACGCTGCCACCGCGTTCGTCGCGGTCGAGATCCTGCTCGGCATCACCGGTGGGCTCAGCGCGGTGACGCTGTATGTGACGTTCTCCTTCTACGGCACCAGCGCCTCGGTGCTGGTGGCGGCGACCGCGGTGCTCGGGATCCTGGTCGGGGCCGAGGTGCCGCTGCTGATGACGTTGCTGCAGTCCGGCCGCGACGGGGTGGACGCGCAGAGCTCGGGCAAGGTGCTGGCCAACCTCAACGCCGCCGACTACGCCGGTGCCCTGGCGGGTGGGCTCGCCTGGCCGTTCGTGCTGTTGCCGCTGGCCGGGCTGGTGCGGGGCGCCGCCCTGACCGGCATGGTGAACCTGGTCGCCGCGGCGATCGTCGCTGCCTTCCTGCTGCGCTGGCAGCTGAGCCGGGCAGCCCGGTACGGGGCGACCGCGGCCTTGCTGGCCGCCGCCGCCGTGCTCGGGGTGCTGATCGTGCGCTCCGCCGATATCGAGGTGACGGCGCGGCAGCGGCTCTACGCGGATCCGGTGGTGGCCGCCGAGCAGTCGGACTACCAGCAGATCGTGGTGACCGAACGAGACGGCGACATCCGCCTGTACCTGGACGGGGACCTGCAATTCTCCAGCCTGGACGAGCACCGCTACACCGAGACGCTGGTCCACCCGGCGCTCGCGCGCGATCCTCGGCGGGTTCTCATCCTCGGTGGGGGTGACGGCCTGGCCGCCCGCGACGTCTTGCGCCACCCGTCGGTGCGCGAGCTGGTCCAGGTGGAGCTGGACCCCGTGGTCATCGAGCTGGCCAACACCCGGCTGGCCGGCGTCAATGACGGCTCGCTGCGCGACCCTCGGGTGCGCCTGGTGGTCGAAGACGCGTTCCGCTGGCTGCGCGAACGTCCGGCGCAGGGTTTCGACGCGGTCATCGTGGACCTGCCCGACCCGGACAACCCTGTGCTCGGCCGGCTGTACTCCACCGAGTTCTACGGCCTGGTGGCCGCCGCACTGAACCCCGGTGGTCTCGTGGTGGTGCAGTCCGGCAGTCCGTACTCCACCCCCACCGCGTACTGGCGGACGGTGTCGACGGTGGCCTCGGCCGGGCTGGCCGTCACGCCGTATCACGTGCACGTGCCGAGCTTCGGCGACTGGGGCTTCGTGCTGGCCCAGGCCCACCAGGCGCCGCCCGAACTGAGAATCTCCCCCAGTGCCCCCGAGCTGCGGTTCCTCGATGACGCCGTGCTGGCGGCCGCCGCGGTGTTCCCTCGCGACCGCAGCCCGCAGCAACTGGCCCCTTCCACGCTCGACCAGCCCCGGATCGTGCAGGACATGCGGCAGGGCTACATGGGACAGTGATCGCGAGGGTTCGGCGAGCCGCGCCCGGAGTCCCAGGCCGGGCTCGGGCGCAGGCCGACGTCCGAGGGGGTGAGATCGGGCTCGCTGGCCTGCCCTGGCTGTTCGTCCCAGCGCAGGAGCTGGCGTGTGATCGCGGCACGGTGCGCGGGCAGTGCGGCGCCGTGCAGATCGCGGAGCATGCCACGCAGCCGGTTCTGCACCCTGGCGGCGTTGGAACCCCAGCGAGCGATCTCATCGACGGCAAGGACGAGGTAGTTCTCGAAGTCGGGGGTGGGAACGAAGACGACCAACCGCCCCTCGCTGGTCGTCCGGCGCAGCGGCGGCAGTGGTCGGGCTGCCAGCCGGCGCAGCAGGTCGTGCAGCTGGTCGATGACCTGGATCGCCGTCGTGGGGTCGTTGACGCCTGGGGACAGCGCCCGGTCGGCAATGTCCACCAGCTGGCGCAGGCCGAAGCCGACGTCCTGGTCCAAAGAGCGTTCCTCGCCCAAGATGATTCCCGCGCACCACCGCTCATCCGGAGGAGCGTGCTGGCCGTAGACACGGAGCAGGGCGGCGCCCGCCGGCACGAACTCCCCTACCGCTCGCAGGAGCTCCACCACGCTGTCGCTGCCCTCGGCCAGCCGGGCCAGCATCCCGTCGTCGACGGCCACAACGATGCCCGGCCGTCCGGCGACGACGATGCGCGGCGCGCCGACCTGCCCGTCGACGGGCAGGTGCTGGGGGGTGTCCCGTTCGTCGAGCTCGAGAGGATGGCTCGCTCGATGAGGGCCCGGGTGTCCGCACCGATCGAGGCGATGATCGTCGCCACTCGAATGGACTGGGCGATGTGGTGGATATAGAACAGGAAGACCACCACGCTGGCCAGCACGAACAGGAACGCGACATTGACCCCGAGCTGTGGGACGAACGTTTCGATGTCGTCGGCGCCGCGGACCGAGCGGAGCACCACCATCGCATAGACGAACGTCGCAACGAAGATGCCCAGCGTGAGCTGGTTGAACCGATCACGTCTTGCTCCGCGCTCAGCCCGGCGAACTCGCGCTGCACGATGTCGGCCACCCGCGTGGACTCGGACCCGTCGACCCCGTAGTCGGGAGCGGTCAGCCGGTCCTGCAGCACCGGGTAGGCGGCGACCGCCGCGAGCAGCACCGCCACCCACGCCCCGATCGCCAGCCAGCGGTACCGGGCCATCATGATGCCCCACCGGTCAGCGCGCATCGTCGTCCTCCCGTGATCACGGTAGCTTCAGCGGAATGGAAGGAACTCTGAAGCGCCCGCCGACGACGACCCCGAGCTGGAATGGCCCCCCGAGCCTCGCAAATAATCGCAAGGGCTGGCGGCACGCCTGCCAGCACGAACTCCCGCTAGCTGGTGCTCGGTCGTCCCGCCGCGGTGGGCTCGCTGCGCTCCTTGCCGGACCGATGCAGGTCCGGTTCGAGGTAGATGACTCGGGCGATCGGGACGGCGGAGCGCACCCGGCGCTCGGCGGCATTGATGGCCTCCGCCACCTCCTCGCCGGTGGCCGCCGCGCTCACCGCGATCTTGGCAGCGACCAGCAGCTCCTCGGGACCGAGGTGCAGCGTTCTCATATGGATGATCGACTCCACGCCCTCGCCCGGCAGCGCCTTCTGGATCGCGCGCTGGTGCGCGCGGCTGGCGCCCTCGCCGATGAGCAACGACTTCATCTCCACAGCGAGGATCGCGGCGATGACGACGAGCAGCAGGCCGATCATCGCGGTGCCGGCGGCGTCCCAGCGACCCTCGCCGGTCAGCAGCGTCATCGAGACGCCGAACAGTGCGAACACCAGGCCGAGGAGCGCACCGCAATCCTCCAGCAGGATGACGGGCAACTCGGGGGCCTTGGCGGTGCGGATGAACTCCTTCCAGGAGCGGTCCCCACGGACGCGGTTCGACTCGATGACGGCAGTCCGCAGCGCGTAAGCCTCCATGGCCAGTGCCACCACAAGGACCGCGATGGGCACCCACTGCCAGGAGTCGATCGGGTGCGGGTCAGACCACTTGTGCCACGCCTCGTACAAAGCGAAGAGGCCACCGATGCTGAACAGCACGATCGACACGATGAAGGCGTAAACATATCGCTCGCGGCCATAGCCGAAGGGATGCTCGGGTGTCGCCGCGCGCTTGGCTCGTTTGCCGCCGAGCAGCAGCAGCGCTTGATTGCTGGTGTCGGCCAGCGAGTGGACCGACTCCGCGAGCATCGATGACGACGCGGTCAACAGGAACGCGACGAATTTGGTCACGGCGATGCCGAGATTGGCGAACATCGCCGTCACGACAGCCTTGATGCTGCCTTCAGTAGCCACGGGGGAAACTCTAAGGCGCCCAAGCTGAACCAGCGATGTGACGGGTACGCGACACTGAGCGCTGCAAATGCGCCCTCCGGGGTGGTCACTGCGACTTGATGCCGTGGCGCCGCCCGGGCCGCCAGCCGCCGCTACCGAGCAGGACGAGCAGCGCCGGCACCAGGAGTTGCCGGACGAGGAAGGCGTCCAGCACGAGACCGATCACCATCACGATCGCGATCGCGCGGAATGTGGTCAGCGGTACAAGAGCAAGCAGCGCGAACGAGCCGGCGAGGACCACCCCGGCTGTCGCGATGGACCGGGCAGCCCGGGTCGAAGCCGTCCGCACGGCCTCCCGCAGCGGGCGCCGGTCCACTTCGTCCCAGATCCGGCCGGCGAGGAAGACGTTGTAGTCCGAGCCGAGGCCCAGCAGCAGGATCGACACAGCGAACGGGACGAAGAAGGCCACCGCCGCCAGGTTCAGCAACGGCCCGGAGACGATGGCGCTGAGACCGAGCGCGGCGAGCAGCGCGAGCACGCTCGCCGCGACCAGGCACAGCGGCGCGACCAGCGAGCGCAGATACAGGGCGAGGACGAGGAAGGCGCCGATCAGCGCGACCGGTGCCACCCGCCCGAGATCCTGCATCGTCCGGTCGATGAGGTTCACGGTGATCGCGGTGTCGCCGCCGAGCAGGAGTTCCGCACCGTCCAACCCGACCTCGCGCAGCAGGGCCGGAGCGCGATCCTGCAGGGTGCGCAGCGCGTCCACCGCCGGCCCGTCGAGCGGATCACCCTCGAAGACGACGAGGAACCGCGCAAGGTCACCGCCCGGGACGACGAAGGCACCCTCGGCCTGCGCGGAAAAGCCGGGCGGCACGTCGTCCAGCCCGTAGACGCGGGCTACCCCGGGCACGCCGGCCAGGAGGGGCTTCAGCTGCCGCAACTTGCCGGCGTCCAGCGCGGCGCCCGGCGCCCGCACGACCGCGACCGTCGGCGCGACGATGCCGTCGACGGTGAGGCCGGCGGCCGCGACGTCATACGCCCGCTGCGGGCCGGCGTCGGCGGGCAGAGACTGGATGATCGGGTTGCCCACGTCATACCGGACCAGCCCGACCGCGGCCGCCCCGAGAAGCAGCACGCAGGCGATGACGGTCCCCAGCGGGCGCCGGACCGCGAAGCGCGCCACCCGGGCCCGCATGGTCCGCGACTCCGCCGTGCCACCCCGGACCTCGGCGGTGAGTTCCGGGCCGGGCCTCGGGATGCTCGGCCACATGGCGAAGCGTCCGAGCAGGGCGAGCGCGCACGGTACGAACGTGATCGTCACCAGCGCGCCGACGAGCACCGCCGCCGCCAGGGCGGGCCCGAACACCCGGAAGAACGAGAGCTCGGCGAAGATCAGCGCGCCGGTGGACACCGCCACGACGAGGCCGGCGACTCCGACGATGCCGGCGACCTCCGACGCCGCGCGCCGGGCCGCGTCCGGCCCCGCCAGCCCCTCCCGGAGGTGCCGGCGGTGGTGCGACAGGAAGAAGATCGAGTAGTCGGTCACCACACCGAACATCAGGGCAACGACGACCGGTTCCACCTCGGGTGGGACCACCAGGCCACGCGCCTGGCCGAGCCAGCCCAGGACTCCGGAGGCAACGACGAACGAGATGCCCGCGGTCAGCAGGGTCACCAGGGGCGCGATGGGCGACCGGTAGAACAGACCCACCGCCAGCGTGATGAGCACGATCGTCGCCAGCGTGACGACCGGCACCCACTCCTTGATCACCGTCTCGCGAGCGACAGTGGCCGGCACGGTACCCGTGACGCCCACGAACTCCTCCGGCCCCGCCGCAACGTATTCGGCGGCGAAGCGGCGGGCGACCTCGACGGACTCGCCGCCGCCGGTACCCGGCCAGAAGTGCAGGAAGTACAGGATCGTGGTGGGTACCGAACCCGGCTGCAAGGCGGTGTCGGGCACCGGGATCACCGCCGCGAGCCCGCGCAGGTCGGAAAACCGGCCGTCCCGGACGTCACGCGCTGTCTGCACCGCCTGGCCCACCGCCCCGGGCGGCAACCCGGCCGGCTGATGGCGGACCACGACGGTGCGGGCGACGAACGGGACACCGAACTGTGTCTTGGACAGCAGCTCCGCTTCCAGCGCCGAAGCGTCGGCAGGGATCAACTCGGTACCGATCGCGTCACCCTGACCCTCACCCAGCGACGGCAGGTACAAGACAGCGAGCACTGCGGCACCAACCCACAACGGGACGAGGACGAACCGCAGCGCGACGATGACCCGCGCTACCCACCGGCTCACTGATGCACCCCCCTGGTGCCCGCGGCCGGATCCGGATCGTCCCGTCTCCAGCACGCTCGTCACGCAGGACATTACCCTGGGGAAGGAGCCCGCTCGACGATCTTTCGTCAGCCGCGTGGGCTGACCTGGGTCGGGCGGTGGCTAGCCGAGTGACAGCACACTGTTGACGGCGATGTACGTCGCTACCGCGATCAGCAGGACGGCGAAGGCCCGCTTGAGTGCGGTGTTGGGCAGCCGGTCGGCGATGGCCTTTCCGGCCAGTGAGCCGGCCATTGCGGCGATCGTGAAGGGAACGATCAGTGCCCAGTCGAAATGTGCCTGTCCGGCACGCGCGGCCAGCGATGCGGCGGAGTTGATGGCCATGATGGCCAGCGAGGTACCTACGGCCGCCGGCATGGGCAGGCCGAGGCCGACGACGAGGACTGGGACGACGACGAATCCAGCGCCGACGCCAAAGAAACCAGTGAGGAACCCCACCGCGAGTCCGGCGATCACGACCTTGACGGCGAGCACCATCCGGCCGCGTCGGCGCCGCTGCGCACAGCCTGTGGCGGGGCGAGTGAGTTGGGTGGTTGCTGCGGCCACGCTGGAGTTCGATTCCTGGGGCACCCTGCCGGGCCCGCGCTCGGAGGTGCCGGCAGCTGTTGCGGTGGCGGGAGCCGGATGGTCGTCGTGGCCTGGGGAGTCTCGGCGCGCCCGGATGAACATTCCGCCAGCGGTGAGGATCATGACGGCCGAGAGGCCGAGGAGCAGGACATGTTCATCGACGCGGCGGTTCAGTGCGGTCCCGGCGACGGCGGCGATGATTCCGATGACCCCGAATGCGATGCCGGTACGCCAGTGGACCTGCCCGGAGCGGGCATGGCTGGCGACGCCGACCAGCGCGGTGAGCCCGACAATGACGAGACTGCTGGTCGTGGCGTCCTGGGCGCTCTGGCCGAGTAGGTAGACCAGGGCCGGGACAGTGAGGATCGACCCGGCGCCGCCCAGCGCGCCGAGGACCGTGCCAATGAGCAGGCCGAGTCCGATTGCGGTGAGGGTGCTCATCTACGGGTATCGAGGCCGGCGCGGTCGAGGCGGTATCCGTCGCGGGCGGAGAATTGGGCGCTGACGGTGAACCGGTCACCGCGCACGAGAGTGAGCCGCCACTCGGCGCGACGCCCTCCTGTGCAGGCGAGCCGGTCGATGGCGAAGGCTGCAATGCCGGCGCCGATCCCCAGCAGGGCGCGTTCCGCGGCGGTGGGAACCACGGCGCGGAGGTGCTCGTGACCTCTGGAGAGCCGGACGCCGCACCGGCGTGCGAGCTCGTCGTAGAGGGCGGTGTGGGTGAAGTCAGCCTCGAGTAGCGGTTCTGCGAGCGAGGCCGGGAGCCAGACCCGGTCCACGGCGAGGGGAGCCTCGCCGGCCAGGCGCAGCCGCTCCAGGTACAGCAGCGGCGTGGACTTCTCAAGCCCGAGGCGGGCGGCGGCGATCCCGTCGGCGCGCACGTCCAGCGCGCGCACGACGCTGCGCTGGATCTGCCCGGCCGCCTCGACCGAAGCGAACAGGCTGTAGAGGACGCCTAGGGGCTGCTCGATGGCCGCAGGCGCGGTCACCCGGGGAGACCTGCCACGCTCGGAGGTGACGATTCCTTCCGAGCGCAGCCGGCGCAGCGCCTCGCGCACGGTGTGCCTGCTGACGGCGTACTCGGCGACCAGGGCCAGCTCGCCGGGGAAGACGTCGGTGAACTCGCCGGCGTCCAGTCGCCGCTGTAGGTCGATGTGCACCTGGGCCCATAACGGCAGCGCGCTGGCGCGGTCCACCGCGCGAGGCCCTGCGCTGGACACCTGCTCCGCGCGTGCGGCCCTCGCCATGCTCACACCATCCCTCTGGCGCACTTGCCGGTTTCTCCGTTCTTGCATAATGTACGGTCATTCGCACATATCAACAAGGGATGAGGGAGCGCCGCGGTGCTGCATCGACCGCCCGGCCGGCGCCGCTGTCGGCGCCCCCGGCGAGCTCGCGGCCGGGGACGACCTGCGCTCCTACCAGCGGGCGTCCTTCGCCGACCTCGCCGCGCAGCGCGGTCAGGGGGCGAGTGGCGCCAAGGGGGCAACGTCCGGTGCTGGGCCGGTAGTACTTGACGTGCGCCGCGACGACGAGCGGACCGCCGGGCATGTGTCCGGATCGGTCCACGTACCGCTGCACTTCCTGCTCGAACGCCTCGACGAGGTTCCAGAGGCCCAGCTGTGGGTGCACTGCGCCAGCGGCTTCCGCGCTTCCATCGCCGCCAGCCTCCTCGACCGCGCCGGCCGCGAGACCGTGCTCATCGACGATGAGTACGCCACCGCCGTGAAGATCGGGCTCGCCGCCAGCTGAAGTGGTCGGCTACCCCTCCACCGCGGCGCGGGCCGCAGGGATTGTCACCGCCGACCGGGATCGGCTCGATGCCACCCCTTCTGCCATCCGCGGGTCTGCTGCGCCCGCGCCACGGTCCGGCAGGATGGGATCCTCGGCGGGATACTCGACCAGCGCCAGGACCCGGCTGGCCATGAAGCGAGCGGTGCGCACCGGCCTGCCGGTACGGGTGACCTCGATGACCTCGACGACGCCCCGGCCGTGGGTCGTCTCGACCCGCCGGCCAGCGCGGGTGGCCTCGATCTGGTAGGTACGAGTGGAACCGCCGGCGTCTATCACGATCTCGATCCGATCGCCCTTCATGACTCGCCGTCCTTCGTGCCGCCACTACTGATGTGGAAATTGCAAATGGCACCTGATACAACCACCCAGGCGCCGAAGTATTCCGACCAGCCGCTAAGCCCTGTCCCGCACATCTCGACCAGCGAAGAGCCCTCCGGTTCCCGAACTCAACAGCAGAGCTGTCCACAGCCGGCCGAACAGCTCTGTTGTTGAGCTCGGGAGGCTGAGTGCACTCAACATCCGGCCCGCCACTGCCCACCGGACCCTTTGCCGCGCGGCGGCGGTGGGGCAGGTCAGAGCCGCAGGACGAGCTCCAGCTCGTCGCGGATGGGCAGGTTGTAGTAACCCCGCGTCGGAATGCTCGGCTTCAAGCCGGCCCGCGACCTAATCCACCGCTGCGTCTCGCAGCTCAACCAGCTCGAAACCGCGGCGCTGGTAGAAGCGGCAGGTAGGTGAGGACTCCGACCAGCGCGCCGTGCTCCTGCGCGAGGAGTGCTGGATGGTCAAGCGGATCGAGCAGCTCGCCACGTCGGGCCACCGGTCGAGCGTGCCGCAGCTGCAGGAAGCGTCCGACCTGGTCGACCCCATTGCCGCTGCGCACTGTTCTCACAGCGATGTGCACTGTTTTCACCACCCACGGCTTGTCCGGCTTGTCCGGCTCGTGGAACGACGGTCCCGCAGATCGAGAGTCTCCGGTAGTGTCGGCTTCGTGCACTCGCTGCTTACCAAGCGCCGATCGGTCGACTTCTGCCGTCTGCACAGCAGCCTGTGTCGGATGCCCTGACCGGGCGGTGACCCGCGCACGATCGCGGGTGCAGCAGGCAGTCAGCCGGGCCGCCGCCCTGACCTTTGGACACCCATCCCCCACGGTCAGGAGCATCCATTGACCCAACCCAGCCCTACCGATCCTCCTGTCGATCCCCGAGGTCGCAGGTTCGCGGCCTGGGTGACCACCGCGGTGCTCGTCATCGTGCTGGTCACAGGCAGTGCCTTGTTACTTGCCGCCCAGGCGTTGGTATTCGCGCTCGGTGCGTTCGCCGGCCTGCAGCTGCATCCCTACGGCTTGGCCTACCGCACCTTCGTGGCACCCCAGCTCGGACCGCCCACTGGGCAGGAAGACCCCGCACCGGTCCGATTCGCCCAAGGTGTAGGGCTCGTCTTAGCCGTGATCGGCACCATTGGGTACGCCACCGGACTCACCGCACTGGGCGTCACCGCCACGGCCCTGGCACTGGGCGCGGCCTTCCTCAACGCCGCGTTCGGCTTGTGCCTGGGTCACCAGATCTACCTCCGGCTGCCGGTGCCACTACGCGGCCGGCAGACATCCCCCGAACAATGCCCCGAACAATCCACTGTGAACGATGCAAACACCGAGCGAGGAGCTGTCGCATGAGCCGCGAGAACGTCCTGGTCACGGCCGACTGGGCAGAGCAGAACCTGGACACCGATGGGATCGTCTTCGTCGAGGTCGACGAGGACACTACCGCCTACGACGCCGGGCACATCCCCGGGGCGGTGAAGATCAACTGGAAGACCGAGCTGCAGGATCCGGTGATCCGCGACTTCGTGGATCGGGGCAGCTTCGAGAAGCTGCTGTCCAACAAGGGCATCAGCAACGACGACACCGTGGTGCTCTACGGCGGCAACAACAACTGGTTCGCCGCCTACGCCTACTGGTACTTCAAGCTCTACGGTCACCGTGACGTCAGGCTGCTCGACGGCGGGCGCAAGAAGTGGGAGCTCGACGGTCGTACCCTGACCACCGACGAGGTCAGCCGGCAGGCCACCAGCTACACCGCGCAGGACCAAGACACCACGATCCGGGCGTTCCGCCAGGAGACGGTCGACGCGATCGGCACCAAGAACCTCGTCGACGTCCGCTCGCCGGACGAGTTCTCCGGCAAGATCCTGGCGCCGGCGCACCTGCCGCAGGAGGCTGCGCAACGTCCGGGGCACATCCCCACCGCGCTGAACGTGCCGTGGTCCAAGGCCGCCAATGAGGACGGCACCTTCAAGTCCGACGACGAGCTGCGGGCGCTCTACGGGGCGGCCGGGCTGGACGAGAGTCGCTCGACCATCGCCTACTGCCGGATCGGCGAGCGCTCCAGCCACACCTGGTTCGTGCTGCACGAGCTGCTGGGTCAGTCCGACGTCAAGAACTACGACGGCTCGTGGACCGAGTACGGCTCGCTGGTCGGCGCGCCGATCGAGCTGGGTAGCTGAGCCGTCATGTGCGCAGCACCGGATCAGGGCCAGGATCTGCCGCCGGGGACGGATCTGAGCAAGCACACCGTGCTGGTCGGCACGGTGCGGGCGGGCGGTGAACCCGCTGAGGGCGCATTCGTTCGGCTGCTCGACGGCACCGGGGAGTTCACCGCCGAGGTGGTGTCGTCGGCCTCCGGGGCTTTCCGGTTCTTCGCCGGCCCGGGGAGCTGGACCGTCCGGGCACTGCACCGGTCCGGCAACGGCCAGACCGCGGTGACCGCCAACGGTCCAGGCCTCTACCAGCTCGAGGTTCCGGTCAGCTGAGCCGAGCGGGGGTGTGAGGCCGGAAAGAGGGTAAACACCCCCCGCAAAAAGGCCCCCCCCCGCGGGGGAACACAAAAAACGGCCCCCAACACACAAAAACCCAAACCC
>JBQTHE010000051.1:0-36975 GCA_052390115.1 Pseudonocardiales bacterium | reverse complement strand
GGGGGGGGGGGGGCGCTGCGCCCCCTGTGAGGGGCGAGGCGCCCCCGGGCGCGCACCGCCACCCACGGGTACGGGGCGCTACGCGCCCCGTACCATCGCGGCGTGAGCCTGCACCTCTATGACACCGCGACGCGCAGCCAGCGCGAGTTCGTCCCGCTGCGACCCCGCACGGCGTCGATCTACGTGTGCGGGGCCACCGTGCAGGGCGTCCCGCATATCGGGCACGTGCGGTCGGCATTGAACTACGACGTGCTGCGTCGCTGGCTGATGGCCACCGGCCACGACGTCTTTCTGGTGCGCAACGTCACCGACATCGACGACAAGATCCTGGCCAAGTCCGCCGAGGCAGGCCGGCCGTGGTGGGAATGGGCCTATGCCCACGAACGGGCGTTCGAGGATGCGTACACCGCTCTGGGCTGCCTGCCGCCCTCGGCGCTGCCGCGCGCCACCGGCCATGTGCCACAGATGGTCGAGCTGATCGCGCGGCTGATCGACCGCGGGCACGCCTACGCCGAAGGCGGCGACGTCTACTTCGCAGTGGCCACGGTTGACAGCTACGGGTCGCTGTCCGGACAGCGACCCGACGAGGTCTGCCAGGGTGAATCCGCAGCGTCGGGCAAGCGCGACGCACGGGACTTCACGCTGTGGAAGGGCGCCAAGCCTGGTGAGCCGTGCTGGCCGACGCCGTGGGGGCCGGGCCGTCCCGGTTGGCACCTGGAGTGCTCGGCGATGGCCACCACCTACTTCGGCGCGGAGTTCGACATCCACGGTGGTGGCCTGGACCTGATCTTCCCGCATCACGAGAACGAGCTGGCTCAGTCCCGGGCCGCCGGTGACGGGTTCGCCCGGTACTGGTTGCACAACGGCTGGGTGACGCTGTCCGGCGAGAAAATGTCCAAGTCGCTGGGCAACACGCTGTCCGTCCCGGCCACCCTGCGCCGGGTCCGTGCGGTGGAACTGCGCTACTACCTGATCAGCGCGCATTACCGGTCTGCCATCGAGTACTCCGACGGCGCGCTGGACGAGGCGGTGGCCGCCTACCGGCGGATCGAGTCGTTCGTACACCGGGTCCGGGAGCGTTGTGGCGTACCGGAGCCGGGCACCTGGTGCGCCGACTTCGTCGCGGCGATGGACGACGACCTCGGCACGCCGGCAGCGCTTGCCGCGATCCACGGCACCGTGCACGAGGGCAACGCCGCGCTGGACGTCGCGGACCATCCGGCGGCGGTGGGGGCGGCCGGTTCGGTGCGCGCGATGACCGGCGTGCTGGGCCTGGACCCGCTGGCTGACCAGTGGCGCTCAACGTCGGGATCGGATGCCACGTCGGCGGCGCTGAGTGTGCTGGTAGACCGGCTGCTCGCGGAGCGCGCCGAGGCGCGGGGCCGCCGTGACTACCCGACCGCCGACGCGGTACGTGATCAGCTACTCGCTGCCGGGATCGCCGTCGAGGACACCCCCGATGGTCCAGTGTGGACACTCAAGGGGAGCTGACGTGATGGCTGGCAATTCCCAGCGCAGGGGTGCGATGCGCAAGCCGGGCACCAAGAAGGGTGCCGTCGCGGGCTCCGGCGGGCAGAAGTCCAAGGGGCTGCGCGGCCGCGGCGCCACGCCGCCCGCCGAGCAGCGAACCGGCCATCCGGCTCAGCGCCCAAGCCGTCCGGTCCAAGGTCAACCAGGTCAGCTGGCCCAGCGTCAACCAGGCCAGCGCCAACCGGCCCAGCGCGGGGTTGGCGCCGCCAACCCGACCGCTCGGGCCCGCCGTCGAACCGGTACCGAGCCGGGGGAGACCGTGCTCGGTCGCAACCCGGTACTGGAATGCCTGCGCGCCGGGGTCCCGGCCACCGCGCTGCACGTCGCCATCGGGGTAGATGCCGACGACCGGGTCAGCGAGTCCGTACGGTTGGCCGCCGATGCCGGTCTGTCCATTCTCGAGGTGCCCAGAGCTGACCTCGACCGGCTGGCCGGGGGTGCGCTGCACCAGGGGATGGCGCTGCAGGTTCCCCCGTATGAGTACGCCGCTGCCGAGGACGTGCTGGCTGCCGCCAGGGACTCCGGGGTGCCGCCGCTGCTCGTCGCCCTTGATGGGGTGACCGACCCGCGCAATCTCGGCGCGGTGGTCCGCTCGGCGGCCGCATTCGGCGCGCACGGGCTGCTGGTGCCGCAGCGGCGCTCGGCGGGGATGACGGCGGTGGCCTGGCGGACCTCGGCCGGTACGGCCGCGCGCCTGCCGGTGGCCCGGGCCACCAATCTGGTGCGCACGCTCAAGGACTGCGCTGCGTCCGGCCTGATGGTTGTCGGGCTGGAGGCCGGCGGCTCGATGTCACTGGACTCGTTCCCGCTGGCCACCGGGCCCCTGGTGCTGGTGCTCGGTTCGGAGGGGCGGGGCCTGTCCCGGCTGGTCTGCGAGACGTGCGACGCCACGGTGTCGATACCCATGGCGGGGCCGGTCGAATCACTCAACGCGTCGGTTGCCGCCGGTGTGGTGCTTTCTGAGGTGGCACGCCTGCGCCGGGCCGGCTGAGCGCTACGGCATGCCGCATGCTGGCATCGTCGGCATTGTGTGTATCTTGTCGCGATCAGCGTTCGCGACGCGGCAGTTTCGGTACGCCGCGTTCCTCTCGACAAGGAGAATCCGTAGCCGTGGCTCAGAAGACCATCGTCACCCTCATCGACGACCTCACTGGCGAGGAAGCTGAAGACATTACGACAGTCGAGTTCGCGCTCGAGGGTGTCACGTACGAGATCGACCTGGCGGACGACAACGCCGCCCAGCTTCGTGATAAGTTGTCCCGCTACGTCGCGGCTGCCCGTAAGACCAGTGGGCGGCGCCCGGGCACTCGTGGCTCAGACCGCTCGGCCGGCCGTACGAACGGCAACGGGAAGGTCGCCGGAAGCGGTTACAACCGCGACACCCTCAAGGCCATCCGGGAGTGGGCCAAGCAGAATGGCCACAATGTCAGCGACCGTGGTCGGCTGCCGCTCAACGTCGTGCACGCTTGGGAGGCGAACCATCAGGGAGTGACGAGCAGCGGCAAGCTTCCGGCGTTCTCGGGCTAACAAACCACCGGGAGTGTCTTCGTCGTCTGAGAACCTGGTCACGAACAGGTGCTGGGCGTCGGAACGGAGGAACTGTGGAGGCTGGGGGGCCACCGTGGCTGACGATCACGATCGCGGCCATCTCCCTGATCGGAATAGTGGTGACGGCTGTGATTGGTCCAATGGTCGTGGAGCGGGTCAAACCGGGCCGGTCGACCCCTGAACCGATGGCGCCCGGGGTGATCGCGCAACAGGCCAGCGACGCGGTAACGCTCATCCAGTCCGCGATCGCGGACCTGCAAACCCGGGTCGGTCGACTCGAGGCACTGCAGATGACGGTTGTCCATGACAAGCGTGGATGAGCTCACCGAGGGCCTGGACCGGCTGCGGGACTCCATCGCGCAAACCGCCCGGGCCGCCCCCCAGGTTGCGCGGCAAGAGGTCCACCGTGAAGGACGGGCCTACTTCCGGGGCGCGGTGGCGGCCTCGGTGATCACGTCCTTACTCGTCGGCGTCCCGCTGCTGCTGCTGAACCGCAGCATCGCCCAGAACACCGCTGAGGATCAGGTGCGCGCCACCCAATTCGAGGCTGCGTCGCGGGACATTCGGCAGCTCGCGCAGGGCGCCTACGACCTCGGGGTCGTGGCAAACGCCGAACTCACGCGCCGCGGCCTGGCGACGGTATCGATCCCCCCACCGGGGACCGCGTCGGATTCCGAGGTGCTCAGCGCAGCGTCCACGGCGCAGGTCGCAGCGCAGATCGCCAGCCAGCCGATCGCGGTGGTCAACCCCGCGCAGATCCAGGCGGAGGTTGCGGGGCAACTGGCCAAGCTGCCCCCGCCGCCCGTCGGACCCACTTCCCAACAGCTCAACGAGGCGGTGCAGGCCTACCTGGCGGCCAATGCCGAGGCGCTGCGCGGACCGCAGGGTGACCCGGGAGAGCCCGGCGAGTCCCCGCCGTGCCTGGCCGAACCTACCCAGTGCCAGGGTGTCCAGGGAGAGCCGGGTCTGCGGGGCGAACCGCCGGTGGCCTGGACCGTCGCCGAGGCCGACGGGTCGACCACCACATGCGAACGTGCCGAGGGCTTCGACCCGGCTGCCCCCCGTTACCAGTGTGCCCGCGGCGCGCCGCCGTCCGCGGCCACGACCACGCCCCCGCCGCCACCTCCCAGCGATGCAGACCTACTGCCGGTACCCGTGGGGTGAGAGTGTTCAGGCTTCCGGTCGGAGCGCTCTACAGCTTTCGGCCGATGGCTGCGTAGAGGTTGGAATGGTGCGGCTGTTGGCCGGGATCCTCCACCGACTCCGGGCGCCACTGCGAGGTGTACACCAGACCAGGTTCCACCAATTGGAAACCGTCGAACATGCGCATTACCTGGGCATGGGTGCGGGGGTGGGCTGGCTCCTGGGTTTTCTTGAACACCTCGACTGCCTTGGCCATCCGCTCGGGCATACCGGCGGGTGTGAAGTGCGACATCGCGAGGTAACTGCCGGGCGCGAGGTGGTCCCGGTAGCCGGCGACGATAGCCCACGGATCATCGGAGTCCGGGACGAACTGCATAACGCCGACCATGAGCACGCCCAGCGGCTGCTGCAGATCAAGCAACCGGCGTGTCTCGGGAGCGTCGAGGATTGTGTCTGGTTTACGCAGATCAGCGCGGATCACCGAGGCGTTGTCATTGCCTGCGAGCAGCAACTCACTATGCGCGACCGCGATAGGCTCGATGTCCACGTATAGCACGCGGCACGCTGGGTCGGCTTCCTGGGCGACCTCGTGCACATTGCCCACCGTCGGAATGCCGGAGCCGAGATCGAGGAACTGCCGGATTCCGGCGTCGATCAAGAACAGCACCGCCCGGCGAAGGAAGCTGCGGTTGCGCCGGGCCATCTCACGCGCCGGCACCGCCGCGAGTAGCCGTTGCGCTGCCTGCCGGTCAACCTCGAAGTTGTGCCCCCCACCGAGCAGGTAGTCATAGATGCGAGCTGAGCTTGGCACCACAACATTGAGCTCCTCCGGAACCCAAGCCTGGTCCATGACACCACCCCACTGGCAGTTACTCGACAACTCGCAGTCTAGGCGAGGCTTGCGGGAGCCAAGCATTACGCCGATCTCATCGGGCCCGGTTGATGGCGCGAGGAACGCGCCCTGCCCGATAAGCGCTACATACCGTGGTAGGTATATACCGTGGTAGGTTCGATTCGTGAAGGTCGACAAGATGAGCATCTCGCTTGAGGCTGATCTCGGTGACGCCGTGCGCGATGCCGCCCGGCGCGCTGGCAAGGGGCTGTCGTCGTGGCTGGCCGAGGCGGCGGCGACCAAGCTCCGCGCGGAGGCCCTCGAGCAGTATCTGGACGAGTGGGAGCGCGAGCACGGCGCCTTCACTGCGGCGGAGCTGGAGCAGGCGGAGCGGGAACTCGGACTGCGGGTGGCAGATCCGGCGGCGTGAGCGCACTCGTTCTCGATGCCGGCGCGTTCGTGGCGGTGCAGCGCGATGACCGGGCGCTGATCGCTCGGCTGCGGGTGGCGCAGCGGCACGGTGTGGAGCTTCGCAGCAACGCTATCGTCGTAGCCCAGGTGTGGCGTGATCCCCAGGGCCGCCAGGCGCGGTTGGCGCGACTGCTTCGGAGCGTCGATGTCCGCCCAGTTGACGACGAGGCGGGGCGTGCGGCCGGGGTACTGATCGGCCGGGCGGGTACCCAGGATCCGATCGATGCCACGCTGGTGCTGGTGGCACGCTCCGGCGACCGCATCCTCACCAGCGACCCCCAGGACATTCAACGCCTGGTCACTGCGGCAGCCAGGTCCGTGCCGGTCCTTCGCTGCTGACCCGGGCCGGGCTCTCGGGTACCGCGTTTCGGAGCCAACCCCGTAGGCGCTACCCGCCCTGGAGGGTGAAATGGGCTGCGCGCGTGACAGCCCTATGTGCGCCGAGTTCGACAGGAGGGCTGTCCAGGCGGCTTCGGACAGCCCTGATGTCGAACTCGGCGACAGGAGAGCGGGTCGTGGTTCACCCGTACTTCGAAGCGAATAGCGGCCTGCGGGTGCCGGTGATCACGGCCCCATGGTGGTGACCGCCCTCGCGCCTGGTGACGGCCGTGCCTACGCCGCCAATGTCGCTGGCCCAGCCGCCCTACTGGTCGCCAAGCTGCACAAGCTCGGTGGACGGCAAGCCACCCCGCCGCGGCTTGTAGACAAAGATGCCGCGACCATTATCGCCTGCTTCGCGTCATCCCTACGGATCGCCTCGCGTTGACCCTGGAGCAGCTTGCTCGGAACGAACTGGCGGGGATGGTTACGAAGCAGGCACTGACCTACCTGGATGATCTTTTTGCCGCTGGTCCGTATGCCCTCGGCTTGTGTCGGCTTCGGTGGCGCTTCTTGATCACGATCTGCTGGCAGTGATCGATCATGAAACTGGCTGACGTAGCGGCAGCGGAGCGCGTCACGGCTTTCCTCGTCGCAGCCCAGCAATCGGTGTCCGCGTTGCGGCGTGACTCGCTGCCGCGTTCATGGACCGCGTCACCTGAACTATTCGCCAGTGGTCCGGGGTTCGCCGCCGCGGCCGCAGCCTTTGCAGCGTCTCGGCGGTGACCTGACGGCAGCGGACCTGGCACACACCGGCGTCGCCGCGCTCCTCGGCAGCGAGGAGCAGTTCGATGCCAAGACCGTCGGCGCCCGCGGGGATGTAGAGCGTCTCGAGCTGGTGGGCCTCAACGTATGCGATCTCCCAGATGGCCCGGTCCGTGGCAGGCTGGGAACTGGTGCGGTTCGGCCGAAGCGGAGTCGACGACCTGATGCCGGTACCTGCCGCCGCTAGATTCATGCCCCGGCCCGGCTGGGATTTGACCGCCGCCGCAGCGACCCTGGTGCGTCGCCGCACACGAACGACGCACTCGACGTCGCGGACTGCCGCGACCTCACTCGACAGCTGCTGCTGCACGGCTTTGCGCTTTTCGATAGCAACACGGCGATGCTGAGAGCACCTGAGATCCGGCCATCTGACCCGGTCCATGATCGACGGGACGGGGCCTAGGTCGAGGCGAGTTCTCGGGGAAGGGCGGGATCGAATTCGCCGTTGGTGGCGCCGAGGCGGAAGGCGGTCCACTCGTTGTCGTCGAACATCAGAGTGTGGCCGGCATTGACGGAGCGTACGGTCCAGGCGTTGGGTCCGACGGTGACGGTGACGGCGCCGTTGGTGTTGGTGAGGCGGTCGGTGGTGACTTCGGCCAGCCAGGCTGACCACTGCTCGGTGGTGAAGGTGATCACCGGGCTGCCGGCGATCTTGCTGTGCCTGATCTGCGCGCCCGCGCTGGTGAAGTCGACCTCGACGCAGCCGTTGGCCTGGCTTGAGTAGCTCGACTTGCGCCACCCCGCGCGGCGCTTCGCGGTGGGCATCGGTTCCTCCGGGGTTCAGCTCAATGCCGATAAGCGCGACCCGATCACCTCTGCGGTGCGTGCTGGCGACAAGGCGGCCGCGCGAAGTCGGTCAACGATGCGAGCATACCCCGCGACCTGCTGCTGATCCTGCACATAGACCGCGCCGTTGACGATCTCCACGTACACGATGGACTGGGCAGCGGCGAAGTCCAGCAGCGTGAACTCGCCCACCAGCCCGTCGTGTGCGCCGATCGCGGTAGGCAGTACGAGTACCTCGACGTTGTCTCGCTCGGAGATCGCGAGTAGGTGCTCCAGTTGGGTCCGCATCGTGGCGGTGCTGCCGATCGGACGGTCCAGCACGGACTCCTCGATCAGCGCGGTGAGCCGCAGCGGCTCGGTGTCGTTGACCAGCCGACGCTGCCGTTCCATCCGCAGGCTGACCGTGCGCTCGTGATGGTCCGGTCGGACCCGGCCGCTACCGCTAGTCACCCCAAGTGAGTAGTCCTCGGTCTGCAGAAGTGCGTGAAACACCGACGGGGAGTAGTTCGCCACGTGCGAGGCAAGGCCCTCGAGGCCGACGAAGGTGCGCAGCCAGTCGGGCACCACCTCGGTCCACGGTGCCCACCAGATCTGCCGGTCGGCGCTGCCGGCCAGCGAGGCCAGCCGCTCGATGTCGGCGAGATCAACGCCGTAGAAGCGCAACAGCCCGGTGATCTCCGCCGGCTGCTGCTGGTTGCGACCGCTCTCCAGGTGGCCGATCTTGCCCGCCGTGCAGCCGAGCACGGTTGCCGCGGCGGCCATCGTCTGGCCGGCCCGCTTGCGGTAATTGGTCAGCTGTACGCCGATCAGCCAACGCAGGGCGGACGGGTCGGATCGCACCGGCACCGCTGATCCCTCCCGAGCGTCGCACTCAATCGATCCAGGTATGGACATCCGTAGAAATATACGTACACTCTCCACTGATGAGCAGAGAAGACTCTACACAGCGATGGCTGGTGCCGATCCCGGTGGCACAGTTGCTCGCTCGTTTGGGCTGGGAGCGCCACGCCAGGATGTGGACGGTCCGCTGCCGTGACGCGCGCGGACGCCCGGCGAGACTGCGGATCAGCCTGACCAGGGCCGGGATCACGATCGTTCCCACGGCTCCTGGGCCGTGGCAGCTCACGCCGCTGGAATCCGGACGGCTGCGGGGTGTGGTGCGTCACGCGCTGCTCAGTTGGGACCGGGACCCGTGTGCCGGATCCGAACCGATCGGCGGCTGCCGACGAACAATTGGATGCTCGTCGGCGACTCGCGAGCCACCTGGTGGGCAGGGTTGTAGGCCCTGACCTCGCCCTGCTCACCGGGTGTCCACCGCGAAGCAGTCGCTGCGCTGAGCGTCACACTCAGCAGTCATTGCGGTGGTCCGGACTGGCGCACCCCAGCCGTTGACGGTAGACAATCTTGCGCCGGGTGGCAGTGAGCTGGCCGGTCCCGAGAATTTCACCGTGGGGATCCGCTGGAGGTTTCGCGTGCACATCTGGCCCGGCTCGCCTTACCCGCTGGGTGCCACCTACGACGGTGGCGGTACGAACTTCGCGATCTTCTCCGAGGTGGCGGAGTCGATCGAGCTGTGCCTGTTCGACGACAACGACTCCGAAACCCGGCTGCGGCTGCCGGAACGCGACGGCCTGATCTGGCATGGCTACATCCCTCGCGTCGGTCCCGGTCAACGCTACGGCTACCGCGTGCACGGGCCCTACGAACCGGCGGCCGGACAGCGGTGCAACCCGCACAAGCTGCTGCTGGACCCCTACGCCAAGGCGATCGACGGGCGTATCGAGTGGAACGAGTCGCTGTATTCATACCGCTTCGGCCGGCCAAGGTCGGTGAACAACGCCGACTCGGCCCCGCACGCCATGAAGTCGGTGGTCATTAACCCGTTCTTCGACTGGGTCAACGACCGGCCGTTGCACATCCCCATCCACCAGACGGTGATCTACGAGGCGCACGTCAAGGGCATGACGATGCGCCATCCGCAGATTCCCGACGACGTCCGAGGCAGCTTCGTCGGCCTGGCCCATCCCGTCATGATCAGGCATTTCCAGCAGCTCGGAGTGACCGCCGTCGAGCTCATGCCGGTGCACCAGTTCGTGCACGACGCCACCCTCGCGCAGCGCGGCCTGCGCAACTACTGGGGCTACAACACGATCGGCTTCTTCGCCCCGCACAACGACTACGCCTGCTTCGGCACCCGGGGGGAACAGGTGCAGGAGTTCAAGACGATGGTCAGGGAGCTGCACCGGGCCGGCATCGAGGTCATCCTCGACGTGGTCTACAACCACACCGCGGAGGGCAACCACCTCGGGCCCACGCTGTCCTTCCGGGGCATCGACAACGCCGCCTACTACCGGCTGGTCGAGGGCGACCTCGAGCACTACTACGACACCACCGGCACCGGCAACAGCCTCAACGTGCGCCACCACGACTCGCTACGATTGATCATGGACTCGCTGCGGTACTGGGTCACCGAGATGCACGTCGACGGATTCCGGTTCGACCTCGCCGCGGCACTGGCCCGTGAGCTCCACGAGGTCGACCGGCTCGCCGCGTTCTTCGACCTGGTCAACCAGGACCCTGTGGTCAGCCAGGTGAAGCTGATCGCCGAGCCGTGGGACGTCGGCGAGGGCGGCTACCAGGTAGGCGGCTTCCCGCCGCTGTGGACGGAGTGGAACGGCAAGTACCGCGACACCGTGCGCGACTTCTGGCGCGGCGAGCCGGCCAGCCTCGCGGAGTTCGCGTTCCGGTTCACCGGGTCATCGGACCTCTACGAGGCCGACGGCCGCCGGCCCCACGCGTCGATTAACTTCGTGACCGCGCACGACGGGTTCACCCTCACCGACCTGGTCTCCTACAACGACAAGCACAACGAGGCCAACGGGGAGGACAACCGGGACGGCGAGAGCCACAACCGGTCGTGGAACCACGGGGTGGAGGGGCCGACCGATGACGGCACCATCATCGCGCTGCGGGAACGGCAGAAGCGCAACCTGCTGGCCACCCTGATGCTCTCCCAAGGTGTACCCATGATCGCGCACGGCGACGAGCTGGGGCACAGCCAGGACGGCAACAACAACGTCTACTGCCAGGACAACGAGACCAGCTGGATCGACTGGAAGGAGGCCCGCCTGCACGACGTGCTGACTGATTTCACTGCTGCGCTCGCCGAACTGCGCGCCGCGCATCCGGTGTTCCGCCGCCGCCGATTCTTCCAGGGCCGTCCGATCCGGGGTTCCAACATCGAGGACATCGCCTGGCTGCGTCCGGACGGCCAGCAGATGTGCGACGAGGACTGGAACGTCGGCCACGCCAAGGCGGTCGCGATCTTTCTCAACGGCCGGGGCATCCCCGAGCGGGACGCGCTGGGGGAGCGGATACTCGATGACTCGTTCCTGCTGCTGATCAACGCCCACCACGGGTCGATCATGTTCACCTTGCCAGACGAGGCCTACGGCCGGATCTGGGAGATCGTGGTCGACACCGCCGATCCGCTGCTCGCCAAGGCCCGGCGCAGGCAGAGCCACGCCAAACCCGGTGGCCGGCTGCGTGTCGCGGCCCGCGCGATGCTCGTCCTGCGCTGCCGCCTGAGGCATGTGGGAGAATGATCACCACGTCACGGGCAGCTCCACCAGGCCACCGGTGAGCAGTTCGTCGCGTCCCCGCAGGGACTCCAGCGGGACCGCCAGGCGCAGCGTCGGGAACCGGCCCAGCAGGGCTGGGAACAGGGTCTGCAGCTCTATCCGGGCCAACGGGGCGCCGACGCAGAAGCGCGGTCCGTGGCCGAAGGTCAGGTGCGGGTTGCGGGTGCGGTGCACGTCGAAACGGTCTGGGTCGGGAAAGCGCTGCTCATCGAGATTGGCCCCGCGCAGCCCGAGCATGACCAGCTCACCGGTCTGGATGGTGACGCCGTCGAAGGTGAAGTCGGTGTTGGCGTAGCGGGGCAATCCCACGGCCTGCTCGGTACCGGATGTGCGCATGGGCAGCCAGGCGCGAAGGATCTCCTCTACCGCAGGTTCGATGAGCTCCGGATCATGGCGCAGCGCATCCGCCTGCTCGGGGTGGGTGAGCAGCAGGACCACCCCGCGGTCGATCGCTGTCACCGTGGTCTCGTGTCCGGCGAACAGCAGCGCGGCGCTGAGCATCGCGATACCGTCGGCGGTCAATTCAGGGTCGGCGTCAGCAGCAGCGACCAGATCGGAGACCACGTCGTCGCCCGGCTCGACCCGCTTGCGATCCGCCAGCTCGCGCATGTATTGCCACAGTTGCATGAGCCCCGCTTGTGAGCGCGCGGCGTCGGTCATGTGTGCGGCGTCGTCGGACCACCCGCGGAAGTTCTCCCGGTCGGCATAAGGCACGCCGAGCAGCTCGCAGATGACCAGCGCCGGAAGTGGAAAGGACACTGCCTCATGCAGATCGACCGGTTGGGTCTGCTGCGCCATGGCGTCGAGCAGGTCCGCGATGATCGCCTTCACCCGTGGCCGCAGGCTCGCCATCCGCCGCGCGGAGAATGCCGGCGCGAGCAGGCGGCGGGTCCGGGCGTGATCTGCGGCCTCGGTCGACGGGTGACCCATCGGCCCGCCGAAGATCGCTGAGTGAGAGACGCGGGCCGCCCGCTCCGGGTCGGCGTGCGAGCGGCCCAGCCGGGGATCCGACAGCAGCGCCTTCACGTCGTCGTAATTCGTGACCAGCCAGGCGGGGTCTCCGGCCGACGTGGTCACCCGTTGGATCGCTGTGCTCACTGGGTCATCCTCCATGATCCGTCGTATACGACGCGTCTAGTGCAACGTATCATCGAGGGCAATACACTGCGCTCCTGATGACCGTCACCGAGCGCGACTTGCGCCTCCAAGCGCAGGAGATCGTGGCGCATATCCGGGCGCTGCGCCGCGATCTGCTCTGCGCCAGCGCTGACGACATCGCGCGCAGCGGGCTGACCGGCCCACAGGTGAGCGTGATGGCCCACCTCGTGCTGAATGGTCCGGCCACGGTGACCGAGCTGGGCCGTGAGCTGGGCATTGGCCACAGCACCGTCTCCGGGATCGTTGACCGGCTGCAGGCGCGCGGGCTCGTCCAGCGGGTCCAGGATAATGCTGACCGCCGCTACACGCGCATTTCGGTCACCGAGAAAGTGGACCGGTACGTCGAGAACCTGGAGGTCGGAGCGTTCGGCCGGCTGGCTACCGCGTTGGGCAACGCCACGAGTGAGCAACGCCGCACGATCTGTGACGGGCTTGCTCTGCTGCGCCAGCTGCTGAGCTGACTCAGCCGCGCGGTTGGGCTCGGCTAGGCTGCGCCGCCGCCATGTCCTTCGCCAGCCCACTGTTCCTGTGGTACTTCATGCCTGCCGTGCTCGCGGCCGTGCTGATCGCGCCCCGGGGCTGGCGCAATGGCGTGGTGGCAACCGCCAGCCTGGTCTTCTACGCGGTCGGGGCGGGCCCGACGACGCTGTTGCTGCTGGGGTCCATGGTCGTCAACTACGTGGTGGGTCCGGCGTTGGAACCCGACGACTGGGACCTCGAACCACAGCGGCGCCGCCGCTGGCTGTATAGCGTTGTCGCCTTCGACGTCGCCGTGCTGGTCGTGTGGAAATACGCCGGCTTCGCCAGCACCCAGGCTGCCGGGCTGGCGTCGTTCACCGGGCTTGACCTGCCGGTCGTCGAGCTCGCGTTGCCGATTGGGATCTCTTTCTACACCTTCCACCACATCTCCTACGTGGTAGACGTCTACCGTGGTGAACGGCAGGCGTTGCGCGATCCGGTCTCGTTCGTCACCTATATTGCGATGTTTCCCCAACTCGTCGCGGGGCCGATCGTGCGGTACCGCGAAATCGCCGATCAGCTCGGGCAGCAGCGCAGCCACCGGCTGGACGACATCGCCGCCGGGCTGCCACGCTTTGCCCTCGGTCTGATCAAGAAGGTCGTGATTGCGGACTCGCTGGCGCCTGTGGTGGACGCCTGCTTCAACACCCCGGCCGACCAGATGACCACTGCGATCGCCTGGTTGGGGGCGATCGCTTACACCCTGCAGCTGTACTTCGACTTTTCCGGGTATTCAGACATGGCTATCGGGCTGGGGAGGATGCTCGGGTTCAGGCTGCCAGAGAATTTCGCCCGCCCGTACTCGTCGGCGAGTATCACCGAGTTCTGGCGGCGCTGGCACATATCGCTGTCCCGATGGTTCCGTGAC
The DNA here is from genome assembly GCA_052390115.1 of Pseudonocardiales bacterium. Classification (GTDB taxonomy): domain Bacteria; phylum Actinomycetota; class Actinomycetes; order Mycobacteriales; family Pseudonocardiaceae. The sequence goes on along the minus strand of JBQTHE010000051.1, from coordinate 23,336 downwards.
TACGTGTACATCCCACTCGGTGGAAACCGGCAGGGAGCTCAGACCACCTACCGCAACCTGTGGATCGTGTTCGCGCTTGCCGGGCTCTGGCACGGCGCGAACTGGACCTTCCTGCTCTGGGGGCTTTACCACGGCACGGCGCTGGTGATCGAGCGCCGTCGTGGTCGGGGAGTTGCGGCAGACGAGCCCGGGCATCGGTTAGGGCGCCGGGCGCTGACCCTGCTGATCGTGGTGTTCGGCTGGGTACTGTTCCGATCGCCGGACCTCGGCACCGCACTGGTCTTCCTGCAGCATATGGTGATTCTCGATCTCGGCGGGCTGACCGATGTTGTGGACGCCTCGCTGACCAACCAGCGACTGGCGATCCTGCTGCTGGCCGCCCTGGCATTCTTGCTGCCGGCCAAACCGGTCACCGGCCGGTACCTCGAATCGGTGCGGTCCAGGCCGGCCACAATGCTACGGGTCGGCGTGATGACCGTCGGGCTGTTCTACTCCGCGCTGCTCGTCGCCACCGGCACCTTCAGCCCGTTCCTCTATTACCGCTTCTAGCGCGTGTCCCGCGGATCTTCGGGTTTGTGATCAACCCTCGGGTTCCCGAGCTCAACAGCAGTGCTGCCCAGGGTCGACCGAACAGCACTGCTGTTGAGTTCGGGAGGCTGAGAGCACCTGAAATCCGGTCATCAGGGCCTAGTCACTGAGCGTCGCTAGAGGTGCTGTTCACCGAGGACGGTGTATCTGCCTTTGCGGACGTACCTGTATCGGGAGCTGTCTCCCGCGTTCCGCTGGCTTTGGGCGCGCTGGGCTTTGGAACTCGCTGGTCGGATTTGGTGGACTTGCCAGGATCGCCGGGCTGGGCGGGCTTGTCGCGGTCGCCGCCCGGGTTGCGGGGCTGAGTGTGCTCATCGGGCTTACCTGGCTCGCCGGGTTTACCCGGTTTACCGGGCCCACCTGAGTCGCCTGGTCTATCGGGTTCATCAGGTTTGCCGGGCCTATCTGGCCTGCCGGGCTTATCTGGTTTATCTGGTTTGCCAGGACTGTCGGGCGGGGCGGGTCTGTCGGGCGGGGCGGGCCTTTCCGGCTGGACGGGTTTGGCTGGCTGGGCAGGCCTGTCCGGCTGGGCGGGCCTGTCGGGCGAGCTGGGCCTGTCCGGCTGGATGGGCCTTTCCGGCTGGACGGGTTTGGCTGGCTGGGCAGGCCTGTCCGGCTGGGCGGGCCTGTCGGGCGAGCTGGGCCTGTCCGGCTGGATGGGTGTGGCGGGCTGGCTGGGGTTGGCGGGCTGGATGGGTGTGGCGGGCTGCGTCAGCTCCTGGTGCTGGATGGGTGTGGCGGGTTGGACCAGTTTGTCCGACCGGGCGGGTTCGTCGGCTTTAACAGGTTCGTCGGTATTTGCCGATCTCGAAGTGGTCGCAATTTCGCCCCCGCGATCATCAGCCGCTGCCTGGGGAGGGTCGGTGGGAATCAAGGGAATAGGACCTGCGCTATCGCTGCCGGCTTTCTCGAGGGAAACCGGCGCTTGGTCTGTGGTGTCGTTCTCCTGTTGGCGCACCACCAGGATAGCGAGCAAGACGACGGTCACGATTGCAGCTGCCAGCAACGCCAGCAAGGTTCGATTCGAACGCAGCCAGCGAAAGTTCATTTACTGCCCCTCCCCTTCGACCGAACTCCCAAAAGCCAAACTATGGTTGCGCGAGCAGGCTGGCGAGAACTCAAGTTCTCAGGCCAGGCAATGGCCGCGCCAGCCATTGCGTCGCTCTAGATTTGGGAGTGATCAGCCGCTTACGCGCGACCGGTGCGGATTAGTAGCGCGCGTCCACATTGCAGTGTGTGAAAGCTGCTGCTCAATCGGTGACCCCTCTCGATGGCATGGTCCCCGACCGTACGCTAAGGGTACGGTCGCTGTTCACTCCGGGTCAAGGCTCGCACGCCAAGCGTCACGAGCCAACTGGGCGAGGGTCTGCGCGATGCGGCGGGTCATCGACGGCGCGCTCCAGTCCGGCGACGTTCCAGTACAGCGTCGCCGAGCGCTGCCGGAGGGGCGACGGCATCATGACCGCTGGGGGTGGCGAGCCGGGTGCGGTTGAAACGCATTGCGCGAGAAACTATAACGTCGTTACTGTATAACAGTGTTATGGTATTAGTGAGAGCTGGGAGGCCTCGCGATGGGCAACGACTACCTTGAGGGCAACTACGCGCCGGTGCGACAGGAGCAGACGATCACCGAGCTGGCCGTCACCGGGACCATCCCGGCCCATCTCGACGGCCGGTACCTCCGCAACGGACCGAACCCGATCGCCGAGGTCGACCCGGAGACCTACCACTGGTTTACCGGCGACGGCATGGTCCACGGGGTGCGCTTGCGAGACGGCAAGGCCGAGTGGTACCGCAATCGCTGGATCCGTACGCCCGCCGTAGCGCGAGCGCTCGGCGAGCCTGCACGCCCCAGCGCCCCCATCCGGGCCGGGCTGGAGCTGATCGGGGCCAACACCAACGTGGTACGCCACGCTGGCCGCACCCTCGCGTTGGTGGAAGGCGGGATCGCCAACTACGAGCTCACCGAGGACCTGGACACCGTCGGCCCCTGCGACTTCGATGGCACCGTGCACGGTGGCTACACCGCGCACCCGAAGCGCGACCCGGACACCGGCGAACTGCACGCGGTCTCCTATTCATTTGGCCGAGGAAACCGCGTGCAGTACTCGGTCATCGGCGTCGACGGACGTGCCCGCCGCACCGTGGACGTGGAGGTTACCGGCAGCCCGATGATGCACGACTTCTCGCTGACCGAGAACCATGTCGTGTTCTACGACCTCCCGGTCACCTTCGATCCCCGGCAGGGCGCCGCCGTGTCCGTCCCGCCAGGCCTGCGCGTAGCAGCCAGGTTGGTGCTTTCTGCGCTCATCGGCCGGGTCCGGGTACCCGACCCGATCCTGGCGATAGCCGGGAAGGGGATGCATGGAAATGCGAACCTGCCCTATAGGTGGGACCCAAACTATCCGGCCCGCGTCGGCGTCATGCCGCGCGCCGGCGGCGCCGAGGATGTTCGTTGGTTCGACGTCGAGCCCTGCTACGTCTTCCACCCGCTCAACGCCTATGACGAGGGCGACGCGATCGTGCTGGACGTCGTGCGGCACTCGCAGATGTTCGCCACAAACTTCCACGGGCCCAACGAGGGCCCCACAACCCTGGACCGCTGGACCGTCGACATCGCCGACGGCAAGGTCCGCGAGACCCGCCTCGACGACCACCCGCAGGAATTCCCGCGCATCGACGACAGGCTGGTCGGTCGGCGGCACCGCTACGGGTATGCCATGCAGACGTCCGGTACGGGGGCCATCGCCGGCGATTCCGTGCTCAAGCACGATCTGCGCTATGGCCGGACCACCGCTCGGCGGCTGGGCACCCACAAGCGCATCGGGGAGTTCGTCTTCGTCCCCAACACTGCTCAGGCCCCCGAGGACGACGGGGTACTCATGGGGTTCGTCTACGATGCCGGCACCGATCGCAGCGACCTGGTCATCCTCGACGCCGCCAGCCTCGAGACGATCGCCGCGATCCACCTGCCCGACCGCGTCCCCAACGGATTCCACGGCAACTGGATGCCCACCGCACCCTGAACGGGACAGGACCGGATTTACAATCACGCGGTACTGCCACCGCGTCTTGTTACTGCGCGAGCCAGGTTGGCGGTGCGCTGCCCGCCGGCTGTCGCCGCACTGTTGTACTACTGCGGTCTCTGCCACCACCAGCGAGAGCTATTCCGAGCAGCTGTGCGAGCAGCAGCATTTCCCTTTCGTGCTGCGGCACCAGCTCACCCGCATGAAGTGCGTCAAGCGTCAAAAGACCGAAGATCTCTGCGCTGGTGGCAACGGGGACGGAGATATAGGTCTTGTAATTGTAATCCCTGCCAGGCGGAAATCTCAAGGACTCCTCTAGGGCGATGTTCTCTTTTAACTCTGACCGGCGGTCTTCCAGTAGCTTAAAGACTTCTGCGTGGCTGGGGTTGGCGCTGGAAAACTCCGTACGCGGCTTTGCGTCCCGGCCGGCATATATTCGGCAGACCAATCTTCTCTCCTGATCGCTATACTCGTACTCGAAGTAGCACGAACGCGCCCGGGCTACACCTGTAAATTGGACGACGGAGTTCACGACTGCCTGTTTCGCCGCCCCTTGCGCTTCCATTCGGCCGGTGTCGTTTGACGCAGTGACAATCTGGTCGAATATGTCAGTCAGTGGCAGCAGGACAGATCTGACAGCGAGCTGATAATTGGCAACCGCTAGCTTGGCCAGCTTCGCGGCGTCCTCTCTGCCCCGCACTTCGATCCACGTTTGACGAGCAGGAAGAAGGAGCGCTAGGACCGTTGCGCTTGCGCCACCGAGCGTGATCGTCATGCTAGCCCACGGCGAGAGGTGCTCGCCAGCCTGAAGCTCGGCGATGAACGCCGCGCCAGCACAGATTGCGGCGAGGATGGCGCCACCCCACCATCGAAGTCCGTGCGGCCAAGCGCCCCTCTTCATGCAGTAAAAGGTACCCGATCGTGTAACCAATTACCACCTTCTAGCTAGCGCACCTGATTGATCAGAAGTGCTCGCTCGTCAGTGCTATAAAGGGAACCCGTCCCTGGGTGGTGGCGCGATGATAGCGGTCGTACTGCAAATAGGCGCTTTGACACCTGCGGACAGGGGGAATTCATGATGCCAGATGGCAGCTGGACAACAAACTGGCTGCCACCGCGTTATCGAGTCTGCGCAGCTCAGTGAACTCTGAGGCCGATGCTATGTGGCGTCACGCCACCTGCCTAACGCGAGATGCGTTCCGCATGCTAGCATCGTGCCAAATGTAAGGATGCGGTCGGAGGTTCTCGTGGCGGCAGGCAGTGTGTTCACCCACAAGCTCCCGAGCGTGGACCCTGAGGTTGAACAGGCCGCTGCGGACATCGTGAGAGATCCCAACGCTTACTTCGAGCGGGAGCGAGCGCTGCACGAGCGGGAGGCCGAAGAGTACGTGGAGCGGGAACTTGCCACGTCGAGGAGCTGCCGCCGGAGTAGCCGTCCGACTATCAGGAAGTTTCTCGGCAGGTTGTTCCGCGGCTGAGCCACCCTGAGGGCCGAGCTGGTCCGTCATGGTCTTGATACCATCGCCCAGGCTCGCCCGGGCGGCGTGCTCGTGCACTGCGTTCACGGTCGTGACAGCACGGGCCTGATCACCCTGCTGCTACTAGCGCTGGTCGGTGTCGCGGCCGAGGACATCGCCGTCGGCTACGCGTTGAGCGCCAGCGGCCTGGCGCCACTGTTCAAGCTCCTCGGCCAGCAGGATCAAGGCACCATCATCGAGGAGTACCTGACCCGCGCATGTACCTCTGTTCGCGGGGTCATCATCTCCACGCTGGGATCGCTGGACCTGACCGCTTACGTCCGGGCCGCTGGCCTCGGCGACGAAAACCTTGCCGCGCTCCGGGCACAGCTCCTCAGCCTTGCGAGATGACTGACGAGCACTGCCCGGACGGTCTCACCGGTCAGCAGCGGCAGATGAGAACTCGACGGTCAGCGGCAGAGTGAACGACTGGTCCTTGCATTTGTCGTCGGCGTTGGCCGCCATCGTCACGCTGACGTCGTACGCTCGATAGCCCGCTGGACTGATGAAGCCCGTCGGGTTCTCGACCGGCGCGCTGGTGACGGCACCGGCCGGGCAGCCTCCGGCGGTCGCTGTCGAACTGCCCTCGCTGATTGCGGCGACCCGAACGCCGTAGTCGTTCGGGTTGTGAACGTAGAGCGTGAACGTCTTGGTCGAGCCGGGGGGTAGCGGGCGGGATTGGTCGTTCGGGGTGACGGCGAACTCGACCGAGGTGGTCCCACCGGTCTCACCGCCACTGCCGATGGTCCCGATGAAGTACCCCGCGCCGACGAGCCCGAGGGCGATGAGCATGGCGAGACCATCGAAGACGTTGAGGCGACGAAGGTTGATACCCAAGCCGTTCTCCACTGCGCACTCCCTCCAGAGCCGACTCACCGCGGCACGGCGATGTTCTGCCGATCTCCCGACCCGACGGTCGACTGATCTTGCCCGACACGTACTACTGGGTTGCGTCCGGGTGGGCAGGTTATGCGGTGCCACCGAGGTCGGTACCTCCCGGGTACCTGGTGGAGGCAGCGGTCGTGGTCGACGCTGCCTGCGACATGTGGTGACGTTGCCGACCATCGGCATCAGCCTGCACCGCGTCGCCGACCGAACAGTTATGCGCCACGGCTCTCGCACCGCAGTCCGGTGAACGCCAGCCGAGCACCAGAGCACGACACACCGGGCACGAGAGCACGACACACGGGGCACCAGAGCACGACACACCGGGTGGGGGGTTAGAGGGCTTTGAGTTCCTCGATTACTGATGCGACGGAGGTCTTGGCGTCGCCGAAGAGCATCGCGGTGCCGGGGGAGTAGTAGAGCTCGTTCTCGATGCCGGCGAAGCCGGGGTTCATCGAGCGCTTGAGCACGATCACCGATTTGCTCTCGTCGACGTTGAGAATCGGCATGCCGTGGATCGGCGAGTTCGGGTCGTTGCGGGCGGCCGGGTTGGTCACGTCGTTGGCGCCGATCACCAGCGCGACGTCGGTTCGGTTGAACTCGCCGTTGATCTCGTCCATCTCCTTGAGCTGCTCGTAGGGCACGTCGGCCTCGGCGAGCAGCACGTTCATGTGCCCGGGCATCCGGCCGGCTACCGGATGGATGGCGTACTTGACCTCGACGCCCTTGTCCTCCAGCAACTTGGCCATGTCGCGCACGGTGTGCTGGGCCTGCGCCACGGCCATGCCGTACCCGGGCACCACGACGACCTGGCTGGCGTAGGCCATCTGGACCGCCGCGTCCGCCGCGTTGGTCTCCCGGACGGTCTTGTCCCCGAGCTCGCGGGCCGGACCGGAGCCACCCCCACCGAACCCGCCGGCGACGATCGCCGGGATCGACCGGTTCATCGCCTTGGCCATCAAGTTGGTGAGGATCGAACCGGAGGCGCCGACGATCATGCCGGCGACGATCATCGCGGTGTTGTTCAGCGCGAACCCGGCGGACGCTGCGGCGAGCCCGGTCGCCGCGTTGAGCAGCGAGATCACCACCGGCATATCGGCGCCACCGATCGGCAGCACGACCAGCAGCCCCAGCGCCGCGGCAAACACCAGCGTCCCGATGATCAGTAGCTCCATGCTGCCGCCGAACCCGATCGCGACCGCGCAAGCCAGCGCCGCCAGCAGCACCAGCATGTTGACCAGTTGCTGCGGCTTGCCCAGGCTGATCGGCCGGCCGGGGATGAGTTCCTGCAGTTTGGCGAAGGCCACCAGGGAACCCCAGAACGACACGGAGCCGACGATCGCGGCGAACAGCGAGGCGACCATCACGTAGCCGGGCTCCCCAGCGAACCCGTCGGTGTCCCGGAACTCCACCCAGGCGATCAGCGCGACCGTTCCGCCACCGAGGCCGTTGAACAGCGCCACCATCTGCGGCATTGCGGTCATCTTGATCTGACGAGCCGCCGGCACCCCGAGCACGGTGCCGATTGCGACACCGAGCGCGATGAGCCACCAGTTGCTCATCCCCGGGATGAGCAGGGTCGCGACCACCGCGATGCCCATGCCGACCGCCGCGATGAGGTTGCCGCGCACGGCGGTCTTCGGGCCGGTCAGGCCCATCAGGCCGTAGATGAACAGCGCGAAGGCGATCAGGTAGAGGATCTGGACCAGCGGGGTCATCGCTGTTTGATCTCCTTGCCTGCGCTGGCCGGTTGCTTACCCTTGAACATGCCGAGCATGCGGTCGGTGACCAGGAAGCCACCGACGATGTTGACCGTGCCGAAGGCGATCGCGATGACCAGCAACAGCTTGTCCAGCACGGTGAGGTCGTGGCCCAGACCCAGCACCACCATCGCGCCCAGCAGCACGATGCCGTGGATGGCGTTGGTGCCCGACATCAGTGGGGTGTGCAGGGTGTTGGGCACTTTGGAGATCACTGCGAAGCCGACAAAACCGGCCAGCACGAGGATCGCCAGGTTGGCGAGCAGCATCAGCCGTTGTCCCCTTCGGTCTCGCGGGTGATGCAGGAGCGCACCAGCACCTCGTCATCGGAGTCTGGCGTCAGCCGGCCCTGCTCGTCCACCATCAGCTCCAGCAGTGATTGCACGTTGCGGGCGTACAACTCGCTTGCGTGCTCGGGCATCGTCGCCGGCAGGTTCAGCGGTGAGGCGATCGTCACATCATGGCGGACCACGATCTCACCCGGTTCGGTCAGCTCGCAGTTGCCACCGGTCTCGCCGGCCAGGTCGACGATCACGCTGCCCGGGCGCATCCCCTTCACCGCCTCGGCGGTGACCAGGATGGGGGCCCGGCGTCCGGGCACCAGCGCGGTGGTGATCACGACGTCGAAACCACTGATCGCCTCGGTCAGCCGCTGTTTCTGCTCGGCGCGCTCGTCCTCGGTCAGCTCGCGGGCGTAGCCACCCTCACCGGCCGCCTCGATGCCCAGGTCCAGCCATTTCGCACCCAGCGAGCGGACCTGGTCGGCGACCTCGGGCCGGACGTCGTACCCGGTGGTCCTGGCGCCGAGGCGCTTGGCGGTGGCCAGCGCCTGCAGCCCGGCTACCCCGACGCCGAGGATCAGCGCGGTCGCCGGCTTGACGGTGCCCGCGGCCGTGGTGAGCATCGGGAAAAACCGGGTGGACTGGTCGGCGGCTAGCAGCACCGCCTTGTACCCGGCCACGTTGGCCTGCGAGGACAGCGCGTCCATCGACTGCGCGCGGGAGATCCGGGGGATCGCTTCCATGGCGAAGGCGGTGACGCCCGCGTCGCGGAGCTTGCCGGCGATTTCGGGGTCGGACCGCGGTGCCAGGAACCCGATCAGCACCGACCCGGGGTGCAGCCGGCCGATCTCCTCGTCGGTCGGTGGCGCCACTTTGACGACAACGTCGGCGTCCCACGGGTCATCGATGGTCGCGCCGGCCTCGATGAAAAGCTCATCGGGCATCAGCGCGCCCACGCCGGCGCCGGACTCGACGACGACCTGGATGCCACGGCCGACCAGCTTCTCGACCATCTTGGGTACCAGGGCGACCCGGCGCTCGCCGTCGTGCGATTCCCGCGGCACGCCGACCCGGGTGCCTTGGTGGTCCTGCGATGGGTCCTGCGATGAGGTCACCCGCAGAGCATAGATCGGTGTTACGGCAAGCGCCGACGAGCAAACGTTGCCCGTCGCACAGCGGCCACCCCGGATCGCGCGCGAATCGGGTCGCACCGAAGCTGGGCAGGTCGACTGCGATCACCTCACGCTCGCCCGCTAGCGCGTCGAGGATGGGCTCCCATGACGGCCAGGTAGCCCCGAGACCAGGGACGAGAAGGAGGGGTTTGCCAGCGCCGCGACCGGCGTGGTGCAGCTGCATACTCCCGGAGCCTACGGTCGGGCAGGCAGGATGGGCGGTATGGCGCACGACCCGTCGATACTGCCGACCGACCTGCCCGTCCCCCGCGACGATGGGGCGGCCGACCACCTGCCGGGTGCGGCAGTCCCCGCACTGGAGCTGCCGGCGACGACGGGTGGCACGCTGCGGGTGGATCGACCGCCGCCCGGTGCGAGCCGGCTGGTGCTCTACGCCTACTCCCGCACCGGTGAACCGGGCGCTGAGCCGCTGCGCTCGGACTGGGACCAGATTCCCGGGGCGCGTGGCTGCACACCGCAGGCGTGTGACTTCAGGGATCACGCCGGGGAGCTGGCGGAGCTGGGCGCCGCCGTGGCTGGCGTGTCCACCCAGCACACCGGCTACCAGGCTGAGGTCGCTGCACGGTTGTCGCTGGGTTTCCCGCTGCTGTCCGATGCCCGGCTGCAGCTCGCGACCGCGTTGCGGCTACCCACCTTTGATGTCGCCGGGCAGACCCTGCTGCGCCGGCTCACCCTGATCGTGCGGGACGCCCGGATCGAGCGCGTCTGGTACCCGGTGTTCCCGCCGGACCGGCACGCCGAGCAGGTGCTCGACTGGCTACGCACGGTGGTGTGACGGGGTGGTGTGATCGGTGTGGTGGCCGGCGTGGGCCACCGAGCGCGTCGAGGTGGTGGAGTCCGACCCGTGACGGGTCGGCTCGCCTTGGTGTGGTGGGTTGGGTGCTGGTCGCAATATCAGTGTGGTGGTTGATTACCTCGAGCTTCGGGAGGCGTCGGAGTTGTCCGGCCGTCCCGGCGCGAACGATGTGTGGCGGTCGTCGCTTGGCGGTCCCATCATTAGTGGTGTCCGGAACAGTGGTGTCCGGAACACCGATGGCCGATTTGCGAGATTAGCGTTGAATGGTCAGGGTTGAGCGGGGGGATTCGATGAGCCGTGACGTTCCCAAGCAGGCACCTGCCGACCGGTCAAATCGGATTGCCGGGAACCGGTCAGGCGCACCTCGTGCGACGGGCGGGCGGGGAGCCATCGTCGCTTTGGGGATCTGCGCCGTCGCGATCGCGGGGTGTTCTTCGCTTGAGCGCCCGGAGCCGGCTACGTCAACGGCGGTATCAAACCGGGAGGTCGCCACTATGGTGCCGCCGGCGGCCCTGTCTCCCTCGGCCTACCAGACGCAGCTCCGGAGCGCCGACGGCGCGATGGCGGCGGCGTTCGAACGTCTCAGCAAAGCGGGGTCGGTCGAGGACGCACGCACCGAGCTGGGACAGGCGTCCACGGCCGCGTCGGAAGCAGCGCGACTGCTGGATGTCGCCCCGCCCGCCGAGGTGCAGGCAACCCATCGCGACCTGCTCGCGGGGTTGCGGCAGATCGCCACTGATCTGTCGCAGCTCAGCGGTCAGGTGGACTCGTTGGAGTTGTGCGCGGTGCCGTCCATCCTCGCCACAGTCAGCAACGTACCTGGTGCCGACAGTCTCCGAACGGTGCGCGGGACTCTCGGCTCCGGTGGGCTGAGCTACCGGTGGGGAGAGTTCCTCCCAACCCCCACGCCGCTCCCGGAACGTCGATTGGCCAATGGTCGGCTGGTGGACAGCCAGCGACGTACCGGAAGTGGGCAACTCAAGGTCGATAACGGCACTGAACACGACGCCGTTGTCAAACTCGTGCAGGGCGGCAGGCCGATCGTGTCCGTCTACGTCGGCAAGGGGTCGAAAGCAACCGTAGGAAAGATCGCCGATGGCAGCTACGAGCTGTTCTACACTTCCGGGATAGACTGGGATGACCAGCTCGGGACCTTTACTCGATCCTGCCTTTTCGAACGCTTCGATGGGCCATTTGAGTTCACTACTGTACAGGTCGAGGGGGGCATCAAGTACACCATACAGTCTATCGGTCTACAGCCCCGCATTGGAGGGAACGCCCGGACCGCTGAGGTGCCCGCCCAATCGTTCCCAAGATAGCCTGGACCGGCAGCCTCCTCTCCTATCACGTTTGTTGAAGCTCGGTGAGTGCCCGCTGGATCAGCTCTTTGGTCGCTTTCCGATATATTGCTGATTGCTGGAGCTCGTGACCCAGCATCGAGTGACGGCCGAGTGTCAGCATGGTGCGCTCGCCGCGTCGGCGACCACGTAGGTCGAAAGGACTTCGCGCCAGGCCACTCGGCGCACGGGCTGCTCGAATGCCGCCAGGGGCTGCGGGGTGGTTCGGGTGAGCGCTTCGGCGAAGGTGGCGTCGTCGCAGTCGGCGAAGAACAGTTCCTGCAACCGATCAGAACGCAGGACTGCGGTGCCGTCCGGTTGCGGATGCACCCACGGAGCGGGGCCGGCGCTGGCAACGTCCGTCAGCGATTGACCCAGATCCGGCAGTGCCGACGTGATGTAGATCAAGTGCCGCACGTTCGGGCTCAGATCGCGATATTGAAGGTTGCGTTCGGACGGCAGTTGCCACGAGTGAGTGAACGGGCACGTGATCGCTTTTTCGGAAGAAGTAACCGCGGCTGGCACGGCCAAATCTTCCGAAACAACGATCATGATCTGGTCCGCGCAGGTGCGCCGCTGGCAGTGTCAGGTGCCGTAGGGGTGCGCCGTTCTGGCGTGCCGGAGCGTGTGTGCCCACCAGGCCAGCTGGTCCAGAAGAGCGCCGGCCGCGGCGTTGACGGCATCGGGCTCGCGGGGCGCCCCATGCTCGTCGAACCTTTGCCGCGCCCCGTGGAAGCTCACCGTGTCCCGGACGGTGACCGTGTGGAGTTCGGCGAACACGACACGAAGTTGCTCGACCGCGCGAAGCCCGCCAGACAGGCCGCCGTAGCAGACGAAGCCGACCGGTTTGGCCTGCCATTCCCAGCCCACCGAGTCGATCGCGATCTTCAGCGGCCCGGGGTAACCGTGGTTGTACTCGGGGGTGACGATGACAAACCCGTCGGCGGCGCCGATCCGGGAGGCGAAGTTCGCGCTGGGGACCGGGGTGTCGGCGAGGTCGATGACGTCGACGCTCAGGTCGTCGCGTTGCTTGGCCTGGCCGACGAACCAGTCGGCGACGACGGGCCCGAACCGGCCTTCCCGAACACTGGCCACGATCACCGCGAGCGCAGACATGGCTGCCGTGCGATTCATGGCGGCGACGCTATATCCTCAACTATTGTTGAGGTCAAGCAGGAAGGAAGTGTCCTCGCCATGGCAGAACCAACGTGGGACCACGCCGAGCTCACCGTAGGGCAACTCGCGGCGCGCAGCGGTGTGGCGGTCTCGGCGCTGCACTTCTACGAGCGCCAAGGCCTGATCAGCAGCCGGCGGACCTCGGGCAACCAGCGCCGTTACAAGCGCGATGTCCTCCGGCGAGTGGCGCTGATCCGCATCGCCCAGCGAGTCGGGATCCCGCTGGCCGACGTCGGCGCCGTGCTCGCTCTGCTGCCGGATGGCCGCACCCCTACACGGCGCGACTGGCAACGAATATCCCAATCCTGGCAGGCCGAGCTCGAGGCGCGGATACGCCATCTCCAGCAGCTCCGGGATGACTTCACCGACTGTGTGGGATGCGGCTGCCTGTCCATCGATCGCTGCCGGTTGGCCAACCCTTACGACACGCTCGGCAAGCATGGCCCGGGCCCGCGACGACTGCTTGAACCCTCGAGTGGTCCCTCGGCTTGAGCCCAACCGCGGCGACCGCGCGTGATCGGCTTGCTGGCCGGCAACGGGGGCGGCCTACGCTCGAGCGTATGGAACCAGACGGGGCAGTGGCGGGGTCGGGGTGTTCGCGCATCGGCACGGGCGTGGAGCGCACCTTGGCGGAAGGCAGCGCCGAAGTAGAGATCGTTCTTGAATACAGCTTCCCTGGCGAATCTGCCGAGGGTTCGCTGCCTGAGACGATGTCGACGCACTACCGCGGCGTCGTCGATTTTCGCAGCGACCGCGCCTCACTGGCCGACGGGAACACGTCGCTGCTGCTCGAGGGGGCTGCCACCTACCAACGCATGCCCGATGGAGTGTGGACACACACCCACCAGGCCGGCCGGACCGGGCAGTGGACGTGCACCCACCCACGCTGGGCGCTGGAGGTACTCCGGCAGGCGTGCCGATGGGCCGAACCGGACAGCCAGGCCGATGTCGAGGTAGCTCTCGATCGCGATCGTGCCGCCGAGGTGACGCACCCGGGGCTGAATCCCGACTGGCAAGTGCGGGCCAGCACCGCCTTCGACGATGCTGGGCGACTTCGCCGTATCGAGATCACGATGGCGGGCTCGGCCAGTCCCGACGCGTGGATGCGTAACACCGTCGAATTCACCCGTTTCGATCAGGCCGCCGCGCACATCGACCTACCCGACAACAGTGTCCATCTCGCCGGCTACCTGCGCTCGGGTTGAAACGGCCGCTTCACGGCGCAGTCTGGATGCAGAACGCGGTAAAACGGCCGCCTCACGGTGCAGTCTGGATGCAGAACGCGGTTTATCGGGCAGGGGTGCGGCCGGCTCGGCGGAGGCGGGCGGCGCCCACTGCGCGGCAGGCCAGGTAGATCACGAAGGCGATCGCGGTGACGTAGCCGCTGATCGGTGCGCCGGGCGCCAGGGAGAGCACGATCCCGCCGAGCACCGCGACCTCCGCGAACAGGGTTGCGAGCACTAGTGCGGTGACGGGGTTGGCGGTCAGCCGGGCGGCCGCGGCGGCCGGGGTGATCAGCAGCGAGAGCACCAGCAGCGCGCCGACCGTGGGCACCGCCAGCCCGGTGGCCACCCCGACGAGCGCGGCGAACAGCACTGACAGCCCGCGCACCGGCACCCCGCGGGCGTGGGCCACATCGGCGTCGACGCTGGCGAACAGCAGCGGACGCCACACCATCGCGAGCACCAGCAGAACGCCGGCCGCGCAGCCGCCCAGCAGCCACGCGTCGTTGCGCGAGATCCCCACGATCTGGCCGAACAGCAGGGACAGCTGGTTGGATGCCCGCCCGGGATACAGCCACAGGAACAGCCCGCCCAGGCCCAGCCCGAATGCGAGCACCACGCCGATCGACGAGTCACGTTCCCGCTCGCGCAGCCCGAGCAGGCCGAACACCAACGCGGCAGTCACCGCCCCGACCAGCGCACCCACACTGACCAGCGAGCTGCTCACCAGCAGTGCTGCCGCGGCGCCCGTGAAGGTCAACTCGCTGGTGCCGTGCACCGCGAAGGACACCTGCCTGGCCACCACCAGTGGGCCTAGTGCCCCGGCGATCAGGGCCAGCAGCGCGCCGGCGATCAGGGCCTGCTGGACGAAATCCAGCCGCAGCAACTCCCCCGTGCCCTCGAAGGTGAGCAGCCGGCGCAGGATCTCCTCAAGGCTCACCGATGCGGATCCTCAGGTGCGCCGATCACCAGCAGCCGGCCCCGCACGTTGATCACTTCGACGTCAGCGCCGTAGAGCTGCGACAGCGTCGCAGAGTTCATCACCTCGTCCGGGGTGCCGATCCGGAACTGGCCCTCGACCAGGTAGAGCACCCGATCCACCGCGGGCAGCACGGGGCTGAGGTCATGGGTCACGAACAGCACCGCGGTGCGCGCCGCGCGCCGCCGGGCGTCGATCAACTCGCTGACCACCTGCTGGTAGGCCAGGTCCAGCGACAGCAGCGGTTCGTCGCACAGCAGCACGTCAGGGTCGCCGACCAGGGCTTGGGCCACCCGCAGCCGCTGCTGCTCGCCGCCGGAGAGCAGCCCCACCGGTGCGTCGGCGAAGTGCCGGGCACCGACGGCGTCCAGCGCCTCGAGCACCCGCGCGCGGCGTCGCGCCGACGGGAGCCCGAATCCCCAGCGGTGGCCGTCGAGGCCCAGGCCCACCAGATCCCGGCCGCGTAGCGTCAGCGTGGGGTCCAGGGCTCGTTGCTGCGGGATGTAGCCGACGGTGCGGTTCCCGCGGCGCACCGGCTGCCCGCGGATCGCCACCGTGCCGGCCGATAGCGGCTGCAAGCCCAGCAGCACCCGCAGCATGCTGGTCTTGCCT
This sequence comes from Pseudonocardiales bacterium, assembly GCA_052390115.1. Lineage (GTDB taxonomy): Bacteria > Actinomycetota > Actinomycetes > Mycobacteriales > Pseudonocardiaceae. Next base: position 7,963 of record JBQTHE010000051.1, on the reverse strand, counting down.
GAGCCGTTGGGACCGAGCAGGGCCAGGAACTCGCCGGGTGCGATGTCGAGATCCAGCGAGTCCCAGAGCACTCGCGGGCCGTAGGCCAGCCGGGCGCCGCGTAGCCGGACGGCCGGTGGCGCAGCCGCCCGGGCGGGGATCCGCGCCGGTGACTGATCGGTCCTGGTGGTCACGGTTGTTCCTGCAGCGCAGCGGACAGGGCGTCGATCTGCCCGGACATCCATCCGAGGTAGTCGGTGTTCTCGGGCAGGGTCTCGGTCATGGTCACCACCGGGATCCGGGCGGCCTCGGACGCGGCACGGATCTGGCTGGTGACCGGGGTCTCGGCCTGTGGGTTGTAGATCAGAACCCGCACCTGCCGCTGGCTGAACAGCTCCTTGGTGGCGGCGACGGCTGCCGCCGGCGGATCCGTTTCCTCCTCGACGGCTTCGAGGAACTCCGCCGGGGTGGCGTCGGTGAGCCCGGCTGCGGTGATCAGAAACTGGGCTACCGGTTCGGTCATCGCGATCTGCTGGCCGCTGTTGGTGCTGGCGATGCCGGCCAGCTTGCTTTCCAGGCCTGCGATCTCGGTCTGGAAGGCCTGAGCCCGCGCGAGGAATCGCGGCGCCTGCCCGGGATCCAGCTGGCCCAGCTTTTCAGCAATCTGCTGCGCCACGCTCTGCACCACCGGCAGGTCGTACCAGACATGCTCGTTGGGGTGGGCGTGTTCCTCGTTGGCGTGGGCATCTTCTTCCGCTGGTGTCTGAGTTCCCAGCGCGAACGCGTGCACTGCGGGCTTGTCCCCGACCGCCTCGAGGATCTTGGGCATGAACTCGTCGTACCCGCCGCCGTTGAACACCACCAGATCCGCGTTCGTCACCTCGGCCGCGTCAGCGGGCTTGCTCTCGTAGGCGTGCGGGTCAGCAGCCGGATCGTCGATGATTGACTTCACGTCCGCGGCGTCACCCGCGACGGAGCGCGCGACGGAGCCCCACACATCGGTCGAGGTCACCACCGTCAGCCGATCGTTCCCGCCAGCTTGCTGGTCCGCCGCACCGCAGCCGGCAATCCCGAGCAGCACGGCCAGCGCCACCGTGCTGACGATCGGAGCCGCCGCGAGCCGGCGAATCTGGAGGGCCATGGGGGACTCCTGGTCAGGCACGATCATGAAATGGAAACCGTTTTCGTAACCACTATAGGGTGTCCCTCGGTCGGATTACCAGCCAGGGCGTGTTCACCACGGAGTGCTGAACCGTTACGGTCGCCTTCATGGCGCGATCGGTGAACAGTCGCCGTCCCGCGACTCTGGCAGCACTGGCCGCAGAGCTCGGGGTGTCCCGCACGACGGTGTCCAACGCCTACAATCGGCCCGACCAGCTGTCCCCTCAACTGCGCAAACGCGTGCTGGACACGGCGCGGCGGCTGGGCTATCCGGGTCCGGATCCGGTGGCACGCTCATTGCGTACCCGCCAGGCCGGGGCGGTGGGCCTGCTGCTCACCGAAGCGCTGTCTACGGCGTTCCGGGATCCGGCAGCGATCAAGTTCCTCGAGGGTTTGGCAACGGTCTGTGAGGATGCGGGGCAGGGGCTGCTGCTGATCCCGGCGAGCCCGGAGGCTGACGAGCGAGCGACGGCCGCCACCGTGTACCGCGCCGGGGTGGACGGCTTCGTCGTCTACTCAGTTCCTGACGATGACCCCAACCTGGCCGCCGTGCTGCAGCGCCCGCTGCCGACCGTGGTCTGCGACCAGCCGCAGGTCGAAGGCGTTGACCAGGTGGGGATCGACGACCGGGCGGCGGTGGGCAGGCTTGGTAGGCACCTGATCGGCTTGGGTCACCGCCGGATCGGCGTCGTGTGCATGCGCCTGGGCCGGGATCGCCATGACGGGCTGGCTGACGTGCGACGGCAGCGCGCTGCGGGTTTCCACGTGCAGCGGGCCCGGCTGGCCGGGTTGGCCGATGCGTTCGGCGAGGTGCTGGTGGCCTGGGGGGCCGTTGCGGTCGTCGAGCGGTTTGACCACACGACGGCCTCGGGCGCCTCGGCGACCAGGGAGTTGCTGGACCGGGATTGCGGGCTCACCGCGATCGTGTGTACGTCCGACGTCCTGGCGCTCGGTGCCCTCACCGAGATCCGGCGGCGGGGCCTGCGGGTGCCGGAGGATCTCTCAGTCACCGGCTTCGACGGGGTGCCCGAGGCCGAGCAGGCCGGGCTGACCACGGTGTCTGCGCCTGCGCTGGAGAAGGGGCGAATGGCCGGGCGGCTGCTGCTGGATCGCGCCCTGCTGGATCGCCCCGTGCTGGATCACCGCGTGCCCCGCTGCCGCACTGTGACGCTATCCGCCGAGCTGGTGGTGCGCGCCACCAGCGGAGCGGCAAAGCACAGCTCGTGAGCTCACGATTCGCCCAGGGCGTCGAGGAACGAGTGCGCCCAGCGCTCCACGTCGTAGGTCATCACCTGCCGCCGCATCGCCCGCATCCGCCTGCGGCCCGCTTCGGGGTCGATGGTGATGGCCTGGTGAATGGCGCTCTTGATGCCGTCGAGGTCGTGCGGATTGACCAGGAAAGCGCTGGTCAGCTCGGCCGCCGCGCCGGCGAACTCGGACAGCACCAGGGCGCCGCGCAGGTCGTGGCGGCAGGCCACGTACTCCTTGGCCACCAGGTTCATCCCGTCCCGCACGGGCGTGACGATCATGACGTCGGCGGCTACGAAGAGTGCGGCCAGCTCGCTGCGTGGGACCGATTGGTGTAGGTAGTGCACCGCAGGGTGGCCGACCCGGCCGAACTCGCCGTTGATCCCGCCGACCGCCTGCTCGATACCGTTGCGCATCTGCTGGTAGTGCTCCACCCGCTCGCGTGACGGCGTCGCCAGCTGCACCATGACGACATCGTCGGCGGAGATCCGGCCCTCCGCATAGAGCTCCCGCAGCGCGCGCAGCCGCACGTCGATGCCCTTGGTGTAGTCCAGCCGGTCCACCCCGAGCAGGACAGTCGCCGGGTCACCCAGCTCGCCGCGGATCTCTTCGGCGCGGCGGCGCACCGGTCTGCTGCGGGCCAGCCGGTCCAGCTCGGTCGAGTCGATGGAGATCGGGAAGGCGCCGACCTGAACGGTACGGTCGCCGATGTCGACGTGCCCGGGCCTGGTGCGGACCCCGACCGCGCTCTTCGTCACCGACATCCCGGCCAGCTGGCGCGCCAGGTACAGGAAGTTCTGCGCGCCCCCGGGCAGGTGAAACCCCACCAGGTCAGCGCCGAGCAGGCCGCGGACCAGCTCGGTGCGCCACGGCAGTTGCATGAACAGCTCCACCGGCGGGAACGGGATGTGCAGGAAGAACCCGATCCGCAGGTCGGGGCGCAGTTCCCGGAGCATCCGGGGCACCAGTTGCAGCTGGTAGTCCTGCACCCATACCGTCGCTCCCTCGCTGGCGCACTTGGCGGTGGCCGCCGCGAACCGCTCGTTGACCTGGACGTAGGCCTCCCACCAGCGTCGATGGAACACCGGCGGAGCCACCACATCGTGATACAGCGGCCACAGTGTCGCGTTGGAGAACCCCTCGTAGTAGTCGATGATGTCCTGGCTGGACAGCGTCACCGGATGCAAGGTGATGTCGCCGTCGACGAAGGGCTCAACCTCGACGTCGGGCACACCGGGCCAGCCGACCCAAGCGCCGCGGCGGGAGCGCAGGAACGGCTCCAGCGCTGTGACGAGCCCGCCTGGGCTTGACTTCCACCGCTGCGTGCCGTCGGGCAGCGGCTCCATGTCTACCGGCAGCCGGTTGGCGACGACCACGAAACCGGCTTCCGTGGTCGGTTCTTGCCTGCTCCTGATAGTCGTGCCGTCGGTCAAGAGTGGCCCCCTTGTTAGCGGTCCACTATCAAGACTAGCTGCGCGATCGGACTTCCGGCTGGTGACGATGGTGCCTCTGGGCAATCATGGTCACTGAATGTGGTGGCTCATTCGAGCGGGCCGGCCAGCCGCGGGGCGGCCCGCCGGCGCTCCAGGCGGCCAAGTCCCGTGCGGACGGGCTGGGCGAGGAACTCGCCGAGCACCACGCCGGCCGCCAGTGCGAGACCGATGCCGGCCGCGGAGAGCAGGGTCAGCAGCCCGGCAGGATTGTTGTCCACAGCCAGCTCGAGAAGCCCACGGTAGGTGGTCAGCCCGGGCAACAGCGGTGCGATCCCGGCCACCGCCATCACCAGCGGCGGCAGCCGCAACCGCCGCGACACCACCCGCCCGACGAAACCGACGACGATCGCGCCCAGACCTGCTGACGCGGTGGGGCCCAGGTTGGCGACGATGGCCAGGCCGTAGACGGTGAAGCTGGTCAGGCCACCCAGCCCGGCACCCAGCAGCGCCCACGGCGGGGCGTAGCAGGCCAGCGCGAAGAACGCGGCGGTGAACGCGGCGGCGGGCACCTGGTACATCAGATCGCCCAGCGCCGGCTGGACAAACGCCGGTGGGGTGATGTCGACCTGCAGTTTGTCACCGACCTGCAGTGCCAGCACGACTCCCACGACGAGCCCGGTCGTCAAGAGGGCCACCTCGAACGCCCGGCCTGCCGCGGTGACGTAGAAACCGGTGATGGCGTCCTGCGCGGTGCCGACCACCGACAGGCCCGATAGCAGCACCGTCAGGCCGGCAGCCAGTACCAGCGCCGGAGACAGCCCCTCCGGGAGTAGCCCATAGAGCCCCACCGAGACGGTGGTGACTACCCCGGCGCCGACGACCTGCTGGAAGAAGAACGGCAGCGATCGGCGGTTGAGCACCCGACCGATCCGGTCCACCAGGGCAGTGACCGCAGCGGCCACCACGGCGAGCCCGAAACCCGCACCGAAGAACTCGAAATCAGTGTCGAAGAACCCCAAGCCGATGCCGACCAGTACTGCCAGCGAGGTAGCCATCCCCGCCCAGCCCACCGTGGCCACCCAACGGGGGTAAGCGTGCGTGCCGGAGACCAGCCTCTCCAGCGTCCCGTAGGCCTCGTCAGCGGTCAGCTCCCGGCGCGCGATCCGGAGCACCAGCTGATCCAGTGCGGCGAGCCGGGTGTAGTCGAGGCTGCGGAACCGCACCACCCGGGTGGTCGTCACCGGGGAGGCCTGGGCACCGCGGCGACAGCACACCGTGATAGACGTGAAGATCACGTCCACTTCGCAGGGAGGAAGCCCGTACGCCTCGGTGATGGCGAGCATGGTCGCGGTGACGTCGGCGGCCCCCGCTCCGCATGCCAGCTGTGCCTCGCCGACCCGCAGGGCCAGGTCCACCACGAGGTGCACGGTGGCATCGTCGACCGTTGCGGGCCTGGTCATCAGCTCCCCGCGAGCGAACCGCTCTGTGGTCCAGCCGCTTCGGGTTCCCTGGCCGGTTCTCTGCTGTTTCATCGTGCCCCGTGGTATCACGTCGCTGCCGTACTGTCACCCAACGTTGTCCACTGAGGACTGTTACAGTGGGTCGCATCTCGATGCGCCGTGCGGGTGGGTACGGCCGGGGCGGCTGGTGGTCCCGGTCGGCGGTTGGGAGGCTGGGCCTTGGGCGGTTGGGCCCGCTCCGGTGCGCCTACCATGACCTGCACACGCCGGCGTAGCTCAACTGGCAGAGCATCCGCCTTGTAAGCGGAAGGTTCGGGGTTCGAGTCCCCGCGTCGGCTCCGGTTTGACCAGGGAGAATGCTCCCCGTCGAGTCCTTGGCCCGGTCCGCGTGACATCACTCGAGCACGGCCGCGAGGGGAACGCGCCGTGCTGGCTGCCGACATCATTGCCGCACGACATCCGCCCTCCGGAATTCGGCCATTTTCCGGTCGATCCGATGTGGCAGACGTTGAGGCACTAAGCCTCCTGCTGAGGCACGTGCCTCACCCAGCCTTGACGCGTCGAGGAAGACCTGAACGTTACGAGCTGAACGGCTCGATCCGTTGCCCCTGCGGGGTCAGCGTGAACCGCTGACTATTTGCATGGAGAACCTGTATGCTGAATCGTAGCGGATGGTTTCGCGGTAGGCGAGTTCAGCACTCAAGCAATTGCCGCCAAACGATGTCTAAGTGCTGATCTAGGGCAAAACTCAACGCCCGATACACCGTGCACTGTGGCCGCCTGTGCCATAACCGCCAGGTCCGTTGCGACGCGGTGCAGAATCTGCACTGGCCCCTCTGGTTGACGTGGTGTTGTCTAAGTAACATGACCGCGCCCGCAAGCAGACGGACCGTCTGCTCTTCGAGTGCCGATGGCGCTATTGCGTCGTCACTTCTGACCTGGTCGGCCAGCTCCTGAAGGTGCTCTAAAAGGAGTCGGTACCGTGTCTCCCAAACGTTGCTCACGGCTCCCGATGAGGCTCCATGGTCAGCGCCGGAAGGGTCAGCGGTCCGTTGGCAAGAACTTCACCCTCTATGACAGCTGTACTCGTCCTATCAACCCGCTGCCGCAACCGTTCACCGGCTGCAATCAAGCGTTGGGCGTAGTTCTGCTGTTCGGCTGCGCTGGCGCTGTCGTCCATGAGGCGCACGGCCAGTGGCGCCATATCACTGTTGAGCCGGGCCAGCTCTGCGAGCAGTTCTCGGTCCTGCCGGATCACACGGCCTCATCCGGCTCACCGCTTGGCGGGAGAACGGTACTGTCGAAAGCCCTTATCAGCTCGCGCCGCAGCGGTAGGGCGTCGGGCGGACTCAGATACGCGCTGGGTCCGTCTCGCCAACCCTCGAGGAACAGGGACCCGTCACCCATGTCGGCCACGAGCACCGTGAGGGGCGCGATCGTGCCCGGGCGGATACTGCGCCTGATGCCGTGCTGCCGTTGGTCCTGGCCGTCACCGTCATGCACGTCGTCGGTGTCCTGGCCTATCCTGCTGCCGTCTTGCTCCACGTGCTCTCAGCCTGTCTATGTGGGTGGCGTCGCCCTTGGATGGCACCCAGAACCGGGGAACGCTGGACGGGCGGAAGCGGGGGAGGCGTCCGGTGAAGGACGCACCGGCTCAACGCTCAGCCCGGCCCTGGGGCCTGGTGAAAGCCAACAGGCGAAAGATCGCTGAGAACAGTGCAGACCGGCGGCAGTGATGATGAAGAACAGTAAGACCGCCTCCATGCGGAGCGTGTACTGTCCGATACGTCCTTTGAGGGGGCGGCAGCATGGCAGGCAGGCGGCACCGACTGGTCAGCACTCGCAAGGCGGCCGGTTTCAGTCAGGAACGGTTGGCCGAGGCGGTTGGGGTCGAGCGCTCGACGGTGATGCGTTGGGAGTGCGGCGAGACCTGTCCGCAACCCTGGGCTCGGCCGAAGCTCGCACGTGCCCTCGGTCTCTCGGATCAGGCACTGTCCGAACTGCTGAGTGAACCCGCCGAACCAGACAGCGCGGCGTCGGGACCTAGGCCGATCGTCGAGGGGGTGGTACCGCTGTATCGCCGGGACTTCCTCAAACACAGCATCGCTTTTCCCGCGCTCGGGTTCGATGAGCTGCGTCATCTCGGCGCTGCCTTTGACGACTCTCGGCGATACCTCGATATCGAGGTTGTGGGCTACTTCAAGCAGCAGTTGGACAGATGTGCCGCGAACGACGGCACCCATGGACCAGCGCAAGCGCTCCCGCTTGTGCTCGGCATCGTGGCCGCTATTGAGATCCACGCCCGACAGGTAAAGGCCAATGTTCGCCGTCAGCTACTGGCTGTCGGTGCTCAAGCCGCCGAATTTGTCGGCTGGCTCTACCGCGACGCCGGTCAGCCGGGTCTGTCGGGCCACTGGCGGGACCGTGCCACGGAGTGGGCTCAGGAGGCCGGTGACTGGCCTATGCAGGGTTATATCCTGCTCAAGAAGAGTCAGGCTGCCTGGGATGAGCGCGATGGCCTGCGCATGCTGACCCTTGCTCAGGCAGCGCATGGCGCAATGCCGCTAAGTTAGAGGCGCGGTCCGCGGCGTTGGCTCGTTGCTCTACAACGCCATAAATGGCTCGGCGTGTCAACGTTCGAAAACCGCGAGAAACGCACTGAACCCGATATTGTTATCGCGT
>JBQTHE010000050.1:0-58439 GCA_052390115.1 Pseudonocardiales bacterium | reverse complement strand
CTGTAAATCCGTCGGCTGATGCCTTCCAAGGTTCGAATCCTTGACCCGCCACGCAGCCAGATCGGCCGCTGACCAGCTGCGACGCGGTCAGGGTCCGATCTTCGTTAAGTCCGGCTGTGCACGGCTGGCATTCGACCGGGCAAGGCGCTGCGCGGCGGGCCGGACGGCTGGGACGACGTGTCGGCGGGTCAAGGCTTGCTCAGCTTGGTGCACGACGAGCTCGACCCCTACGGCAGGGTGGCGGGGAGCGGCTCAATGACAGAGAGATTCCTCGCGATCCGGGCGAGGTCATACGCTGTTCTTATGACACGCGAGGAGATCGTGAAGGCATTCGCGCACGAAGGACTGTCGCCCCACTCGTGGAGCAACAGCGCGAACTACTTCTACGAAGCACATTCACACGATTACGACAAGGTTCTGTACTGCGTGCAGGGTGAAGTGACGTTCCACATGAGCGGCGGTGACGTCGTGCTGCATCCTGGGCAGCGCGTCGACATTCAGGCTGGTACTCGACATGCGGCGACGGTCGGACCAGACGGCGTGGAGTGCATGGAAGCGCCCAAATACTGCCGCGGATGATTCCTACTGGTTGTCGTGACAGCCCTTCGTGCGCCGAGTTCGACACCAGGGCGGTTAAGGAGGCTTCGGACAGCCCTGGTGTCGAACTCGGCGACAGCAGAGCGGGTCATGGTCACCCGTATTTCGAAGTAAGGGCGGTGTGCTCGACCTGCGTGACTCGTGTTCGGCCCGCACGCACGGCATCGACGGGAACACCGTCATGCTCACCCCGGTGGCGGTGAAACGGCCCATCGAACCCGTCGAGGTCGCCGAGGTCGCGGCGGTGCTCTACGGACCGGCGTCGTCGTCGATCACCGGCTCGTCGCTGTCGATGGACGGCGCGCTGAATAGGTCAGTTGAGGCGCTGGGTACCGATCTCCTGCAGTGGGGGAGGGTCTTGGGTGCTGGCGCTGGGCGCGAACCAGCGCACGTCGACCCGCTCACCGTCGATCTCCAGCGTGCTGAGTACGGTGCGGAAGTAGGGGCCGCTGGTCACCGTCCAGTCCAACGGTGACCGTGGCACGCCGGCGGTCTTGGCGAGACCGCGACCCACGAGCCCGGCGACCACGAAGCTTGCGGCGGCGTTGAGCACGCGGACCGGCCCGGACAACGGGTTGCGGATCGGTGAGCAGACGACCTGGTAGACGCTTGTCGCTGGGCCGGTCGCAGCCGCGGGCAGCGATGCGCGGGCCAGGTAGGCGTAGTGCACGTCGCCGGAGAGGAATCCGACGCTGGTCGGTGGCCGCCGGTAGCGCCCCGCCACCAAATCGATCAGTAGGTGTGCGACCGCCTCGAACGAGCGGCGAAACGCCGCCCAGTGTTCCAGGTCGATGTCCTGTCGCAGCTTCTCCGCGACCCGGGCCGCCTGGTCGCCCCACGCCCCGTCGCAGACCGCCTCGTTCCAGGCTTCCAGATAGTGCAGCCCGGTCGGCAGGAGGTACGGCAGCGACGTGCCGATCACCAGGTGCTGGTACTGGCCGGTGGCCTGTTCGACGAGCCACTTCCACCCGACGTCGTCCATCATCGCCCGCTCGCCTGGGTTCAGTAGCCGCCCACACCGGCTGTCGAACATGACGAACCGGGTGGCGCCGAAGTCGCGGACGTAGCTGAACTTCGTGCCGCCTGGTTGGTGATAGGACCGCTCGGCGAACCTGTCCAGCAGCCCGCCACCGTCACCGTCGGTGTCCCGCAGCGCGCTGAACAGCGTGTCACCGGCTCGCTCGTTCGCCGATAGGTTGCCGAGGTGCTGGTAGATCCAGTACGAGCCCAGTGCGCCGATCACACGTTGCCGCCACCACGGCACCTGAGCCATCTGATCTCGCCACGCCCGCGAGGTATTCCAGTCGTCCCGAAGGTCGTGATCGTCCATGATCATGGCGGTAGGCAGGGTGGAGAGCAGCCAGCGGATGTCCGGGTCGATCCAGGCGATCCGGTAGAGCTCGGCAAACTCGTCGAAGTCCCGCAGTTCGTCGGTCGGCGGGTCGTTGGTGCCGCGCCGCTGCTGGATGAACTCCAGCAGGACGTCGGGCGGCTCGTCGGCGTATACCTGATCGCCGAGCAGGATCAGCGTGGTCGGCCACGCCGGCTCGTCGGTGTTCCGTAGCTCGTTGGCGAAGCAGCGCAGCACGTCGAACCCGTGCGTGAGATTGTGCTTCACGTCGTGCGGCACGCTGGTTCGGCACGAGCCGAACACCAGCCGGACCGGCGCCTCCGGGTCAACCGTGCGGATGCGGCTGGGCGGCAGCTCGCTCCCGGGCTCCGGCCATGCCTGCTCACCGTCCAGGCTGACCGTGTAGGCCAGCGAGCTGCCCGGTGCGAGGTCGGTGAGCTCGACGAGCCCGTAGTGGTGCCCGTGCAGGGCGAATGTCGGGGATGAGACGCCGAGGATCTCCACCCGGCACGGCGCGTCCGTCTCGACCCACACCACGGCACTGATCGAGTCGGCATAGCGCAGCATCGGACCGAGAACAAGCTTCGCCATAGGCGCCTCCTACCCCGGGGGGTTTGTACCCTAATCAGCGGTATGCGTCAGCGGTAGCGAGCATTCGCTGGTTTTCTGGGTGGTATGGAGCAAGGCCTGCTGGTCATCTCGAACGCCAAGGCTGGCAGTGCGGACGAGCACGTGTTGCAGGAGGTGCTCGACGTGCTGCGCCGCGACGGCGCCGACGTGCGCACCGAGACCCTCGACAGCCCGGATCAGCTGGACGCCCTGCTCGGTGCGCATCCGCACCGGCGCCCGGTGGCAGCCGGCGGCGACGGAACGCTGCACCTGCTCGTCGCCGCGTTGCACGCCCGCGGTGAGCTGGCGAGCCGGGTGATCGGTCTGGTGCCCCTCGGTACTGGGAACGATTTTGCGCGTACGGTGGGCATCCCGCTGACCGCGGCCGCGGCCGCCCGCGTCGTGCTGCAAGGCTCGCCCCACGAGCTTGACCTGTTGACCGATGACGCGGACGGCGTGGTGATCAATGCGGTGCACCTGGGCATCGGCGCCCAGGGCGCCCGCGCGGGGGAACCGCTGAAACCTGTGCTCGGGATGCTCGCGTACCGCATCGGTGCGCTGCTAGTGGGGCTGCGCACCCCGGGCTGGCCGCTCCGGGTCAGCGTGGACGGCGCGACGATCACCGACGGGAATCGCCGTGTGTTGCAGGTCGGTGTCCTCAACGGGCGCACGATCGGTGGCGGCACGCCGCTGGCTCCGCACGCCGAGCCAGACGACGGTCTGGTCGACGTGGTCGTCAGCACCGCGACCGGCCCGATGGCCCGCATGCGCTACGCGCGGCTGCTCCGCCAGGGCAGGCACGCCGAGCACCCCGACGTCATGCTGACCCGGGGTCGTACGGTCGAGTTGGCCGGTCCGTCGGTGCCGATCAACAGCGACGGCGAGCTCGGCGACGGGGTCAGCTACCGGAAATGGACCGTGCAGCCACGGGCCTGGCGGATCCTTGCGCCAGCCGCCAACCGTTGAAGATAGGTAAGAAGGCTGTGCCTGCGAGTCGCTGGTGCTCCGTTGTCGGCAGGATGTCCTCGGTGGTGGAGGTGTTATGACAGACAGCAAGAGCGTGCCGGTGGAGTTCCCCGGCAGAACAATCCGGGCCGATGATCTGCTGGACAGTCTGGAGGAGCTGGAGCTCGAGGTTGATGCCGACGACACCGGTGAGCCGGTGCTGCTCGACTCCGACGGCCAGCCGGTCGAGACCTGGCGCGAGGATTATCCCTACGACGAGCGGATGACGAGACTCGAGTACGACCGGACCAAACGACTGCTGCAGATCGAGTTGCTGAAGCTGCAGGCATGGATCAAGGACACCGATCGTCGGCTGGTACTCGTCTTCGAAGGGCGTGACGCTGCGGGCAAGGGCGGAACCATTCGCCGCTACACCGAGCATCTCAATCCGCGCGGCGCCCGGGTGGTGGCGCTGGAGAAGCCCACTGAAATGCAGCGCACGCAGTGGTACTTCCAGCGGTATATCGAGCAGCTGCCCGCTGCCGGCGAGATCGTGTTCTTCGACCGCTCCTGGTACAACCGGGCCGGCGTGGAGCGTGTCATGGGCTTCTGTGATGACGAGGACTACGAGAGCTTTATGGTTCAGACTCCGCAATTGGAGCGAATGCTGGTTGACGACGGGATCGACCTGATGAAGTTCTGGTTCTCGGTCACCCAGAGCGAGCAGCTGACCCGGTTCACTTTGCGGCGGGTCGACCCGGTAAAGCAGTGGAAGCTCAGCCCAATAGATCTCGACGCGTTGGAGAAGTGGGACGCCTATACTGAGGCCAAGGAGCGAATGTTCCGCTGCACTCACACGGCGCACGCGCCGTGGACGGTGGTGAAGAGCAACGACAAGAAGCGCGGGCGGTTGGAGTCGATGCGATACGTGTTATCTCGCTTTGACTACACCGGCAAGGACGACGGCACCGTCGGCACGCCTGACCCTTTGCTCGTAGGGCCGCCGGACACTATGCACGAATAACACCTGCGCCGGCAGTGCCGGGCGGAGCAGGGGACGGGGCAGGCTGCGAAAGGTCCACTCCCGTGGGGTGTGCTCGCGAAGCTTGCGCGGGCGGCGATCCAAGGGCCGTCGTCGCCGGTAGGGACTTCCCCGATGCGGCCGCCGCCTCGACCTCGCGACGCTGCACATAGTAGAACGCGCATGCAACCTCACCGAGCTGTAGCCGCCCCTTGACGTGCATGACGCCCTGCCGCAGAAGAGATAGGGAAGGGACTGACCATGGCACGGATCAAGTTGCTGATCGAGATCGACCCCCAGCAACGGCGCAACGGGTTCGAGGCGTTCGAGATCGCGGCCCAGAGCGAGGCAGCGGCATTCGAGGACGCGACGACATTCCTTGATCAGGTCGCCGGGCTTGGCGTCGAGGTGGACGAGACGCTGGTGCCGGTGCCGATGTTCGCACAGGATCAAAATGGGCCGTCAGCGGGCGACGCGACCGCTAGGCCCCTGTTGGAGCTGGCCAGTTTCGCCACGCCAGAGACGAATGAGGACCTGCCCCCCAGCTCCGTCGTGCTCCCGGTCGAGATTGACCGGACACGTCTTGAAGCGCTTCGCGATCGCGACGATGTCCGGGTGTGGCCCAACTCCCCGCTCGTGCTGTTCGGGTCCGCCGAACCGATCGAAAAAGAGGTCGAGGAGATGGGCGCGCTCTTCGACCAGGCCCGCTCCCAGGGCGGGCTGGATACCCGCCCGTTCCGGCCCGGGGTGACTATGGACGTCATCCGCACGATGCTTGGGGTCAAGACGGCGTGGCTGGATGGCTTCCGCGGGCAGAACGTCACTGTGGGGATCCTCGACGATGGCGTTAACGGCACGTCCTACCCCATCTCGGGCGGTTTCGCTCGCCGTCTGGCACAGCAGCCCGGCGCGGCTCCCATCACCAGCCACGGCTCGATGTGCGCGGCAGATGTGCTGGTAGCCGCGCCTGCAGCCCGGCTCTACGACTACCCGTTCCTCGGGGTCTTCAACTCCGGTGGAGCGCTGCAGATGTTTCAGGCGGTCCTCGACCAGCGCCGCCTCGACGGGACGCCACACCTCACCACGAACAGCTACGGGTTTCCCAGCTTCCCGCGGCGCGAGGAATCACCCAACCACGAGGTCTGGGACATCGATCACCCCCTGCACCGCAAGGTCCGCGAGGTCGTCACCTCCGGTGCAGCCTGCTTCTTCGCAGCTGGAAACTGCGGCGCGAACTCCCCGACCAGGGACTGCCGTCCCAGCAGCACCGGACCGGGACGCTCCATCCATGCAGCAAACAGCCTTGCCGAGGTGATCACGGTCGCGGCGGTCAACTCTCGCCAGGAACGGATCGGGTATTCCTCCCAGGGCCCCGGGATGTTTGCTCCGCAGAAGCCTGATCTCGCGTCCTACTCACACTTCTTCGGCAACTTCGGTCCGGGTCGCCCCGGCGGGACCAGCCCGGAGTTTGACAGCGGTACGTCGGCGGCCACCCCCGTCGCAGCGGGCGTCGGCGCCCTGCTCCTCTCGGCTGTGCCCGGTATGACTCCGGCCGCGCTCCGCCATGCCCTCATGGACGGCCTGATCAACGTCACCGGCACACCATGGGACCCCGGCTACGGGCGGGGTATCGTCAACGTGGCGGCGTCCTACAGCAGGTTGATGCACAAGGTGTGAGTTCTCAGGAGGGGCCATGCGTTGGCTGCTCAGCGTCTCGACGGCGGCCGCGCCCGAGAAGCTGGCGGACGAGCTCGCGGCACTCGGCTGCACGCGCGAGGATTACGACGCCATCCCCCTCGACGACGGCACCGAGGTCGTGTTCGCCGAGTGCCCTGATGACGTCGACACGCGGGTTCGGCGCGGCGACGCGCCGAACGTGCTCAAGGCGAGCCCGAACTCGGAACCCCAGCCGTACTGATCGGCGTCCGGCGCGGTGGCGGTAGGGACTTCCCCGATGCGCCGTCGAATCGACCTCGCGATGCTGCATTCGCGAAACCGCGCATGCAGAGGAGCTGACAGTGCACCCGTTCCCGACCCGGCTGCTTGCCCTGCCGGCCGAGGAACCACGCAACGCCACGAAAGTGGCCCAGTCCACTGACCCCGGTCGGATCAACCAGCACATCGAAGGCCTGCCCGACGGGCACCGCACGATGACCACCGAGGAGGTTGAGCGGCTGCTCGGCGACCCGTTCGCGACCTTGGTGCTGCGGGCGGGTCGGTTCCCAGCCAACCTCACCGAGCTGTTAGATGCCCTTGACACGCATGACGCCGCGCCGGACGGCCTGCCGCAGCAGAGCAGTTTCGCCATTTCCGAGGGCGGCCAGATCCGATTCCGGGACGGAGTCGCCAAGGGCGGCACCCGGCTGATCACCGTGCGGTCGCGGCGTGGCTCCCCGGAGCTGATGATCAGCACGCTCATTGCGCAGGGCGGCGATCCGCGGGCTGACACAGTGCTCAACGAGGTACTGGCCTGGGACCCACGCAACCGGACGTTCCACTTTTACCAGCGCCAGCAGGGCATGTGGTTCTGGTGTGGCCAGTCGGACATGGCGCTGGAGGACGCGACCCGTGGCAAGGGGCCCTTCGACAGCCACGTCAACGGTTACCCGCTGATGAAGGAACTCAAGACGCCCTGGGTGCACTGGAGCGGTCCCGGGCTGCGCATCACGGAGGCCGCCTACGCGCCGGATGATCCGCTGGCACGCGATCCGCTGTTCACCGGCCACCGGCTGGCGTTCGAGTTCGAGTTCAGCGTTATCCGGCCGCTGATCGCGCGCTGGAACACCGCTCGGTTCGACAAGGCGATGCAGGCCGGCATGCTCACCGCGGCGTCCCGTTTCCTCGCTCAGGTCCTCGACGCCACCACGGCCAACCTGGTCAGCACCCATCGGGAGTGGACGCAACTGCCTGCGGCGGACCTCGACGATCTGCCGGTCAGCTTCTTCTACGACCACGACTGCCTGGCCGGGGAGATCGGGTTGCCGGTGACGCCGCCGCCGCTGGTGATGAGCGGCCGCCGCTACCACGAGCTCGCCAAGCACCACGATCTGCGGGTGCGCGGCGGTTCGGTGGACGAGCCCGGCGATGTGCCGTTCTGCTTCACCGTGCCAGAACGGGCGTTCGAGGACGTGATCGTGACCGAGGAGCTGATCCGGCGCGGGGCGATGTCACGGCGGCTCGCGGCATGCCTGCTGATGGTTGATTTCCCGAGTCCGGTCGGCTCGGTACGCCGGGCCGCGCTGCTTCGCCACGTCCCGGCCACGGTAGGCCTGAACCCCGGCACAGACCTCGACGCGGTCCTCGTCCCGATGCTGCTCGCCGCCGCTGCGGCAGGACCGGACGGCACCCCGGAGCGGGAGTTCGCCGAGCACTGGGACCTGGGCCCGGACGCGTGGACGGAGGCGTTCACCGAGCGGATCTCGGGCTACCTGGGCCGGGTACAGGGGGCGCTGGGCACTGACACCGGGTGCGACGAGATCTACCGGCTGGCCGAGTCCAGGCGGCGTGAGTTCAGCCGGCGGCCGCTGGCGGAGTTCGACCTGACGTTGCCGCAGTCGGTCGGCATTCCGGCGACCGCCCCGGCACTGGACATGACCGAACAGGCGACCGTGCGGCCCCGCCATAACTCATAAGGCCGTAAGAGGAGAATGTGATGGCGCTGGAGGCATTTTCCACACCGGGCCGGGTCGACGACCTCAGCGACGCCGGCCAGCAGGCCTGGTCGCGGGACATCGCGGAACGGCTGATCCGGCAGCGAGCCGGTCGGCCGGGCGCCGACCGGCCGCAGTTCTTCAACCCGCTCGGCGTGGAGCTCGACGCCGACGCCGCCCAGGCGGTCATGCGCTGGGTCGCATTCCCTCGCAAGCTGGCCCGCGTCCCGGCGCCGCGCCGCTACGAGCTGGGGGAGGACCGTGACCAGCAGGAGGAGTACTGCGAATGGGCCGGGGCGCGGGACGTGGGCGGCCGGCTCGTGCGGGCGATGTTCACCAGTGAGGTGCCGGAGTACTACCACCTGCTTGCGCGCGATGATCCGGCGCGCCTGCTGGCCGTTTACCGGGAGCACGTGAGCCCGGATGTCCAGCCCCGCGACCTGGTCGCGGCCAGCGGCGCCTACCTACCCCGCAACCGGTGGAACATCGCCGGGGCGATGCACATGGTGCAGACGTTCAACACGCTCAACGCCGCGATCGTGTTGGTCGCGGAGGCGACGGTAGTGCGGGATTCCGGCAGCGGGCTGCTCACCAACCCCAATGACCTGATCCGGTGCGGGATCAGCGCCGACATCGACCGCAACAGCGACCCGCTCATTGTCGGCGACGTCAACGCGCTGGCCCGCGCCGGCGCTGACGTGACCCTGGCCGACCCGCTCGGGCTCTACCTCGACGACGAGCTGCAAACCTCGGGCTGGGAGACCCCCGACGGGTCCGATCCGGCCGAGTTCTGGCGGATCACCCGCGGCGAGCCCGGGCATGCGCTGCGGGCCGTCTACGAGGTCACCGCCGACCGGGGGTTCACCGTCAGCGACATCCGGATCAACGGTCGTCCGATCACCTCGCCGTCGCAGATCGCGGAGTCGATCCGGGTGCACGTGGTGGGGTTGGCGCACCGGTTCGGGCGCAGCGAGGTCGCGCCGCGGCGGTGCGCCGGAGCCTCGGCCGTGGAGCTGGCCGCGGAACTGCCGGCGATCGACGACCTGATCGCGGCGGCCGGGAGAACCCGCTGAACTACTGGCCACGGCACCGGCGGGTCCGGCGCCGTCGAGCCTGATGGGAGCGTCGGTCATGGTGTACATCCCGTACCACAGCGGCTCGTTCTCGCCCGAGCAGGCCGCATCGCCGCAGCGGCGGGCGGCGCCCGAGGCGGTGGTCGCCCTTGCCCTGCCGCAGGTGGATGTCTTCCGGATCTTCTTCCACACCGTTGGCCTGCGCCCCAACCACCGGGTGACCGTTCGCAACGCCGTCGACGGGTGGGACCGGGATGTCTACGGCACCTACCGCGACGGTGCGTGGGTGTTCGAGCTCGAACGCGACCGGTATCCGGCGCAGCTGGAGATGAAGCTGTTCCTCGACGGCGCGTTCTGGATGAACGGGGCCAACCTGCAGCTGCCCACGACGGGGGACCATCATCTCGACGGCGCGACGGTGCAGTTCCCGCCTGCACCGCCGAGGCCGTTGCTGGGCTACGACAACCTCCGCACCGAGGAGGGCGTCGGGCAGCAGGAACGGCTGCGTACCAACCACCTGACCGGTCCGGACTACGAGGGCCTTGACAACCTTTACGTCGCCGACAACTCCGTGGTGCCGTTCATCCCGGCCGCCAACCCGGCGCTCACATTGTCCGCGCTGTCGCTGCGGCTCGCCGCGCACCTGCACAGCGTCCTGTGACAGCCGTAGGGAGTTCCCCCCTACCCATCGGGTGGGCACCGCGACACGCTGCACCCACCGGATCCTGTAGTAGGAGTGGCGATGGCCGACGAACCGAAGCTCACGCGGGTGCTGTCCGATCTGCGCCACGGTGGCCACGCCCTGGCCGAGGACCTCTACAAGGCCGAGCCGGCCGCTGACGCGCTGGAGAGCGTCAGCCGGCTGCCCGACGTGGTGCGCAACGATGCCGTCACCACCGTGTCGGACGCGAACACGACGCCGTTCGGCTACCTGTTCATCGACCTCGAGGACGCCTACCCGGAGGGGCACCTGCCGGTGGAGCCGGCGAGCACGATCGTCGTCGCCCTCAAGGCGCTGGGTTCGGCGATGGTGGACGGCCCGCTGCCGGACGACCCGGCGACGGACTCGACGACCATCCCGCCGGTCTACACCTACTGGGGTCAGTTCATCGACCACGACCTCACGGCCAACACCGACCGCGACACCACCGTGAGCATCACGGACAAAGATCTCGCACCGCTCACGCCGAGCGTGGTCCTGCAGGTACTGCGCAACTTGCGCGAGCCGTCGCTCAACCTCGACTCGCTCTATGGCGACGGGCCCTTCGCCCCGGAGACCGCGGAATCGGTCCCCTATACGGGAACCGACAAGATCCAGTTCCAACTGGGGAAGATAGCGAACGTCGGGAACACGATTCCCCCAGAAACGGATGTCGAGCGCGACCTCCCACGCGTCGCAGGCGGGGTGCAGGCGCGGATCGGCGACGGCCGCAACGACGAGAACCTGATCGTCGCCCAGCTCCACGTGGCCTTCCTGCGCTTCCACAACGCCGTCGTCGACTGGGTGGTGGCGAACCAGCCGGAGCTGACGACGGCGCAGGCCAGGTTCGCCCGGGCTCGGGACCTGGTCCGCTGGCACTACCAGTGGCTGGTGGTGCACGACTTCCTGCAGACCGTCGCCAAGGCCGGCATCGCAAACGACGTGCTGGCCAGCGCGAACCCGGTGTTCACGCCGCGGAACGGCACCGTCTACATGCCGC
Source organism: Pseudonocardiales bacterium (assembly GCA_052390115.1). GTDB lineage: Bacteria > Actinomycetota > Actinomycetes > Mycobacteriales > Pseudonocardiaceae. The sequence goes on along the minus strand of JBQTHE010000050.1, from coordinate 47,493 downwards.
TGGAGTTCTCAGTGGCGGGGTTCCGGTTCGGCCACAGCATGGTACGGGCGACCTACGACCACAACCGCAACTTCGGCCGGCCCGGCAACATCGAGGATCGGGCGACCTTCGAGCAGCTGTTCGAGTTCACTGGGAACGGCTTCCCGAAGCCGCTCGCGGGGCTCCTCTCGCTGCCGGGCAACTGGCCCATCGAGTGGGACCGGTTCGTCGAGCGCGCCCCTGCCTTTCCCGACCGGTTCGCCCGCAAAATCGACACCCGGCTCGCGCCACCACTGAAGACGCTGCTGAACGAGGGCAACGACCCGCACCTCGCCCGGCGGATCCGCAGCATCATCAAACGCCTCGCGGTGCGGAACCTGTTGCGCGGCTACCGGCTGGCTATCCCGACCGGTCAGGCCGTGGCCGACGCCCTCGGCGTGGCCCCGCTGACAACGGCCGAGCTACTCGGCGGCGACGACAACCAACTGGTGAACGACGCGCTCGCCGACGGCGGATTCCTGGACGACACGCCACTGTGGTTCTACGTCCTCAAGGAGGCGGAGGTGAAGGAGCAGGGTGCCACCCTCGGCGAGGTCGGCAGCCGCATCGTCTGCGAGACGATCATCGGCCAGATCCGCAACGACGCCACGTCGTACCTGAGCCAATCCGATCCGTGGGACCCGAGCCAGGGGGTGCTGTTCGCCGACGGCGGGCAGGTCCGGACCATCAACGACCTGCTGCGGTTCGCTGGGGTGCTGGGGTAGCAGGATTGTAGGGACCTCCCCGAAGCCCGCTGCCGCTCGGCGTCGTCACCATCATCGGATGGACCTCAGGCAGCAGCAGGACAAGGCATCCGAGCGGTACCGGGCCTCGGCCGACAAGCGCGCGGACATCCGACGCCAGCAGGAGGCCACCGGAACCCCGGTGGTGGACAGCGCCGACCAGATCGAGGCCCGCACACGGCGTCTGCTCAACAGTGGCGAGATCGCCGTCGAGGCGTTGACGGCGGCTCTGCCCGAGGGCGAGCCGGTGTCCCGGGCGGGGGTGCTCGAGCGGATCCTCGGTCTCACCAGCGAGCTGCAGAGCGTGAACTTCCTGCCGCGTGGTGAGCGGGTCGCTCGCACCGTCGCGCGGATCTCCCTGCAGCAGGGCGGGCGGACCGTCGGGTTCGGCACCGGTTTCCTCGTCGGGCCGCGGTTGCTCATGACGAACAACCACGTCCTGCCCGATTCCACGACCGCCGCTGCCGGGTTCGCCGAGTTCGACTGCGAGGTCGACCGCGACGGCGCCCCGAAGCCATTCGTCCGTTTCGACCTCGACCCCGGCGCGCTGTACCTCACCGACGAGCACCTCGACGTGACGCTGGTGGCGCTGCGGCCGGGCCCGGACGGCCGGCGGGCCGGCGACGAGTTCGGCTGGAACCACCTGCTCGCCGTGCAGGGAAAGATCGTCACCGGGGAGCCGGTCAACGTCATCGGGCACCCGAACGGGCGGCCGAAGGAGATCGCGATCCGGGACAACGCCCTGCTCAACCAGATCGACGACTTCCTGCACTACAAGGCGGACACGCTGCCGGGCAACTCGGGCTCCCCGGTGTTCAACGATCAGTGGGAAGTCGTGGCCCTGCATCACTCGGGGGTGCCGAGCACCGACGCAGGCGGCAACTGGCTGAGAACCGACGGCGCCCGCTGGCGACCGCAGGACGGTGACGCGGCGGTGCATTGGATCGCCAACGAAGGCGCCCGGGTGAGCGTGCTGCTGCGGCACCTCGCCGAGCTCGACCTGCCGGCGGCGCAGCGAGCCGTGCTGGACAGCGAGCTGGGTCAGCAAGCGGTCCCCGTCGAGGCCGCGTCCGCAGTGCCGGCCCGGCCGGCTGCGGTGCTGGCTGCGGCAGGGCGCGAGGCGGCGTCCCGGCGCGGGATCGCCGCTCGGCGAACGCCGGGCGGCGGGCCTCGGCACGTGGTGTTCCTGCACGGCCGCCGGCAGCAGGGCAAGGATCCGCAGGCGCTGCGCGCCGCCTGGGCCGGTGGGCTGGCGCGTGGTCTCGCCGCCGCCGGACTGCCGCCGGTCGACGCCGCCGAGGTGTGGTTCCCCTTCTACGGTGACGTGCTGGCCGGGGCGGTCGATGGCCGCGAGCTTGTCGCCACCCGGTCCGTCGCCGTCGACGGCCCCGGCCTCACGGTTGCTGAGGCCTATGCGCCCGAGACCGCCTCGGCCCGAACGGTGTATGAGTCGCTCATCCAGGACGCGGCCGAACGCGCTGGGATGCCCGCCGCGGACCACCAGGTCCCGCAGGAGGGGTTCGTCGACAGTCTCGTCGGGCGCCTGCAGCCGCATCTGTCGTGGCTCGCCAACCGCAGCGGACTCGACGACGTCTTCATCGCGACCGCATTCCGCGACGTGGCCGCCTACCTCGATCAGGGCCGGATTCGCGACACCGTGCTCGCCGCGGTGCTGGACACCTTCCCGGCTGCCGGGCCGGTCGTGCTGGTCAGCCACAGCCTCGGCACGGTGGTCGCCCTGGACCTGATCACGAGGCTTCCGGCGGGCGTCGAGATCCCCCTGCTGGTTACCGCGGGCAGCCCGCTCGGCATGGATGGTGTGCACAAGCGCCTGCTCACCGGCGGACCGCGGCAGCCCGATCGGGTCCGGGGTTGGGTCAACGCCTGGTGCGCTCCCGACGCGGTGGCCATCGGTTGCCCGTTGCGGCCGACGTGGGGTGCGGGGGTCCGCGACGTGCTGACCGACAACGCCAAGGACCGCGCGCACGACATCGAGGAGTACCTGGCCGATCCCCGGGTGGCCCGGCCGATCGGGGACCTGCTCGTGCCCTGACAGCTCTCGTGCCCTGAAAGCTGTGCCCTGACCGCCTGGCCGGGCGCTCGTCCATTGGTGCAGCTGGGTGGGCGAGGTATCTGCCGGGCTCGCCACGGGCTCTTCCCGATGTGGCCCATCAGGAAGAGCAGGCGATCCGCATGGCATCCGGTGTCGCGTCCGCGCCGTCGATCACTGTCGAGAGCCCTACCGCGCACGGATTGCGGGTGGTGCCCAGCAGGCCAGCGGGCGGGCGGGCGGTGGTTCCCGGCCTGTTCGAGCGACTGGCCGACCGGCCGGGGCGCGTGTTCGTCGGCCGGGAGCACCAGTGCCGGCTCGTCCGGCAGTCGCTGGCCGGGCAACAGTTTGGCTGGAGCACCGCCGCCCTGATTGCCGGCGAGGCCGGTGCCGGCAAGACCGCGCTGCTCGAGCAGTTCGCCGCGACGGCACCCGGGCGCGTGCTGTGGATCCGCGGGGTGGAATCCGAGGCCGCCCTGCCGTTCGCGGCGGTCGCGGATCTGCTCGGCCCGCTGCGGGGGTATTTCGACCTGGTTCCGGACGTCCAGCGGGAGGCGCTGGAGGCGAGCCTCGCGCTGCGGTCCGGCGCATCGACCGGCCCGCTCTCCGCCTGCGCCGGGGCGTTGACCGTGCTGGCAGTGGCCGGCGCCGAACAGCGGCTCCTCATCGTGGTGGACGACCTGCAATGGGTGGATCCCGAGTCCCGGCAGATCCTGCTGTTCGTGGCCCGGCGCCTCGTCGGCGAGCGGGTCGGCATGCTGCTGGCGATCAGCGACCAGCCCGGATCGGAAGTGCCGGTCACCGATCTGTTCACCGTCCGGCTGGGCCTGATGTCCGCGGCGGAGATCCGCGACCTGGTCGCGAGCCTCGGCGTCGACGTGTCCGGCGCCGTCCTGGCGGAGATCGTCGCCCAGACCGGCGGAAACCCGCTGGCCGTTATCGAGACCGTGCGCTGCACGCCCGCCGCCGAGCTGCAGGGTTCCGGCCTCGGGTTCACGGGTCCCCGGCTCAGCCCCTCGCTGCACCGGGTGTGGTCGGCGGCACTCGACGCCATCCCCGAGCGCACGCGGACCGCGCTGTTCGTCGTTGCCGCAAGCGGGTTGTCGAGGCCCTCGGATCTCGAACCCGTCCTCGCCGCCCTGGGCCTGCCGCTCGCCGATTTGGACCTGGCGCAGCGGTGCGGCCTGCTGGAGTCGATTCCCGGCGGGGTTCGCCTACGCTCCCCGCTGGTGCGGCCGATCCTGTTCGAGCGCACGCCCTTCGCCACCCGCCGGGCGGTGCTGCGCACCCTCGCTGAGCATGTGGATCACCTGAAGCCCTGGTACCTGGCGGCTGCCCTGAGCGGCCCGGACGACGTCGTCGCCGACGGTCTGGCCGCTGCGGCCACGGCCGCTCGGAAACACAGTGGCTTGCTGGTGTCGTCGCAGGCGTGGGCACGTGCGGCCGAGCTGACCGTCGATCCGTCGATCCGGGCGCAGAGGCTGCTCGCGGCGGCAACGGATGCCCACCTCGCCGGCGCGTCGGACGTCGCACGGGGCTGGTGTAACGAGGCTCTCGCGCTGCGGACCGACCCGTGCTTCGCCGCCGAAGCAGTGCTCGTCCGGGGACGTGCGCACACCTGGCTTGGTCACCCGCTGCGCGCGGTCGACGACCTCGTCCGTGCGGGCGACGCGGTGCGGACGCTCGATGCGGCGCAGGCGGCCCGGCTCTACGCTGAGGCCGCCCTGCCGTGCGCTGTCGCAGGACGTTTTAACGACATGCTCGCGATCACCTCGCGCAGCGAGACCGCACAGCCGCCCGGCGAGCAGCGGCCGCTGGAAAGCGCCGTCATGAGCGCCGTCGCGCTCGCCCTGGCCGGCCGGTCCGCCGACGCCCGGCAACGCCTTGACGCCGCCAACTCGGCCACCGAGTCGACCGCCGGTTCAGGGCCCTGGGACCTTCAGTATCTGATCATGCTGGCGCTGGGTCGAATGTGGACGGAGGATTTCCGCGGCGCGCGCGTGGTGCTCGGATCCGTGCTGAACGCCGCGCTGCAGGCTGGGGCCGGGGCGGTCGTGCCGCTGGCGCTCGCTGCTCAGTGCGAAATGGGATGGTGGACCGGGGACTGGAGTTCGGCCTACGCCGACGGCATGGAGGCGCTGCAACGCGCGGAGGCGCTGAACCAGGTGACGTCGGTTGCTCACGCCCTGTTCATTCTCGGGCGGGTGCACGCGACTCGGGGCGATGGGGCGCTGGCCGAGGAGCACATCCACCGGGCACGTCGGGAGATGGGGTCGTATGGGATGGATTTCCTGTCGGTCGGCGGGCCGAGCGTGCTCGGGTTGAGCGCGCTGGCCGCAGCTGATCATTCCTCGGCGGCCCATCATCTCGACCAGGCGTGGCGAACGGCTCGCGAGCGCGGGCTCGACGGTACCAATGTCGTCCCGTACGGCGGAGATCTTGTCGAGGCCCACATCAGGGCCGGCGACTCGCAGCGTGCGCACACCGCGCTGGCGTGGCTGGACGCGCGGGCAGCGGCGACCGGGCTGGCGTACCCGGCGGCTGCCGCAGCTCGTTGCCATGGCCTGCTCGCCGATGATCTCGATTCGGCACGCGAGTGCTTCACCCGGGCCGCGACGCTGCACCTGCGGGTCGAGATGCCGTTCGAGCGCGCACGAACCCTGTTGTGCGAGGGCGAGACGCTGCGCCGGTTGCGCCGACCAGTGGCGGCGCGTCCGCCGCTGCTGGAGGCGCTCGCGATGTTCGAGTCCATCGGGGCGCGGCCGTGGGCCGCCCGCGCCGAGGTCGAGCTGGCCGCGACGGGCGTCCGGGCCCGAACCGACCTAAACGCCGGTCGGGCCAGTTTCGATGCGCTCACCCCACAGGAGTTCCAGGTCGCGCAGTCCGTGGCGGAGGGGCTGAACAACGTCGAGGTCGCCTCGTCGCTGTTCGTCTCACGCAAGACGGTGGAAGCCCACCTCACCCGGATCTACCGCAAACTCGGCGTGCGGTCGCGCACCGAACTGGCCCGGCGGCTGGTCCGTCACGACGCCCCGAGCCACCGTCGCTAGCGGGGGCATTACGGCTTGCGCCCGATCCCGCCGAACATCGCTACCTCGTCGGGCTCGCCCCAGGGTGTGACCTCCCAGCGCCATCGTGAGCACGACACCACGCCGGGTTCCAGCAGTTCTAGCCCGTCAAAAAACCGGAGGACCTGTTCGGGGGTGCGTTGGGTCAGCTTCGGCGTGCCGTGCTCGTTCCAGAATGCGACGGCGGCGTCCACGTCGGGCATCGCCGGGCTGGTGATGGTGTGGGACAGCACCAGGTAGCTGCCGGAGGGGAGCGCGTCCAGGAAGCGGCGCACGATGCCATAAGCCTCTCCATCGTCGCTGAGGAAGATCACTACTCCCAGCATGGTGACGGCGACAGGCTGGGTGAAGTCCAACGTCCGAGCCGCTTCGGCCAGGATCCTGTCAGGGTCGTTCATATCGGCGTCGATGTAGTCGGTGGCACCCTCGGGCGTGCTGGTCAGCAGAGCACGGGCGTGCACGAGCACCAACGGGTCGTTGTCGACATAGACGATCCGAGACTCCGGCGCGACCCGCTGGGCGACCTCGTGGGTGTTGTCGACGGTGGGCAGACCGGTACCGATGTCCAGAAACTGACGGATCCCGGCCTCACCGGCCAGGTATCGCACGGCGCGCCCCAAGAAGAGCCGGTCAGCGCGGGCGTAGTCGCCGATATCGGGGTGGAATCGTCGGATCTGATCACCGACCTCACGATCAATGGGGTAGTTGTCCTTGCCGCCCAGCCAGTAATTCCAGATCCGAGCTGTGTGCGCCCTCGTGGTGTCAATTTTCGATTGCGACCCATGGGGGGTGGGCGCATTTCCTGCCATGGGGAAGCTCCTATGAGTGCGAGGTGCCGCGCGTCAGCGCTCACGGTGATCCTGCAGCCGGTTCCTCACTGTATCAAGTAAGTTTGGCCATCAAGGTGCGGTCTCAACGACGTCGCCAACTGCATAACCGCCTAACGCGATCTCCCGCGGATCCAGCAGGCCCGGATCTTCCGCACCGAACGACGGCGCAACCCCACCACGGGGGTCGCGTGCCGGTGGATCGTGACCGCCGTCCTGCAAGCGCCTAGCGTCGGTCGGGTGAGCTCGAGACAGGACGTCGTGGTGATTGGCGGCGGGATCGCTGGCGTCTCGGTTGCCTACGAGCTCGCCGCGCACCGCCGGGTCATCTTGCTGGAGACTGAGACCAGCCTGGCCACCCACTCCACCGGGCGCTCGGCCGCCATGTACGTGCCGGGCCACGGTGGCCCGCTGGTGCGGAGTCTGATCAACGCGAGCGGCCCCCGGTTCGCCAGCCTGGCCGAGGAGCTCGGCGGGCCCGCGTTACTGCGACCACGCCCGGTGCTCTGGGCAGCTTTCGACGACGACGGTGAACAGGCGCTGCGCGCCGAGCTGGCAGAACGGACCGGCGAGCCGGACGCCCCGGTTGCGCTGTCGCCGGAGGAGGCAGTTGCCCGCTGCCCTGCGCTGCGCCGGGATCTGTTGCGCGTCGCGGCGGTCACCGAGGCCGCGTGTGACGTCGACGCGATGGCTCTGCACCAGGCCTACGTCCGCGGGCTGCGGCTGCGCGGCGGTTGGGTGCGGGTGGCTGCGCCGGTCACCGGGCTGGCTCCGGTATCGGGCGGTTGGCGGATCCGCTGCGGCGCGCAGGATGTGCTCTACGCCGCCGATGTCGTGGACGCGGCCGGTGCCTGGGCGGACGTCGTCGCTGGCCTGGCTGGGGTGCGTCGGCTGGGTCTGTGCCCGCTGCGCCGCACGATCGTCGTCGCGCGAGTGCCGGACCGGGCCCGGCTGCGCGCTCCGGGCGGAGGTGCGCTGCCGATGGTGGTTGAAGTGCGGGAACGTTGCTACTTCAAGGTGGAGGGCCAGCATCTGCTGCTGTCGCCGGGCGACGAGACGCCGGTCGCGCCGGGGGACGTCCGGCCCGATCCGCTCGACGTGGCGGTCGCGCTGGAGCGGGTCGAAGCAGTCACCGGGCTCGGGCTGCGCTCGGTGCAGTCTAGCTGGGCGGGGTTGCGCTCGTTCGTCGCCGATCGTGGTCCGGTGGTCGGCGCCTGGCCGCAGCACCCCGGCTTCCACTTCTTCGCCGGCCAGGGTGGTTTCGGCATCGAGTCAGCCCCGGCGTTGGCTGCGCTGGGTGCGGCGGCCGTCATCGGCGGCTCGCCGCCGCCGGACATCCCGCTTGACCTGGCCGCGCTCACGCCCACCCGATTGGCCTGAGCCGGGAGCTCACAATGTGAGCAGATCGATGGCGTCCCGGTCGGCGGTGCGCGATCCCGCCCCAGATCAGCTCGTGGACCACTCCGGAGCGCACGCCGGGCCGTCGCCCGGACAGGGGACAATGGACGTCATGGGATTCACGCATGCTGTGCCGACACTGATCGTCGGCGGCCGATGATGTCGGGCCGCTATGAGCTGCACGCTCACCGCGCGGTGGAGTCGCCGGTGCTGCTGCTGGCCACGGAGAGCTGGCTCGACGCCGGGTTCGGGGCACAGGGCGCCATCGCTTTGACTCTCGGAACGATTCCGACCGAAGTGCTGGCCACCTTCACCGCGGACGAGTTCATCGATTTCCGGGCTCGCCGTCCCACCGCGCGGATCTCCGAAGGGGTCCTCGCAGGATTGAACTGGCCCGAGATCCAGCTACGGGCCGGTCAGGACGGCGCAGGTAAGAGCGTCCTGGTCTTGGTGGGGCCCGAGCCTGACATGGCGTGGCATGCCTTCGTGCAGGCCGTTGTCGGCCTGGCCAAGGAGCTGGGTGTGCGGCTCGTGGTCAGCCTCGGTGCCTACGCCGCTGCTGTCCCGCACACCCGCCCGGTCCGGCTGACGGCGATTGCCACGGTGGCCGAGCTGGCGGCGCAGGTGGGTGTGGTGGCCGGCAGCACCGAGGTGCAGGCTGGGATCCAGACCGCCCTGCAGGAGGGCTTCGCCGCCGTGGACATCCCTGCCATCGGGATCTGGGCGCGGGTACCCCACTACTTGGCTGCATTGCCCTACCCGGCGGCCAGTGCCGCACTCGTCGAGGCCCTGGCCACCGTAGCCGGGCTCGAGCTCGACGCTGCGGAGTTGCATGCCGCGGCTGCGAGCGTGCTGACCCAGATCGACGATGTCCTTGCCACCAGCGAGGAGCACCGCGAGCTGGTGCGTGGTCTGGAGGTCGCGTTTGACGGCGAAGCGGCCCCCCCACCTGACTTTTCGAGCCTTCCGTCAGGCGACGAGCTCGCCGCCGAGCTAGAGCGCTTCCTCCGCGGCGAACAGGAGGGGACCTAGTGCCACCGGCACATCCCCAGATCACATCGTCGCTGCCAGTGCCAGTGATCGCTGTCGTGAACTCGACACTACCGACGCCCCGCTCACGGGAAATGTCGGTGACGTCGAGTTCACGACGGTGCCTACCGACCGATCGGGTGGTCTAGAGTCCGCTGGTGATTACCGGAGTGCGGTTCGGGGAACATGGTGATGGCTCGATCAGATCATTCACCCTCGAAAGGAGCGGCGATGAAGATCGACAGCATTATTACCAACCCGGCGCCGCCCGGCCAGCCAGTGATCATTAAAGGCGACGGATTGGACGCCGCGAAGCAGCTCCTCTTCGGCAACGAGCCGGTTCCGTTCAAGGTCAACAGCACCGGGGGCATCGAGACGAACGTCCCTGATGGCTCGGGCACGGTCGATGTGACCGTCGAGATGGAGGATGGCGCCAAGAGCAACAGCGTCAGCTTCACCTTCCTTGAGTTGAGATAACTATCGGGCAGCTGAGCTGAGCTCCCCTGGTGCGTGTTCGTCGGGTATCTCTGCGGGCGCGGGTGTGCTGCCGACGGAGAACGCCAGGCAGACCACTGCCGCGAGGAGGTAACCGAGTGCGGCGCCGGGGCTGGCTGCCCAGGTCACCTGCTCGCCGTGGATCAGGCCGATGAACGACAGCGCCGCCGCGGCGACGCAGTACCTGGTCGCCCAGTAGTAGCGCTTGTCGATGATGAATGCGGCGATCGCGCCGAGCACCATGCCGGCCAGGATCGCCCCGCCGCCGAGGCTTTTGAGGCCGTCGTAGACGACGCCGGCTTGGGCCAGCGCGTCGCTACCGACTGTGGTCGCGCTGGTGCCGGCCGCGTTGAGCACGTTGTCGATCTGGCCGGCCGCCCAGGCCGCGACGTTGGGGATCACCGCTAGAACCACGGCCACCGCGTGCGCCTTGGGTACCGAGACGAAGGCCTGCGCGCCGATCAGCAGCCCGATGTAGAGCAGGATCGGCACGATGGCCGGCAGCGGGATCAGCGCGCCGAGCAGCCCGAACAGCCCCAGGAAGCACATCAGCGCAATCACCACCCCCAATGCCAGCGAGTAGGTGGTCCGGCCCCCGGCCTCCTTCCAGCCGGGGTGTCCGATGTAGACGGCGGGTGGGAACGGGCTGCCCAGCGCGGCGCCGACCACCGCGCCGGTGCCGTCGGCGAGCAGCACGCTGCGCAGGTTGTAGCTGTCCCCGGCGACCGCGGCACTTTCCACGTTGGTCATGCCCTCGCAGAAGTTGTAGATGCCCAGCGGGATCGCGGTGGCCAGCAGCGGCGACACCGCCGAGAGGCCATCGAGCAGCAGGTCGATGTTGAGGGTCGGCAGTCCGATGGCGATGTCGCGGGCCGCGGTGACCACGTCGGGTACGGACATGTAGCCGCCGATCCAGCCGATCGCGGTGCCGACCAGCAGCGCGGCCAGCCCGATCGGGATGTTGCCGGGTAGCCTGCGGCCGGTGAAGAAGCCGATCATGATGATCGCGAACACCGGCAGGGCGATCCACAGGGCTTCCCACATCTGCGCTGCCGGGCGCATCGAGATGAAGGCGATCGAGATGCCGGCCAGTGTCCCGAGCAGCGCCGCCCGCGGGGTGAACCGGCGGATGTAGGGACCCACGAACGCGCCGATCAACACGATCAGCCCGATGATGAACGACCACGCCAGGCCGGCCACCCAGGCCCGGATCGGATCCCGCGTGCTCAGGAAGATCGGCAGCATGATCACGAAGGTGACGATGAACATGTGCGGCACGCTCGGGCCATAGGGCATCGCACACACGTCGCTGCGGTTTTCCCGGCGGGCCAGCCAGCGCGCCAGGTAGGTGTAGTACCCATTGCCTATCAGCAGCTGGATCCCCAGCGCCGGCAGGATGATCCTGAACACCGCGGCCCGGGGGATCTGCACCACACCCACGCACAGCGTGGTGAGTACCAGCACGTTGACCAGCACGTTGAACCCGAGGCCGAACGCCGCGTTGAGGTCACCGCTGACCCACTACGGCAGCCGCACGGTCCCGTTCCTGGCCTGGGTAGTCATCGACGATCAACTCCGTTCGCCGTCGGTGGCGGCGCCGGCCGCGGTGGGGTTGACGGCACTCAGCGAGTCGAGGTAGGCCGCCGACGGGGCCACCCAGCCGAAGATGCCGCCCTGGGCGGTGATCATCGCCAGCCCGGCCTGCTGGAACTCCGGGAAGTAGGAGCCGACGCAGTCAGCGAGCACCAGGCACTCGTAGCCGCGGTCGTTGGCCTCCCGCACCGTGGAGTGCACGCACACCTCGGTGGTGACACCGGTGACGACCAGGCTGGTGATGCCGGCGGCCTGGAGCAGTTGGTGCAGGTCGGTGGCGTAGAACGAACCCTTGCCCGGCTTGTCGATCACGACCTCGCCCGGCAGCGGCGCCACCTCGTGCACGATCTCCCAGCCCGGCTCACCGCGGACCAGGATCCTGCCCCGCGGCCCGGGGCCGCCGATCTCGGCGCCGATCTGTGCCGAGCGCCACCGCTTGTTGGCCGGCAGGTCGGACAGGTCCGGGGCGTGGCCCTCCCTGGTGTGGATCACCAGCATGCCGATGGCCCTGGCGTGGGCCAGCATTCGCGCAGCTGCGGGCAGGCCGGCTCGGGTCAGCTCGATGTCGTAGCCCATCCGCTCGACGTAGCCGCCGGGACCGCAGAAGTCGACCTGCCAGTCGATGCAGATCAGCGCGGCCCGGTCGGCCGGCACGGTGCCGTCATAAGGCCATGGGTAGGGGTCGGCCGTGACCGGTCCGATCCGGGCGAGGCGCGAGAGGGTGCGGGTCATGTCGTCCTCCTACGGCTCGGTGAGCTGGGTTTGGACAGCCAGCCGGGTTGCGACGGCCAGCAGCAGCGGCTCGGAGCACGCGGGACCGATCAAGGTGATGGTGGCCGGCCGTCCGTCTGCGGTTCGTCCAGCCGGCATGGTGAGCGCCGCGAGGTCGAGCAGGTTGACGAACTGGGTGTAGCGGCCGAGCACGGTGTTGCGGCGTCGCACCCTGCGCTGGCCGGGCTACCAGGCCTGACGGCCCGGGAACGGGAGGTAGCCAGCCTGGTGTCGCGGGGCTACTCGAACCGGCAGATCGCTGAGCAGCTCGTGTGAGCGTGCGCACTGTAACCACGCACATATCGCACATCTTCGCCAAGCTGGGAGTGTCATCTCGCGCGGCCATCGCCGCCGCATGGGCCAACTCTCCCAGCCGCGCTGGCGGGGCGATGAGCAATGCCTGGGACCCTCATTCAGAACCGGTACCCCTCGGGCGCGGGGCCGATGCGCACAACGCCACTCGAGTCGACGGACGCCCGTAGGCGTACCTCGTCGGCACCGGCCTGGACCCGGTGCGACGTCGTCGAAGCACCCGCTCGCACTTCGAGGGTCGCGGCCCGCGACGGATGCCGTGGCAGCCGGATCACAGCGGCGCGACCCACTGAGTAGTTGGTGGTCACTCCCGTGCGATGCCAGACCTCCTGCCCGTCGAGGAGCACCACCACGTCGTTGCCGGAGAATCCCTCTCCGAGCTCGAGGACGAGCCCGTCCGGTTCAGTCCCGCGCCCGGCCACATTGTCCACCGCGATATTGTCCACCGCGATCCCGAGGGGGAAACGCTTACCCTTCGAGATCTTTCAGCACTGACGCGGGTTCGTCCTTGGACCGGGCGAGCTGGGCGGCTTCTTTGCGAAGCGACCGGGCACCCTTGGAATCATCCGCGGCCTCATGGCTGGTGGCCAGGGAGCCGAGCACCTGGTAGACGGTGAGGTCGTCGAGGCCACCGTCGCCACGCGAGACTTCCACCGCGTCCCGGAGCAACTCATCAGCCCGGGGGAGGTCCGGCTCGCGCACCTGCACGGAGCCGTCGGGCTGTACCGCGGTGAAGGGACGCGCCGCGTTCATCCCCAGCGCCAGCCGAGCGTAGACCGCGTTCGGGTGGTTCTCGTGCTCGGCGAGAATGGTCTCGAGCGCTCGGGTCCCCGCCGAGAGGTACTCGGAGTCGGTGCCGAGCAACGTGAGCACCATGCCCACGTCGTCGCCGAGTAGCAGATCAGCGACCTGCTCGTCCCCGTCGTGCTGGGGTGCCCCGATCCGCACCGTTTCGGTGCCGGACACGATGATCGTCCCGTCTGGGGCGGTGTAGGTGGCCCGGATCCGGTAGGTTCCGATGTCCTCGAAGAGCTGCCCCACCGCGGCGTCGTTGCCGATGTAGGCGCTGACGGGCAGCTCCTCGTCGCGGCCGGCAGTTACCAGCCTTGGCACGACACATTGGGTCACTGGCGGCCGGTGCACGATGACATCCCCGCGTGGCCGGCTCACCGCGACGTGGACGAAGCCGAACTTCGGGTGCAGCAGGTCGCGCCGGTGAACCTGCTGCCTGCGCTCGGCGACGAGGCTGATCTGCAGGACTACCGGGGTCCCGAGCGTCGGTCGTGCTGGCTTGGTTGAGATCCGCAGCTCGAGCCCGCTGGTGTCGGACAGCCGGTCGGCGTAGTCCTCGCCCAGCTCGAGTGCGGCGCCGGTGCCGAAGGGGTTGCCACCCATGATCACGTCGTTGCGGAAGCCGTGCCGCAGGTGCGCCAGCTCGAGGTCGTCGAACTGGAACGGGAATCCCGCCCAGAACGCCGCCGGGCCGCTCGGCGCGCCGCCGCCCGGATTGTAGTTGTCCGGGTAGTTCATCCAGGAGAGGCTGCCTGGCCGGTTGGGCAGCGGTGGGGTCATCCGGTTCTTGTGGAAGGAGTGGAACAGGTTGAAGCAGTGACCGAGCTCGTGGACGTGAACGTAGAGCTGGGTGCGCTGGTCCGCCGCCGATCCCGACGAGATGTTCTGGTAAAAGCTCGCACATCCCTGCCGCTGCAGTCCCTGCAGGTCGAACATGATCCCCAGCAGATCCGGTCCATCCTCATGGGCATTCGCGTGCATAAGCCATACCTTGAATTGCGGCTTTTCTGCCCACTTCGCGAAGTGGCTCTGCATCGCGTTGTGCAGGCTGGCGTCGTTCCATTGGCCGCCGGCCGGGTTTGCGATGACGTTGGCGGCCCCGGTGTCGATCATCCGAATGCCGGCCTCGCCGTAGGCGCCTGCGACGCTCAGGACGCGCCCGGGCCCACCGCTGGGCAGCGAGCCGGTGTGGTAGGAGGTGAACTGCGTCACGCCCGACTCGCGGTCCTGTTCGACCTCAACCGTGCGGAACGCTTCCGACTCCCATAAGCAGACGTAACTGGCGCCCTGGGCGCCGCTCGGCGTCGACCATTGGATCGTCGCAGGTGCCGGTGACTGGAATGTGGTGCTGCGCGGGATCGTCACCCTGGCGACGGTGAAGGTCGTGGACCACGTCGTCCGGGCGGTACCCACGACGACCACCGCGGCGGGTGACGTGGTGACCGTCACGGCGTCGACCGTCCATGAGCCGAAGTAGCTGATGGTGGCTCCCGAGACGGAGTAGTAGTCGCCGCTGAGGCGTCTGAGCGGACGGTGACCGTCGATGTCGACCCGGAGCTCGAGCAGGAACCCGATCGGGAGCGAGCGGTAACGGCCGCTGGCCAGGCGCAGCTGGATCGGGATCGGAAGGGGTACCGGGATCGGGCTGGGCGGGGCCGCGACAGCGCCCTCGCCCGGCGCGCTGGATCCATTACCCCTCTGCAGCGCCGCGCCGTCAGCCGGGGCGGGCGGGCCGGCCGGTACGTCCATCAGGGCTGTCGACATCGCCGGTGCGCTCGGGTCTGCCGCTGACCCGGCCGCTGCGGCGCTGGCGGCAGCGCCGTAGGCATTGTGCTCGCCGCCCTGACCCGCGAGCTGTCCGATAGCTTCAGCGCCGACGTCGAGATCGACAGGGAGCTCAGGGCCTGCGGGTGCGGCGTTAGGTTCTGTGATGGTCACAGCTATCAGCTCCTCGAGGGGTCGGTCGGCCCGGTTTCACAGCAGCCTTTTCCCGACTCGAAGTGTGCCGGGGGACCTTTGGAAATCCTGTCGATCCCTTAAGAGTCGATCTTGTCGACCAGCCGGCGCCGGCGCTCGGCGCAGGCGCTACGTTGAGTGACGGAGCCTGATACGTAATTCCTACGATGTCCGAGCGGCAGCCGATCGCCACAATGGGCTGCGGGCGGCGCGACCCCGGCGGGCCCGCCGACTCAGGCGGGGCGCACGGACGCGCGGCGCCGATGGCGGCAAGGGCGGGAAACGTCAATGGTGGCAGCCGGCACGGTCGTATGGGCACAGCTGGTTGCGGACGCGGGTATCTCGCCGCGTCGTGGGGCGCTACCTCCGGCGGATCCGGCCTGGGTAGCGCGTCCCGCTCTGCTGGAGGTCATGAACCAGGCGCTACGCCGACGCCTCACCACCGTCGTCGCCGGCCCCGGGTGCGGCAAGACCACCCTGCTGGTGTCCTGGGCCCACACCGCCCCGTGCGCGTGGTACACCCTGGGACCTGCCGACGCCGCTGTCCCAGCGCTGGTCCACGGTTTGATCGAGGCCCTGCGGGTCCGGCTGCCGGGATTGCAGGCGGCTACGGCGGCGTGGTTCGGCATTCCCGCTGGCCCCGAGTTGGACGGCCGCTGCCCGGGCGGCCGCGACCTCGCGGATGTCTTCGCGTCCGCACTCGCCGAAGCAGCCGGGCGAGAGCGTGGCGCTGATCTCGCGTTGATCATCGACGATGTCCAGGACCTCCCGCCCGATGGGCCGTCGGTCCGGCTGCTGGAGTTGTTGTGCCAGCAGGCCCCGCAGACGTTGCATCTGGTGCTGTCCTCGCGGGTCCGGTTACCGTTTCCGGTGCAGCGCCTGCGGGGTCGTGGGCAGGTGCTTGAGCTGGACGCAGCGATGCTCGCGTTCAGCGCGGCCGAGTCGGAGAACCTGCTGGCCACGGTCTTCGGTGGCCGGTTCGTCAGTGGCGAGCTGCACCCGCTGGCGGAGCAGGTGCACGACCTCACCGGCGGCTGGCCGGCGGCCACCCGTCTCGCCGCGGAATGGCTACGACACCGCGGGCCCCCCGAGCGGGGTGACCCGCTCGATGTGCTGCGCCGGCCGGGTGGTCCGTTGTTCGATTATCTCGCCGAGGAGGTGCTCGAAGGGTCCGGCGCCACGCTGCAGGCACTGCTGACCCAGGTGGCCCCGCTGCCACGGTTCACAGTCGAGCTGTGCCAGGCGCTGGGGGTGGACGTCGATGAGCTCGAGCTCACCCGGCTCGCCGGGGATGCGATGGTCGTGCGGCGGCATTGCGACCGGCCGGACTGGTTCACGCTCGGCCCGCTGATCCGTGACGTGGCGCTGGCGCGGATGCACCCGGATGCCTGCAGCCGGGTTCGCAGACAGGCGATGGACTGGTTCACCGACCACGGCCACCTGGCCGAGGCGTTGGGCTGCGCCGTCGCGCTCGACGAGCCGCCCCGGATCGCTGAGTTCCTGGTGGATCACGGCGAGGCGTTACTGGCGCAGGGCAGCGTCGCCGAGATTCTCGCTTGCTCATCCGGGCTGCCCGCGTTGCTGCGCAGCGCGACCGTCGAACGGCTCGAGGGTGCGGCGCGGCTGGTGCACGGTGACTGGCGCGGCGCGGCGCAGTGCTTCCGCCGCGCTGCCGGCCACGGGACGGCACCGGCGCCCGAACTGGCCTGGCGGCTGTCCTGGAGCCACTATGTCCGTGGCGAGTTCGACGAGGCCGTCGCGATCGTGGACCAGACCCGGCCGGGCGACGAGAAGTCCTCGGCTGAGGCACTGCTGCTGTCCTGGGCGGCGAGTGCCAGCTGGCGCCGTGGGGACCACGACCGGTCTCACTCACTCGCACAGCGAGCCGTGGCCGTGGCGACCGCGTCCGGCGACGATCATGCGCTCGCTGCGGCACACACCGCGATGCTGCTGGTCAGCAACGCGGGTGGGGACCGAGCGGGAGTAGCAGCGCACGCCACGATGGGCCTGGCCGCGGCCCAACGGGCGGGCGACGTGCTTCGGATGATCTCAATCCGGGTTCACCGCGCCGGCGACCACATCGAGCGGGGCTCCTGCCTCCAGGCGTTACGTGAGCTGGAGATCGCCATTGGGCATGCCGACTCCGTTGGCTACCTGCCTGAACTCGCCTTCGCGCTGTACATCAGGGGCAGGGCCCAGCTCGGGCTGGGGCGGCTCGACGGGGCGATCGCGGACTTCGAGGTGTCCAGGACCGCGTATCAGCGCATGGACAGCCGCGACGCCGTCCTTCCGTTGCTCGGCGTGGCCGATGCCTACCGGGAACGTGGTGACCTCGCGCTGGCCCGTCACGCCTACACCGAAGCAGTGCAGCGGGCCGAGCGCCTTGGCGATGACCGCGGGCTGGTGCCAGCCTTGGCCGGCCTTGCCAGAGTGCTCGTGGGTGATGATCCCGGGCACGCCACCGCGCTGGCCGCGCGGTCCGTGGAGCGTGGGCAGGGCAGCGCTCGGGTGATCGCGCTGCTCGCCGCGGGCTGGGTGGCGCTGGAGTGTGGCGCACCTGAACAGGCCGACCGGTCGGCGCTGAGCGCGCTTGATCTCGCCGGCGCGAGATCGGATCGCGCCGGTCTCGCCGAGGCGCTCGAGTTGCGGGCGGCGGCGAGTCCCGATCCTGCGGTCACGTTGCGCAGCCTGCGGGAGGCGGCGCGGGTCTGGGCGGAGCTCGGCAATCCCCTCGCCTGCGCTCGCAATGCCGTCGCACTGGCCCGGTCGGCCGGTGCCTCCGAACCGGAAGTGGCCGAGGCTGAGCAACGCCTGCGTGCCCTCGGTGTGCGGGAGCCCTCGGCGCCCGCGGCCGGGCTCCTGAGCGCCGTTCCGGCACCGGCGCGGGCCCCGGTGCTTGTCCGCACGCTGGGCGGGTTCGGCATCTTCCGCGATGGCCGGCCGGTCCGCGCGACCGAATGGAACTCCAAGAAGGCCCGTGACCTGCTCAAGTTGCTGATCAGCAGGCACGGGCGACCAACTCCGCGCGAGGTGTTGATCGAGACGTTGTGGCCCGCAGCAGACCCGGCCTGCTGCGCCAATCGATTGTCTGTCGCCCTGTCCACGATCCGTACGGTGCTCGATCCCGACCATCAGTACCCGCCGGACCACTTCGTGCATTCGGACAAGCACGTGGTCAGCTTGGCGAACCTACGGGTCGACGTCGAAGAATTCCTCGTCGCCGCGGGTCGCCTCACCGGCCGGTCACTCAATGTGCAGGCCGTCGACGAACTGCGCGCGACCGAGGCGCTCTATACCGGGGACTTTCTCGAGGAGGACCCGTACCAGGACTGGGCGGTGTCCATGCGGGAGCAGGCCAGCGCCGCCTACCTCACGGTGGCCACGGCCCTGGCCGGTGCCGCCGGGGCGTCCGGCGACTATGACCTGGCGGTGCGGTGCTATTTGCGGGTCCTCGAGCGCGATCACTATGACGAGCAGGCCCACCTCAGGCTGACTTCAGTGCTGACCGCGGCCGGTCGTCACGGTCAGGCCCGAGCCCGCTACCTCAGCTATACCCACCGGATGGCCGAACTCGGGATCGAGGCTGCGCCGTTCCCCGTCCCATCCCGCCGCCGAACGGAGGGACGATCTCTCTGGCCGCCCGCCCGGCTGCCGCTGCTGGGGGGTGGGCAGCCGGGCGGGGTTGCCCCTCCGGTTGCCGCAGGGCGGTCAACCGGGTGGGGCGACTACACCGGCTGCTCCCCCCTCCAGAGTCCGGTGGGTGCAGGCGGGCACGCAACCGATCCCGGTGGTGGTGGGACAGGATCAGCCACGCGGGTTTGAAGCCGCGCCAGGACGGCGACGCTACGGCTACCGGCGCAGCCCAGTCACCCGCCATCGGGGTGGCGTGCACTCACAGAGCGCTGATCGTGTCTCGCATGAGGGTGAAATGCCCCGCTGCCTGCAGCGTCAGGGCGAAAGACCGTGGTGATGACGAGTACGGCATCCGGCGAGCACGAACGGTGACACCGTGCGACGGCGGGCGCCCCCTCAGATGCTCCAATCGGCCGCTGATCGCGGAAAGGCACTGTCTAAAGTGGCAGAACAACACTAAAGCGGCTATTCTACACCCAAGTGAGTTACAGCTCCCCTAACTCGCTGTCACTATAGGTTCCCAACCATGCAGTGAGCACCTGGAGGTGAACATGACTCCCACCTGCACCGTAGCGCGCGCTCTTGCCGCCTCCCCCGACGGTGTCGAGATCGGCTGAACACTCCCAGCTCTCCCCGAACCGACCCTCCGGCCGTCCGTGCTGATCCTGGGCTGCCGGCTGGGGGAGGGCTACCACCCTTTGGTGCCGTCCCTGGTGGAGGCTGTATGCAGGCGAAATGGCGTCCGTCAGGTTCCTTTCTCTTCCCCGAGCGAGTCCCCGGGCGAGCGGTGGCATCGGGCGCCTT
The DNA here is from genome assembly GCA_052390115.1 of Pseudonocardiales bacterium. Taxonomy (GTDB): domain Bacteria; phylum Actinomycetota; class Actinomycetes; order Mycobacteriales; family Pseudonocardiaceae. The sequence goes on along the minus strand of JBQTHE010000050.1, from coordinate 28,004 downwards.
CGTCGCAGGCCTCGTGCTCGCTGCGGGGGTGGCCGGGATCGCCGCGGTTCGCACCACCCCCGTCACGTTCGATCTGAACACCCTGCTCGGGGGTCTCGTGCTGGCGGCGGGATTCGGGGTCGCCCGGAGCCTGGCGATCGAGGTCGACGTCCGCCGCGATACCGCGCGGATCACTCCCACCGAGATCCCGCTGGTCATCGGCCTGCTGTTCCTGCCCGGCCCGGTCGTGCTGGCGGCCTATGTCAGTGTGGTGGTCATCGCCCGGCTCATCCGCCGGGACAGCTGGTCCAAGCTGCTGTTCAACGCTTCCTATGCGACCCTCACCGTTGCGGTCACCGACCTGCTGGCCAGCCTGGTGGTCCAACCGACCTGGCCCGGGGTGCCGCAGTGGGGCGCGGTGCTTGCCGGGTTCGTCATTGCCCACGCCCTCACCTCCTGCCTCGCCTGGGCGTTCGTCGTGCTGCTGGACCGCAGGCGTCCCGGCGAGAGCGCCCGCCCCGTGGTGCACGTCTATCTCACCGGTCTGCTCAATGCCGGGCTCGGGCTCGCCGCCGCGGAAATGGTCCTGACGGTGCCCTGGGGCCCCCTGTTAGTAGGCCTGCTCGCGGTGATCGTGGCTGCGGTGTACCGCGCCTACTACGGGCTGCTGCGCGACCAGCGCGACCTCGGTGTACTCAACGACCTCAGCCTGCGGGTGGCGGTGGCCGGCCAGGACGAGGACGACAGCCGGCTGGAACCGGACGAGGATGGCTGGAGCACCGCCATGGAACTGGCCCGCGTACAGCTCAACGCCACCCGCGTCGTGCTGCACTGGATGCCGGGCGAGGGTGGGCCACACACTGTGGTCGCCGGTCGGCCGCTGCCCCGTCCGCTATCGCAGTCCGACATCGCAGCCGTGGCGCCCGCCGACCGCCACGCCGGCACCGGGCAGGTGCGGCGTCTGCCGGGAAGCAATCCGGATCCGGTCGTCGGCTCTGCACTCACCGCCAGGGCAGCATCGGAGATCCTGGTGGTTCCGCTGCGGGGCGCCGAGCAACTCCTCGGCATCATCGAGGTTCATGATCGGCAGAGCCGGGTGCGCGGCTTCGGGAAGGCCGACGTGCGGTTGGTCGAGACGCTGGCCAGCCACCTCACCACCGCGCTGGACAATCGCCGGCTGCTCGCCCGGCTACGGCACGATGCCTACCACGACAGCCTCACCAACCTGCGTAGCAGGCTCGGTTTCCGGGAAACCGCGACCGAGGTGCTGCGGCGGGGCTCGACGCCGTGCGCCGTGATCGTCATCGACCTCGAACTGCTGTCCGAGGTGAACGATGCGCTGGGCCACGTCTGGGGCGATCGGGTCGTCGTGGGTGCGGGGGAGCGGCTCCGCCGTATCCTGCCGGACCAGGTGCTCACCGCCCGGCTCGAGGGGGACACCTTCGCCGCGCTGCTGATCGACGTCGACTCTCCGGGGGCGATGCGGGTGGCCGAGCAGGTGCAGGTCGCGCTGAGCAAGCCCTATCCGGTCGACAAGCTCGCCGTGGAGTGCACCGCGGTGGTCGGTGTGGCGCTCACCGGGATCGAACCCACCCGGGATGCGGACCTCCTGCTGCAGCGGGCCGACATGGCCTTGCGCGCAGCTCACGTCGCCGACGAGACCGTCCGCTGTTACGCACCCAGCATGGGCCAGCTCCTGCTACGCCGTTTCCAGCTGGTCACGCACTTCCGCCACGCGCTGGACTCCGGGCAATTCGACGTGCACTTCCAGCCCCAGCTCGCGCTGCCCACCCGCCAGGTGATCGGGGTGGAGGCGCTGGTGCGCTGGCACCATCCGGAGTTCGGGATGCTTGACCCGCAGGAGTTCGTCACCATCGTCGAGGCCACTGGTTTGATCGACCCGCTCACCGACTTCGTCCTGGACCGCTCGCTGCAGCAGTGCCGGAGCTGGCTGGACCGCGGGCTGTCACTGTCAGTGGCAGTCAACCTCTCGGTACGCAACCTGGCCGACGCTGCGTTCCCCAGCCGGGTGACCAGGGCCCTGGAACGCCACCAGGTACCCCCAGAGCTGCTGAGCCTCGAACTCACCGAGTCGGCGGTGATGAGTGATCCAGAGCGCGCGCTGCCGGTGCTGCGCGGGTTGCACGGTCTGGGCGTCCGTATCGCGGTGGATGACTTCGGTACCGGGTACTCGTCGCTGGCCTACCTGCGGCGCCTCCCGGTGGACGAGGTCAAAATCGACAAGAGCTTCGTGTTCGGGCTGGCGAGTGACCTCTGCGACCTCGCGGTGGTCCGCGCCATCGTGGAACTCGGCCACTCGCTCGGGTTGATCGTCGTCGCGGAGGGTGTCGAGCAGGACGCCACCCGTCACCAGCTGATGGAGATGGGCTGCGACGTCGCGCAGGGCTTCCTGATCTCCCGCCCGCTCGCGGCGGACCGGTTCGACGCCTGGTTGGCGGCCCGCACCGTGCGCGGCCCCGGAGTACACGACGAGACGGTGCTCACCCTGGTCCGATGAGACTGCGCCGGTTCCACGGACCGCGCCGAGGTTGTGTAGAGTCGTCGTCGCTCGGTCACTCGAGCAGTGCCCGAATAGCTCAGACGGCCCCAATAGCTCAGACGGCAGAGCGTCTCCATGGTAAGGAGAAGGTCTACGGTTCGATTCCGTATTGGGGCTCGGGTCCGCCGGGCGGTGTAGCTCAGTCGGAAGAGCAAGCGGCTCATAATCGCTGTGTCGCCGGTTCGAGTCCGGCCACCGCTACCACCGGTCGGCGCACCACGCGCCACCCGCAGTAAGACCCACTGCAGTCGGTCCACAACAGCTGGCGCCAACTGCTGTCGATGCCAGCTTAGCGAGAGAGAGGCACCCGTGGCCGCCACCGATGTCCGGCCCAAGATCACGTTGGCGTGCGAGGAGTGCAAGCACCGCAACTACATCACCAAGAAGAACCGGCGCAACGATCCCGACCGGCTCACCATCCGCAAGTACTGCCCGAACTGCAACAAGCACCGGGCACACCGCGAGACCCGCTGACGCTCGCCGGCTAGTGGCCCTCGACCCTTCGTTCGTCGGACGGTCCTACCCTGCGACCGGCACCTACCAGGTGGGGCGGGAGAAGATCCGGGAGTTCGCCGAGGCCATCGGGGACGATGACGCGATCTACCGGGATCCCGGTGCCGCCCGCGCCGCCGGGCACGCCGATGTGATCGCTCCGCCCACGTTCGCGACCATACTGTCTCTGCGCGCGCAGCAGGCGCTGGTAGGCGACCCCGACCTGAGTCTTGACTACAGCCGGGTGGTGCACGGCGACCAGTCCTTCACTCACCACCGGCCGATCCGAGCCGGCGACGAGCTGGCTACGACGTTGCACATCGACGGCGTCCGCACCATGGGGGGCAACGATCTGCTCACGGTGCGCTGTGAGATCACCGATGCCGCGGGCGCTCCGGTGACCACGGCCCGGTCCTTGCTGGTTCTCCGGGGCTCGGACGGGGACCAGGGCCGGTGACCTTACGCCGCTGTTCCGAGGTCGCCGAAGGCGACGAGCTGCCCGGGCTGCAGGTCCGCGTGACCCGAGCCGGCCTGGTCCGTTACGCCGGAGCCTCTGGGGACTTCAACCCGATCCACTGGAATGAACGGGCTGCTCGGGAGGTCGGGCTACCCGGCGTCATCGCACACGGGATGCTCACCATGGCGCTGGCCAGCCGCTTGGTGACGGCCTGGGCCGGTGACCCGGGCGCCGTCGTGGCGTGCGGAGTGCGCTTCACCCGACCGGTCGTGGTGCCTGATGACGGCGAGGGAGCGCTCGTGGAAATCTCCGGCACGGTGGCGCAGCGGCGTGACGACGGCACTGTTCTGATCACGATCACCGCCCGCTCCGCCGGTCAAACCGTCCTCGGCAAAGCCACCGCCACCGTCGCGCTGGCCTGAGTACCCCCTTTTGCTGGGCAAATTGTCGCGATTATTCGACACGTCGGTGATCGACTTTGAACTAGCCCGGACGGAGTCTTTCGCCGTCATGTAGGTCCACCTATCCTCCCCTAAGGGTCATCACGAACGGGCTAAGGGTTCGAGAAATACTTTAGGTCCTGTCTGTCGACCCTGGGGGCGTCGTGGACAAACGGTACGAGGTGTACTGCCTGGTTGACTCGCACTTCTATGACTCGACGACCCAGTTAGGCGAGCAGCCCCGGGACTTCGAGCTCGGCCATGTTCCGGTGCCCGAGGGCTGGGCGGCGAGCGAACTCGAGGACTGGTGTGTCCATTCTCCGGTCGGCACGGAGCTTCCCGCACAGGGATGGAAGGTGCACGTCTCGGCGTGCCTCGACAACGCCGAGCGGGTCCTGGCCGCGGTCGCGGACTACTGCCGGAACCGGCGGATTGCGTTCAAGTTCCGGCGCAGCCCCGATGCGCTGTTGCTGGCGAACGCCAAGTACGCAGACCGTGGGTCCAGCGGCAAGTTCGTCACGATTTATCCGGCCGACGATGCGCAGCTAGAAACTGTGCTCACCGAGCTCGGCGAGGCGCTGGACGGTAGCCCTGGTCCGTACGTGCTCAGTGACCTGCGGTGGGACAAGGGACCGCTGTACGTGCGCTACGGAGGCTTCGCCCAGCGGTACTGCCTGTCGGAGACCGGTTCGTTAGAACTGGCGATCGAGGATGGGGAAGGGAGATTGGTGCCCGACCGGCGGGGCCCGACCTTCCGGGTGCCCGAATGGGTGCACCTGCCGGCATTCCTCGAGCCGCACCTGGCAGCACGCAACAGCCTGAAGGTGGACGGCCTGCCCTATCGGATCGAGCGGGCGCTGCACTTCTCCAACGGGGGTGGCCTCTACGTGGGCCAGCACATTCAGACCGGTGCGCAGGTCGTGCTCAAGGAGGCCCGGCCGCATGCCGGGCTGGATGTGGACGGCACGGACGCGGTAACCAGGTTGCGCCGCGAGCAGGAGATCCTCGAGCGGTTCGACGGGCTGGACGTCGTGCCGGCGGTGCATGGCTCGTTCACCCTCGGGGAGCACCACTTCCTGGCCCTGGAGTTCATCGACGCCAGTCCATTGCGGTCGGCCATTGTCGAGCGGTACCCGCTGATCAAGCTCGACGCCGGCGAGCGGGCTATTGCCGAGTACACGGCGTGGGCCCTGGACATCCAAGCCAAGGTCGAACGGGCGGTCGATGCTCTGCACGAGCGTGGGGTCGTCATCGGGGATCTGCACCCGTTCAACGTCATGCTGCGGCCAGACGGCCGAGTGGTATTGATCGACTTCGAGGTAGCGGCGGGCATCGAGGAAGGGCGCAGGCAGACCCTCGCCGCCCCGGGCTTCGCCGCACCACCGGACCGCACGGGCTTCGACATCGACCGGTACGCGCTGGCCTGCCTGCGCCTGTTCTTCTTCCTTCCGCTGACCGCCTTGATCGCGATCGATCGGGCCAAGGCAGTGGACTTCGCCACCGTGATCGCTGAGTCGTTCCCGGTTCCGGCGGCCTTCCTCGACGAGGCGGTACAGGTCATCGTCGGCCAGCCGCGCGCCGGGCCGGCTCATCCGCCGCTTCCGCTGGACCCGGACCGGGACGGCTGGGAACGGATCCGCGCATCGCTGGCTGGGGCCATCCTCGCCAGCGCCACTCCGGATCGCGACGACCGGCTGTTTCCCGGCGACATCGAGCAGTTCCAGACCGGCGGTCTGAACATTGCGCACGGTGCGGCCGGGGTGCTCTACGCACTGGACGTGACCGGCGCCGGTCGCTACCCGGAGCATGAGGATTGGCTGCTGCTGCGCGCTACCCACCCGGCTTCGGGGACGACCCGGCTGGGCTTCTACGACGGCCTACACGGCGTGGCCTACGTGCTCGACCACCTCGGCCAGCGCGCTGAGGCATTGAAGATCCTCGACCTCTGCACGGGTGAGCTGGACGGGAAGTGGACGCGGCTCGGACTCGACCTGTACAGCGGCCTGGCTGGTATCGGCCTCAACCTGGCCCATTTCGCCGCGATCACCGGCGACCCGTCATTGCGCAGCGCGGCGTTCGAGGTGGCGCAGGCGGTCGCGGACCGGCTGGGAGACGAGGACGCGGTCAGCGAGGTGAGTGGCGGTTCCCACCCCTACGCCGGGCTGATGCACGGCTGCGCCGGTCCGGCCCTGCTGTTCCTGCGCCTGTACGAGCAGCTCGGCCAGTCGGTCCTGCTCGACCTGGCGCGGACCGCGCTGCGGCAGGACCTGCGCCGCTGCCTGGTCCGCGACGACGGGAGCCTGGAGGTCAACGAGGGGCGGCGGACCATGCCCTACCTGGCTGACGGCAGCATCGGCATCGGGCTCGTTGTCGACCAGTACCTCGCTCACCGACACGACGACCAGTTCACCGAAGCGGCCGGTCGCATCCGGCGCGCCGCGCGGTCCCCGTTCTACGTCGCGCCCAGTCTCTTCCACGGCCGGGCCGGCATGATCCTGCACCTCAGCAGTGGGCGAGCCCCGCGCGATCACACCGTTGCCGACCAGATCCGGCGGTTGGCCTGGCACGCCATCGACTACCAGGGCTGCACCGCGTTCCCCGGCCAAGAACTGCTCCGGCTGTCCATGGACCTGGCCACCGGCACCGCCGGGGTGCTGCTCGCGGTCGGCGCCGCTCTGCACCCCGCGCCGGTGCACCTTCCGTTCCTCGCTCCCCCACCGTCGGCCCCGGCCCGAACCGGGTCCGCAACACCCACCTGACCGGCGAAGGAGGTGAATTCACATGGCACTGCTCGATCTGCAGGGTATGGAGACCGAAGCCCCGAGCGACGAGCTCGGTCTGGGCGGCTCCAGCAAGTGCGGCGGCGGGGGAAGCCGTCTCAGTCTGCTGATTTGCTGAGCGGTCCCGGTGAGGATACCCGCCCGGCGCATCCTCACCGCCAGCATGACGCCCCGCTCCGGCGACAAGCCGGAGCGGGGTCCCCGCGTGCGTCCGACCGATTGATCCTGCAGATAGTCCGGCGCGGCGGGGGCTGGACCTGCCTGTTGCTGGTCGCATCGCTCGCGCTTGCCGGCGCCGAGACGGTGTTCCCTGCGGTGCTCGGTCGGGCCGTCGACGCCGTGCTCGGTGGTCATGACCCCGCACCGTGGCTGGTGGGCTGCGGGCTGTTGGTCGGGCTGCTCATCGTCAGCGACGCTCTCGATGATCTTGCCAGTGGGACGAGCACCGCGCGGGCGACGGCGTGGCTACGACGGTCCGTGCTCGACCATGTCCTCGCGCTGGGCACGCGATCGGCGCGCCGGTTCGGTGTCGGGGACTTGACCGCCCGCATGGTCGGCAACGCTGCGGAAGCCGGGCGAATGGGCACCGTGCTGGTGTGGTCGGTCACGGCTCTCGTGCCCGCGCTGGGCGGCATCGTCGCCCTCGCGCTCATCGACCCCTGGTTGTGCCTGACCTTTCTCGTCGGGGCTCCGGTGCTGCTGGTCCTGGTGCGCAGCAACGTTCGGGACGCCTCGGAGCTGGCCGACCGCTACCTGCGGATCCAGGGCAGCATCGCCACTCGGCTGGTCGACGCGCTGGCCGGGGCACGCACCATCGCCGCCGCGCGGACCACAACTCAGGAACGCCGGCGTGTGCTCGCGCCGCTGCCCGAGCTGCACCGCGCCGGGATGGGCATGTGGCGCGTTCAGACCCGGATTGCCGCCCAGCAGGCACTGCTGGTTCCGCTGCTGACGGTCGCGGTGCTCGCGGTCGCCGGCATTGAACTCGGGCGGGGGCGGATCAGCCCGGGAGAGGTGCTGGCGACCATCCTGTATGTCAGGTTGGCCGTGGGGCTCAGCTCGGCGGTGGCCTCGGTGTCACAGTTCGCCAAGGCCCGGGCGGCCGCTCGGCGGGCCGCGGAAGTTCTGGCCGAGCCCGTATCGGGATATGGCACCCAACGCCTACCGGAGGGCCGTGGCTGGCTGGAGTTCCGGGCTGTCACAGTCCGGGACCGGGGCCTGCCAGTGCTGCGCGAGCTCGATCTTGTGGTGCCGGGTGGTGCCCTGGTCGCGGTGGTCGGGCGCAGCGGGAGCGGCAAGTCTCTGCTGGCCGCGCTCGTCGGGCGATTGCTCGATCCGGACGAGGGCGAGGTGCTGCTCGACGGGGTACCGTTATCCCAGCTAGATCGGTGCGACCTGCGTCGCGCCGTCGGCTACGGCTTCGAGCGCCCGGTGCTCATCGGGGACACCCTCGCCGACGTGATCGCCTTCGGCGAGCACCTTCCCGCCCGGCCTGAACTGGCCGCCGCCGCTGCGGCGGCCTGCGCCGATGACTTCATCCGGCGTATGCCGCAGGGGTACCAGACGATGCTGGCCGATGCGCGGATGTCCGGCGGCGAGGTCCAGCGGATCGGTCTCGCGCGTGCCTTCGCTCACGCCGGGCGGGTGCTCGTGCTCGACGACGTCGCCGCGAGTCTGGACACCGTCACCGAGCATCACATCAGGCAGGTGTTGACCGGCGCGCTGGCCGACCGCACTCGCCTCGTCGTCGCACACCGGGCCTCGACGGCCGCCCACGCCGACCTCGTCGTGTGGCTCGCCGACGGCCAGGTGCGCTGCGTCGCACCGCACCATGAGCTGTGGCGCGAGCCGGCTTACCGCGACGTGTTCGACCAGGGGCTCCCACCAGGCAACCGGTGGGCAGGGGGGCCGGCATGACACCCGGCAGGCCCCCGCGTCCGGAGCGCGCCCACTGGCACGTGTTGCTCAGCGTGCTCGGCAAGCGGCGCCGGTTGCTGGCCCGCCTGTTCGCCTGGTCGGCCGTCGAGGCGGTGCCGGCCTTCCTCTCGGGCCGCCTGATCGCCGCCGCGATCGACGGCGGCTTCCTGGCCGGCCGGCCGGCGGTGGGCTTCGGCTGGCTGGGGCTGATGGCGCTGAGCGCGCTCATCGGCGCGGTCGGGACCCGGCAGACCTACCTACGGCTCGCGGAGCTCGTCGAACCGTTCCGCGACGAGCTCGTCGACCTCGTGGTGAGCGGCGCGCTGCGCCGCTGCACCTTCGGAGGTGAAGCAGCCGACCACGCCGCGGTCGCCCGGCTGACGCACCAGGTGGAGATCGTCCGGGACTCGTTCGCCAGCGTGATCATGGTGTCGCAGGGGTTCCTGGTGACCACCACGAGTGCGCTGCTCGGTCTGTTCACCCTCGTGCCGCTCGCCGTCGTGCTGGTCGCGCCTCCGCTGCTGATCGGGCTCGGGCTGTTCGTTGCCGCGCTGCGTGCCATGGCCACCTACCAGCGGACCGCGATCGTGGCGGACGAGGGCATCGCCGGGGCGGTCACTGCAGTGGCCAGCGGGTTGCGCGACGTCGTCGCGTGCGGTGCCGAGGACCAGGTTCGCGCCACGGCGGGTCACACCATCGACACCCAGCAGGACGCGGCGATCCGGCTGGCCAAGGTCACCACGCTGCGGACCATGGCGCTGGGCATCAGCACCTGGGTTCCGCTGCTGCTCATCCTGGTGGGGTCACCGTGGCTGGTGTCGCACGGCGCGACGACCGGCACGGTGCTGGGCGCCATCACCTACGTGTCGATGGGACTTCAGCCGGCCGTACAGACCCTGATCCAGGCTGTTGGCGGCAGCGGACTGTGGTTGGTGGTCACCTTGCGCCGCATTGTCGAGGCTGCGGAGCTTCCTGGCGCTGGCGCTGGCGGCGGCGGGCAGGTGGACCTCGTGTCGTCGGGCCTCGAACCGCTGCACTGCCCCGACGGATCCGTCCTGGAGCTACACGGCGTCACCTTCGCCTACGGCCCCCACGCCGATCCGGTGATCCGCGACCTCGACCTGCTGTTGCCCGACGGCGACCATCTGGCGGTCGTCGGCCCGAGTGGCGTGGGCAAGTCGACCCTGGCCGGAGTCATCGCCGGCCTGCTCGATCCACAGGCGGGCCGGGTGCTGCTGGGCGGGATCGACCTGCATGACTGGGATAGCCAGCAGCTCGCCCAGCACCGGGTGCTGATCCCGCAGGAGGCCTACGTCTTCGCCGGCACGGTGGCGGAGAACTTGACGTACCTGCGCGACGATGCGCCACTCGCCGAGATCGACGAGGCAATTGACGCCGTCGGGGCCCGGGAGCTCGTCGAACGCCTCGGCGGGTGCCGCGCAGACCTGGACCCCGCGGCGCTATCGGCAGGTGAGCGGCAGCTCGTCACCCTCGCCCGCGCCTACCTCTCGCCAGCCCGGCTGGTGATTCTGGACGAAGCCACCTGCCACCTGGACCCGGTGGCCGACTCGCGAGTGGAGCGAGCCTTTGCCCAGCGTCCCGGCACGCTCGTGGTGATGGCGCACCGGATCAGCTCGGCGCTGCATGCCAGGAGGATCCTCGTCCTGGACGGCAATCGGGCGCTGCTGGGCACCCACCAGGAGTTGCTGGCCTGCTCGGCGCTCTACCGCGACTTGGTGGGGCACTGGCAACCTGCCGAGACTCGTGGCTAGCTGACCTCGGCCAGCAGCTCGGCCATCCGGGTCAGTCCAGTGCGCAGGTCCTCGTCGCCGAGCGCGTAGGACAGACGGAAGTAGCCGGGGGTGCCGAAGGCCTCGCCGGGCACCACAGCCACTTCAGCATGCTCCAGCACGGCTGCGGCCAGCTCGACGCTGGTCCGCATCGTGACGCCGCGCAGCGAGCGGCCCAGCAGTCCCTGCACCGACGGGTAGGCGTAGAACGCGCCGTAGGGCACCGGACAGGTCACTGCCTCGATGCCGGACAGCAGCTCGACGATGGTGCGCCGCCTGCGGTCGAAGGCCTCGCGCATCCGGGCAACCGCATCCAGCGGCCCGGACACCGCAGCCAGCGCGGCACGCTGTGCCACATTGCAGACGTTCGACGTCAGGTGCGATTGCAGGTTCGCCGCCGCCGTCACCACGTCCGGCGGTCCGACCAGCCAGCCGACCCGCCACCCGGTCATCGCGTAGGTCTTGGCCACGCCGTTGACCACCACGCAGCGCTGCGCGAGCTCGGGCACCGCGACCGGCATCGACCGCGCCCGGGCGCCGTCGTAGACCAGGTGCTCGTAGATCTCGTCGGTGACCACCCACAGACCGCGCTCGGCGGCCCACCGCCCGACCTCGACAACCAGCTCCGGGGGCGCCACCGCGCCGGACGGGTTCGACGGGGAGCACCACAGCAGGATCTTCGTGCGCTCGGTGCGGGCTGCCTCGAGCTGCTCGACGCTGGGCAGGTAGCTGCTGTGCTCGTCGGTGGGCACCACCACCGCCTCGCCACCGGCCAGCGCAATCGCCTCCGGGTAGGTCGTCCAGTAGGGCGCGGGGAGCAGGACTTCGTCGCCCGGGTCCACCAGCGCGGCGAACGCTTGGTACACCGCCTGCTTGCCGCCGTTGGTGATGAGCACCTGGCGGGGCTCGATCTGGTAGCCGGAGTCCCTGGCGGTCTTGGCCGCGATGGCCGCCCGCAGCTCAGGCAGACCGGCGACGGGGGTGTAGCGGTGGTTGGCCGGATCCGCGCACGCCGCCACCGCTGCCTGCACGATCTCCGGCGGCGTCGGAAAATCGGGCTCCCCGGCGCCGAACCCGATCACCGGGCGACCGGCTGCCTGGAGCGCCTTCGCCGTCACGTCGACTGCGAGGGTGGCCGATTCGGAGATGCCGCCGACCCGGGCGGAGATGCGTCGAGTCCCGGCGCGATCGGGGGCTGCCATGCCCCGCATCGTCGCATCAAACGACCGGCTCACGGCTGCCGACCCGGCCGGCGGCTGGGCAGTTGGAGCGCAGCGGCTCCGGTGGCCTACACTCTGGTCCTGGGTTGCCAGCGGATCCTTCGTGCCCGGTGATGGCCGTGGCCTGGGAGATCCGCTGGTATCCGGTCTGACGTCCCCGGGGACGTCCGTCAAGGGGTGTAGCTCAACTGGCAGAGCAGCGGTCTCCAAAACCGCAGGTTGCAGGTTCAAGTCCTGTCGCCCCTGCGTCGATGAGAACCCGCGTCGATGAGAACCTGTGTCGCTGAGAACCAGCGACGACCCAACCGGGGACTTGCCCGGCCGAGTGGAGGATCAGCAGCGTGAGCGACGATCGCGCCCACGACACCGAGGATGGGGAGGAGCGGCCCGAAGAGTCGCGCGACGCTCCGCAGCCGACCTCTGCCGCTGCTGTGCGCCGGGAGCGGTCCGCCAACCGACCCGCCGGGGCGCAACGGTCCCCCATCGCCGGCAAGGACCACCCGACCAGGCCTCAGGGCGCTGCCGAGACGAAAGCAAGCCTGCCGGCCCGGCTGATCCGGTTCCTCCGCGAGGTCGTCGCCGAGCTCCGCAAGGTCATCTGGCCAACCCGCCGGGAACTGGTCGTCTACACCGCGGTCGTCCTGGTCTTCGTCAGCTTCATGGTGGCGTTCATAGCACTGCTGGACATGGGGTTGGGCAGGGCCATGCTGAGCGTGTTCGGCTGACAGTCCATCACCGGCGTGACATGACGCATGAGAGGAAGCGAGACCGACTGTGACCTCCCCCGAAGGCGGGTCGGAGCTGACGGGGCTGTCCGACGCCGAGTTGTCCGAGGTCGTCCACGACGCCGACTCGCCGCACGTGCAGCCTGCCGAACCGCCCGAGGCGGTGCAGCTCACCGAGATTACTGAGACCACTGACGAGGTGGCTCACGACGTCGGGGCGGCCGAGACCGAGCCCGACAAGCCCGCCGATCCCGTCGAGGAGCTCCGGGCCGCACTGGCCGCCGCTCCCGGTGACTGGTACGTGGTGCACTCCTACGCCGGCTACGAGAACAAGGTGAAGGCGAACCTGGAGACCCGGGTGCAGACCCTGGACGTGGAGGATTTCATCTTCCAGGTGGAGGTGCCCACCGAAGAGGTCACCGAGATCAAGAACGGTCAGCGCAAGCAGGTGCAGCGCAAGGTGCTACCCGGCTACATCCTGGTCCGGATGGACCTCAACGACGCCTCGTGGAGCGCCGTGCGCAACACCCCGGGGGTCACCGGATTCGTCGGCGCCACCTCGCGGCCCTCACCGCTGACCCTGAACGAGGTGCTGAAGTTTCTGGCCCCGCGGGTGGAGCAGCCGAAGGTGGCAGCGGGTGCGGGCCGGCAGACCGGCGGCTCCGGTGCATCCAGACCCGCGATCGAGGTCGACTTCGAGGTGGGTGAGTCGGTCACTGTCATGGACGGTCCGTTCGCCACGTTGCCGGCGACGATCAACGAGGTCAACGCCGACGCGCAGAAACTCAAGGTGCTGGTGTCGATCTTCGGCAGGGAGACTCCGGTCGAGCTCTCGTTCAGCCAGGTCGCCAAGATCTGACCGGCGAGGCGCCGGACAGCCCGAGGAAGGAAGTCATGCCCCCCAAGAGGAGAAGAAAGCTCGCGGCCACCGTGAAGCTCGCGCTGGAGGCCGGCACCGCGAATCCGGCTTCGGTCGGGCAGGCGCTGGGTCCGCACGGCCTGAACATCATGGAGTTCTGCAAGGCCTACAACGCTGCGACGCAGAACAGCCGTGGTGAGATCGTCCCTGCGGTGATCTCGGTGTACGAGGACCGCTCGTTCGACTTCGTGCTCAAGACCCCGCCGGCCTCTGTATTGTTGCTGAAGGCAGCCGGGGTGGCCAAGGGCTCCGCGGAGCCGCACAAGACCAAGGTCGCCAGGGTCGGCCGTGAGCAGCTCCGATCCATCGCCGAGCGCAAACGGGAAGACCTCAACGCCAACGACATCGACGCTGCGATCAAGATCATCGCTGGAACGGCCCGATCGATGGGCATCACAGTGGTCGACTAGTAGCCCGACTAGCCGCAGTACCCGAGTACGTGTGGGAGAGCCAGGCGCTGGCTCGCACCACGACTGATCCCTACGAAGGGCAGTGACATGAAGCGCAGCAAGGTCTATCGCCAGGCCTTCGAGAAGGTCGATCGCAGCCGGTTCTACAGCCCGCTGGAAGCCGCGGCTCTGGCCAAGGAGACGTCCCCGACCAAGATGGATGCCACCGTCGAGGTTGCCATCCGGCTGGGCGTCGACCCCCGCAAGGCCGATCAGATGGTTCGCGGCACGGTGAACCTCCCGCATGGCACCGGCAAGACCGTCCGTGTCATCGTCTTCGCCAGCGGCGACCGGGCTGCCGAAGCAGTGGCCGCCGGCGCTGACGCGGTGGGCTCCGAGGATCTCATCGAGCGCATCCATGGCGGCTGGCTGGACTTCGACGCCGCCATCGCGGCGCCGGACCAGATGGCCAAGGTCGGCCGGATCGCCAGAATTCTCGGTCCCCGCGGTCTGATGCCCAACCCGAAGACCGGCACCGTCACGCCCGACGTCGCCAAGGCCATCACAGACATCAAGGGCGGCAAGATTAACTTTCGGGTGGACAAGCAGTCCAACCTCCATCTGATCATCGGCAAGGTGTCCTTCGACGCCCACAAGCTGGTGGAGAACTATGCTGCCGCGCTCGACGAGGTGCTGCGTGCCAAGCCGTCGGCCGCCAAGGGGCGGTACCTGAGAAAGGTCAACTTCTCCACCACGATGGGCCCCGGTATCCCGGTCGACCCCAACCGCACCCGCAACCTGCTGACGGACGACCCCACCGCCCCCTGAGCGGTCTGCGAACCGTCAGGTGGAACCTTTTGCAGGTTCCGGGCTTCCGCGAACCGTCAAATGGAACCTTTTGCGGTTCGTCGATGGCCCCGGGGGGCGGTTTGGTGGCGATCGCAGCGCTGGCCTAACCTGATACTCAGTTCCACCGAAGACCGCTGGTCTCCGTGCCGCCGGCACGGACGAAGGTCCCGCCAAGTGCGGGCGGCCCGCGCAGGAGGACGTGGTTGTCTCGTCATGCTGCGCCGTCGTGCGCCGTGTGGCTACGCCCCCGCGCCTGCTGCGCTGGGGCGTTCGTCGTCTCCGGGGCCTGTGCACCACCTATTGCTAAGGAGGCGATCCATGGCCAGACCGGACAAGGTCGACGCCGTCGCCGAGATCGCGGACCGGTTCCGCAGCGCCACCGCTGCGGTAGTGACCGAGTACCGCGGCCTCTCCATGACGCAACTGACCAGCCTGCGGCGTTCCCTCGGCGAGACAACCACCTACCGGGTGGCAAAGAACAGTCTGGCTTCGCGCGCGGCGAGGGATGCCGGAGTGGAGGGTCTCGACGCGCTGTTCGTCGGCCCGACCGCGATCGCCTTCGTCCAGGGTGAGCCGGTGCACGCGGCCAAGGCGCTGCGTGACTTCGCCAGAGAGCACAACGCGCTGGTCATCAAGGGCGGCTACCTGGACGGGCGGCCGCTGACGGTCGCGGAGGTCACGCAGATCGCGGACCTGGAGTCCCGCGAGGTGCTGCTGGCCAAGCTGGCCGGCGCGATGAAGGGCAACCTCTCCAAGGCCGCCAGGCTGTTCGCCGAGCCGGCCTCCCAGGTTGCCCGGTTGGCGGCCGCCCTGCAGCACAAGCTGCAAGAGCAGCAGCCGGTCGGCGACAGCCCCGAGGACTGATCGACCCGAGAGCTGCCCGCTGGATCTACCCGACGACGACAAGACGACAGCAAGGAGAACGCCATCATGGCGAAGCTGAGCACCGACGATCTGCTCGACGTGTTCAAGGACATGACGCTGCTCGAGCTGAGCGATTTCGTGAAGAAGTTCGAGGAGACCTTTGACGTCACCGCCGCGGCGCCAGTCGCGGTGGCGGCTGGTCCGGCCGGGGGAGCCGCTGAGGCCCCGGCCGTTGAGGAGAAGGACGAGTTCAACGTCGTTCTCGAGACCATCGGCGAGAAGAAGATCCAGGTCATCAAGGTGGTCCGGGAGGTCGTCTCCGGGCTGGGCCTCAAGGAGGCGAAGGACCTCGTCGAGAGTGCCCCCAAGGCGATATTGGAGGCCGTCCCGAAGGACCAGGCCGAGGCCGCCAAGGCAAAGCTCGAAGAAGCCGGCGCCAAGGTCAGCCTGGCCTGAGACCGCCGCACATCAACGCCCAATCCCGCGTTCAGCGGGCTGAGCGGGTCTATTCGACCTGGCCTGACCCCGCTCAGCCCGCTGAATGCGTGGGGGGCAGATGCTGGTCTAGCCAGTGGACGAGGTCGGTGAGCACCTCGTCGCGCTCGGGTTCGTTGAACACCTCGTGGTAGAGGTCCTGGTAGCGGCGCACCGTCTTGTCCGGGGAGGACACCCGGTCGTGCACCATCGTGGAACCGGCTGGGGCACAGATGAGGTCGCCAGTACCGTGCAAGATCAGCAGCGGTACGGTCAGTCGCGCCAGCCGGGCGGGCAGACCCTCCATCGTCACCAGTATCTCGGCGCCGGTCCGGGCCTTGATCCTGCCGTGGTACACCAGCGGATCCTCCCGGTAAGCACGGATCACCTCCGGGTCCCGGCTGATCTTGTGGTCGGCGTCGAATGCAGCGACCGGGAGGTCGGGCACCAGCGCCGAGAGCACCCCGGCCAGGCGCCTCTGCAGCGCCGAACCGACCATCACCTCCACCGCGGGCGCGGACAGCACCAAGCCGTCCAACGGGGTTGCTGGCTCGGTGGCGTACTGCAGCGAGATCAGCCCGCCGACCGAGTGGCCGACCATGAACACGGGCAGCCCGGGATGGCGCTCGGCGGCGAACTGCACGAAGCAGCCAAGGTCGGTCACGATCAGCGCCATCCGCTCGATATTCGCCCTTCGGCCGTCGGATCGGCCGTGCCCGCGGTAGTCGGCGGCGTAGGCCGCGAAGCCCGCCGCAGCCAGCCGGTTGCCGACATACGCGTAGCGCCCGGAGTGCTCGCCGAACCCGTGCACGATCACGATGACCGCCCTGACGTGGGCCGACGGGAGCCAGGCCTGCCAGTAGGCCGACCGTCCGGACGCGATCTCCCGGCGCCCTTCGACGTGGCCGTTGCGCACCGACTACCTCCCCGGGCGGCGATCGCCATCCCGGTGGACCCTAACTCCTACCCACCGCCACCTCTCTACCCTGGACGGCCATGACACGCATCGCAGCCATCCGGACCTTCCTGGGCGGGCCGCTACGCACCGCCATCTTGCTGGTGATGGTGCTGGCCGTGGTCGCCCTCGCTGCCGCCGGCTGGTTCGGCGTCTCCTGGTACCGGGCGGCGCATGATCCGTCGCTCGCCCGGGGTATAGCCCGGGACGCCGTGCTTCACGATGCCCAGCAGGCCATGGTCAACCTCAACACGATCGACTACCGGCGGGTGCAGGACGGGTTGAACCTGTGGGAGCAGTCGGCGGCCGGGTCGCTACTCGGAGAGATGCGGACCAACCGGGACGACTACGCGCGCGCCATCACCGACTCGAAAACGACCACCACCGCGAGGATCATCGACGGAGCGGTGGCTGCGCTCGACGAGGGTTCCGGCAGTGCGAAGGTGCTCGTCGGGGTCTACGTCACGTCCCAGTTCGAGGCTGCGGCCCCGAACTGTGTGCGCAGGCGCATACAGCTCGACATGCGCCACGACGGCGACGCCTGGAAGGTCGACAAGCTGGTGCCGATCGGTGACACCAGCCAGACGCCCGGAGCGTGTCCCGCGACCACGTCCGTGCCGGCGAAATAACGAAGGGGACTCGGACATCGCATGACCATCCCGACCCGACCGCACCAATCCAGCGACTCTATCGAGCAGATGGCCACGCCGCCCCGGCGTCTGACCGGGGTGGCGACGCTGGTGGGGTTGGTCGCTGCACTGGTGATCGCGCTGGGCCTGGCAGCATGGTTCCGCGGCGAGGCCAATCAGCTGCTCGGGTCGGCAGCGGCGAGCAATGATGCGCTGATCGATACCCAGGCCACCGCTGAGGTCTCCGGGCAGGTGCGCGATGCCGTGCAACATGTCTTCTCCTACGACTTCGCCCAGCTGGATGACAACGAACGCAGCGCTACCGACGTCATCACCGGTCCGTTGGCCCAGGAGTATCGTCAAGAGTTCGCCCTGGTGCGCCAGCTGGCACCCGAGCAGCAGGCTGTGGTGGTGGCGAAGGTGCCCGCGCTCGCCGTCAAGATGCTCGACGGTGACCGGGCGACCGTGGTGGTGTTCGTCGAACGGCAGGCCACCCAAGGCCCCCAGCCTTTGCCTCTTCTTGGTCTCACCGTCACCGCGCAGCGGGTCGACGGCAGCTGGAAGATCGCGGAGGTGGAACCGTTCTGACTGCGTTGAGGCTCCTCCACCAAGCCCGCACGACGGCGGTGAACCCGATCGGTGGAGCCGATCAAGTTCACGGCCGCTGATCGTGCATATCCGACCACTGATCGGACGATGTGGTCTTGACGGACGGCGTCCCGCAGGTCACTCTAGGAGCACGCTCGCACCGGTTGTGCCCGGTGCTGGACAGTCGCCGTCCTAGCGGTTAGACTGCCTCTTTGCGCTGCCCATCTCCTAGTTTCCCCTGCGCTCAAGGGTTTCCTCAAGCCAGGTGTCACTCGGCCTGCACGAACGGCGGCAGCACGAGAACGGCCGTACACGAAACGGTACTACGCCAGGCGTTACCCCAGCATCAAGCACCACTACAAGCATCGCCACAAGTACGCCATAACTGCATCGGTAACTGCACCAACACAGCGCGGAGAGCGTGGTCGGAGGAGGCCATGTGTTCCTGCGCTCGGCAGCGCTAGTGTTCGGAAGGACGCATCTTGGCAGTCTCCCGCCCGACCAAGTCCTCTGCTGCGAACAACTCCGTACCCCGCCTCCCGGGAGCTCCCGCCCGGCCATCGTTCGCGAAGATCCGCGAACCGCTCGAGGTACCCGATCTCCTGGATCTTCAGCTCCAATCTTTCGAGTGGCTGGTTGGCGCCGACGAGTGGTTCCAGCGCCGCATCAAGGCCGGTGATGACGAGCCCGTCGGTGGCCTCGCCGAGGTGCTCGAGGAGATCTCCCCGATCGAGGACTTCTCCGGCTCGATGGCCCTGTCCTTCTCCGACCCTCGCTTCGACGAGGTCAAGGCCTCCGTGGAGGAGTGCAAGGACAAGGACATGACCTACGCGGCGCCCTTGTTCGTCACGGCCGAGTTCACCAACAACAACACCGGTGAGATCAAATCGCAGACGGTGTTCATGGGTGACTTCCCGATGATGACAAGCAAGGGCACCTTCATCATCAACGGCACCGAGCGGGTCGTGGTGTCCCAGCTCGTCCGCTCTCCTGGCGTGTACTTCGACCACGCGGTGGACAAGACCACCGACAAGGACGTCTACAGCGTCAAGATCATACCCAGCCGTGGAGCGTGGCTGGAGTTCGATGTGGACAAGCGCGACACGGTGGGCGTGCGGATCGACCGCAAGCGCCGCCAGCCGGTGACCGTGCTGCTCAAGGCCCTGGGCTGGACGACCGAGCAGATCGCCGCTCGATTCGCGCACTCCGAGACGCTGCTCGCCACCCTGGAAAAGGACCACACCGGCGGCCCCGACGAGGCGCTGCTGGACATCTACCGCAAGCTGCGCCCGGGCGAGCCGCCGACCAAGGAGAGCGCTCAGGCGCTGCTGGAGAACCTCTTCTTCAAGGTCAAGCGCTACGACCTGGCCAAGGTCGGCCGCTACAAGGCCAACAAGAAGCTGGGCCTGGACCTGCCGCACCGCAACGGGGTGCTCACCGAGGACGACATCGTCACCACCATCGACTACCTGGTCCGGCTGCACGCGGGCGAGGCGACGATGCCTGCCGCCAGCGGTGGCCCGGACGCGGTGGTGCCGGTGGAGACCGACGACATCGACCACTTCGGCAACCGCAGGCTGCGCACCGTGGGCGAGCTGATCCAGAACCAGATCCGGGTCGGCCTTTCCCGCATGGAGCGGGTCGTGCGCGAGCGGATGACGACCCAGGACGTCGAGGCCATCACGCCGCAGACTCTGATCAACATCCGGCCGGTGGTGGCGGCGATCAAGGAGTTCTTCGGCACCTCCCAGCTGTCCCAGTTCATGGACCAGACCAATCCGCTGGCCGGGTTGACCCACAAGCGGCGGCTGTCCGCGCTGGGTCCCGGAGGTCTGTCCCGGGAGCGGGCCGGTTTCGAGGTCCGTGACGTGCACGCGTCGCACTACGGCCGGATGTGCCCGATCGAGACTCCGGAGGGTCCGAACATCGGGCTGATCGGGTCGCTGTCCTCCTATGCCCGGGTCAACCCGTTCGGCTTCATCGAGACGCCCTACCGCAAGGTCGTCGACGGTCGGGTCACCGAGCAGATCGACTACCTGACCGCCGACGAGGAGGACCGGTTCGTCAAAGCGCAGGCCAACGCGGTGCTGCGAGAGGACGGCTACTTCGCCGAGGAGCGCGTGCTGGTCCGTCGCAAGGGCGGCGATGTCGACTACATCAACCCGCTCGGCGTTGACTACATGGACGTGTCGCCGCGGCAGATGGTCTCGGTGGCCACCGCGATGATCCCGTTCGTCGAGCACGACGACGCCAACCGCGCGCTGATGGGGGCCAACATGCAGCGCCAGGCGGTGCCGCTGCTGCGCAGCGAGGCGCCGCTGGTGGGAACCGGTATGGAGCTGCGGGCCGCGGTGGATGCCGGCGACGTGGTGGTGGCCGACAAGGCCGGCGTGGTCGAGGAGCTGTGCGCCGACTACGTCACCGTCATGGCCGACGACGGCAGCCGGCAGACCTACCGGATGCACAAGTTCCACCGGTCCAACCAGGGCACCTGCACCAACCAGCGGCCGATCGTGGCCGAGGGTGACCGGGTGGAGATCGGTCAAGTGATCGCCGATGGGCCGTGCACCGATTCCGGCGAGATGGCCCTGGGTAAGAACCTGCTCGTGGCGATTATGCCGTGGGAGGGCCACAACTACGAAGACGCCATCATCCTGAGCCAGCGCCTGGTGCAGGACGACGTGCTCACCTCGATCCACATCGATGAGCACGAGATCGACGCCCGGGACACCAAGCTCGGTGCTGAGGAGATCACCCGGGACATCCCGAACGTCTCCGAGGAGGTGCTGGCGGATCTCGACGAGCGCGGCATCATCCGGATCGGTGCCGAGGTGCAGGCCGGGGACATCCTGGTCGGCAAGGTGACGCCGAAGGGTGAGACCGAGCTGACCCCCGAGGAGCGCCTGCTCCGCGCCATCTTCGGCGAGAAGGCCCGCGAGGTTCGCGACACCAGCCTCAAGGTGCCGCACGGCGAGACCGGCAAGGTCATCGGCATCCGGGTGTTCTCCCGGGAGGACGACGACGAGCTGTCGCCTGGCGTCAACGAGCTGGTCCGGGTCTACGTCGCGCAGAAGCGCAAGATCCAGGACGGCGACAAGCTCGCCGGCCGGCACGGCAACAAGGGCGTCATCGGCAAGATCCTCCCGGTGGAGGACATGCCGTTCCTGCCCGACGGCACGCCGGTGGACATCATCCTCAACACCCACGGTGTGCCGCGCCGGATGAACATCGGGCAGATCCTGGAGACCCACCTCGGCTGGATCGCCAAGAGTGGGTGGCAGATCAACGGTGATCCGGACTGGGCCTCCCGGCTGCCTGAGGAGCTGTACTCGGCCGACCCCGGCCACTTGGTCGCCACGCCGGTGTTCGACGGCGCCAAGGAGGAGGAGATCACCGGGCTGCTGGACTCGACCCGGCCCAACCGGGACGGTGATCAGATGGTCGGGCCCGACGGCAAGGCGCAACTGTACGACGGCCGCACCGGTGAGCCCTACCCCTACCCGATCGCGGTCGGCTACATGTACATCATCAAACTGCTGCACCTGGTTGATGACAAGATCCACGCTCGTTCGACCGGACCGTACTCGATGATCACGCAGCAGCCGCTGGGTGGAAAGGCACAGTTCGGTGGTCAGCGCTTCGGCGAGATGGAGTGCTGGGCGATGCAGGCCTACGGGGCGGCGTACACCCTGCAGGAACTGTTGACGATCAAGTCCGACGACGTGCTCGGCCGGGTGAAGGTGTACGAGGCCATCGTCAAGGGCGAGAACATCCCCGAGCCCGGAATTCCCGAATCGTTCAAGGTGTTGCTCAAAGAGCTGCAGTCGCTGTGCCTCAACGTCGAGGTGCTCTCCAGCGACGGCGCAGCGATCGAGATGCGCGACTCCGACGACGAAGACCTGGAGCGGGCCGCCGCCAACCTCGGCATCAACCTTTCCCGTAACGAGTCTCCATCGGTAGATGACGTCGTGCAGTAGAGGCAGTGAAAATAGACCGCGTACGGCGCGGGGATGGACCTCCCGCCCATCCCCGCGCCGGACGCACCAGATATGAACTAGCGAATACCCCGCACGAACCCGGCCCTGACTTCATCACTCAGGGATTTCATCAACACAGGGGAGAAGGAACCAGACGTGCTTGACGTCAACTTCTTCGACGAGCTCCGCATCGGCCTCGCGACCGCAGAAGATATCCGCCAGTGGTCCTTCGGTGAGGTCAAGAAGCCGGAGACCATCAATTATCGCACGCTCAAGCCGGAGAAGGACGGGCTCTTCTGCGAGAAGATCTTCGGTCCGACCCGGGACTGGGAATGTTATTGCGGTAAGTACAAGCGCGTCCGTTTCAAGGGAATCATCTGCGAGCGCTGCGGCGTCGAGGTCACCCGGGCCAAAGTGCGCCGTGAGCGGATGGGCCACATCGAGTTGGCCGCGCCGGTGACCCACATCTGGTACTTCAAGGGCGTCCCGAGCAGGTTGGGCTACCTGCTCGATCTGGCTCCCAAGGACCTTGAGAAGATCATCTACTTCGCCGCCTATGCCATCACGGCGGTGAACACCGAGGAGCGGCACAACGATCTCTCCACGCTGGAGAGCGAGATCGGTGTCCAGCGCAAGCGACTCGAGGACCGGCGCGACGCCGACATCGAGGCACGCGCGCAGAAGCTGGAGGCCGACCTCGCCGAGCTGGAGGTTGAAGGCGCCAAGAGCGATGTGCGGCGCAAGGTCAAAGAGGGCGGCGAGCGCGAGATGCGCCAGCTGCGGGACCGTGCCCAGCGCGAGATCGACCGGCTCGACGAGATCTGGGAGACATTCACCAAGCTCGACGTCGGCCAGCTCATCGTGGACGAACTGCTCTACCGCGAGCTCTACGATCGCTACGGCGATTACTTCACCGGTGCGATGGGTGCCGAGGCGATCCAGAAGCTGATGGAGAACTTCGACATCGATGCTGAATCGGACAATCTGCGCGAGATTATCCGTACCGGCAAGGGTCAGAAGAAGCTGCGCGCGCTCAAGCGTCTCAAGGTCGTCGCGGCCTTCCAGGCCACCCGCAACAACCCGATGGGCATGGTCCTGGACTGCGTCCCGGTGATCCCGCCGGATCTGCGCCCTATGGTGCAGCTCGACGGTGGCCGGTTCGCCACTTCCGACCTCAACGACCTGTACCGCCGGGTGATCAATCGGAACAACCGGCTCAAGCGGCTCATTGATCTGGGCGCTCCGGAGATCATCGTCAACAATGAGAAGCGGATGCTGCAGGAGGCCGTCGACGCCCTGTTCGATAACGGTCGCCGCGGCCGTCCGGTAACCGGTCCAGGAAACCGCCCGCTGAAGTCGCTGTCAGACCTGCTCAAGGGCAAGCAGGGCCGGTTCCGGCAGAACCTGCTGGGTAAGCGGGTCGACTACTCCGGCCGTTCGGTCATCGTGGTCGGTCCGCAACTCAAGCTGCACCAGTGCGGTCTGCCCAAGCAGATGGCACTGGAGCTGTTCAAGCCATTCGTGATGAAGCGTCTGGTGGACCTCAACCACGCGCAGAACATCAAGTCGGCCAAGCGGATGGTGGAGCGGCAGCGCCCGCAAGTGTGGGATGTGCTCGAGGAAGTCATCACCGAACACCCGGTGCTGCTGAACCGGGCACCGACCCTGCACCGTCTGGGTATCCAGGCTTTCGAGCCCCAGCTGGTCGAGGGCAAGGCAATCCAGCTGCACCCGCTGGTCTGCGAGGCGTTTAACGCCGACTTCGACGGGGACCAGATGGCGGTACACCTGCCGCTGTCGGCCGAGGCGCAGGCCGAGGCCCGGATCCTGATGCTGTCCAGCAACAACATCCTGTCCCCGGCCTCGGGCCGCCCGCTGGCGATGCCCCGGCTGGACATGGTCACCGGGCTGTACCACCTCACCAAGCTCCGCGAAGGTGACACCGGCGAGGGCCGCTCGTTCTCGTCACCTGCCGAGGCGTTGATGGCACTGGACCGTGGCACCATCGGGCTGCAGGCCAAGATCCGGGTCCGGCTACGCAACGTGGTGCCGCCGGTGGCAGAGCAGCCCCGTCTCCAGGAGACCCAGGGCTGGGAGCCGGGAGCGGCGTGGATCGCGGACACCACCGTGGGTCGCGTGGTGTTCAACGACCTGCTGCCCGAGGACTACCCGTACGTCAACGACGTGCTGCCCAAGAAGCGGCAGGCTGCGATCGTCAACGATCTCGCTGAGCGGTACCCGATGGTCGCCGTCGCCCAGACGCTGGACAAGCTCAAGGACGCCGGCTTCCACTGGGCCACCCGCTCCGGTGTGACGCTGGCCAGCGTCGACGTGGTGGTGCCGGCCGCGAAGCAGGAGATCCTCGACCAGTACGAGACCAGGGCCGACCAGGTGGAGAAGCGCTACCAGCGTGGCGTGCTCTCCCGCGAGGAGCGCAACGGCGAGCTGGTGAAGATCTGGACGCAGGCCACCGACGAGGTCGCCAAGGCGATGGAGGCCAACTTCCCGGAGGACAACCCGGTCTTCACGATCGTGTCCTCCGGGGCGGCCGGGAACATGACACAGGTCCGGTCCCTGGCCGGGATGCGTGGCCTGGTCTCCAACCCCAAGGGCGAGTACATCCCGCGGCCGATCAAGCACAACTTCCGTGAGGGTCTGAGCGTGCTGGAGTACTTCATCGCCACGCACGGCGCCCGCAAGGGGCTGGCCGATACGGCGCTGCGAACGGCCGACTCCGGGTACCTGACCCGGCGCCTGGTGGACGTCTCGCAGGACGTCATCGTGCGGGAGAACGACTGCGGCACCGAGCGCGGGATCCAGATGCCGGTCGCGGAGGCCGGACCCGGACCCGACGGTGCCCTGATCCGGCATCGTTACGTGCAGACCAGCCTGTACGCCCGCTGCACCGCAGAGGACGTGCTGGATGAGTCCGGCTCGGTGATCCTGCCGCGCGGTGCGGATCTGGGTGATATCGCGATTGAGTCGCTGCTCCTGGCGGGCGTCCGGCGCGTCAAGGTGCGCTCTGTGCTGACCTGCGAGGCGGCTAACGGGGTGTGTGCGGTGTGCTACGGCCGCTCCATGGCCACCGGCAAGCTCGTCGACGTGGGCGAGGCGGTCGGCATCGTGGCCGCGCAGTCCATCGGTGAGCCCGGCACGCAGCTGACCATGCGTACCTTCCACCAGGGTGGGATCGCCGGCGAGGACATCACCACCGGTCTGCCCAGGGTGCAGGAGTTGTTCGAGGCCCGGGTGCCCAAGGGCATGGCGCCGATCGCCGACGCCGACGGCCGGGTGCGGGTCGAGGACGGCGACAAGTTCTGGAAGATCACCATCATCCCGGATGACGGTAGCGAGGAGATCGTCTACGACAAGCTGTCCAAGCGGCAGCGGCTTGCTGTGATCACCGTCGACGGCACCGAGCGCTCGGTGGCCGACGACGACCACGTCACCGTCGGGCAGAAGCTGCTCGAGGGTGTGGTGGACCCGCATGAGGTACTGCGCGTGATGGGGCCACGGGAGGTGCAGCTGCACCTGGTCCGCGAGGTCCAGCAGGTGTACCGGTCACAGGGTGTGGACATCCACGACAAGCACATCGAGGTCATCGTCCGGCAGATGCTGCGCCGGGTGACGATCATCGACTCGGGCGCCACCGAGTTCCTGCCTGGTGGGCTGGCCGAGCGCGGCGAGTTCGAGTCGGAGAACCGCCGGGTGGTCGCCGAGGGTGCCGAGCCTGCCTCGGGCCGTCCGGTCCTGATGGGGATCACCAAGGCATCGCTGGCGACCGAGTCGTGGCTGTCCGCGGCATCCTTCCAGGAGACGACCAAGATCCTCACCGACGCGGCGATCCAGGGCAAGAGCGACAAGCTCCTCGGGCTCAAGGAGAATGTGATCATCGGCAAGCTGATCCCGGCTGGCACCGGGATCAACCGGTACCGCAACATCGAGGTGCAACCGACCGAGGAGGCCCGGGCCGCGGCGTACGCGATCCCGTCCTACGACGACGGCTACTACTCGCCCGATGTGTTCGGCACCGGGACCGGCGCAGCCGTCCCCCTGGACGACTACGACTTCGGTCGCGACTACCGCTGACCCGGTTGGTGGCTCTTCAAGGACCACCAACCCCCGTCTCGGGTGTCTTAAACGACGGCCAACCCCCGCTGGCTCGGCCAGCGGGGGTTGGCCGTCGTTAAGGGCAGCACTCCGGGGGGTTGGTGGTCCTTGAAGAGCCACCAACCGCCCAGTCCGCGAGTACCGCCGCGGTGTCGGCGCCGGGACGGGGTGGCGGCGTCGGTCGATCCGGCGCGGTGCGCGAGAATCGTGGTGCGGGAGCAGCCTGCAGCACTCCGTCGAGCTCGATGATGGTGCCGCGAGCGGCGATATGCGGGTGCGAGGGCGCCTCGGCGAACGACAGCACCGGTGCCACGCAGGCGTCGGTTCCCTCGAATACGGCCACCCATTCGTCTCGGCTGCGACTGGCGAACACTTCGGTGAATCGATCGCGTAACACGGGCCACCCAGTCAAGTCCAGCTGTCGAGGAAGGTCCTGCCCGGACAACCCCAGGCCTTCCAGCAGGTCGGCGTAGAACTGGGGCTCCAACGCTCCGACGGCGACGTAGCGGCCGTCGGAGCAGGCATATGTGTCGTAGAACGGCGCACCCGAATCGAGCAGGTTGCGGCCCCGCTCATCGCTCCACAGCCCGGACGCGCGCAACGACCAGACCATCTGGGCGAGCACGCTGACCCCGTCCAGCATGGCGGCGTCGACGATCTGACCGGCCCCGGACCGCTCCCGCTCCCACAACGCGGCCAGCACTCCGACCACCAGGAACATCGAGCCACCGCCGAAGTCCCCGACCAGGTTCAGCGGTGGCACCGGTTTGCCCCCGGCGTTTCCGACCGCGTGCAGCACACCGGTCAGCGCGAGGTAGTTGATGTCGTGTCCGGCGCGGTTGGCCAGCGGGCCGTGCTGACCCCATCCGGTCATCCGCGCGTATACCAGGCGCGGGTTGCGGGCGTGGCAGTCGGCTGGACCGACGCCCAACCGCTCGGTGACGCCGGCACGAAGGCCCTCGACCAGCACGTCCGCCCGCTCCACCAGCCGCAGCAAGGTTTCCCGATCGGTGGGGTCCTTGAGGTCAAGCGCCACCGAGCGCCGGCCGCGGAGCATCTGGTCGCTTTCGCGCGGGGCAAGCTGCAGGCCCCCTGGGGGGCGTTCCACCCGGACCACGTCAGCTCCCAGATCGGCCAGCAGCATCGCCGCGTGGGGACCGGGGCCGATCCCGGCCAGCTCGATCACCCGTAGCCCCGCCAGCGGTCCCGGCATCGCAATCTCCTTGATCCGTGGAATGCAGCGGCCGCGGCAGGCGTTGTCTACCTCGCTGGTGCGTCCAGCCGCTCTAACCCGACCAGGGCGAGCCGCAGGCCGCCCCAATGCTGTCGGCATCACCGATGATGAGCACGTCCCAGCTGGCGAGATCCCATAGTTACTGGAGAGTAGATAATGCGGGGCGCGGCGTCGAGCCCGTTGCCGCGGCGCGACGCATCGCATAGGGAGGGGGCGTTTTGACCCTCGGCGAATGCCCCCGGTATCCTAGATGCTGTGCCCGACGCCGGTCGGTGAGCTCTGCGTGCCTGTCGGCGGTGCACCACCTGTGGTGCGGGTCCAGTTACTCCGGCTCTCACTCCCAGACTGGCCATCACCGGTCTGGCGAGGGTGCCGCCCAGCTCCGGTCGGGACCAACCCTCCCGATTGGCCGGGCGCTAGCAGCGACACGCCCGACCGCGGGATACGGAGTAATCGGCCGCGCAACGCTCCACCGGCGCCCGGGCAGCACCAGATGACCCAAGCACCAGACGACAGAGCACTACCGCCAGAAGATGAAGAAAGCTGGTCCATGCCTACCATCCAGCAGCTGGTCCGTAAGGGCCGCGAGGACAAGGTCGCGAAGACCAAGACTGCGGCACTGAAGGGCAGCCCGCAGCGGCGCGGTGTGTGCACCC
>JBQTHE010000049.1:0-23725 GCA_052390115.1 Pseudonocardiales bacterium | reverse complement strand
GCCGGGGTGGGCAACGTCCCCACTTGGTGCTCACCATGAGACTCAGCGACTTGGTGACCGGGCTCGGGACCGCGACCCTGGACACCGGGGGGTGCCTGACGGCCACCGAAGCCCGCCGCCTGGCCTGCGATGCGATGCTGGTGCCGATGGTGCTGGGCAGCGACTCGATGCCCCTGGATGTCGGGCGCCAGCACCGGCTGGCCACCGCCGCGATCCGCGACGCCCTCGCCCAACGCGACAAAGGCTGTTGTTTCCCGTCGTGCGACCGCGCGCCTCGCTACACTCAGGCTCATCACATTGTGCACTGGCTCGACGGGGGCGAGACGAAACTCGACAACATGTGCCTATTGTGCGAGCACCATCATGTCATCGTGCACCGCCAAGGGTGGCACATCCGAATCGAGACCCGCGGTCACCCTGAATTCACTCCCCCGAAGACTGTGGACCCAACTCAGCGGCCACTGCACAACCCGCTCCGGCAGTAAGACCCACCGAGTGGCGTAACCATGCGCGCTCGCGCCCGGGAAGGTCCTGGGCGGCGGCGATCACAAGCTATGCGAGGACGTAAGGCTACTCGGCCGGACCGGGATCGTGTCGTAGCCGCGGAGCACGCGGGTGGGACGTCGGTGCGGTGAACCAGCGAGGGTGAGATCGGGGAATCGCCGGAACAGTGCCTGCAGCCCGACCTCGCCTTCCAGCCGGGCCAGCGCGGCGCCGATGCAGTAGTGGATGCCGCTGGAGAATGCCAGGTTCTCGGCTGCCTCTGGCCGTTGGACGTCGAAGCGGTCCGGGTCGGTGAACACTGCGGGATCGCGGTTCGCGCCGCCGAGCAGCAGGATTATCAACGAACCTGCGGCCACCCGACGCCCGGCCACCTCGGTGTCGCGCAGCGCGACCCGCCCGGTGCGTTGCACGGGCGACTCGTAGCGCAGGATCTCCTCTACGGCACCGGCCCAGCGTTGCGGTTGGGCTGCCAGCACGTCCAGTTGGTCGGGGTGGCGCAGCAGCAGGACGGCACCGTTGCCCAGCAGGTTGACCGTGGTCTCGAAACCGGCGGCGAGCAGCAGCATCGCGATGCTGCTCAGCTCGTCGAGGGTCAGTTGGTCGCCTTGGTCGTGCGCGGTCACCAGTGCCCTGAGGAGGTCGTCACGGGGAGCTCGGCGGATCTCGGCGAAGTGGTTGAGCATCCAGCGATGCAGCGCGGCCAGGTCGTGCTCGGACCGGCTGAAGTCGCGGTAGCTCAAGCCGATGTCCAGCGACAGTGCCGCGCCGGCCCCCCAGTCGAGGAACTGGCGACGCATCGCGACCGGTGCCCCGAGCATTTCGGCGATCACGGTGGCCGGCAGCAGGCTGGCGTAGCGCTCCACCAGATCCACGGTCGCCGCACCGGCGTCCGGGCGGGTTGTCGGCGTCGAGCGGGCGATCTCATCGAGCAGCTCCTCGGCGATGCCCTCAACCCGGGAACGCATCGCGGCAATGGCCCGCGCATTGAACGCCCGGGTGACCAGCTTGCGGTAGCGGGTGTGATCGGGTGGGTCGGCCACCAGCATGGACGGTGGCTCGATCGGCCCCAGGACCCCGCGGCCGCCGAGCCTCATTCCCAGCCGGAGCACTCCGGGCAGCTGGTCGTAGCGCAGCTGGCCGAAGTCCGGGCTGCGCAGCACGGCCAGGCAGACCTCGTGGTGCGCCGTGATCAGGGCCAGCTCGCTGCTGACGATTCGGCCCTGTTCGCGCAGCTGGTCGTAACAGGGGAAGGGGTCCTCGCGGACCTCGGGGTCGATCATCAGCCGCGAACCCAGGTCACCGGCGCGCATCTGGCGGTGCATTGCCCGCCTGATCAGCCCGTGCCGAACCACCCACCGGATCCTGCGTCGTAGCGCCATCGAGACCTCCACTACCGACCCTTGCAAGCGACGATACTACGCAGCTAGACAAACGTATGTATATCTTGCGGTAGTCCGCCCCAAGAGTGTGCTCGCGGTAGCGTTGCTCGGATATCTGCTGCCGCCTGGGGGGCAACATGATGGGCGATGGTCGTCGCTGGTGGGTGCGTGGGCTGGCGGGGCTGGTAGTGCTCGGGGGTGTTGCCGGCTGCTTCACGGGGCCAGCTGGCGGCAGTCCGGATGGTCCGATCAAGCAGGCGACACCAGCGCAACACCAACCAGCGCTCGAACCGCAGGAACGGGCAGCGCTCGAACGCAAGATCGGCCAGATGGTGCTCGTCGGGTTTCGGGGGATGAGCGTGGATGGCGCAAGCCCCGTCGTCGAGCAGATCCGCGCCGGCCAGGTCGGCGGCGTTGTGCTGTTCGACGTCGATGTGCTCACCGGCGAACCGGTGCGTAACGTCCGCTCGCCTGATCAAGTGCGGGCAATCGTCGATGGTCTTCAGCGGGCGGCCGGCGGGTCGCTGCTCGTGGCCGTCGATCAAGAAGGCGGTCGCGTAATGCGGCTGAAGGACAAACACGGGTTTTCGCCCGCTGCATCGCAGCGCGAGTTGGCGCAACGCGGGGTGACGGCGACCCGCGAGCAGGCCGCCCAGACTGCTCGCACGCTCAGCCAGCTGGGTATCAATCTCAACCTGGCCCCCGTCGTCGACCTCGACGTCAACCCCAAGAGCCCGGCGATCGGCGCCCTCGATCGCAGCTTCTCCGCTGATACCCAGGTGGTGAGCGAACACGCCCGGGCGGTCATCGAGGGTCATCACGAGCGGGGTGTGCTCACCGCCGTCAAGCATTTTCCTGGGCATGGCAGCGCAGTCGCCGACTCGCACCGCGGTTTCGTCGACGTCAGCAGCACGTGGTCGGAAGCAGAGCTGGAGCCCTACCGCGCGCTGATCGGCGACGGCATGGTCGACATGGTGATGACCGCCCATGTGTTCAACCGCACCATCGACCCTGAATGGCCGGCCACGCTATCGCCGTCGACCATCACCGGACTGCTTCGCCAGCGGCTCGGCTTCGACGGTGTGGTTATTGCCGACGATATGCAGATGGGTGCTGTCGCTGAACACTACGGCCTGGAGACGGCACTGCGTCAGGCCATCGTCGCGGGCGTCGACATCATCACGTTCGCCAACAACAACCCTCGGGTTTACGAGCCTGACATCGCCCCGCAAGCGATCAACATCATCGCGAAGCTGGTCGAGGACGGCACCATCAGCGAGACCCGTATCGACCAGTCGGTCGCGCGTATTCAGGCACTCAAGCAACGGCTTTCGCGCTAGCCGGTTATCCGAGCCTGGACCGGCTTGCTCGATCAGCCCGCGTACGACCAGTTCGCGGTCCCGTCCTTGACCGAGCCGTCGCGGTAGGAGCCAGTGGTCGGGTCCGGCCACCGACCGCCGGGGAAGGTGCTGGCGTCGACCGCCTCACCGTGCAGTGTGACCATCTGCTGCGCCTGGGCACCGAGCACCGTGGTCAGGGTGGTCACCGCGGCGATGATGAGGCCGGTGTTGACTCCGGCTTCTTCGACGGCAAGCGCTACCCCTGCCCACGAGAAGGCGATTGAACCGATAGCGACGATGACGCCGACCATGCCGACGATGAACTTGACCAGGATGATGCCGAGCGCCAAGTAAAATGCCAGGCCAGCGGCGGCGCAGATGCCCAACGCCACCGCCGTCTTGTCGGCGATCGTGCCGATGCGGGTCGCCGCGCTCGCCTGTAGTGGGATGATCTTGGAGTACGCCTCGGCCGCGGCGCCCTTCCAGTGCTTGCTTGCGGGGAGCACCGCCGGGTTGAGCTCACCGCTCACTCCGCTTGCCAGCCCTCGGATGTCCTGCCAGTCGAAGGCGTACTGGAAGAAGTAGACCGGTGCGGCCACACCCTTGAGCAGCTCCACGATCTTGTCCCATACCGCCTTGGCCAGGCTGATCGCCTTGTCGGCCAACCAGAGGACCGCATCCGCGACGAATTCCGGAACGTACCAATGATCTACGGCCGACTCAGCGGTCGGCCGGATCTGTCCTATCTTTCCGGAGAGATCGGACATGCCAGAGTTGATCTTGTCGGCGGCGGCGTGGAATTGCGCCTCGCTGAACGCCATGCTGTCTCCCTCGAATCAGTACAGATTTTTGACGACGTGCAGGTTTGCCGCGTCTTCGTCGTCGTAGGTATCCGCGACCTGATGCAGGGTGTTGGCGACGTCCGCCATGCGCTGGCTGCCTTCCCCGGCCCGTGCGGTGACCTGGTCGACCACGGATCCATAGGCATCGAAGATGATCTGGAAGATGCCGGCCTCGATCCGTTCCAGCCGTAGGCCATCGGCGTGGCTGACGATCTTGTCCAGCTCACTGCTCTGCTGGTCCCAGATACCCGCCTCGGTTCGCAACGCGTCGGTGGCGACCTTGATCTGCGCTTTGCTGGGGGGAGCCATCGTCTCGGAATCCTCTCAGGAATCGACGACACGTCGTGGATCGCGTAGCAGCGCAAGCGCCTCGGCGAACAGACGGTCCAAACTTCCGGATGGTACGGCGGCCTGGACGGTGCTGTTCGCGAGATCAGCGCGGGCGGCGTCGAGTGCCTCGCCGAGTGCGTTCATCAGGGTGGCTGCGGTTTGTCCGGACACCCACTCTGGGTCGGCGGTGCAGGACACCAGGCCGGCCTTGGACAGGGTGAGGACGAGCTTGCCCGAACGGCTTTGCCCGGTACCACCGGTCGCCTGAGCTGGCGGCGCGGCGAGGTCCCCGACATGGTCGAACGCCTTGATCATATCCTCGGCGACTTGATCGATCGGACGCGGTGTCACGTCTTGGACGGTATTCCCAAAGGCGGATGGCATTCTTTGCTCGGACACCGAAGCCTGTTCGTCGAGATCAACACGAAGCCGATCGGCCTGAGCCTGCCAGCCTTGGTCTTCCAGCGTTCTCGTCCAGACGGCCAGCCGTTCTCCCATAGCGGCTTGAAATGCTTCGAGAACGGCGCCACCGAAACCTTCTGCTGGAATCTTACGGTTCCATCCGGACTCGATACGGAATGAGTTCGGTAGCCCGTCGGGGCCCAAGAACACGCGGATGGTTCCGGTGCCATCCGTGCCCTCGCTACTCCGGGGGGCTTCGGCCTGTGCGGTGGCGAGCAGACCCTGCAGGCCGGCGGCGTACTGCTGTATTTGGGCCAGCTCCCGCATCAGTTCGTCGGTCACTCGTTCTCCTCGTCTTACTGTGATCTTTGGGGTATCACGGGGGCTTCGGGTGGGTGGCACGGGGAATGTTCACGGCGAGGTATTCCATGCCGATGACTGCCAGGACAAGCAGGAGGCCGTACCCTTCGATGCCTGTCGCGAACAGTCCAGTCAGCGCCAGGGGGATCAGAGCTCCCGCAGCCGCCGCGATGAGCAACGTCATGGCCAACTTGACGCCCCGGGGCAGCCGGGGCGTTACCAGCAAAGCCCCCATCCCGACCGCCGTGAACAGCATCGAGACAACCAGCAAGATCATCGACAGGGGACGGCCGTAGCCCGCCGTTCCAGCGGCGGACGGGCTGATCAGCCACACCATGAGAACGCCGGCAAGACCAATCTCGGCTATCGCGGCCCAGGTCAAGGCCGCAGCCCGGTTACCACGCTCGGCCCGTCGTGCCACGGCGGCGGAGGCTAGCAGCCGCTGCCCGCGGGTGCGGTAGGGGAACTAGCGGGATTCTCCGTCGGGTGCGTCGACGTCGGCGGGACCGCCGAGCAGCTCGCCGCGCAGCCGGTTGAGCTCGCGCAGGGCGGTGGTCGCGCGGGCGCGCTCGGCGGCGGCCAGCGCGACAGCGATGGCTTCGAGCAACAGAACGGTGACGGCATGGCTGGACTGCTCGCCGGGCAGGCCGCGCGGGCAGGTGAGCGCGAGGTCCACGCCATCGACGTCGGCCAGCACGTCGGTGACCAGCAAGACGGGGATCCGGCGGCGTCGGGCCAGGTCGAGCAGGACGGCGGTGTGGGTGTGCAGGCGGGTGTAGGCCAGCAGCAGCAGCGCGTCGCCGCGGCGCAGCTCCAGAGCCTGATCGGCCATCGACACCCCAGTTGCGGTGATCGTGGTCGCCGGGCGGCCCACCCGGCCGAGTATCACTGCGGCGTAGTGCGCGACGGCAGCTGAGGGCCCGGTGCCGCTGAGCACGATCCGCTCAGCGGCAGCCAATAGGGCGACTGCGGCTGGGAAACGCTCATCAAGGTGCTCCCGAGCGGCTTGCAGCGCGGCCCGGTGCACGTCCAGCACGTGGTCCAGCACATCGGCCGGCGTCGTCGCGTGCCGCAAGGTGGCGCCCAGCCGAGCGTTCGGGGTGGGCTCCGGCGAGGGTGTGTCGTCAAGCAGTGCCCGCTTGAGATCGGCCAGGCCCCGGTAGCCCAGAGTCTGGGCAGTGCGCACGACGGTGGCGTCGCTGGTGCCCAGCCGGGCAGCGATCTCCGCGGCGGAGAAGAACCCCAGCTGGGCGGCGTGCTCGGTGAAGAATCGGGCGACCTTGCGCTGTGCCGGCGCCAGGCCGCCTAGTCCGGCGGCGATCCCGTCAGCGGCAAGACGAACCATTTACTACTCCTCTGGAGATCTACTGTAGTGAACGCTACTCTCAGCTCGTGCTTGAACTGCTGGTGGCCTCGCTGCCCGCTTTTCTGGCCTCGCTCGTGGAGTTCGTCGAGGCGTTCACGATCGTGCTCGCGGTAGGCGCCAGCCGGAGCTGGCGGGCCGCGCTGGCCGGTGCGGCGACCGCGACCGTCGCGCTGGCCGGGCTGCTGATCGCGTTCGGGCCGGGCCTGCTTGAGCGGGTCGATGAGCGGGTGCTGCTGCTGGTCATCGGGACCCTGCTCCTGCTGTTCGGGGGCCGGTGGCTGCGCAAGGCCATGCTGCGTTCGGCCGGGCTGATCGCCAAGCACGACGAGTCGGCCGCCTTCGCTGCGGAGATCGACGCGCTCGGCCGGACCCGCCGGTCCCGCGGGTTCGACTGGGCCGGATTCGCCGTCAGTGGCAAGGGCGTGTTCCTCGAAGGTGTGGAGGTGGCGTTCATCGTGCTCACCCTCGGCGCTACCAGCGGCGGTTACGCCGGGCCCACCTTCGGTGCCGGGGCTGCCCTGCTGCTGGTCGCCGCAGCCGGCACGGCGCTGCGCCGGCCGCTGACCCAGATCCCGGAGAACACCCTCAAGTACGCCGTCGGCGCGATGCTGGTCACCTTCGGGGTGTACTGGACCGCGGAGGGTCTCGGCGTGGCGTGGACCGGTGGCGCCGCCGCGCTGGGCTACCTGCTCGCGGCGACGCTGGTGCTGTCCTGGCTCAGTGTCTGGTGGCTGCGCCGCACCGACCCCGCAGACCTGGTGGCATCCCGATGAGCGCGGTGCTCAAGGCAGTCCTGACCGCGGGGCGCGAAGCATTCGGCCTGCTGGTCGACGACGGCGCGGTAGCCGTCGGCATCCTGCTCGCGGTCGGCGCCGCCGCGCTGCTCAGCATTCCAGCGCTGCTCGGCTCCGGTAACGCGGTCGGCTGGGCGCTGTTCGCGCTGGTGTGGCTGGCGCTGGCGGCATCGCTGCGCCGAGCCCGTTCCCGGTTACGCCCCAGCTCCCGGTGAGCCGGTCGGGCGAGCCGCGGGCAAGGCGGTGGCCGGATGCAGGACAATGACAGCCGTGGTGACACCGAGCGAGGGACTGGAGCGACTGCGGGCTGCGGCGGAGTCCGGTGAGCTGCGCGTGTTTTGCCAGCGGTGGAATGTCAACCTGCTCACGGTCTTCGGTAGCGCTGGCCGGGGTGAGCCGGATCCGCGGGATCTCGACATCGGAATCCTGACCGCGCATGGCGCTGATTTCGACCTGTTCGGATTTGTCACCGACGTGATCGACCTCGTGGGGCTCGAGCAGGTGGATGTGGCCCACCTCAACGTCGCCGGACCGCTGCTGCGCGAACGTGCCCTGGTTGGCTCGATCATTCTTCATGAGAGCGAGCCCGGAACGTGGGCCCGTGCCTCCACCGCTGCTGTCATGCAGCGGCTGGACACTGAGTGGCTACGCCGGCTGAGCCTGGAACTACTGGCCGGATGACACCGCGCCGGCTCGACGCAGCCGTCATCCTGGAGCGGCTGCGCGAGATCCAGCTGCTGCTCGCCGACCTCGTGGAGGTCGGCGAGGTGGACGCCGAGCGGCTGCGGCGCGACCGACCGACCCGGCACGTCGTCGAGCGAGTGCTCAGCCAGATCGTCGAACTTGCCGGGTCGATCAACACCCATATCGTGGCATCACTGCTTGGCCGTTCGCCGGCCAGCTACGCCGACTCATTTGACGAGATCGCGCGAGCTGGCGTTCTCGAATGGGACCTCGCTGCCGCGCTGCGCCCGTCTGCGGGCATGCGCAACGTACTCGTGCACGACTACCTCGAGGTCGACCACGACAAGGTGGCCGCAGCCATCCCGTTCGCACT
Organism: Pseudonocardiales bacterium; assembly: GCA_052390115.1. Lineage (GTDB taxonomy): Bacteria > Actinomycetota > Actinomycetes > Mycobacteriales > Pseudonocardiaceae. The sequence goes on along the minus strand of JBQTHE010000049.1, from coordinate 15,351 downwards.
GGAGCAGTACGGCCAGTACGTGCGGCACGTCGCGAACTGGCTCCGCGACCACACCGCAGGCCCCTCGTAACCATCTCGGCGGGTCTCCACGATGCGACCCGCGCGTCGAGTTGCCGTGAGCTCGACCTCACCGACGTCCCAAGCAGGAGAAACGTCCGTGGGGTCGAGTTCACGGGCCTTACCCACCGCAGCGGGTAGCGCTGGTCGAGCTGGCGCGGCAAGGGTTGAGTCGCGGACCACGGACGTCAGGAGGTGGCTACCCGGGCCAGGGATGGTTTGAGCTGATCCAAACCCCACCGGACGCTCAGCACCGTCGGGGTTCGCAACGCGGTCGTGGTAGGAAGATCCATCACGATGTATCGGTCATCCCGCACTCCTTGGAGGTTGCCGAACAGCTCGAGGTCTTCTACCTGGCGCTGTATTTCGTTGGTGGCGTACAGCATCACGACGATGTCGGCGTCCAGCAGCGAGATGTTCTCGAAGCTCAGCTCTCCTCCCGGGTTGCCGGGAGCGATGTCCGGCAACTCGCGAACGGATTGCGGCAGTTGCATCCCCAGCTCCTGCAGGAGCTTGACGCTGGGATCCTCGTCCGACTTGAGGGTCACGATCTTGCCGGGCTCGTAAGCATAGGAGTACGTGACCGTCTTGCCGACCAGGCCGGGATTCGCGTCCCGTACCGTGCGGATGGCCGCCTCGGTCTCGGCCACAACCTGCCGGCCGCGCTCTTCCAGGCCCAGCGCTCGCGCATCGACCATGGCCTGTTCCTGCCAGCTCTGCTTACCCCACGCGGTCTCGTAGCCGACGGTGGGGGCGATCTGGGACAGCTTGGGGTAGTCGATTTCAAGCCCGAAGTCGTTGACAGCCAGGATGAGGTCCGGTTTGAGGGCAGCGACCTGCTCGATGTTCACTCCGGCGGCACCCTCACCCTCGGCCCCGGCCGGGACGTCGATGAGTGCCGTCTTGGCCAGGTCGATCCGGTCTTCCAGCCAGGGCGCCACGCCGCTGTCGTAACTGGTATTACGGACGATGCCCACGGGGGTGATCCCGAGAGCGACCGCGATGTCCTCGTCGCCGACGGTCACCACCCGCTTGGGGGGTGCGGCGATGGTGGTGCTGCCGAACTTGTGCTCGATAGTGACCGGGAAGGCGGAGTCGCCGCTGGGCGTGCTGGGCTCTGACGGAGTTGTGGTCGGCGACGAACTGCAGGCGACGAGGACCGAGCAGAGCACCCCGATCATTGCTCCGAGGACCCGAGCGCGCCTCATCGCTGCCCTGCCGTGGTCGCGGGGCCGCCGTCGACGGTGCCGTACCTGGCTGATGAGGAACTGCCGGCGGGTGGCGCCGTCCTGGATCAGGGCGGGCCGGTCGAGCATTGTGATGGTCATGGCTCCTCCGTCAGACGAGGTTGGGGTTGGTGGCACGGACGGCGGCGGCGATCGTCTCGATCTCTCCGGCGTTCTGCTTGTAGGTCCAGGACCCGAGCCTGCGGAAGGCGACGATCTGACCGGCCTGGACCGCGGGCAGAGCCGCCCACGTCGGGACGCCGGCCATGTCCTCGGGTGAGGTGTCCGCGTCGAGCAGGATCAGGTCGGCCGGATACTTGTCGGCCAGTTCGAGGCTGACGGAATCGAAGAAGAAGTTGGCGAAGTCCTCGTTGATGTCCGCGGCTCCCCCTTCCGGTACCACCAGCTCAAGGCCAAGCTGCTGCAACTGACGCAGACCGGGGAAGGTGGCAGGCCGGCAGAACGAGATCCCCTCGGTGGGGGAGGCGTAGAGGGCGACGGCGAGCAGGTCGGGCTTGGCCTCGACGGCGGCACGGAGCGCGGAACCGGCGTCCTCGAAGCGTTTCCGGGCGGCCGCCGGCGCTGGTGCTTGCGGGTCCGCGCCCAGCGCCGCCGCCAGCTCGGCGAAACGGCGGATCACGTCGGCCGGGTCCTTGATGCCATCAATGGCGAGGATCGGGGCGATCGTCTCCACCTGGCCCTGCACCGGGCCGTCGACGAAACCGAAGGGCGGGCCCTCTTGCCGCGGGTCGTACGGGACCACGACCAGGTCGGGCGCAAGCGCCGCGAGCTTCTCGACGTTGATCTCACCGTAGACCTCGCCAACCGACTCGATCCCGGTCAGGTCGATGCCCTCCAAGACCGGGTTCTGGTCCGTCGGCCCGCCGCTGAAAATGCCGACCGGCCGCACGCCGAGAGAGGCCAGCGCGGCGCCGGCCTGATCGTTCGTCACGATCCGGGCCGGTCGGGACGGCCGGGTCACCTCGATTCCGCGGTCGTCGGTGAACGTCCACGGTCCCGCATCCGGCACCGCCGGGTTCGAGGTGTCTGATCCGCAGGCGGTGAGCAGCCCGGCTGCGACCGCCACGGCGAGGAAGCGGCGGCGGCTGAGATCGTTGTGCGGGCCGTCGAGGGTCAGCAGTGGTGGCATGGCACGGTTCACGAGGGCGGCTCGGTGGCCGGGTCGCCGTCGAGGGCGGCCGCCAGCATGGGGACGATCCGGTCCAGCGCGTAGGGCAGGCTCAGCGGCGATCCGAAGATCACTGACCCGAGCAGGACCTGGTCGGTGAGGAACACATCGCGCCCCTCCCGCGCCACCTTCAGCTTCGGATACAGCGGGTGCTCGGCCAGTTCGTCGGGAACCTGGCCCTGCTGGAGGCCGGACTCGTCAGTTCCCACAAACAGCTTCCAGACCACCACCGACGCCGTGTCGAGCAACTCCATCCGCTCGTCGCTGAGGTTCCCCGAGTACCCGTCCTCGTCGGTGAGAAGCTCGGCGATCGGTTCCGGTTGCACGAAGCCCAGGTCTTTGAACAACCCGTTCTGCGGCTCATCCGCGGTCCGGATGTAGGTGGTGCCCTTCTCGAACCGTTCGGCCACGACCAGTTCGGCGCCCGCGAACTCCGGGTTTTCGCGGCGGGCTGCCGCGAACCGGGACTCGACACCGGCGATCAACTCCTCGGCCCGGGGCGACCGGCCCCATGCCTTGCCGAAGATCCGCGTGGTGACCCGCCACGGCATCTGGTAGTCCTGGTACTCGCCGGACTGGGCGACGGTGGGCGCCAGCTGCGAGGCCCGCTCGTACTCCTCCTTGGTCATTCCCGTGTACTGCCCGATGATCAGGTCTGGCCGGAAGCCGGCGATCAGTTCGAAGTTGAGCTTGTCGCCCTCTGGGCGGGGCATGACGCCAGGTTTCGCGTCGCCGAGCGCGTCCTGTGCCCACGGCCAGACGCCCAGCGGGTAGTCGCCGTACCAGTCCGTGATCGCCACGGGTTTGACGCCCAGCGCGAGCACGAAGTCCGGGTCGGTGAAGCCGACCGTGACGACGCGTTGCGGCTCGGCCGGGATCGTCGTCGAGCCGTACTTGTGCGCAATGGTGACCGGGAAGCCTGAGCCCCCGGCGGCATCGCCGGTCGTCGGCGGGGCCGGCTCGGACTCTTGCCCGCAGGCGGCCAGCAGCGCAGCCATAGAGACGCCGCCGATGAACCCTCGGCGGGTGAGGCCGTCGATGACGTGCCGTCGGGCATTGAGCGTGGACGTGGTCATGTGTCCTCCGGATGGGCGATGATCCCTTTCATCCCGTAAATCACCTTATGTTTGGCTTACCTAACTCTGCTGTCAAGTGACCTTTACCCAAGCGCAATGTGCGGTTTGGCCGACCGTGACAGGCTGGTTACGCCACGGGTCCGCGAGCCAGGAACCACACCGTCCGCAGCCGGGGGTAGGGCCCGTCACCGCAGCCAGCTCGGCGCTGGTCGCGCCGGGTTGCCGTGAACTCGACCTCACCGACGTCCCAAGCAGGCGAAACGTCTGTGGCGTCGAGTTCACGGGCCTCACCCACTGCGGTGGGCTGCGCTGGTGACGGCGCGGCAGCCGCGAGGGTGAGGACGGCTACGTGCCGGTTCCACGAGCGTGGGACCAGGCCGCCCAGAGCCGGGCGTAGGGTCCGTGGCTGTTGGCGAGTTCGGTGTGCGTCCCGATCTCGACGACGCGGCCGGTGTCCAGGACCACGATGCGGTCGGCGGTGGCGGCCTGGGTCAGCCGGTGGGCCACGACGAGCGCGGTGCGGCCGTCGAGTGCGCGCAGTGCGGCCGCTTCCAGGACCCGGGCGCCGGCGCTGCCGGCCTCGGCGGTGGCCTCGTCGAGGATGGCGACCAGGGGGTCGGCCAGCACCAACCGGGCCAGCGCAAGCTGCTGGGCCTGGGTGGCGGTCAGCCGGCGCCCGCCGGCGCCGACCACCGTGGCCAGGCCGTCGGGCAAGGCACGCGCCCAGGCCAGCGCCCCGACCTGGTCCAGTGCCGCTATCAGGTCGGCGTCGGTGGCGCCGGAGCGGGCCAGCCGCAGATCCTCAGCGAGCGTCCCGGCGAAGGTGTGCACCTCTTGAGTGACCAGCACGACGGCTTGTGGGGCGGCCGGGTCGAGCGCGTCGACCGCGACGCCGCCGATCCGGATCTGCCCGGCGGTCGGGGTGTGCATGCCGGCGATGAGCTTGGCCAGCGTGGTCTTGCCGGCGCCGCTGGCGCCGACCAGGGCGACCCGCTCCCCGGGTGTCAGGGTGAGATCGATGCCGGTGAGGACGTCGTGGCCGGGGTTGTAGGCATGCCCGACGGCGTCCACGGTGATCGACGAGTCGGTCGGCTGGCCGGTCTGGCTCTCGGGGTCGGGCCGGGGGAGCTGGGTGACGCCGACCAGCCGGGCCAGGCCGGCGGTGGCCTCCTGGGCGTCGTCGGCGAGCGCGAGCAGCGTGTTGATCGGGTCGAAGAGCCGGATAAAGTACAACGCGGCTGCGGTCGCGGCGCCGACGGTGATCGCGTCGGCGCGGACCAGCAGGAAGCCGACGACCAGTACCGCGGAGGTGCCGATCAGCTCGGCGACGTTGAGCCGGCCGAAGAACCGGGTCTGCTCGGCGATGGTGTGCAGCGAGATCGCCACGGCGGCGCGGGATCGCTGTGCGATGCGCTCGGTGTGCACGCCGGCCAGCCGGAACGCCCGCACGGTGGCCGCGCCCTCGATGGAGCCGAGCAACTGCTGGGCGCGGGCTCCCTCGGCGCTGCGCTCCTCGGCATACATCGGCCCAGCCCGGCGCAAGTACCAGCGCAGCGCGAAGGCCTGCACCGGGGCCGCCGCGAGACCGGCGAGCGCTAAACGCCAGTCCAGGACCGCCAGGCCGACCAGCGTCAGCCCGACCATCAGGGCGGACCGGACCAGCCCCGGCAAGGCCTCGCCGAACAGCTCCGACACCGCGGCGACGTCGCCGCTGACCCGGGAGACCAGGTCGCCGGTGCCGGCCCGCTCGACAGCGTCGGGTGGTACCGCCAGCGCGCGGTCGACCACGTCCTCCCGCAGGGTGGCGAGGATCGGCTCGCCGCTGTTCGCCACCAGGACCCGGCCGATCGCATCGAGCACCCCGGCGCCGACCGCCACTCCGAGCAGACCCAGGACAGGTCCGGTGATCGCGGCTGACGGGGCGCCATCGATGACCAGGTCGACGATCACCCCGAGCAGCGGCGGCGCGATCAGCACCGTCGCGGTGCCGGCCACCAGCACCAGCGCGGCAAGCACGATGCGGAGCCGGTACGGGCGAGCGAGCTCGGCCAGCGCGCGGCGGACCTGCGCCGCGGACGCGACCGGCAGCAGCTCCGTAGGGCCAGCACCTGTCATGCCAGCACCGCCTCGCGGTAGGCGGGCGAGGACTCGACCAGCCCGGCGTGGGTGCCCTGCGCGGCGACCGCCCCGTCGAGCAGCAGGACGACACGGTCGGTGGCGGCGAGCAGCGCCGGGCTGGTGGTGACCAGCACCGTGGTCCGGCCGGCCCGGACTGCCCGCAGGCGGCCGGCGATGCGCGCCTCGGTGACGGTGTCCACCGCGGTCGTCGGGTCGTGCAGCACGAGCACGGCCGGGTCGGCGGCCAGAGCGCGAGCCAGCGCGACCCGCTGGCGCTGCCCCCCGGACAGCGACCGGGCCCGCTCGGTGAGCACAGCACCGTCGTGCAGACTGCCGGCGACCTCGTCGGCGGCCGACGCCGCCATCGCGAGGGTGACCTGCTCGGGGCGTGCGGCGGTGGTCGCGACGTTGGCGATCACAGTGTCCTCAAACAGATCAGTGTCGTGTGCGGCGACGAGCAGGGCGCTTCGCGTTGCGTCGAGGTCGAGGTCGCGCAGCGCGATCCCGTCGAGTTCGATCCTCCCGGCCACGGGATCGGTCTCCCGCGCCAGGCAGTCGAGCAGGGCGACGGTGACCGCGGGCTCGGGGACCACCACCCCCATCAGCTCGCCCGGTGCGATCTCCAGGTCGAGGTCGCGCAGCGCGCCGTGCGACAGGCCAGACAGCCGCAGGGCACCCGCCGCCCGGTTCGGCAGTGCGCCGGCACCACCGGTCACTGCGGGCGGCGCGGCGAGCAAGGTGGCCACCCGCCTGGCTGACGCCCGGCACTGGGCGAACGACGCCACGGCGACGGCGATCCCGCTCAGCGGACCGATCAGGTACTGGGTCAGCCCGACCGCGGCGACCAGCTCGCCGACGCTGATCTGCCCCTGGGTCGCGAGCCGGCCTCCCACCAGCGCGACCAGCGCCAGGAACGCGCTGGTCACCGCCAGTGTCGCGCCCGAATGCACGGCGAGCAGCTGCGTCGCGCGAAGCCGAGCGGCCAGCGATGCGCGGCTGGCGTCCCGGTACCGCTGTGTCGCGGCCTGCTCGGCCCGCAGCCCCTTGACCACCCGCAACCCGCCGACCAGGTCGCTGGCCACCGCCGTCGCCCGAGCAGCCTGCTCCTGCTCGGCGGTGCTGCGCCGCTCCAGTGGCCTGGTCAGCAGGTTCAGTGCGAGGAGCACCGGGGGTAGGCCGATCAGCACGACCAGGCCCAGCTGGACCGACGCGCTCAGCAGGACCACCGCCGCGACCGTCAGCCCGGACGCCGCGACGGCGGCCTCGGCCACCGTGCGGTTGAACAGCGCGACCCGGGACACGTCGGCGGTGGCGACGCTCAGCAACTCCCCGGGCAGCCGCCCTGCTCCGGTTCCGCCGCGGGAATCGAGGATGCGGCCAGTCACGGTCAGCCGCAGATCCAACCCGGCATGCTCGCTGGCACGTGCCGTCAGCCGGGCGCCGAACCGGAAACCCATCGTGAGCGTGGTGAACAGCGCGGCGAGGACAACCAGCCACCCGGCCAGTGCGGTGGCGTCGCCGGTCGCGATGGCCTGGTCGATGATCACACCCACCACCACCGGCACCAGCGCCTCAGCGGCCTGCCAGCCGGCGAGCAGGAGCACGGCCCCCAGCAACACCCACCGCTGACCGGCGATCGCCCCCCCGAGCAGCCGCGACGTCAGAGCCAGCTCCTTTCAGGCAGCAAAAGGTTCCACTTGGCCGTTCGGCGAGGCCGCGCTGGCAGCATAAGGTTCCACTTGGCCGTTCGGCGAGGCCGTTACCCGGTGCTGTGCTCGGCGGTCTGGACCTCGGAGTTGGCTGGCTGGCGGTTGCGGCGGCCTACCGGCACGATCAGCGGGGTGCCGGCGACCGGGTCGGTGAGCACCTGCGCATCGAGCTCGAACACCTCGCGCAGCAGGGGCTCGGTGAGCACCTCGGACGGGGTGCCCTGCGCGATGATCTGTCCGGCGCGCATCGCGACCAGCCGCTGCGCGTAGCGGGCGGCCATGTTGAGGTCGTGCAGCACCATCACCACGGTGCGCCCAGCCTCGGTGTGCAACCGCTCCACCAGGTCGAGCACATCGACCTGATGGGCCAGGTCGAGGAACGTGGTGGGCTCGTCGAGCAGTACCAGGTCGGTGCCCTGGGCCAGGGCCATCGAGATCCACGCCCGCTGCCGCTGGCCGCCGGACAGCTCGTCGACGGTCCGCTCGGCGAACTCGGTCAGGCCGGTCCAGCCCAGCGCCTCGGCGACCGCGGCCTCGTCGTCCGAGGACCACTGCCGGTACCAGGTCTGGTGCGGGTGCCGGCCGCGGGCGATCAGATCGGCGACGGTGAGGCCCTCCGGTGCGATCGGGGCCTGCGGAAGCACCCCCAGTATCTTCGCGACCTCCCGGGTGGGCAGCTTGCCGATCCGCTTGCCGTCCAGCAGCACGTGGCCACGCTTGGCAGGCAGTAGCCGGGCCAGCGCGCGCAGCAGGGTCGACTTGCCGCAGCCGTTCGGGCCGATCACGGCGCTCACGGTGCCGTCGAGCACGTCGAGGTCCAGCCCGTCGACGACGACGTTGTCGCCGTAAGCCAGCTGCAGGTCGCGGGCCTGCAGGCGGATCCGGTCAGTCATGCGGCGGACACCTTCCGGTTGCGGCGGGCGAGCAGGTACAGCAGGTAGGGAGCGCCGAGGATCGCGGTGACGATGCCGACCGGCAGTTCGGTGCCGAGCACGGTGCGCGCGAGCAGGTCCGCGGTCACGGTGAGCAGCGCGCCATAGACCGCCGAGGCCAGCAACGGTGGGCGGGCCGCGCCGACCAGCCGCTGGCAGATCTGCGGTACCACCAGCGCGACGAAATAGATCGGTCCCGCGCTCGAGGTGGCCACCGCAGCCAGCCCGACCGCCACGACGATCAACGCGGTGCGGGCCCGATCCACCCGAAGCCCGAGTCCGCGGGCGGTGTCGTCACTGAACTGCAGCGCGCCCAGCCCGAAGGCCAGCAGCAGCGCGACCGGTAGCAGCACGATCAGCGCCAGCCCGACCGGCACGACGTGCTCCCAGCCACGGCCGTTGAGGCTGCCATTGAGCCATACCGTGGCCTGGGCCGCGGCATAGATCTGGGCGATGACGAGCAGCCAGGAGGTGATCGCCAAAGCCACCGCGCCGATCCCGACGCCCACCAGCACCAGCCGGTAGCCTTCGATGCCGCGTCGCCAGGCCAGCGCGTACACCAGCGCGGCGGTGCCCAGCCCGCCGATCAGTGCGGCGATCGGCAGCCCAACCCCGGTCAGCGTCGCGCCGACCGCGCCGTAGCTGCCGCTGAGCACGATCACCGCGACGGCGGCGGCGCTGGCGCCTGCGGTGACGCCCAGGATGTCCGGGCTGGCCAGCGGGTTGCGCGCGACGGTCTGGGTGATCGCGCCGGACAGCCCGAGCGCGGCGCCGACCAGTATCCCGGTCAGGGTGCGTGGCAGCCGCAGTTCCAGCACGATGAACTGTTGCGTGCCGTCCCCACCTTGAAAGAGCACCGCGAGCACCTCGCCGACCGAGATCGGGAAGTCGCCCCGGCCGATGTTCGCCGCTGCCACCAGCACTATCAGTGCCAGCCCGACCACCGTGACCACGATCATCCTCGGACGCCACACCCCGGAAAACCGGCCGACCCGAACCGGCGGCCGGCCCGCCACCTGCTCGCGGCGCAGCGTCGCGGCCGTCTCCTCTGTCGTCGCCGTCCCCTTCGTGCTAGTCATTACAGTTTCACCAGCCGGCGACGGCGCACCAGGGCTACGAAGAACGGCGCGCCCACCAGCGCGAGCACGATGCCCACCTGCAGCTCACCTGGTCGCACCACCACCCGGCCGATCACGTCGGCGGCCAGCAGCAGCACCGCGCCGGCCAGCCCCGCGGCGGGCAGCAGCCAGCGGTGATCCGGCCCGGTCAGGGCCCGTGCCACGTGCGGTACCACCAAGCCGACGAACACGATCGGCCCGCACGCCGCCACCGCCGCGCCGGACAGCAGCGTGATCGCCACCAGCCCGGTCCAGCGGGTCACCGCGACCCGTTGCCCCAGCGCGCGGGCCACGTCCTCACCCAGGGCCAGCAGGTTCAGCCCCGGCGCGTTCAGCACCGCCAGCAGCAGCCCGGCCAGCAGGAACGGCGCAACCTGGGCCGCGATCCCGGCGTCGCGACCGGCCAGCGAGCCGACCGCCCAGAACCGGTAGGCATCGAGCGTTGCCAGGTCTGCCAGCAGCAGCGCCGAGGTCAGCGCGCCGAGCAACGCGCTCACCGCCACCCCGGCCAACGCGAGCGTCACCGGCGTCGGCCCGCCCCGGCCCAGCGACCCGAGCACGAACACCAGCACGCTGGCCGCGAACGCCCCGGCGAAGGCGAACCAGACGTAGCCGAACAGGCTCGTCACGCCCAGCACGTAGATTCCTAGAACCACGAAGAAGGACGCCCCCGCCAACACACCGAGCAGGCCGGGATCGGCGAGCGGGTTGCGGGTGTGCCCCTGCATCAGCGCCCCTGCGATGCCCAGCGCGATGCCCACCCCGATCCCGAGCACGGTGCGCGGCGCCCGCAGCGAGCGGACCACGATGTCGTTCTCGGTGCCGGTCGGCGACCAGATCGCGTCCCACAACTGGTCGATCGGGATCGGCTTGGCCCCGACCGCCAGGCTGGCCAGCGCCACCAGTGCCAGCAGGACCACCAGCCCGGCGACAACCAGCAGTCGGCGTCGCCGCAGCGAGCCCGGACTGGTCGTCATGGCTGTCGGCGGCTGGCCAGACGGTGGCGGGTGGGTAGTGGTTGCCGTCACGAGCACCTCCTCCAGTCCACCGATCGAGGGTCACCCACATTTGGTTTGCTTACCCTAAGCTTGGTAAGACTCAATACCTAGACCCGTACGGACGCCCGCCTCCCACGACCGGGCGCAGGCGGGTGCGCCGGTCGTCGTGCCTACGAGGCTGCGAACCCCTTCATGTCGTCGAGGACCAGGTCAGCGGCGATCGGCCCGATGCCGAGGTACCACAGGTCGTCCCGTACCTCATGGGCCCGGCCACCCGACACCGCGTCGAGACGCTCCCACAGCGGGTTCGCCGTAACCTTGTCCTGCGCGTCCTTGCCGCTCGAGCCGTACGCGGAGTAGAAGAGCACGTCGCCGTCGGCTTGCGAGACCTGTTCCGCACTGACCTCGACAAAGGTCTTGTCGACCTGCTGGGACTGCGGACGGGCGAAACCGGCGTCGCGCAGGATGGTCCCGATAAAGGAGCCCTCTCCGTAGAGCCGGATGTTGGCCGGGTAGAACCGGACCATGCTCACCTCCAGCGCGCCCGGGTCACCGAACTGCTGGCCGACCTGTTTCGCCTTCTGCTCGTAGTCCGCCAGGATGCGCTCGGCCTCCTCCCGCTCGCCCAGCGCATCCCCGGCGAGCAGGAAGTTCTCCTTCCAGGTCACCCCGACCTTCTCGGCGAACACGGTAGGGGCGATCCCGCTGAACTTGTCGTAGAGAGCCTCGTGACGCAGCTTGCTGGACAAGATCAGGTCCGGCCGCAAGGCGGCGATCGCCTCCAGATTCGGGTCCTTGTTCGAGCCGACCATCGTCACGTCCTGGACGCGATCCGCCAGGTAAGCCTGCAGCCCGGAGGTGGCGTCGGTACGGACCGCCCCCACCGGAGTAATGCCCAGGGCAAGGACTGAGTCCAGCTCACCGGTGTCGAGCACCACCACCCGCTTCGGCTTGCCGATGATCTCGGTGCTGCCCATCGCGTGCTGCACGAGCCGAGGAGCGGCGTCGGCCCCGCCCGCTGCGCCTCGATCCGCTCCCCCGCCACCGCAGCCGGTCACCATCAGGGCGACCAACGCGAACACCACAACCATCAGTCGACGGGGCCGTCGCATCTCACTCTCCTGAGTCCGGTGAGGTCAGGCTCACCTAATCTAGCGAAAATAACCCAAAGGGGACGAGTTCGCAGCGGGGAATGCCCCGGCTTGCACCACCGGTTGACCACAGTGCTGCGGTGAGCACTGCTAAGAAGATCGAATTAGGGGTGGTGTCGTGGGCGCGGGCCCGCAACCGTCGTCCACCGGCGGGCCACAGGTCGCTCCGCGGCTGCCCCGCGAGGTCTGGGTGCTGGTGGCGGTCAGCTTCGTGATCGCGATCGGCTTCGGCATCGTCGCGCCCGCATTGCCGACCTTCGCCCGCAGCTTCGACGTCAGCGTCACAGCGGCCTCGATTGTGGTGAGCGCGTTCGCGTTCATGCGGTTGGCGTTCGCCCCGGCCAGCGGCAAGCTGGTCTCGGCGTTCGGTGAACGACCGGTCTACATCTGGGGCATCATCGTGGTCGGCTTGTCCACCGGCGCCTGCGCATTTGCTGCGGGCTACTGGCAGCTGCTGGTGCTGCGGGCGCTGGGCGGTATCGGGTCGACCATGTTCACCGTCTCGGCGATCGCGCTGTTGATCAGGCTCACCCCACCGGCGCTGCGCGGTCGATCCACCAGCCTGTGGGCCAGCAGTTTCCTGCTCGGCAGCGTCTCCGGTCCCTTGGTCGGCGGCGGGCTGATCGCCATCTCGTTGCGGGCACCGTTCGTGGTCTACGCGGTGGCGCTGTTCGTCGCGGCCGCGGTGGCGTGGGTGTTCCTGCGGCGCTCCACGCTGGTCGATGCCCTACCGGCCGGGGACGTTCCGGCGCTGACGGTGCGCGAGGCACTGGGCCACCCGGCTTACCGCGCCGCGCTGATCTCCAACTTCGCCAACGGCTGGGCGTTGTTCGGAGTGCGGATCTCGCTGGTGCCGCTGTTCGTCGTCGAGGTGCTGAACCGGGGGGCATCGCTGGCCGGCCTGGCGCTATCGGTCTTCGCCGCCGGCAACGTGGCTGCGCTGATGTTCTCCGGCAGGCTCGCGGACTCCCTCGGGCGCCGCCTGCCGATGCTGGTCGGGCTGGTCGTCACCGGTGGCGCGACGATCTGGCTCGGCTTCACCGGCGGGGTGCCGGAGTTCCTGGCTGCCGCCTTCATCGCCGGCGCCGGGACCGGGCTGATCACGCCGGCTCAGGGCGCCACGGTCGCCGATGTGATCGGTTCGCAGGCCAAGGGCGGTCCGGTGCTCGCGGCTTTCCAGATGACTGCCGATATCGGCGCGATCCTCGGCCCGATCACCGCCGGGCTGCTCGCCGACCACCTGTCCTACTCCGCGGCCTTCGCCCTGACCGGCGGCATCTCGCTGCTCGCCGCGGTGGCCTGGTGGCGCGCACCGGAGACGCTGCCTCGGCCGCCGGACCGCACCGCAACCGACCTCGCTGCCGAGTGCGGATGCCTCGATGAGGGCCCGCAGGTGCCGACCGGGCAGCGGGTCCCCGGGCGGCCGCGCCAGCCGTAGGTCTGCTGCCGCTCAACCCGTGCTGATCCCGATCAGGGCACCGACCAGGTACGTTGCTGCCGCGGCGATCGCGCCGAACCCCACCTGGCGTAGGCCGCCCCACCACCACGAGCGGGTGGTGAACGGGGACGCAAGCGCCCCGGCCAGGAACAGCCCCGCCGCGCCTGCGGCGAGACCTGCGGCCAGCGAGTCGAAGCCGAGCAGGTACGGGATCAGCGGGACCAGCGCGCCGATCGCGAAGCACAGAAACGACGAGCCGCCGGCCACCCATGGCGAGGGCTGCTCGTCGGGGTTCACGCCGAGCTCCTGGCTGATGTGCATCCGGACCGCCAGTGACGGGTCGGCGTGCACCTCGTCGGCCACCTGCTGCGCGGTCTTGCGGGTCAGGCCCATCTGAATGAAGGAGGCGGCCAGCTCGGCCCGCTCCGCCGCCGGGTGCCGGCGCAGCTCCTCGCGCTCCACCGTGACCTCGGCGCGCACGGCGTCGTTCTGCGTCTCGACCGACGCGTACTCGCCGAGCGCCATCGAGAATGCGCCCGCCACCAGCCCGGCCATCCCGGTCAGCACGATCACGTCGGCACCGGCCCCGGCGCCGCCCACCCCGGCGACCAGCGCGATGTTGGTCACCAGGCCGTCCATCGCGCCGAAAACAGCCGGCCGTAGCCATCCTCCGGATACGTCCTGGTGGATGTGCCCGACCTCGTCACCTGGCTCGACAGCCATCCCACACCTCCGTCAGGCCCGCCGCCGACCACGGTACGGAGCGCACCGGATCCACCCGGAACTCAGGTTCGGCTCGCCATGGGCAGCCTCACCTGCGCCTGTGGTGACTGGCTACTCTGTTCGGGTGCCTCGCCTGTCCCGCCCCGCCGTCGAGGGGCTGGGCACCGTGGTACGACTCGGGCTGGCCGCGGTGTTTCTGGTCTCCGGAGCGCTCAAGGTCGTCGATCCGGCCCAGACCCGGGTAGCGGTGCTGGCCTACGAGGTGCTACCGCCGGGCCTGGTCGGCCCGGTTGCCATCGGCTTGCCGCTGGTGGAGCTGGCATTGGGAACCCTGCTGGTGGCGGGCGCGTTCACCCGGTGGACCGCGCTCGGCTCGGCGGCGCTGCTGGTGGTGCTGATGACCGGGGTTGTGCAGGCCTGGGCCCGTGGGCTGTCCATTGACTGCGGCTGTTTCGGCGGTGGCGGGCCGGTAGCCGAGGGCGCCACCCGCTACCCGCAGGAGCTCGCGCGAGACGCCGGCTTGTTGCTGCTGGCGTTGTGGCTGGTGGTCCGGCCCCGGACGGCATGGAGCGTTGACGGGTGGCTGCGCGCGGACCCGGACAAGCAGAACCCGGACAAGCAGGATCCGGACCGACAGTGGAGCCGAGCCGGGCATCCGGCCGGATGAGCAGGGAGGGCGTGTCGTGGGCGGGGCCGAACGGGGTGAGGGAAAGCGCAAGCGGCAGGCTGCCCAAGCCGTGACAGCGGTCCGCAAGGGTGGCGGGCCCAGCCGCGGGACAGTGGTCGGCGTCGCCATCGTCGTCGCGCTCGCGATCGTCATCGGGGGCGGGCTATGGCTGCAGAACCTCAACAAGCCGGCTGATCTGCCGGCGGCGATCCCCGTCGCCGCTGCCGGGCCGGTGTACCCGGTCGCTGTGCAGGGTGACGTCATCGTGACCGGAAGCCCCCAGGCGCCGGTGACCATCGATGTGTACGAGGACTTCCTGTGCCCGGGCTGCGCGCAGTTCGAGCAGCTCTACCATCAGCGGCTCGCGCAAGCTGCCGCGGAGGGCACGGTCCGGGTGGTGTATCACCCGGTCGCCATCCTCGATGATCTCTCGGTTCCGGCCGGGTACTCCACCCTGGCCGCCGGCGCAACCTTCTGCGCCGCCGAGGCCGGCGTCTTCCCCCGCTTCCACGACAGTCTGTTCGCCGCTCAGCCGACCGAGGGCGGTCCCGGGTGGACCAGCGCCCAGCTCCAGCAACTCGGCCGTGACCTGGGCGCTGGCGACAGCTTCGCAAGCTGTGTGCAGGCCGGTGCCGATCGGCGCGTCGCCGCGTCCACCGAGATCGCCAGGCGGTTCATCAGCGGCCTGCGACCCGATGGCCAGTTCGGCACTCCGACGGTCGTGGTGAACGGCTCGCTCGCTGACATCGGCGACGAAGACTGGTTGGATCAGGCGCTGAGCGGCGCCCGACGCTGATCCGGTCCGGTGTCGTGGATCATCCCCGGCCTCGTGTACGGTTGCCTACGCACCGCGGCGGAGCTGCGGTGACTACTTGGGGCTGTAGCGCAGCTGGTAGCGCACCGCACTGGCAGTGCGGGGGTCACGGGTTCGAATCCCGTCAGCTCCACC
>JBQTHE010000048.1:0-25855 GCA_052390115.1 Pseudonocardiales bacterium | reverse complement strand
ATCTCCACTCTCGAAGGTGTGATCGTGAAGGCGCTCAAGGACTTCGAGCCGGACCTGGCCGAGGCGGCCGAAGGCCTCGCCGGGCGCGTGGCTGTGATCGACGGCTCGCTGCATCCCTGCTGGTCATGGAAGGACAAGAAGGACCTGTGGTCGGGCAAGCACAAGGAGACCGGGCACCAACACCAATACGTGTGCGACCTCGCCGGGAACCTACGATACATCTCCGATCCGCTTCCCGGAAAGACCCACGACGCCAAGGCATTTCGAGATCTCCAACTAGACCATCACTTCAACGAGTCGAACGCCTTCGCAGACAAGGGATATGTCGGGTGCGGCGTCACCACACCGTTCAAGAAGCCAGCCAACGGCGAGCTGCTCGAATGGCATAAGGAGTTCAACAAGGTGGTTAACCAGTACCGATATGTCATCGAGCGAGCAATCGCCAACTTCAAGACGTGGCGCTGCATGCACACCGACTACCGCCGCCCACTTCGAACCTACCCGACCGCTTTCACTGCGATTCGCTCACTTCACTTCTTCAAGCTGAGTTTCCGATAAGTCTCCAGGGTGAGCAATTCTCGCGCCGCGGCGACCACACCGATGTTGCGCCCCCGGCGGGCGCCGACCTGGTCGCGGATCCGCCCGAGCCGGTGATGCTTACTGATTCGTTGGACGGCTTCTACGGCGGCCCAGCGGACCAGGGTGCTGCCCTGCTTGGTGATCCGTCCACGGTGGACCTTGGTGTCTGACTCGTGGTGTTTAGGAGTCAGCCCGGCCCAGCTGGTCAGCTGGCTGGGTCCGGGAAAGCGGTGCACATCACCGATCTCGGCGACGAACACCGCGCCCAGGATCGCCCCCACCCCCGGGATCACCTGGATCGCGGTATAGCCACGGTGGCCACGCGGCCGGCCGGTCACCAACTTGGTGAACACCTCGATCTCGAAGTCCAGGCATTCCAGTACCCGCGTGGCCGAGCCGACCCGGGCTCGAAAAGCCGGTGGCAGCTCGACGCGTTGCAGTAACTGCTGGCCACCAGCACCGAACAGGTCACTCATCAACACCTGCACCCCACACGCCGCCAGTACCGCGTGCACCTGGCATTTCACATTCGAACGCAGCGCCACCAGCTTGGCCCGATGCCGCACCAGCTGCCGCAGCTCCCGAGTGGCCGGTGGGGCGATCCACGCCTCGGGTAGCCGGCCCATCCGCAGCAGATCCGCTAAGTCCGCAGCGTCACGTTCGTCGTTTTTGACCCGCCGGTAGGAAAACGCCTTCACTCCCAACGGGTGCACCAAGTGCACCGCCGCTCAATACCACCATACGTCGCTTCCAACACCACCTCTGGGGACTCCCCGGCGCGGGCCATCACATCGGCCAGACGATCCCGGTCATTAACGATGCGTACCGTCTCCAGGCGTTCCCCGGTCTCGGTCATCCGCACAATCACCGACCGCCGTCGATACAGATCGATACCAACAACCTGCCTACCCGCATACAGTTCACTCACAGGGGCCTCCTTCGTCGTGGGAAGTGAGCACCCCGAGAGTGCCTCGGGACGGTCACGGGGAGCGGAGGCCCCGCTCCTTCATCACATCAGGTTCAGGTGCGGCGGATTACTGTTAGGTAGTAGGTCAGCGCTGTCAGTGATGGGCCATCTGGGATCAAACCCCTGGCCCCGAACTCCGGCACCTCGCCCACGGAGACCCACTCCACGCGCTCGGACTCGGCAACCTCCGGATCACCAACCCGCACTGCACCAAGGGCGAGGAACAGCCGGTAGCGATGCGCGCTGATCCCGGTCATCGGGCTGTAGGTGGCCATCGGCTCCACCCGGCCGGGTCGGTAGCCGGTCTCCTCTGCCACCTCTCGTCGCACGGCCTCGGTGGGATCCTCGCCGATCTCGGACCGCCCGGCCGGGATCTCCCAGCCCCAGGCATCGGTGGTGAACCGGTGCCGCCACAACAGCAACGCCCGGTCGGCGTCATCGATCACCACAGCACCCACTGACGCCCGAGGAAACCGGATCACGTGATGCTCGAACCGCTCGCCACCAGGAATCTCCACATCGTCCAGATCCACGTTCAGCCACTCACCGGCATAGACCCGCCGGCTGCCGTGCACCCTCCAGCGCACCATGTCACCTCCCTGGCGACCCGCCCGCCTTCCTCGGATTCCGCTTGCACCACGTGGCAGTCCGCCAAGTCGAACAATGCGAGCGCCCGTCCTTCGCGTCCGTCGACGGTCGGCTTTCCAGCGCCTGCACCAGCAGCGGTCGCCCGATCGGACTGGTCGACTACCTGATCGCGGCCACCGCCCTGGTTCACGGTCTCGAGCTCGCGGCGCTCAACATCCAACACTTTCCGATGGTCGCGGACCTGGACCCGCCCTTCCCGCTGCGAACCGGGCTCAGGTTGTGCGGGTACCCATCTCGGCCGTGGCGATGTCGTTCCATTCGTAGGCGCGGTGGTCGCGGTTGAGGTCGATCAACGCCGCGCGGCGAACGGTGATCTCGGCCGCGGTTACTGGCCGTTCCGCGAGTAGCTGGGTGATCGGCTTGGCGGGGCCGACCGTGTTGGAATACGCCAGCGACACATGAGGCCGGAAGCCGTGCGGATCCTCGGGCACGTTGTCTGGTCCCCACACGTCGGCGATCGCCGCGCGGATTGCGGCGCGCAGCCGGGTGACCGGCTCCACCGGGCGGACCGGAAGCATCAGCGCCTCGGGGTCCACCCGGGCGGGGCCGAGAGTAATCATGAACGGTGCCAGTGCGGCACAGCGGTCTTGGGCGGCATCCGCGATCGCGTCGACGTCGGCACGGTCCACCTCGTCGGTGAAGCCGATGCCCTGAATGGTCAGGTGCAGCCACCGTACTGGGATCGGATTCAGGGTGGGCAGATCGTTGAGTATGGGGACGTAGTCGGCGGCGAGCCGGTGCACGGCAGGTTGATCGTTGAACGTCACGTGCCAGGTGTAGAACGATCGGCCCACCCGCCAGCCCGGCCGCCACCACCAGTGATCCCGCATGGAATGCGTGGTCTCGGCCATCGGTCCCCCGCTTCTAGGTGGCCAACTCGGCGATGACCGCTTGGCGCCGGAAGTCGGTGATGGCCTCGCGCAGGGCGCACAGCGCCGGCTCGTCCTGCTGCTCGCACGTCATTGCCTGCGTGTGCACCTCAGCGAGACGTTGCAGCAGGGGGCGCACCCGGTGCTCGGCAGCGGTGTCCAGCACCGGGGCGAGCGTCTCTACCGCGCCGTCGAACTGACCCAGCGCGAGGTGTGCCCGTACCTGCTGCACCCTGGCCATCCGCTCGCTGCCGGGGTTGCGCCGCTCGGTCGGCGCCTGCTCGAATGCGGCCACCGCACGGTCTGCCTCGGTGAGCGCGTCGGCGGGCTGACCGAGTGCGAGATACACGTCCGACCAAAAGCCGCCCGCTCGGTCCACCGAGCAGGTGAACGGCCCGGCAAGTTCGTCGCGTGCTTGCTCAACGGACTCGGCGGCGTCACTGGCGTGGGCCAGTGCGGTGCGGGCGTTGCCGGCCTGGCCGGCCTTCGCCAGGTCCAGCGCCTGGGCGCTGGCCAGGAACGCTTCGGCGCTGCCGGTGGTGGCGTAGCGCAGCCCGTCCTCGGCGTAGCGGGCTGCGTCGAGGAAGTGGCATTCCCAGAACGCGGCGGTGTGCTGGGTGGCGCGTATCCACGCCCGCAACCCGTGGTGATCAGCGTTGTCGGCACAGACCCACGCTGCGCGGGCGTGCGTGTTGGCGGCATCCGGTCGGCCGAGATCGGTGCTGATCCAGGCCAACAGCGTCAGCGCCCAGCCCGCCGCTGTGTAGAGGTCGCGACTCTGGTCGGGGCGCTGGTGCCCAGCCAGCAGAGCGAATGCCTGGTCGCGGATGGCTCGCGCCCTGGCGAACAGTGGCAGCGTGGGTACCTTGAGGTAGCTGCGCGCGATCCACCGAACTTCGCTGTGCAGTTGTTCGAGGGTCAGGTCCCCGATGTTCGACGCCTCGGTCCATGCCAGCAAGCGTGCCGACTCGTCGGCAGCAGACACCAGCGCCACCTCCACAGCATCCGGTTGCCGTGACACCGAGACGGCCACAGCGATATTCGCGCGATCGGGCCCTGCACGGTTGGCGGCCTCCCCTGCAGCCAGCAGCCCACCGTGCGCGCCCAGCGTCTTGGCCACCGCGGGCGCTGGACGCCGAGGCGGGTAAAACCCCAGTTCGGCGTCCGTGGCCACACCGAGCACAGCTCGCAGGCCCGCCCGGTAGCGGGCTGAAGGCCAGCGGACGACGCCGCGTTCAAGTTTCGCGAGATAGTTGGCATCCAAGGTGGTCGTCTTCTTGGTGTTCTCGTAGATCCATGCGTTGACCGCCTCGGCGACTTCGCGTCGGGACAGCCACTCACCAGGCACCTGCCGCGACGGGGTGCGTTCCCGGGCGACGCGAAGCAGTTGGTTGCGAACCCGCACGGTTCCCCTTTCGTGTCGCGGAGTGTGGGTTGGAGATCTTTACGGGCATCCTGCCATCTGCTCCAACCTGCCCCACCGTCTGACCTTCCGCGATCTCCACGAGAACTCCACCGTGGAGATGTGATCGACCTTGACCCGCTGGTGCGGGTAGCCGGGGCTGAGGTGATTGGGGCATGACGCAGGTCCCGGGACGGGGCGCGGGGCCGGATGTGGGCTTGCAGATAGCGGTGGAGTTCATCCGCAAGCCGAACGGGCAGCGCTGCCCTGATCTGATTACGACCGGCAATGTCCTCGCTGACGGGTTGGTCGGTGTCGAGGTCACCGTGCCCTGCGCCGAGGGGCAGGCGGTGTACCGCGTCGCGAAGGTGCGGGTTGTCGCCTACGGCCCTGGTTGATGAGGACAGGGCCGTCATAGCCACTCATGGGCCGCTAGGCCAAGATGGTGGACGTGGTGGCTGTCGGGGTGGGGCCGCTGAGCAGCGCTGATGTGGTGACGGTGGCCCGCGCTGGTGCGCGGGTGGAGCTGACCGCCGAGGCTTATCAGGCGATGGCGGCCTCCCGCGCACACATCGAGGCGCTGGCCTCGGATCAGTGTCCGCACTACGGCGTTTCCACCGGCTTCGGGGCGCTGGCCACCCGCTATATCCCGGTGAAGAAACGGGCGATGCTGCAGCAGTCACTGATCCGGTCACACGCCGCTGGGGCCGGAGCCGAGGTGGAGCGCGAAGTCGTCCGGGCTATGGCCCTGCTGCGGTTGCGCACGCTGGCTACCGGTCGAACCGGTGTGCGGCCGTCGACCGCGACGGCGCTGGCGGGCCTGCTCAACGCGGGGATCACCCCGGTGGTGCCTGAGTACGGCTCGCTGGGGTGTTCCGGTGATCTCGCGCCGCTGGCTGCGGTGGCACTCGCGCTCACCGGCGAGGGGACCGTCCGGGACGCGTCTGGTGCGCTGAACCCGGCCGGCGAGGCGCTGCGGGCCGCCGGGCTCGCCCCGGTGGCGCTGGCCGAGAAGGAAGGCCTTGCCCTGATCAACGGCACCGACGGGATGCTCGGCATGCTGGTGCTCGCCACGACCGACCTGCACGGGCTGCTCGCCACCGCGGACCTCGCCGCCGCGATGAGCGTCGAGGCGCTGCTGGGCACCGACGCCGCGTTCGCCACCGACCTCATCGCCTTGCGACCGCATCCCGGGCAGGCTGTCTCCGCCGCACGGATGCGCGCCCTGCTCACCGGCTCCCAGATCGTGGCCAGCCACCGCGACCCGGCAACAGACACCCGGGTGCAGGACGCCTACTCGTTGCGCTGCGCTCCACAGGTGCACGGGGCGGCGCGGGACACCCTCGCGCACGCCGAGACCGTCGCCGATCGGGAGCTGGCTGCCGCGATCGACAACCCGATGGTGCTGGCCGATGGACGGGTGGAGTCCAACGGCAACTTCCACGGCGCGCCGCTGGCCTACGTGCTCGACTTCCTTGCCCTCCCGGTGGCCGACGTGGCGAGCATGGCCGAACGGCGCACCGACCGGATGCTCGACCCGGCCCGCTCGCACGGCTTGCCCCCGTTCCTCGCCAATACCCCCGGGGTCGACTCCGGCCACATGATCGCGCACTACACCCAGGCCGCCGTGGTCGCCGACCTCAAGCGGCTGGCGGTGCCCGCCTCGGTGGACTCCATCCCCACCTCCGCGATGCAGGAGGACCATGTCTCGATGGGTTGGGCGGCCGGGCGCAAACTGCGCCGAGCCCTGGACGGCCTGGCCACCGTGCTCGCCGTCGAGCTGCTCACCGCGGCCCGGGCGCTGGCATTGCGCGGCCCCCTGCGACCGGCGCCGGCCACCGCGGCGGTGGTCGACGCCCTGCGCGCCGCCGGAGTTGCCACGCCGGGGCCGGACCGTCACCTCGCTCCCGAGATATCCACCGTCACCGAACTCGTCCGCAATGGACGGTTGCTGGCCGTCGCCGAGGAGGTCGTGCCATGACCATCCGCGCCGCGCGGGGCACCGCGCTCACCGCCCGCAGCTGGCAGACCGAGGCGCCGCTGCGGATGCTGCACAACAACCTCGACCCCGACGTCGCCGAGCGACCGGCTGATCTGGTGGTCTACGGCGGCACCGGCAAGGCGGCCCGGGACTGGCCGAGCTTCCACGCGATCAGCCGCGAGCTCGCCACCCTCGGCGACGACGAGACGCTGCTGGTCGCCTCGGGCCGGCCGGTGGGGGTGCTGCGCACCCACGAATGGGCACCGCGAGTGCTGATCGCCAATGCCAACCTGGTGCCGGAGTGGGCCAACTGGCCGGAGTTCCGCCGGCTGGAGGCCGCCGGGCTGACCATGTACGGGCAGATGACCGCCGGTTCGTGGATCTACATCGGCACCCAGGGAATCCTGCAGGGCACCTACGAGACATTCGCCGCGGTGGCCGCCGCCCGCTTCGGCGGCTCGCTGCGTGGACGGCTGGTGCTCACCGCCGGGCTGGGCGGGATGGGCGGCGCGCAGCCACTGGCCGTCACCATGAATGAGGGTGTCGCGCTGGTGGTGGAATGCGATCCGGCGCGAGCCCGGCGCCGGCTGGACACCCGCTACCTCGACGAGCTCGCGTCCGATGTGGACGACGCGGTGCGCCGGGTGACGGCTGCAAAGCAGCAACGGCGCGCGCTATCCGTCGGCCTGGTGGGCAACGCCGCCGAGGTACTGCCCGAGCTGCTGAGCCGTGGCCTGGAGGTCGAC
Source organism: Pseudonocardiales bacterium (assembly GCA_052390115.1). Taxonomy (GTDB): domain Bacteria; phylum Actinomycetota; class Actinomycetes; order Mycobacteriales; family Pseudonocardiaceae. The sequence continues at coordinate 18,663 of JBQTHE010000048.1, read as the reverse complement.
GTCGTCACCGATCAGACCTCCGCGCACGACCCGCTCGCCTACCTGCCCCGCGGTGTCGCGCTCGAGGACTGGGACGACTACGCGCGGCGCAAGCCCGACGAGTTCACCGAGCGGGCCCGGGACTCCATGGCGTCCCATGTGGACGGGATGATCGGGTTCCTGGACGCTGGCGCCGAGGTGTTCGACTACGGCAACTCGCTGCGCGCCGAGGCGGCCCTCGGGGGCTGTGAGCGGGCCTTCGACTACCCCGGCTTCGTGCCCGCCTACATCCGCCCGCTGTTCTGCGCGGGCAAGGGACCGTTCCGCTGGGCCGCGCTATCCGGTGACCCGGCCGACATCGCCGCCACCGACGCCGCCGTGCTGGATCTGTTCAGCGACGACGAGCAGCTGGCCCGCTGGATCAGGCTGGCCGGTGAGCGGGTGGCGTATCAGGGCCTGCCGGCCCGGATCTGCTGGCTCGGGCAGGGCCAACGGCACCTCGCCGGGCTGCGGTTCAACGAGCTGGTCGCCGCCGGTTCGATCGCCGCGCCGATCGTGATCGGTCGGGACCATCTCGACTGCGGCAGCGTGGCAAGCCCCTACCGGGAGACCGAGGGCATGGCCGACGGTTCCGACGCCATCGCCGACTGGCCGCTGCTCAACGCGCTGGTCGCTACCGCATCCGGGGCGACCTGGGTGTCCATCCACCACGGCGGCGGGGTGGGCATCGGCCGGTCGATCCACGCGGGGCAGGTCTGCGTGGCCGACGGCACCCCGCTCGCGGCGGTGAAGCTGGCACGAGTGCTCACCAACGACCCGGCCACCGGAGTGCTGCGCCACGCCGACGCCGGGTACTCGGCGGCCCGCGAGGTCGCGGCGCGGCACGGGCTGGCCGTGCCGATGGCGCAGTGACAATGCTCGACCCTGACAAGCAGGTCTCGGCGACCACCTACTGGTGCGAGCAGGCCTGGCTGCCCGCTGGTGTAGTCGGTGGGGTCGAGGTACAGGCCGGTTCCGACGGTCGCATCGTCGCCGTGTGTACCGGGGTGGCGGCGGCGCCGGGTGCCCATCGGCTCGCCGGGCTGGTGCTTCCGGGTGCGGCGAACGCGCACTCGCACGCGTTCCACCGGGCATTGCGTGGCCGCACCCAGGGCAGCACGTTCACGAGCTGGCGCAAGGAGATGTACGACCTGGCCAGCCGGCTCGATCCGGACCGCTACCTGGCGCTGGCGACCGCGGTCTACGCCGAGCTGGTAGTGGCCGGCTGGACCTGCGTCGGGGAGTTCCACTACCTGCACCATGGCCCCGGCGGCCCCACCGCGATGGCGGACGCGCTTCGCGTCGCCGCCGCCCGGGCCGGGATCCGGCTCACCCTGCTGGACACCTGCTACCTGACCGGCGGGTTCGGCGCTGGAGGCATTGCTATGGGGCTGGCCCCGGAGCAGGCCAGGTTCGGAGACGCCACGGTAGCCGCATGGGCCGACCGGCTCGGCTCCCACCCGGCCGGCACCGCCACCAGCCGCACCGGCGCGGCGATCCACTCGGTGCGCGCGGTGCCCCGGGGGGTGCTGCCCGAGGTGGCGGTCGCCGCCGGGACCCGGCCACTGCACGTGCACCTCGCCGAGCAGGCCAGCGAGGTCGCCGACTGCCGCGCCGCGTACGGCGTCAGCCCGGCCCGGCTGCTGCACGACTCCGGGGTGCTGGGTCCGCGGACCACCGCCGTGCACGCCATCCACCTCGACGACACTGACATCCGGCTGCTCGGTGATGCCGGGGTAAGCGTGGCCGCCTGCCCCACCACCGAGGCCGACCTCGCCGACGGAATCGGCCCGTTCACCGAGCTCGCCGCCGCCGGCTGCCCGATCCTGCTGGGCAGCGACCAGCACACCGTCGTCGATCCGTTCGCCGAGGCCCGGGCGCTGGAGCACGGACAGCGGCTGCGTTCCGGGCGCCGCGGCCGGTTCACCGCCCGCCAACTCATCGACGCGCTCACCGGTCACGCCGCCCTGGGCTGGCCCGGTAACGGTGTGCTGGCCCCCGGAGCGGCCTGCGACCTGGTGGCGGTGCGCTCCGATTCCCCCCGCACGGCCGGCTGCCAGCCTGAGCAGATCCCGCTGGCCGCCACGGCATCCGATGTGGGCACCGTGGTGGTGGGCGCCACGGTGGTCGCCGAAGGTGGCCGCCATGCCGAGCTCGGTGACGTCGGAGCGCTGCTGCAGGCTGCGATCGGCGAGGTGTGGGCGTGAGCAGCACCCTGATCACCGGGATCGGTGAGCTCACCACCGGCTCGGACACCCGGCTCGGGGCGGCGCTGGTGCTCGACGACGAGCGGGTGGCCTGGGTGGGCCCGGCTCGTGGCGCGCCGGCCGCCGACGTCGCTGTCGACGTCGAGGGTCGCGCGGTGGTGCCCGGCTGGGTGGACAGCCACACCCACCTGGTCTTCGCCGGCGACCGGACCCACGAGTTCGCTGCCCGCAGCGCCGGGGCCCGCTACACCGCCGGCGGGATCATGGACACGGTCACCGCGACCCGGCAGGCCTCCGATGCCGCGCTGGCGGCGACGCTGCGGCGGCACCTGGCCGAGGCGATGGCGCAGGGCACCACCTGCGTGGAGACCAAGACCGGCTACGGGCTCACCGTCGTGGACGAGGAACGCTCTGCGCGGATCGCCGCCGAAGTCGTCGATGAGGTGACGTTCCTCGGGGCACATCTGGTGCCGCCCGACCTGCCGTCTGCCGACTACCTGCGCCTGGTCACCGGGGAGATGCTGGACGCGGTCGCGCCCTACGTCGGGTGGGTGGATGTGTTCTGCGATCGCGGTGCCTTCGACGCCGGCGCCGCCGCGCAGGTGCTGGCCGCCGGTCGCGCTCGGGGGCTGGGTCTGCGGGTGCACGGCAACCAGCTGGGCCCGGGGCCCGGCGTGCGATTGGCCGTCGAGCAGGGGGCGGCCAGCGTGGACCACTGCACCTACCTGTCAGCGTCCGATGTGGACGCGCTGGCCGCGTCGTCGACGGTGGCCACGCTGCTGCCGGCCTGTGACCTGTCCTGCCGTGCCCCGCTGCCCGATGCCCGGGCGCTGCTGGACGCGGGCGTCACGGTGGCCTTGGCTACCAACTGCAACCCGGGCTCGTCCTACACCACATCGATGGCGTTCTGCGTGGCGACCGCGGTGCTGCAAATGGGGATGAGCGTGCCCGAGGCCGTCCGGGCGGCCACTCTGGGCGGAGCCCGGGCGCTGCGACGCACCGACGTCGGTGTGCTGCGGCCAGGGGCGCGGGCCGACGTGCACGTGCTCGACGCCCCGTCCGCGGTGCACCTCGCCTACCGCCCCGGTGTGCCGCTGACCTGGGCGGTGTGGCGGCGGGGCCGTCGAGTGGTCGGTCGCCCGACGTGATGCGAGGCTGGTGGACATGGAGTACACGCAGCTGGGCCGTAGCGGCCTTTCGGTGTCCCGACTGTGCCTGGGAACGATGAACTTCGGCCCGGAGACCACTGAGACCGACAGTCACGCGATCATGGATCGGGCCCACGAGCATGGCATCAATTTCTTCGATACCGCGAACGTCTATGGCTGGCAGAAGGGGAAAGGGGTCACCGAGCAGATCATCGGCCGGTGGTTCGCCACTGGCGGCGGGCGCCGCGAGCGCACCGTGCTGGCGACCAAGCTCTACGGATCGACGGGAGACTGGCCCAATGAGACCAAGCTCTCCGCGCTGAACATCCGGCGCGCCTGCGACGACTCGCTTCGCCGGCTGCAGACCGACCATATCGACCTCTACCAGATGCACCACGTGGACCGGGCCACCCCGTGGGAGGAGATCTGGGCGGCCATGTCAGTGCTCCGGCAGCAGGGAAAGATCATCTACGTCGGCTCGTCGAACTTCGCCGGTTGGCACCTGGCAGCCGCGCAAGAGACGGCCCGCCGCCAGCACGTCACCGGCCTGATCAGCGAGCAGTCGATCTACAACCTGCTCACCCGTTGGGTCGAGCTGGAGGTGCTGCCCGCTGCGCGGGACTATGGCATCGGGCTGATCCCGTGGTCGCCGCTGCACCGTGGGCTGCTTGGCGGTGTCCTGCGCAAGCAACGCGAGGGCGGCGGTTCGCGGAGCACTTCGAGCTTCTCGGCCGACGCGCTGGAGACCAACCGGGAGCGCATCGAGGCCTATGAGAAGCTGTGTGCCGACGTCGGCGAGGATCCCGCCAACGTCGGCCTGGCCTGGCTACTGCATCAGGACGGGGTCACCGCGCCGATCGTCGGTCCGCGCACTGTCGAGCAGCTGGACGGCTCGCTACGGGCCGTCGAGATCACCCTGGACGCCGACGTGCTGGCCCGGCTCGACGAGCTGTTCCCCCCGCCGGGACCCAACGGCGCCAAACCCGCCCCCGAGGCCTATGCCTGGTAACCCCCACCCCCCGGCGTGTCGTGCTCTCCTGCCCGGTGTGTCGTGCTCTCGTGCCCGGTGTGTCGTGCTCTCGTGCCCGGTATGTCGTGCGCTGATGCACGGTCGGGGACCCGGTTGCACCTGCCACAAGAACCCTCATCATTGCCTCCGCTTCAGCTCGTCAGTCGGCGCTGCGCACCATGGCCTGGATGCCGACGGTGAGCCCGACGGCGGCGGTCACCAGCGCCGCGACCCACCAAAGCCACGGTCGAGGACGTGAGCTGGCCAGCGAACAGGGCGCGCTCGGCGTCGACCACCTAGGTGAGCGGGTTGAACCGTGCCGCGACCTGCATCCACGCCGGGCCGGTCTCCAGCGGCAGCAGCATGCCGGACAGCAGCATCAGCGGGAAGATCAACGTCTGCTGCACCGCCCAGAACATCCATTCCTGCTTGCGCACGGCAAGCGCGAGTGCGTAGCTGAGGGAGCCGAGCCCGACGCCGAGCACCGCCAGCATCAGCAGCCCGGCCAGCGCGCCAGCTGGGTAGAGTCGGAAGCCGAACGGGATCATCACCGCGACGATGATCACGGCCTGCCCGGCCAACGGCACCATCTCCTTGAGCGAGCGCCCGATCAGCAGCGACGGGCGGGACAGCGGCGTGACCGAGCATCCGCTCGTGGGCACCGGTGTGGAGTTCGAACAGCAGGTTCGCCGCGCATGCGCAGGATGTGGTCCCACAGGTTGGCGGGGTTGTGCGGGTCGAGACCGGTCGAGGGCTCATCGAGGAACAGCAGCGACGGCGCGTGCACCAGGCCCATCGCGACGTCGAGGCGCCGGCGCTGGCCTCCCGACAGCTCGGAGACCTTGCGGGCGGCGAGCTCGGTGAGATCCAGGGCCTCGAGCAGCTCACCGGCCCGCTGCTGGGCCCGCGGCGGTCCAGGCCGTAGATGACGCCCTGGGTATTCACCTCGTCGCGGACGCGCTGGGTGTGGCCGGCGCCGTTGCCCTGGCCGACGTAGCCGATGTGCCGGCGGACCTGCGCGGGCTCGGTGACCACGTCGTGACCGGCGACCGTGGCGGTGCCGGAGGTCGGGGCGATGAGCGTGATGAGCATGCGCATCGTGGTCGTCTTGCCGCCATTCGGGCCCAGTACGGCCACCAGCTCGCCGGGTTCGATCTGCAGGCTGATGCCGCGGACCGCGTGCACGGTCTGGGTGCGGCTCACCCCGAAGTCCTTGGTGAGTGAATGGGTGCGGATCATCGGTGCGCCGGGTGCGGGTTCTGTCATACCGGTGACGTTATGAGCTATAGCGGCCATTTTCTGACCTGAATTGGCGGAGACTGGGCACCATGGCGAACACCAGCTCACGGACGCTGCGGCTGCTGTCCTTGCTGCAGACCCATCGCTACTGGCCAGGTGCCCAGCTGGCGGAGCGGCTCGAGGTCTCCGTTCGCACGCTGCGCCGCGACGTCGACCGGCTGCGCGAGCTGGGCTACCCAGTGGCGGCGCACCGCGGAAACGACGGCGGCTACCAGCTCGCCGCGGGTGCGGCGCTACCCCCGCTGGTCGTCGATGACGACGAGGCCGTCGCTCTCGCCGTCGGGCTGCAGGCGGCAGCCCAGGGCGCGGTCGCCGGCATCGAGGAGTCCTCGATCCGCGCTCACCAAAGTCGTGCAGGTGATGCCGCCCCGGCTACGGCGCCGGGTCGACGCGCTGCGCGCGATGACCGTACCCGCCGGGTGGGCCAGCGCCGGCCCAACTGTTGACCCCGGGATCCTCACCACCGTCGCCCAGGCCTGCTGGGACGAGCAACCCCTGCAATTTTCCTACACCGCACGCGGTAGCGATCAGACCGACCGCCACGTCGAGCCGCACCGGCTGGTCTCGCTCGGGCGCCGCTGGTACTTGGTCGCCTACGACCTCACCCGCCACGAATGGCGCAGCTTCCGGCTCGACCGCCTCGACGAACCACGCAGTACCGGCGCGCGGTTTCGTCCACGGGAGTTGCCCGCTGACGACGCCGCGGCGTTCGTCCGGGCCGGGATCGACAACCTCCCGGCGCGGTACGCCGTCGAGGTACTGGTGCACACCCCGGTGGTGACCGTTCGCGACCGGGTCGGCCGGTGGGGCACCGTCGGGGACGTCGACGAACGACGATGCCTGCTGCGGATGAGCGTGGACTCCCTGGACTGGCCCACCATGATCCTTGGCTCGGTCGGCGCAGACTTCGAGGTGTTCTCCCCGCTCGAACTGGTCGACCACATCCGGCTGAGAGACACCCATCAGCTTTCGAGGCTGTCCGGCTCGTCGGCATCGTCGCGGGCCAGGAACGTGGCCAACCGCTCGACGGCGTCCTCGAACTCCGGGTGCTCATCGACGAAGGTGCGCATCCGGGCGGCCAGCCACTCGACGCTGAGCTGTTCATCGCCGCGCCGCCCCTCGAGCTCCTCGATGCCGCGGTCGGTGAAGTACACCTCAACTCCTCCTCGCCCGAGGGGCCTGCGCGCATACCGGCCGGTGCAGATTACGCGGACGGGAGCCGGACACACCGAGCACCGGAGCGCGACACACCGGGCACGGGAGCCGGACACACCGGGCACCGGAGCACGACACACCGGGCACGGGAGCACGACACGCCGGGGGTGGGGGAGGGGTCAGCGTTCGAGGGCGGCGGTGATGAGTTCGCGCTGCTCGACTTCGTGCACTTTGGCCGATCCCGCCGACGGGGCCGCCATGGCACGCCGGGAGACCCGCTTGAGCATGCCCAGCCGCTCGGGCACCAGCTCGGGCAGGCTCAGCCCGTAGAACGGCCAGGCGCCCTGGTTGGCGGGTTCTTCCTGCACCCAGCGCACATCGGAGGCGTTCGGGTAGCGGTCCAGCGCCGCCGCCAGCCGCCGCTTGGGCACGGGGTAGAGCTGCTCGATGCGCACGATCGCAACGTCGGAGATGCCACGCTGCTGGCGCGCGGCGTTCAGCTCGTAGCTGATCTTGCCGCTGCACAGCAGCACCCGGCGCACCGCAGAGGGGTCGGTGACCATCGGGTCGTCGAGCACCGAGGCGAACCGCCCCGAGGTGAAGTCCTCCACCGGGCTGACCGCAGCCTTGAGCCGCAGCATCGACTTCGGGGTGAACACCACCAACGGCCGGTGCACCCCGTCGAGGGCGTGCCGGCGGAGCAGGTGGAAGTAGTTCGCCGGAGTGGACGGCTGCGCCACGGTCATCGAGCCCTCCGCGCAAAGCTGCAGGAACCGCTCGATGCGTCCAGACGTGTGGTCCGGGCCCTGCCCCTCGTGGCCATGCGGCAGCAGCAGCACGACGTCGGAACGCTGGCCCCACTTGGCCTCGCCGGAGGAGATGAACTCATCGATCACCGGCTGCGCGCCGTTGGTGAAGTCGCCGAACTGCGCCTCCCAGAGCACCAGGGCGTCCGGATTGGCCACCGAGTAGCCGTACTCGAAGCCCACCGCAGCGAACTCCGACAGCGCCGAGTCGTAGGCCATGAATTTCGCCTGACCCTCGGCGAGGTTCATCAGCGGGGTGTACTCGATCCCGGTCCTGCGGTCGATCAGCACCGAGTGTCGCTGCACGAAGGTGCCCCGCCGGGTGTCCTGACCGGACAGCCGCACCGTCCGGCCGTCCAGACACACCGAGCCGAGCGCCAGCAGCTCGGCGAAGGCCCAGTCGATGCCGCCCTCGCGGGCCATCTTCGCCCGCTTCTCCAACACCGGCCTGACTCTTGGGTGCGGAGTGAAGCCTTCGGGCAGGTTGACGTGCGCGTCGGCGATCCGCTCGATCACGCTGCGATACACCCCGGTGGACAGTCCGGTGGGCACGATCTGCTCGGCTTCCACCGACTCGCTCGGTGCCGCAGCGCGCTTCTCCAGCTCGCGCACCTCGTTGAACACGTGCTCGAGCTGCTGTGCGTAGTCCTTCAGCACGCGCTCGGCCTCGTCCACGGACATGTCCCCGCGGCCGATGAGCGCCTCGGTGTAGCTCTTGCGGACCGACCGCTTGGTGTCGATGACGTCGTACATTTTCGGTTGCGTCATCGACGGGTCGTCGCCCTCGTTGTGACCGCGGCGGCGGTAGCAGATCATGTCGATCACGACGTCTTTTTGGAATGCTTGCCGGTACTCCACCGCGAGCTTGGCCACCCACACGCAGGACTCCGGGTCATCGCCGTTCACGTGGAATACCGGGGCGCCGATCATCTTCGCGACGTCGGTGGAGTACTCGCTGGACCGTGCGTACTGCGGCGCCGTGGTGAATCCCACCTGGTTGTTCACGATCACGTGCACGGTGCCGCCGGTGCGGTATCCACGCAGTTGCGAAAGGTTGAGCGTCTCGGCCACCACACCTTGCCCGGCGAAGGCAGCGTCGCCGTGCAGCGCCACCGGCAGCACGGTGAAGCCGCTCGGACCCTTGTCCAGGATGTCCTGCTTGGCTCGCACAATGCCCTCGAGCACCGGGTCCACGGCTTCCAGGTGCGAGGGGTTGGAGGTCAGGGTCACCGTGGTCTCGCCGTCGCCGAACATCCGGTAGTACTTGCCCTCAGCTCCCAGGTGGTATTTGACGTCGCCGGAGCCGTGCGCCTGGCCGGGGTCCAGGTTGCCCTCGAACTCGCGGAAGATCTGTGAGTACGGCTTACCCACGACGTTGGCCAGCACGTTGAGCCGGCCGCGGTGCGGCATGCCGAGCACCACCTCGTCCAGATCGTGCTCGGCGGCCTTGTCCAGCACCGCGTCCAGCAGCGGGATGACGGTCTCGGCGCCCTCCAGCGAGAACCGCTTCTGGCCGACGTACTTGGTCTGCAGGAAGGTCTCGAAGGACTCCGCGGCGTTGAGCTTGGACAGGATGTACTTCTGCTCGGCACGGCTGGGTTTGTCGTGCACCCGCTCCACCCGCTCCTGAAGCCATTGCCGCTCGTCGGGCTCCAGGATGTGCATGTACTCCACGCCCACGTTGCGGCAGTAGGCGTCGCGCAGCACTTTCAGGACGTCGCGCAGCGGCATGTGCGACTGGCCGGCGAATCCACCGACGGCGAACTGCCGGTCCAGGTCCCACAGGGTGAGGCCGTGACTCAGCACGTCGAGATCGGGGTGTTTGCGTTGCCGGTAGTTCAGCGGGTCGGTGTCGGCCATCAGGTGGCCACGGGTGCGGTAGGCGTCGATGAGTTCCAGCACCCGGGCGGTCTTGTCGACCTCACCCTCGGGAATGTCCTGTACCCAGCGCACCGGCTCGTAGGGAATGCGCAGCGAGGCGAAGATGTCGTCGTAGAAACCGTCTTCGCCGAGCAGCAGGCCGTGCATCCGGCGTAGGAACTCGCCGGATTCGGCGCCCTGGATGATGCGGTGATCGTAGGTGGAGGTGAGCGTGATGATCTTGCTGATGGCCATCTCGGAGAGTGCCTGGTCGCTGGCGCCCTGGAAGGCCGCCGGGTACTCCATCGCACCGACACCGACGATGGTTCCCTGCCCGGACATCAGCCGGGGTACCGAGTGGTTGGTGCCGATGGTGCCCGGATTGGTCAGTGAGATCGTGGTGTCCGCGAGGTCCTCAGCGGTGAGTCTGCCGTCGCGGGCTTTGCGGATGACGTCTTCGTAAGCCTGCCAGAACTCGGCGAAGGCCATCACCTCGCAGCCCTTGATCGAGGCGACGACGAGGCTGCGGCCCCGGTCGGTACGGAGATCGATCGCCAGGCCCAGGTTGACGTGCTCAGGTGCCACGACGGCGGGTTTGCCCTGCTCGTCGGTGGTGTAGTGGCGGTTCATCTGCGGGAAGCCGGCCAACGCGCGCACCACCGCGTACCCGATGAGGTGGGTGAAGCTGATCTTGCCGCCACGGGTTCGCTTGAGATGGTTGTTGATCACGATGCGGTTGTCGGCGAGCAGCTTCGCCGGTACCGCGCGCACGCTGGTCGCCGTCGGCAGGCCCAGCGAGGTCTCCATGTTCGCCACCACGCGGGCCGCTGCGCCGCGCAGCGGGGTGGTGGTGTCCTGCTCCAGATCGCCCTGCGCCTCGGTGCGCAAGAGGGCCTGCTCCTTCGCGGTGACACTGTTGCCCCGCGCGTGCCGCTGCGTCGCCATCTCCGGGGGCACCGGTTGCGGGGACGCCTGTTGCGAGGGTGCAGGTTGCAGGGGTGGCCGCTTCAGGGCTGGTGCTGCACCGTTGCCGCCGGGCGGCGCGGGCCGGTAGTCGGCGAAGAAGTCGTGCCAGGAGGGGTCCACAGCCGAGGGATTGGCCAGGAACTGTTCGTACATCTCCTCGACGAGCCACTCGTTGGGGCCGAACTGCACGGAGCGGTCGTCGGGTGTGGAACTGCTTCGGGACACTGCGGGGGCTCGCCTCTATCCGTTCTGTTCGGGTCGCTGAGCTCCTTCCAGGCTAGCCCCCGCCGGGGCGTCTGAGGCACCGCCTGGCGCCGTGTCGATCAGGCCGCAACAGTTCCGTCCGGCGAACCTGCGGTCCACAGCCGGGCGTAGTGCCCGCCGGCCGCGAGCAGTTCGGGATGGCGGCCCTGCTCCACGACCCGCCCGCCGTCCAGCACGACGATCCGGTCGGCCTTGGCCGCAGTGGCCAGCCGGTGCGCGATGACGATGGTGGTGCGAGGCGCCGCGAGCCGGTCCGCGGCCGCCAGCACCACCGACTCGGTGGCCGGATCCAGCGCGGCGGTGGCCTCGTCGAGCAGCAGCAGGTCGGGCTCGACCAGCTCGGCGCGAGCCAGCGCGATTAGCTGCCGCTGCCCGGCGGACAGGCCCTGCCCACGCTCGCCGACCGGCTGGCGGAAGCCGTGCGGGAGCGCCGCGACGGCCGCCAGCGCGCCGACCCGCCGCGCCGCGGCTTCCACCTCGGCGGGGCTTGCCTGCGGTGCGCCGTAGCCGATGTTGTCCGCGACGTCGCCGCGGAACAGATGCGCCTCCTGCGGCACCACGCCCAGCCGGTGGTGAAACGCCGCTGGGTCGTAACGCCGCAGATCCACTCCGTCGACCAGCACCGCCCCGGCGACCGGGTCATAGAACCGGGCCAGCAGCTTGACCAGGGTGGACTTGCCTGCCCCGGTGGCCCCTACCAGTGCGACGGTCTCACCTGGCGCGATCCGCAGCGACACGCCAGCCAACGCGGGTTGCGCTGCGCCGGGGTAACCGAAGGTGACGTCACGCAACTCCACCTCGCCGCGCAATCGAGCGGGCACGGGCACCGCCTCGGCGCCCGGGGCCGGCACCGAGGTCGGCGTGTGCAGCAGGTCCCGGATGCGCCGCAACCCGACTGCGGCCTGCTGGTAGTTGTCGAAGACCTGGGACAGCTGTTGTACGGGCGCGAAGAACAACCCCAGGTAGAGCAGGAATGCGACGAGCACACCAGGGGTGACGGTGCCCGCGGCGACCCGGGACGCCGCGACGCCCAACACTGCGGCTTGCGCCAGGTCGGAGAGCATCGCGACGAACGGGAAGTAGGTGGCGATGTAGCGCTGAGCACGCAGCCGGGTGCGCCGGTAGGCGTCACTGCGAGCGGCGAAATCCTGGGCCGAGCGTCGCTCCCGGGTGAACGCCTGCGCCACTCGGACGCCGGAGACGTTTTCCTGCAGGTCGGCGTTGACCTCGCTGATCTGCTCCCGAGCCTGCGTGTAGGCCGCCGACGACCGTCGCCGGAACACCACGGTGGCCGCGATCAGCACTGGCAGGCTGAACATCGCCACCACCGCGAGGCTGGCGTCGGTGAGCAGGAGCGCGGTGGCCACCCCCACCACCGTGAGGATGCTGATCAGCGCCGTGGACAGTCCGGTCTGCAGGAACGTGGACAGCGCATCCACGTCGGTGGTCATCCGGGTCATGATCCGACCAGCCATCTCGCGCTCGAAATAGTCCAGCCCGAGCCGCTGCAGGTGCGCGAAGCTGCGCACCCGCAGCAGGTAGAGCAGGGTCTCACCGGCCCGTGCGGCGACCACTGTCTGGGCTGCCATGACGAGCCAGTCAGCGACGATCACCCCGAGCCCGATGAGGACCGCGACGGTCAGCAGGTCGGGCGCTTGGCGGGTGATGGCGTCGACGGTGAGCCCGCCCAGCGCCGGGAACGCCACGGTCGCCAGCGCGTCGAGCCCGACCAGGACGGCCACGACGGACAGCCGTCCGCGCACCGGTCGCAGCAGCCGTCCGAGCCGGAAGTTCGGATCCGGCGCTGCCGGATCGGTTCCTTCGATGCGAACCTGGGCGGTTGCCGGGGGGAGTGCGGCCACCGCCGCGAGCAGTTCGGGGGTCGGCCCGACGCTGCCCACCATGCTGCTCATCCCGCCCCGCACGTCGCCCGCTGCCGATCGGACGGACTGGGCCGGCTGAGTGGATCGGGAACTGCCGGGGGAGCCGTCGGGAGCCTCGGCCGGCGCGTCGGGCGGCCAGAGCTGCGCGGTGATGCCGTCCGGTCCTGGTTGCAGCCCTGCCGATGTGACGGCGGCGACTTCTTCGATCACCTCGCCGGGGCCGGCGAGCAGCGCGCGGAACAGCGCGCACCGAGCGGTCAGCTCGGCCTGGGTGCCGACGTCGACCACCCGACCGCCGTCGAGCACGGCGATCCGGTCGGCCAGCGCGAGTGAGGAGCGGCGGTGCGCAATGAGCAGGGTGGTGCGTTGCGCGGTCACCGCGCGCAGCGTGGTGTGGATGGCCGCCTCGGTGACTGCGTCGACGGCGGAGGTCGCGTCGTCGAGCACCAGTATCCGCGGGTTCGACAGCAGTGCCCTGGCCAGCGCGATCCGCTGGCGCTGCCCACCGGACAGGGTCAGTCCACGCTCGCCGACGCGGGTGTCGTAGCCCTGCGGCAGTGCGGAGATGAAGTCGTGGGCCGCCGCGGCCCGGGCGGCTCGGTGCACCTCGTCGTCGGTGGCGTCCGGGCATCCGTAGGCGATATTGGCCCGTACCGTGTCGGAGAACAGGAAGGCCTCCTCGAACACCATCCCCACTGCCCTGCGCAGCGACGCCAAGCGCAGCCGCCGCAGGTCGATGGTGGCGCCGGGTGGGCCGATCCGGATCGCGCCCTGCTGCGCCTCGTAGAAGCGCGGGAGTAGGAGGGAGATCGTGGACTTGCCCGAGCCGGCGGTGCCCACCAGCGCCAGCGTCTCGCCCGGATCGACGAACAGGGACATCCCGTCGAGTACCGGCTCGCTGCGCGCGTAGCCGAAGCGCACCCCGTCCAGTTGCACCGCCAGCGGCCCGTCCGGGACATCGATCGCGTCCGGCGCGTCCCGCACGTCGGGCTGGGAATCGATCAGTTCGTGGACCCGCTCCACACCCGCCCGGGCAAGCTGGGCGGTGACCACCAGGTTTGCGATCATCCGGGCCGGGCTGACGAGCATGGCCAGGTAGGCAGCGAACGCCACGAAGGTTCCCAGGCTGATCGTCCCGTTCAAGGCGAGCGTGCCGCCCAGGGCGAAGACCGCGACTTGGCCCAGCGAGGGCAACGCGGTCAGGGTGGGCGCGAACGTGGCGGTCAGGCGCGCTGAGCGCATCCGCTCGGCGAACAGGCGCCGGGCCCGATCCTCGAGCTGGGACACCGCGCGGGCCTCCTGGCCGAACCCCTTCACCACTCGCACCCCGGTGACGGTCTCCTCGACGTGCTCGGCGATGTCGGCGGCGCGCTGCTGGGCCGACCAGGTCGCCGGGAACAGCGTCCGCCGGGTCCGGGCGGTGAACAACCCGGCAGCCGGCACCACCACCAGCGCGATCACGGTGAGCAACGGAGACAGCCAGAGCATCGCGACCAGCGCGACGGCGAAGAGCACCAGCATGCCCGCCACCAGCGGCACCAGCGACAACAGGCCCTGCACCAGCTGCAGATCGGAGATCGCTCGGGATACGACCTGCCCGGTGCGCAGGCGGTCCTGCTTGGCGCCGTCGAGTCTCTGCACCGCGCGGAACACGGCACGGCGCAGGTCGTGCTGTACCGCCAGGGACAGCCACCCGCCGAGGTAGCGACGCAGGAAGGCGGTCCCGAACCGCAGCAGCGCCACCCCGACCAGCGCCGCGACCAGCCAGCCCAGCCGCTGTGTGGTGCCCGCCACCGCGTCGTCCACCGCGAGCCGGGTGAGCAACGGGATGATGGCCTCCATGCCGACCCCGACTCCGGACGCGAGCAGCGCAGCCACGCTGAGGTGGGGGTGGCGCCAGCACGCCGTTGCGAGCCGGCGGATCCAGCCGCGTCGGTTCGCCTTGTTCTGCTCTGGCACGATCGTCAGGTTAGGCGGCGATCCCGACAGAGTGGGCGAGACAATCCGCCGGTGGGATCAGCGAGGGCGGCGTGCGAGAGGAACGATCAAACTCGGGGGTGCCCGCCTCGCCGCAGGTGGGGCATGGCGGCCGCAGGCTCGGTCAGATCGGTCCGAGGCACCGCCGCGGTGTCGGTCTCGTTGCGCTGGGAGACGTTCGCCACGGTGGCCTGATCGGCGGCAGGAGCGCCCAGCTGGCGCGGTACCACCAGAACCTGACGCGGTCGGCGGAACGGATGGGACTTCTGAGCGGAGCGCTCGATCGGGTCCGTCCCGTCACCGATGAGGTGCCGGTGCGCGGTCACCCATACCTCGCAGGGCCAGCGGCGACGGCGCAGCCAGCCCGAGCACACCGGGCAACGACCCGTGGGGTCCGGCTGGTGTTCGATGAGTAGCTCCCGCCATCCGTCGGTGATGGTCCGGATGTGCTTGCGCGCTACCGGTCCCGACAGTGCCGCACCCGCCCGGACGGCCATCTCCTCGACCGCCGCTAGTCGTTCCAACACCGCGCGCCGCACCCGACGGTCCACCAGCCACCTCCTCGTCGCCCCCCGACCACCCGGGGGCGAACCTGTCAGGCATAACGACCCGGTCCAAACGTCGTCACGCCTCAGAGCATTGTTCTACCGGACTTCGCTCGTGGACTTAAGCCCTCCGCGAGGGCGTCACCCCTTCACCGAGGCGCACGCGCCCCGACCTACCCCCAGAGGTGGTCGGCCGGGGCTGACGAGACCAAAATGGCCGAGTTCCCACCACGCCGAGATCGAAGCCGAGGAGGACGCCATGCGCGTCGAGGTGGATCCGAACATCTGCGAGGGCCACGGTCAGTGCAACGCGGTCGGGCCCGAGGTCTATGACCTCGACGACGACGGGTACTGCCTGATCCGTAACCCGGAGGTCGAGTCTGACCTGGAGGCCCAAGCCGAGGAGGGCGCCCTGGCCTGCCCAGTGCGGGCCATCACCGTCACGCACTGACTTTGCCCACAGTCGGCCCCGTGACGCCCCGCCCGCACGTCCTCGTCTCGGTGGCGATGTCCATCGACGGCTATGTCGACGACTTGCGGGATGCCCGGTTGCTGCTGTCCAACCAGGAGGACTTCGATCGGGTCGACGAGGTGCGCGCCGGCGTCGATGCCATCCTGGTCGGAGCGAACACGATCCGGCGGGACAACCCTGGGCTACTCGTCCGCTCCGCGCAGCGTCAGCAGCAGCGGATCGGGCGTGGCCTGGCTGCCCACCCCATGAAGGTCACGCTGACTGGTCGCGGCGATCTGGCCGCCACGGCAAGGTTCTTCTCCTGCGGCGACAGCACTAAGCTCGTCTACACCCGTGATCCGGTCGCACCGGCGCTTCGCGAGGCGCTCGGGGATGTCGCGACTGTGGTGGCAGCCGGAGAGCAGATCGACTTGGGCCTAGTGCTGGACGATCTCGGCAAGCGCAAGGTCGAGCGCTTGATGGTCGAGGGCGGGGGCAGTGTCCACACCCAGTTCCTCAGTGCGGGACTTGTGGACGAGCTGCACCTTGTGGTCGCGCCGTTCTTCGTCGGCGACCGTGATGCCCCCCGGTTCGTGCATCCCGGTCGGTTCCCCCAGAGCCCTCAGCGCCCGATGACCCTCGCCCAGACCCGGCAGATCGGGGACCTCGTCCTGCTCCGCTACCTCGTCACCGCTACCGGCCGATGATTGACCGGGACCGCTGGCATCTACAGCATGCGATCCAACTTGCGGAGAGGTGCCCGTTGTCTGCAGCCGCGTTCTCCGTGGGGGTGATGATCATCGACGCCGATGGCATGGTGCTCGCCACGGGTTACTCCCGTGAGACCGATCCGCACGACCACGCCGAGGAGGCCGCGCTGGCCAAACTCACGCCCGACGACAGCCGGCTGCCCGGAGCTACCCTCTACAGCTCGCTCGAACCGTGCAGCACCCGCGCTTCGCGACCCCGCAGCTGCACTGAGCTCATCCTTGCCACCGCGATCCCGCGGATCGTCTTCGCCTGGCGTGAGCCCCACCTGTTCGCCGACTGCCAGGGCGCCGAACTCCTCCGCGCCGCTGGCCGGGAAGTCGTGGAGGCACCCGAGCTCGCCTACCTGGTGCGCCGTACCAACCAGCACCTGCTTGAGCCCTGAGCGTGCTGGCCGCGGCCGTCGCTGGATAGTACGGTCACCCGGTTCGGAGGAGAGGCACGTCACGGTGAGCAGCGTCGAGCAGACCGATGCGGCCGGCCGCCAGATGTTCCGCGGCCGGTCCCAGTGAGGCGCGGTGCTGTTCTGGTGGCCGCGCTGGGAGTGCTCGCGGCTGGCTGTGGCTCGCAGCTGTCGGATGATCCCGCGCCGCCCCCGGTGGCCGATGCCAGTCAGGTTGATATGTGCACCATCCTGTCCGACCGGGAGCTGGGCGAACTGGGCGTCAAGCCGGACACCCGCGAGCCGTTCGACGAGATGGGCGTGGCCGGATGCCAGTGGCTGGGCGAGCCGTTCACGCTGAGCATGGACCGGGACAAGCACACCCTCGCCTCGTATCAGACTCGCCGTGATCCGGCATTCGTCAGCTTCGCGGACAACACGGTCAACGGCCGGGCCGGGACTCAACTCGTGCTGGACCGTGGCGGCTCACAGTGCACGCAGTTGATGGACGGCGGTCCGGTATCGCTGACGGTGAGTGTGGCGGCGCCGCCAAACCCGGGTCCGCCGATCGATGCGTGTGCCGAGGCGCTGCGGATCGCCCAGATGATCGAACCTCGGCTGCCGAGAGTGGGGAAGAGATGACTAAGGTCACCCGGGTTCGGCGGAAGGGTACGTAACGTGAGCAGCTGCAGGCCGGTGCGCAGCTGGCAGGTGTGGCGGCGCAACAAACCGACCTGCAACGCGCAGTGGCCGCCGGAGAGCTGTGGATGGATGCCGGCGTCGCCGAGCGCGCCGCCGCCCGATGCGACCAGGCGGTCGAGGAGATCAACGACTTGTTGAGACGGGCGGATGTGCTCACCTGGAAGCGCAAGTTCGGCGCCAACGAGGATGGCGAAGCGGCTGCGGCCCGGTTTGCCCAGGCCGGCCGAGAGTTCATTGAGACGATGACGAACGCCCGTCGGGTGTTCGAGACATGGCGGCGACCTACCGCGCTGCTGGGCGCACGGTCAGCGAGGCTGATGCGGCGAATGAGTATAAGTTCTGGGGGCGGTCTCAGTGAGGTGTGGTTTTCTCGCGATGACCGTAGTGGGGCTGCTCGTGGCTGGCTGCGGTTCGCAGGTGCCGGGGGCTCCCGCGCCGCCCGCAGTGGCCGACGCCAGCCGGGTTGATATGTGCACCATCCTGACCGATGCGGAGCTCATCGAGTTGGGCATCAAGCTCGATACCCACAAGCCGTTCGACGAAGTGGGCGTGGTGGGCTGTGGGTGGGTGGGCAAGCCCTTCACTCTCAGCCTGGGTCGGGATAAGGACAACCTCGCCGCATACCAGGCTCGACGTAACGATCCGGCCTTCGTCAGCTTCGAGGAGAAGATGGTCAACGGGCGGGCCGGAGTCCAACTCGGGGTACGGCGTGACCGCTCGCAGTGCGCACAGTTCATGGACAGCGGTCCGGTATCGCTGACGGTGAGTGTGGCGGCGTCGTCAAGCTTGGGTCCGCCAATCGATCCGTGTGTGGAGGCGTTGCGGATCGCGCAGATAATCGAGCCTCGGTTGCCGAAAGCCTGAGCGATCTGTTTGGGAACTGCGGCGCGGTCGTCCAGCCCTGGTGACATCGTAGGTATCCGTGTAGTCGCCGAACACCTTCCGGGTGTCGCGGTCGGCTTCGGAGATCGGCGTTTTCGCTGACGCGATGAGTGCGTCCGGGACCGGTTTTTGTCGGTGCATCGATCTAGAATTGGGGCATGTCGAGGGTGCTGGGGTGGCAGGCGAGTGACCAGGAGTTGCTCGCGGAACTGCGGGCACTGGAATCCCGTTTGCATTCCACCTGGGCGGAGATGCTGTCGGTGGTTGCCGAGGTCGATTCCCGGGGGATAGCCGCGACGGTGGGATATGGCACGACGGTGGAGCTGGTGCGGGCGGTGGCG